>BTUV01000049.1:0-22127 GCA_045863035.1 Ignavibacteriales bacterium | reverse complement strand
CGGTTTCTTTCTTCTTCCAGAGTGAACCGTTTTTGGTGGTTAACTTTTCTAAACTTCCTTTCACCGAAAGCTCATTAAGCAGAATTTCTGTTTCCTTCCGGGGCATACCGGATAGTTCAGAAAACTCCTTAGCGGTTAAAGAGTGATACTTCGCAAAGAGTGTTTCCTGGTTTTTGCTATACTCAGTTTTTACTGCGGTTGAATTCAGTTTCAATACTGCGGTTTCATAAAATGCGTAGGGCTTTGAACCGTATATAATTTCCTGTTGACCATTTGTGCTAACAAATAACATTGTCGGGAAACCCCGCACTCCGTATTCTCTCGCTAAATTCAGATCTTCTTCAAAAAGCATTTTCGCTTTTCCTTCATAATCACTCTTAAGCTGCTCTGTGTTCAATCCGGCTTTTATGGCTGCTGATTCCAGATTTTCCCATCTGGCAATATTCTTTTTCTGAAGAAATACCATTTCCCGAATTTCTCTCAGAAAAGAGACCGCCTTTTCTTTATCCTGCAACTGCGCTGCCTTAAACGCAATCGATGGAGGATATGAAGAATCTAAAGGGTCTTCCAGCCAGACATCCCCGTCAATCGGCATATCATAATATATACTCACTTCATCCCAGTGATGCGCCACATCAGATGGCTTGCTGATGCCTCCGCTGTTGTAACTCCAGTCCGGCAGAAGTCCACCCATCCTGTATTCTATCTCAACAGTGCTGCCATATTCAAGTTTTAATTTCCGTAACTGCGGTTCAATTCCCCAGCATGAAGAGCAGATTGGGTCTGTGAAGTAAATGACTTTAACCGGTTTTTCAGAATTTTGTACTTCAACGTTTGTTGTTGTTGAGGTATCCGGTATTCCGCATATCCCTTCAACGGGGTCACATAGCAGCAGGTTATTAGTATGTTCCATGTTCTTTTCCTCTTGAGCCAGGCAGGTGATACGGCCGGCAATGACGATGATCAAAATAAGTGTTTTAATTCTGTAAATCTTTTAAAGATAATCTTAAATTTTCTTAGCAAAAATAGATACCACCGACTGTAAATTTAGCATGGGTTTCCTTTTGGAAAGTACTTTCCTCTTGGAAACTACCTGGCTGTTTGATACATTTGTTTCATATTCAGAAAAGGAAACGATGAAAAAGAACATTGTCATAAATTCCACTCCGGTCTGCCAGGTAAGAATGCAGGCAATCAGCGATGCAATGAGCATACTATCAGGTAAATGGAAATTCCACATCCTGGGGACTCTCATCGAAGGGAGCACTCTGGGATTCATGGATTTACTGCGGGAAGTGCACGGAATAGGTACCAAAATGCTTTCTAAAGAACTGCAGGATTTAGAAATGAATAACCTGATCAGCCGGACGGTAATGAACACCAAGCCGATTACTGTGGCATATTCTATTACGGAACAGGGAAAAACTCTGGCTCCGGTAATACAAGAACTGGCGAAATGGGGTGTCAATTACAGGAAAGCGGTATTCGGGAAAAGTAGAAAATGAATCTTTGCATAGTTCAATACCCTTATCTACTCTTGGCCCCGTCTCAATTCTTCGGCTTCTGAGGGGGAGGGGGGATTCAGACTAAAAAGCTGAAGTCGGGGCATTTACTTACTCTCACAGAGCCCAAAATATCGTATTTTGTAAGATGTTTACATTTTTAAGCATTATTTAAACAGATTTTAACATTCTTTTGCTTATATGTGCATATAACTTACATAAAAGATTTAAGATGATAATAAATTTCAGTATTCAGAATTTTGGTTCTTTCAAGGAGAGACAAACTTTAAATTTTGAAGCCGATAAATCCACACATCTTGAGGAGAGCTATATTATTAAAACCGGGCGTTTTCGGATTTTAAAGATGGCTCTTATTTTTGGAGCAAACGCTTCCGGGAAGACCACCATTCTCAAGTCGCAAGATTTTCTTCGTGAACTGGTTTTAAAACCAGCAAGCAGCAAGACAGAAGTGCTTAATTTTCAGCCATTCTTATTTGATAAAAAAAATAATCAAAACTCGGTTATTAGTATAGAATTTGTTTCTAATCAGATTAAGTACGCGTATCAGGTTGAGTTTTTTTCAAAGGCCGTAGTGAGTGAAGTTTTATACAATTATAACCCTGGCAAATCATTAGTATTCAAAAGAAGCACAGATCTGGTCAACCAATTATCTGAAATCAGATTTGGCGAAAAAATCAGGACTGACAGAACAGCTTCAAAAATTCTTGAAGGCAATACTCTTTGGAACAATACGGTTTTAGGAGGGTTTTTAAAAACAAACATTGATATGGTTGAACTTAAAGATGTAACAGACTGGTTCAAGAACTATTTATATCCAATTATTCACCCAAGGTTTTCTCTTGAAGGATTCATTGCATCAAAATTTGATAAAGGTGACCTTCAAAAACATGATGTGATAGATATCCTCAAAAAGGCAGATTTGAATATTTCAGATATTATCATGAATGAAGAAGAAATTGAATTGCCTGATAGAATTATTGAAACATTAAAATCACAGCTTAAGGATTCCCCCGCTGAAATTCGAAAGATAGAAGAAAATAAAATTATAAAGTTAAATATTGCATTTGAGCATACTGTAAACCAGGTCAAATACAGTCTCCCTATTGAACAGGAATCGCAAGGCACCAGACGATATTTCGGGTTCGCCGGCTTGCTGGCTCTTTTAGTAAAAAAGCCGGCAGCGTTTCCTGTTGATGAGTTAGAATCTTCCCTGCACCCCGACTTATTTTTACACTTCATCATTACATTTTTACTTAATGCCAAACATTCACAGATAATTGCTACAACCCACAACAGAGAAATTCTTGACAACAAAGATATCTTCAGAAACGATGCAATATGGTTTACTGATAAAAACAAAAATTCTTCAACCGAGCTGTATTCATTGGCTGATTTTGACAGTTCTGTTGTCAGAAATACCACAAATGTTCTGAATGCTTACAAGAGCGGTAAATTACGGGCAAACCCGATACTTGGGGATAACTATATAAACTAATATCATGCGCAAAAGGCGAAAAATTAAAATCGAAAGTGTGCCGGTCTTTGCATTTGTCGTAGATGGCAAAACTGAGGTTTGGTATCTCCAGATGCTAAAACGCAATGAACAAAACAGTCGTAACTTACAAGTTAGAATTAAACCGGAAATTCCACAAAAAAGAGTATCAAAGAACAATACAATTTAGCAATTTCCTTATCTGAGCAGGAGTTTACGCAAGTTTTCTGGATGCTTGACTTAGATAATCTTATCAAAGAATCCAAGGAAACTCCAAGAGGTAAAAAAACAGCTCTGCAACTTTTTGATGAGTGCCGGAAAGATTGTGAACAAAAATATCAGAATATTATTATAATAACAATAAATCCATGTCTGGAGTTTTGGTTTCTTCTGCACTTTATAAAAACATCAAAATCCATAGATAAGTGCTCAGAAGCAGAATCTTTGTTAAAAAAGCACCTGTCAGATTATAAAAAGTCGCAAAAATATTTGTGCAGGCAAAACTACGATATCTATCTGAAATTGAAGCCCTATATTAAAACAGCGATTAACAACTCTCCGGCATTAGGCAATTATGATTCACAAAACCCCAATAAAGCACTTTGTGAAATGTATTTACTCTTTCAAACAATTGCAATTCTTTAAAGCCCATTTAATTTCTTAACTTATCTTAATCCCCGTGCATCTGCTCTTAAAGACGGGGCTTTTGATTTCTTTACGATTCTCACTCCGTAATGCCTTGTTTCCGAAGCGTCTTTACAAGAGACTTCCGCTTTTGAAAATGGCGGTTCCGGGGAAAATGGGATAAATATTAATTTGCGATTCCACAGTGTCAGCGTTCAACTATTTAGAATTTCAGACTCAGGTTTATGCCGGGTATCCCTCCCCTGATTCCTGCCGAAAGATCAAATCCGCTATCCGGTTTTTTTATGCGATACAGTTCATCCTCAGAATATATACCGTCATAAATGCTCCAGAGAAGTGTTACACAACTAACCGTCAGCGCTGTATATCCTATCTGGTTTTTCCGCTTTGCTTCTTCCCTGCTTGAGTATTCAAGCCGCGTAAATGCAAAACGGTCATTGCCAGATGAACCGGCTATCTGACTGTGATAATAGTCAGCCCATTGGTCGCTTTTGTCAGCTTCATCAAAATTAATACTCATAATCGAAAGGCCGGCAACAAAAAGTCCGGCCATGATTGCTCCCTTGGCATACTCACCCTTATAAAATTGACCGCCTCCCGGAAAAAGACCAAGCAGTCCGAGCGTCCAGGGAGAACGTTTTTCGGCCAGTATATATTCATAGCGGTGTTGAACAGGAGGGTTTTGCAAAAGCTCCAGACTCTGCCCGAGAAAAAAGAGAGCTTCGCCGGGTTTGTTCGCTTCATAACGCTTCTCCCCCATCTCAGACAGACATCGCGCGTACAAACTGTCCGTCCGGCTCATCAGCGGCGACTGCTGCCTGCTCTTCACACTCCGGGCGCTGCTGAGCAGAATATAAGCATCATCGGTATTACCCCGCGATAAATATTCAGCGGCAAGCTCCGTCTGAACACGCGCCGCTCCTTCAACCGCGCGGTCATAACGGTTTTTGTCTGCTAAAATGATTTGTATATATTTTTTCAGAGCGGATTCATACATCCCTTCGTCAGCTTCTTTTTCAGCGAGCTCAAACAGCCGGTCAACAGAACCTTCTTCGCTGCTCTTTCCGGCGTCTATCGGCAGGTTTATCCATTTCCCCATAATATATATCTTTTTTTCATGGCTTACGGCCGGTATCCTGAAAAGCAAATCAATCTCAGCCGGTGTCTGCTCTCCGCGAATGGTATAAAACAAGGCACCCTGAAGCGTTCCCCCTCCTGTATGTATCCTCACCGATGAAGGGAATATATATTCAAACCCTGATGAAGAAACCCACCTTGAGCGGATATAAAAATCAGCGGCCGCGTCACTTACTTTACCGGAACGGCTCACTTCCGTTGGTATATAGAGAGTTGTATCACCCGCAAGCGGTGGTATCCTCACCTTTATCCGGAAATAATCATGCGCAATAAATTTATTGAAAGCTATCTCCTGTCCCGCGGCTGTAAACGCAAAAGCAATCAGCATCCAAAGAACATGTCTCACAATAGCTCCTGTGCGGCGTACATTTTGTTGTTCGGCGTGGTATCAAGTTCATAGAGAAATGTGCCGATTTTTCTTTCCAGAAAATCAAGATATTTTTTTCCTTTTTCCTGAGATGCTTTTTTCGGGTTGCCGACTCCGGTATCTGATGTGGCTTTTGTCCATTCTCTCTGCGTCCAGGCCCACCCTTCATGCAGTTCCTTTAGGGTGAACCGGTGTGATTTTCCTTCCCCTGCTTCTTCCAGAGGCAGTACCAGTTCCGGTTGTATATACATCATGATGCTGGTTTCCATTTCTCCGGCGTGGTCATCCTTTTCTTCAAAAAACTCCTCTTGTTCTTTCATACGGAACCAGTTTATATATCCCAGCAGAATATCGGGGAACTGTGGCTGCAGTTCGCGCAGCATCTGCTTGAAATCGTTTCCGCCGTGGCTGTTAAAAATAAAAAACTTCCTTACCCCTTGCGGTTTTATTGACATAAGTATATCGCGGAGAATCATCATCTGTGTTGAAGGGTTCATATTAACCGCGTAAGGGAGATCAAGCTGCCCGGTATTTACTCCGTAAGGTATGACCGGCAGCACGGTTATTCTTGCTCCGAGCGCGGCAGCATATCCGGCTGCGCGCCGTGATATATATTCACTTTCGTAATTATCGGTTCCATAAGGCAGATGATAGTTATGCGGTTCAGTTGCACCCCAGGGGAGCAGCACGGTCGAAAAGCTCCTTCCCTTAATTGCTTTATACGTTAATTCCGCGAGTATAACCGCCGGGGCAGTGTGTCTTTTATCATTCATAAGCCGGTTTGTGCCTTTCAGTCTCTGTCAGAAGCTCAGACCGGGTATCCTCCTGTCTGTGCCAATTCGGTAATGATAATTTTTTTATTTATATTTGCAGGTTGTTTCTGGCGCATTTTCCTGCGTCAGCTTGCCGGCAGATTCCAGCTTGTTACTTCGGTTTTCCACCTCAGTCATACGTATCGAATAAAGATAATTTCTTCATTCCCGGCTTTCTTCCTGCAAAGTTTTTCCCTTAACCCTTTACCTTTTCAGGTAAAAGAAAGTTTATTGATACGAATAATATGAATAAAATCCGATTTAACGAATTTGGTCTCTCAAAAGAAATGCAAAAAGCCATAGAAGATCTTGGCTATGAAGAGGCCACCCCCATCCAGACCGAGTCTATACCCCTTGTTTTAGAGGGGAAGGATATTATCGGGCAGGCGCAGACCGGCACGGGTAAAACCGCGGCTTTTGGTATTCCCGCCCTGGAACTGATGCCTCACGAAGGAAAGTACGTTCATACCCTGGTAATGTGCCCCACCCGTGAGCTCGCGCTTCAGGTTGCTGAGGAGATTGCAAAGCTGGGTAAATATAAGAAGTTTGCCACCCTGCTTCCGGTTTACGGAGGTCAGCCAATCGAACGCCAGATCACAGCTCTTAAAAAGGGAGTCCGGATTGTAATTGGCACACCCGGTCGCATCATGGACCACTTAGACCGTGGCACGCTCGACATTAGCCATATCGGTATGGTTGTCCTTGACGAAGCTGATGAAATGCTGAATATGGGTTTCAGAGATGACATAGAAAAGATTCTCCGCTCAGCTCCTCAGCAGCGCCAGACGGTGATGTTTTCTGCCACAATGCCCAAACCTATTCTTGATATCACAAGAAAATACTTAAAAGACCCGGTCCACATCAGGATAGAGCATGAAGTTCTGACCGTACCCAAAACAGAGCAGACGTATTTTGAAGTAAGAGGCAGGGAAAAAATTGACGCACTCACCCGCCTTATTGATTTCCATAATCTGAAACTTTCCATGGTATTTTGCAACACCAAGCGCGGTGTGGATGACCTGGTTGAACAGTTACGCGCACGCGGCTATTCAGTTGACGGTCTTCACGGAGATTTGAGCCAGGGGATGAGAGAAAAAGTTCTCGGCAGATTCAGAAAAGGCACACTCGAAATTCTTGCAGCTACTGATGTTGCAGCCCGCGGCTTAGACATTGATGATGTTGAAGCGGTCTTTAATTATGATATGCCTCAGGATGAAGAAGCGTATGTGCATCGCATTGGCCGCACCGGACGCGCCGGTAAAGAGGGAAAGGCATTTACGTTTGTCTCCGGCGGTGATTTTCAGAAAATGAAAAACCTTCAGAGATATATTAATCACAAAATGAAACTGGCTAAAATCCCGACTTTCGGAGATATCGAAGAAATGCGGATACAGTCTTTATCTAAAAACATCCGTGATGCAGCACAAGCCAAAGATGCAAAGCGATATATGCAAATGGTGGAAAACCTGCTTGATGATGATATCACTTCATTGGATGTCGCGGCCTATCTCATGAAAGAAAAATTTGCGTTATCAAAGAAAGCTGCTGCACCGGCAGAGAATGAAATAAAATCAGGCGACGGAAGCACAGTTACCATCTCTGTTAATGTTGGTCGTAAGGACAGAATAAAGCCGGGCGACCTTCTCGGTACAGTTGCAGGAGAGGCAAATATATCCGGCAAACTTATTGGCGATATAACCATACAGGACAGATTAAGCTATCTGGAAGTTCCGGCTTCATTAGCAGAAAAAATCGTCCGTTCAGTCCGGGGTAAAAAGCTCAAGGGCAAAAAACTTGAAGTAAAAACAGTGTAAATGAATTATACATGATGAAGTATGAATTATGAAGTATGAATTATGAAGTGCTTTATCATTAAAAACAGATGCGCTTCTTCATGTTAACTTTTTTAACTTTGCGTTAAGTTCTTCAAGGACGGTCCACGGATCGTCCTTTTTTTTGCCCGGTCATTATTATTACAATGACAGGGTTACTTCATCAGCAGCAGTTTCGCTGTCTTTTTAACACCTGCACTTGTCTTTAAAACTGCAATATATATACCTGATGTATAACTCGCAGCATTCAAATCCATGTAATGTCTGCCCTGCTCCAGTTCGCCCCGGTGAACCACTTCTTTTAACTCACCTGTCACACTATATATTAAGAGTTCTGCAAATCCCCCCTCTGGTATCTCAACCTGTATTCGCGTGCTGCCGTTAAAAGGATTTGGATAATTCAGCAATGAATAATCCAGCACGCTCAATCCATTGCTTAGCGCAACATCTGTCAGACCCAGTTTCTTTCTCAGTAACGAAGAGAAGTACTGTGGAGTTACGAATACAACATCCGCGCCGATATCCGGATCAGCTTTTAGAATATCATGCAGTTGTTTCAGTTTTTGCGGTGTAATATCAGCAGAACCGGGTGAATTTATCAACGATGCTGTGTTATGACGCATCCGCTGATATCCGGCCAGGTAAAAATATGGTTTAGTTTTATTTTGGACCGCGGTTTTTATTCTCGCGGCCATTGCCGGTATATCAGTGCTGTTTCCATAGAACGTGCCATCATTCACATGATTAAACAGAAGTGAGCCGTAATTCTGATTCGGCAATTGCGTTGCTAATAACGGATCAAATATAAATGTAATCTCAGCGCCGATATTTTTCTGAAACTGTCCGTATTTTTGAAAATTAAAACTATTATTAATTGTTCTCCCCCGGTAAATAACACTGCCCGATGAGGCATAATGTTTATAGCCGTATATCTCCTTTAAACTGAACTTCTGCATCAGGTTACCTGAAGCCGCATGTGCAGAGGGGAGCGCTGACGACGTCCACAGATCAGGATACGCATAACCAAGCGGCGAGGTTACGCTTATGAACCCGTCATTCTCAGTTGCGGTATCATAATAATAACGTGCAATAAAAGGAGCAAGCGAAAGCAGGTGCAGATTTATCCCCCACCCAAACGGTACGGCTCCCCTGTCAGAGGAAATCCATGCTCCTGATTGCAAACCGGCAACCCAGTTTGAAGCATCCCCCTCACTGCTTAACAGAAGCAGATAAAACTTATCACGAACCTGAACCGTATCCCCGTTAATTTTTGACTTTAGCGTCAGAGGTTCACCGGAATCCGGAAACGAGGTATGCCAGGAAAGATTACCCAGCAGCGTTTCATGAAATGATGCGTTATACGTCGCGAACCACTGAGTGAGCGGCTCAGGTCTCATCCAGCCGTATATATGAAAGATGTCAGCCGGGTTTTTCCCCTGCATATATACCAGCAGCCGTTCAAGCAGCTCAGCTTTGGCTGACGGCAATGAATTAAAATTTAAGTCCTCAGTACCGGCAAGATTAACCTGAAACATCCGTTCTTTAACAGTAAAATCGGTAATCTCCCGTATATAAAACTTAGCCGGATTGCAAAGCGGCAGGATATTTCCGATTCCCCAGTCAATCAGCGTTAAATATCTCTGTTCTTCAGTTAACGCGGGGTTATTCCAGGTATGTAGCGCTGATTCCAGCCGGGTAGGCAGATACCGTGAGCTGTCACCGTCAAAAATGTCATGAACAAAAACCGAATCAGTGACGGATAAATTATATGCAGAGGCAAGAGTAGCTGTAACAGGAAGCCGGTTAGTCAGTCCGCCGATAAGTGAAGCATACTCCGCCTGCCAGTTAAAGTTTTGCCCGGTAAAATTGCCGTAAAAACGGTTGAAGTCATAAACCACACCGCCGTTAATGCTGCCGCGAAATCTGTTGATCAGTTGACTGACAGTACTGATGGTGTCAAAAACCACACCCCCTCTCTGGCGGTATATATCACCCCAGGTTTCATCGGTATTTTTGAATGACCAGGTTTCATATACATTCCAGAGGTAGAGCCGGGCTGAGTCGCGATTAACGATGCCGGCAAGTGTCATAACCAGCATCTTGTCCGCATACGCAAGTCCGCTTCCTCTGAACAGCACCGGGTTTTCAGCATATATATGTGTGCAAAAAAGGAAGAGCAGCAGTGCAAGTTTATTAGTCATAATCATCGTTATCCGGTTACGTTCGTCAATTCTGTTTACGATGAGTGATCAATGACGATTACCCACTTCCCCTCAATTTTTTTCCAAAGAAGCGTAAAGGCGCCGCTCAGGTCACCAACCTTCCTTATCAGCTTCCAGCCGCCCAGCAAAAACGCGGTATCAGTACCGATAACTTCCAGCTTGTGGATGGTAAATTCCAGCACTCCCATCGCTTCAGCATCCGGATAACTCTTTTTGTAATTTCTGAGTGTTTTCTCCCAGCCGTAGGTCAGCCCTTTCGAGCCAACAAACAACAAAGAATCTGACTTATGATAAACGCTCATATACGCCTCTATATCTCCCCTGTTCCAGTCATCAGCGCTCTGATACAAAGCTTTAGTAATATCGCCGGCTTCTGTGCTCTGAGCAATTAAGAACTGCGGTAACAGGAATGAGAGAAATAATACTACAAGAATTTTCATGCGGGACTCTTTTATTAACGTCTATGTCAAAAATAGGAGGAAAACTGCAAATGAGAAAGAAAGATCGGATGCATCGGCAAATTTTTCTAACGTAAGGTGTTAAAAGCACTCAGGAATGTAATGTCCGGCGGGTGTTTCGGGTTCACATCCGCCGGACAAGCAGGGGTTCTAAATAAACTGTTAAATATTCTCAGCAGCCGCCTTTAACTTTTTTGACTGCACCGGTTTTGACCGGAGCGGCTTTTGCTGCCACAATCATTGCCTCAATTCTGTTAGAGGCATCAGCGCGAAAATCAGCCAGTACCACATCCCCCTGACGGATCATCTCTATATTACTCCTCGCAAAAATGGAGTTTCTGAACTCCTCCATTCCCCCTTTCAGGATATACAGATGTTTGTACCCCATCAGCGAAGCAAGCTGATATGCTTCTTTTTCTGTACGCTCATCGTCTGCCACCAACACTTTTTTTGCAAAGCTGTTTCCCAGCAGCACACTGCCTTCTTTCGAAGAGATAGTTTTCAGATCAAGCAATGCTGCACCGGGAAGAATTAAACTATCATTCGGATTTCCTGATTTAATATGAAAAATCTTCATGGTATGATCATTTTCAAGAATGCGGAATGCAAGTTCATCACTATCCATCATGGTATATACTGCCGTTGGATTATCAGCAAGAGTTTTAGCATCCTCTAAAAGCTGTTCGCGCTTTTCGGGCAGTAAAGCAAGAACCAGAGTGATTGCAACCAGAATAGTTGCAAATGCAAAGTGGCGTCCACTCCTGAATGAGTGTCCGTCAGCTTCCTTGTTCAGTTTCTTTTCTATCTTTGTGGTAAAGTAAAAAGCAGCAACCGCGACAGGAATGAGAATCATAATAAAAAGCCCGCGTGATATACTCAGGGAATCATATACTTTTACGGCGCCGAGATAACTTGATTCATAAAAATCTGACAGATACGGAAAAAGCCCGGCAAACAGGAATACACCCGCAAGTGCTCCGAGCACAAATATCATAGCATCCTTTTTTCCAATTGCCGCCGCGCAAATACTCGTGCCGGGGCAGTACCCGCCCATAATAAAACCGAACCCCATAATCACACCACCTGCTATTGCCGGATATAACCAGGTAGGATTGATGAAAATGAAATCAGCATCAATTAAACTGAACTGCTCAAGCAAAATAATTCCTACGGCCGCGGTTACACCGGCGGTAAAAAACACGCGCAGAACCGTAAAATCATATCCGTAAAAAACACCGGCAAGCCGTTTTGAAGATGAAAAGCCCGCCTGCTCTAATATATATCCGAACGCTATACCGATAAGCAGTGCAGCAATAAGATTAAATTCTTCGCCGATAAAGTCAGGTACTAATGGTCCCATGGTTTCCTCCTATATCCACAATTTTCTGAAGAAGTAAGCAATTGCATATCCGCTGCCGAAGATAGCCATCATGGTAACAAAGCCGGCTGTTGAAAGAACCGCCATACCGGTCAGAGCCGCACCGCTGGTGCATCCGCGTGCCAGTTGCGCGCCAAAAGAAAAAAGCAGCCCTCCGGCAAAGGCGAAAACAAGCCGCATTCCGTTTTTAACCCTTGGGCCTGATTCAGTTGTAAGTTTCAGACGGTCTGATATAAGTCCGGAAATAAATGCTCCGATAACAACCCCAAGCACTTCCAGTACCAGCCAATCGCGAAGCGGGTTCCCTGACCGCGATGCGTTAAATGCCGCGTAAAAACCATTCTGCTCAGCGTGTTCGGGCGCTATTACATTTACAGAGTGCACAGTAACCGCCTTGATTGCGCCGCTCGCGCCCAGACCGCGTCCTGATATATAAAAGGTGGCTATCAGCAGAACTCCCAGAAAAAATCCTGCCAGATATGGATTCATATATTTGGTTTTCACGATAATCCTTCTTTCTCTGAATTCACTTTCGGAGTCTCAGTTGTAATTTTTTTAGCAGTTTCATTATTTTCATCAGCTTCCAATTCTTCATATCCGGTTATCATCGCCTTCAGATTTGAAGTAACTGTTTCGCCTGTTGTCATCAGGTAGAGATGCGCAAGAAAGAATGCAACCAGCAGAAATGCGCCCAAGGTGTGCAAAAGCGCGATTACTTCCAGTCCGGCTATATTAAGTTGAGCTATTTTATTATAATGCGGATAGCGGTAATACAAATACGCAAGACCGGTAATTATCATCAGTGGAATGATAACCACTTTCAGACCGGCATAGACAAGTTTTTGCAACGGATTAAGCTTGCTCAGCTTTGTTTTACGGAATGGGTGCGGTGCATCTTCAAATATACCGAACACATAATAATGCAGTTGTGCTTTTATGTTTCTTCTGGTTGGTATATACTGTCTCCATTCTCCCGTGCTAAGATGCCAGAAGATGGTAAAAACGGTAAGCACAACCAGAATAATTGCCGAAGTACTGTGAATGGAAACCGCATATTCAAATCCGAAGAATGATATACTGCCGTGAATTTCAAATCCCGTAACCATCAGCAGAATCATCAGCAGTGCCTGTGTCCAGTGCCAAAACCGTTCGTACGAACGATAAACATACACCTTTTCTGTTTTTTTACCGCTTGTCATTGTTCTGCTCCTCACTTTTTGCGTCATCCTCTTTCCCCTGCTCTTTCTTCTTTTTCCATTTCATGAAACGTGCAATAGCATGAGTTACAATGCCAAGCGCGGTAAAGAAGATAACACCCGCGCCAAGTGTATCAACCGCCGGAGAGTAGTCGCGCCCCGGAAGATAAAAATCTGTCAGAGATGCTAATCTGCTGTTTTCGCGTGTATGACAGTCTGCGCAGGCCAACGACTGTTCTTTAGGCGCGACCATGTGGTTAAGCGGCCAGGTCATTTCAGTTTTCACAAAATCATAAGAGCCGCTATAAGGCAGATGGATCTGCTTCATACCTTCTTCAGCGGCACGGTTCCAGTCAAATTCGCCCCAGAAGCCGCCGTCTCCTGCATAATTGGAAACTGTTTTTGGCTGAATGAGATATTTATAGTCTCTATCATAAATCTGCTTTGACCGGTGAATCTTTACCGGAATAATTTTTGCGGCAGGGTCTTCATAGCTCCCATACAAACGGTTGAGCTGAAGTGTCTCATCCGGATTCATGGTATCACCGAGCAGATAATGTGAAGCGGTTCCGTTAAACCATATATATTCAGGTTCAACATTCCTCGCCCAGGTGAAATTTCCCTTTAAGCTGGTGTAAGACTCCTTGCCAAGTGAATCAAACTCAGTGAACGGCTGTCCGTCTTTCAACTTGCCGGCGGTTGACCAGTCCCAGGTCATCTTTGTCGGATTGACTTTTGCGTAAAGAGGTATATGACAGGTCTGGCAGGCAACTTTCTGCGTGTGTTCATTTAACACAGAATTTTCATGCGGCAGATTTGAATGGCAGGTCTCACACTCTGACCGGTCTTTGTTCATTGAAGAAAGTGAAAATACTTTCCCTTTCATCTGATGGTTTTCAGCAGTGTGGCAGTCAATGCAGTTAAGATCACTTCCGTCTGTTCCCATGTGAACATCAACCGCACGGGTTGTTGAGAAGAGTTCTGTTTCAAGATCACCATGTTTCACATTGTTTCCGCCCCCTCCCAGAAAGTGACATGTGCCGCAGTTTGTTCTTTGCGGTTTGCCAACTCTCTGCGCAACAAACGCAAGGTTCACAGATGGGTCAGGCATTCCGGCCCCGCCGCTCTGTTTCATATATTCGTTACTGTTATCATGGCAGGCCAGACAGTCAACATTTGTCGGATCAGTAAAATCAAAATCCGGGTCATCCCATCCGTAACCGATGTGGCACTTGTTACAGCTTGTTTCGTTCCCCGCGATGCCTATGCAGAAATTATTAAGTATGTTTTTCTTTCCTACCCGTTTGATGCCCTTACCCGGTATATATTCAGTGCGTTCCCAGTTCCAGTGAGAAGTTTTCATAACTTCCGTGTGACGCTCGTTGTGGCAGGTAATGCACGCTGCTGTCACATCCTGCGGGCGCGTAAAATCTTTTTGCAACTGGGTAAATTTGGAATGATCGGCTGCGGTCTTTTCTTTCCTGGCATATTTTTCTTTCAGTTCCGGCAGGTTATTCTGAAACTCATTTTTACCGATCAGAAGGTTGAGTATCAGAAACGTTCCGAGCGCAAGTATCAGAACTGAAAGCAGTATCTTTTTCATTGTTTGTTATTCCGTTGTCTGCTTATATATATCAGATGTTTTGAAGTTCGGTGTAATTACCCCTGACAAGCATTTTGACTGATTTACAGTTGCTTGAGAACCGGTAAACCGGGCACTCACGGCACTCACTTGTGCTGCAAACGTTGCCCTCGTGTTCGTACGTCCAGCATCCGCCATTTCCATTTCCGGTAAAGGCCTTGCAGACAATTCGCTGTTCATCGGGGCAGTTTTTTATCTTCCAGCAGGGTATCATTCCGTGTATGTGCCTGATTCCTGCTATGCTTATTTTTTCGCCGTTGATGGCATCCCGTATGCACTGAATGCGCTCAATATCGCTGTCCGAGTAGAGCCGCTGATTACCAGAGGATTTTACCGGTCTTACCAACCCCTCCCGCTCATATAGTCTTAAGGTATGAACGCTAACCCCCGTCATTCGGGCTGCGGTGCCTATCGAGTATATCGGATCGTTTTCTGTATGCATCGTTTGTCTCTTGTTAAACCTATATTTATGAATAGCAACATTTGTGCCATTCATAATTCTCACATCCGGTTTAGATTTTTCGCAATAATCGCATAAATTAACCTCTTTTGTGTCCCCTTCACAGTTATTTTTATCATTATTCAGAAAAAATTTTCCAAAAATGGCAACTTTCTTCCTTCCGGATCATCTTTTAAGTATGAAGGAATACAGCAAAAGATGACTGAATTACTGACTTTTACCGTGCACTATAATCGGACAAAGAAAAGGATATTTAACTATATCCTCAAAATGACCGGAAACAGAATGATCACTGAAGACCTGGTGCAATGCGTTTATCTGAAGTTTTACGAAAACCTTAGCACCATACGAAACCAGGCATCTGTGGATTTCTGGCTTTTCCGTACCGCACGGAATGAGGTATTTAGCTGGTTCAGACAGAAAAAGATAAAAACTGACCTTGATACCCCAATTGATACCGATAATCTTGAACTCCCCGGCGGAACAGATCCGGAAGCCGAGTATTCCCTTCAGGAGCTCGGCGATCTGGTCAGTAAAGAACTGGATAAACTTCCCCCTGATCAAAAGGAAGTTTTCATTCTGCGCGAATATGGCGGGCTTCATTATGAGGAAATTGCTGCCCTGCTTGATGTTGAGCCGGGTTTGGTAAAAAGCCGTCTCTATAAAACAAGGCAAAAGCTTATTAAAAAATTTTCAGCTTACTACAATAAGGTGTAATGATGGATAGAAAATTAAATTTGACTGAAATGATAAACTCATATTTTGACGGTGAACTCTCAAAGAATGAAGAGCCGGCTCTCTTTTCTATGATTGCTGCTGACGAAGAATCGCGCGACTATTTCAGAAATCTGCATTTGCTCCGCAGCGGAGTTGAACTTTCTCAAGTTGATTTCCCCGACTCACTTGATAATAAGATTCTCATGTCAGTTGATGCTGAACGCTCAGTTTCACCCGGCAGCGCACCCCGATATCACGCGTGGATGTTTCCTGCCGCTGGAGCTTTTGCGGTTATCTTTGCGCTGATTACATTCTTTCTGATGACCGAGCTGCAGTCATACAGAGTTACACTTACACAGCTTGACGAAAAAATTAAAACACAAAACCAGACCATTGAAATGCTTTATAACAGTTTTCCGGTGGTCACCGTTAAACCCGCTATTAATAATTAACAGGAGCTGCCATGAAATATATACTCATCCTTATCCTGATCTCAGGATTCAGTTTAGCGCAGGAGTTCCTCCAGCCGCTCAACCAGATGCCTGATATAGCCCTTAGTTCAGAATCATCTGATACTACTATATATACAGAAGCAGATGTAATGCCCCTGCCTGAGGGAGGCATCGAAGCAATTATGAAAAATGTTGTATATCCGAAAGAGGCGGCAAAAGCCGGCAAGGAAGGCATTGTATTTATCAGTACCATTATCAGTGAAAAAGGAGAACCCGGTACATTAACCGTTGAAAAAAGCGCCGATAAACTTTTAGATGAAGCCGCGGTAACTGCCATCAGAAAAACCAAATTCACCCCCGGTATAAAAGACGGGAAAAACGTGCGTGTTAAAATAACCATACCTGTATCATTTAAGCTGAGTAAGGATTTTAAGACTCAAAAAGAAAAAACAGAAAAAGACAGCAATAGTGATATCCTCACTGAAGCTGATAAAATGCCTGAAATTGTCGGCGGGATGCAATCTCTCCTAAAAGCCATTGTATATCCTGAATCAGCAAAAAAAGCCGGTATCCAGGGGAAGGTTTTTGTTTCAGTGGTTGTAGATGAAAATGGAAAGATTCTTTCAACTGAAGTATTGAAGGGGACACATCCGGAGCTGGATACAGCGGCACTCAACGCGGTTAATAAAATCAGTTTTACACCCGGTGAACATAAGGGGAAGAACGTAAAAGTGAAACTTGTAATACCGGTTCAGTTTCGCCTGAAATAACTTTGTTCGATAATATCTGCCCTGCTGCTCCTGATAAAAAAAGCAGCGGGGCAGATTATTTGTATCGTGAATATATATGACCAATAGCAGATACTCTTCTTACGCAGCGATGTCCAGCGCCACTCACAAAGAACTTCGCCTGTCAGCAGTAGCAGCTCGCTTCTGATTGTCACCTTTACAACATATACGGGCAGTGTTGCCTGATTTACCCGCGATCTGTTATCAACTTGTCCAGACTATACTTACCTGCTCCGAGAAATGCGAAAAGTGTAAAAACTGCCATCATTTCAAGCGGATAAGAAAATTTTTCATCAGCGAGCAGGTGTTTCAGGGTTGCAATGAACATCGTAAAAGCCAAGAGCGCTGAAAAGGGGCGGGTGAAAAAGCCCAGCAGCAAAAAAAGAGCTCCGAATGACTCAGTGAAAGCAGCCATAAAACCCCAAAAAGCAGGGGCAAAATCAACCCCCAGACTTGCCATACTTGTTCCCAGTTTTTCCCAACCCTCCGGATTTGTAATCTTTCTGTAGCCATGAAAAACAATAAATGTGACTCCCAGCCAAATACGGGCTATAAGCAGACCCAGATCAAAAAACAATGGTTCGGTTGATAGAATTTTCTTTATCATATTTTTATTCCTCGTGTTGAAAAAGTGAACAATCGTAAAAATTGTGTTGACTAATTTAGCAATATTTTTTCTGTGGTTGATGAGTTTTATTACAGTATTCCGTAAAGCTCATCATGTATATATAACAAAAAAAATAGCAATTAGTTTCCATTTGATGTGAATAATAATCTCCCTAAATTTGTAGTGCAGATATTTTTCTGCTGAAGAAGTCTTTCCGAGCGCAAAGAGGACAGTTAGTTAACTGATTGTGAACCCGGAGAGTAGAAATATGACCTTAGTTGAATCCACCGTAACGGAACTGACGCTCAGATACGGAAAAGAAAGGCGCCAGTTACTTCCAATCCTTCGCGGGGTGTATGAGAAATTCCATTACCTTTCTGATGAATCCATGGTCGAAGTAGCCCGGCAGCTTGATATTTCATCCGCTGAAGTATTTGGCAAAGCTACTTTTTATTCCTTCCTGAGCGGAACTCCACAGGGCGAGTTTGTCATACGCATCTGCAAAACTATTGTGTGTGATATGAAAAATAAAAAGCAGATAGTTGACACACTCGAAAATCTTCTCAAAATAAAAATGGGGCAGACCACTCATAACCGTAAATTTTCCCTCTGCTATACAAACTGCCTCGGACTCTGTCATAAGGCGCCTGCCATGCTCATCAATAACGAAGCATATACAGACCTTACCCCTGATAAAGTCCGCCAGATAATTGCAAGTTATAAGAACAGGTAGGAAGCAGACATCATGAAATTATCATTAAAAAAAGTTGACCTCATCCTCGGAAACTATTCAAATGAGGAGTACAAAATTCTCTTTGAGATGCTCGCCAGAAATTCTGATGAAATTCTTAAAGATCTAATTGAATCAGGGCTTAAAGGCAGAGGCGGGGCGGGTTTCCCCACAGGTCTTAAATGGAAACTCTGCGCTGAGGCAGTATCTGATGATAAATATATCATTTGCAACGCTGACGAGGGTGAGCCGGGTACATTTAAGGATAGAGAAATTCTTGACCATGTTCCTAAGCGTGTCCTTGCCGGAATGGCTTTGGCGTCAAAAGTTACCGGTGCAGCCAAAGGATATATTTATCTCCGCGCGGAATACAGTTTTCTTGTTAACAAGCTGCAGAAAGAACTTGAAGAATTTCACAAAATTCTCAAAAGCAATAACATCAAATTCAAAGTTGAAATATTTATGGGCTGCGGTGCATATATATGCGGCGAAGAAACTGCATTACTGCAAAGCATGGAAGGCAAACGGGGCGAACCGCGAAACAAACCCCCGTTCCCCACAACTAATGGATATCTCGGCAAGCCGACAGTAGTAAACAATGTAGAAACTCTTGTCTCCGCGTTTATGGTCTGCCGTATTGGTCCTGAGGAGTTCAAAAAACTTGGCATACAGGATTCCCGCGGCTCAAAGCTTTTTTCAGTATCGGGCGACACACCCAGACCGGGTATATATGACCTTGAATTCGGACTGTCACTTGCTGAATTTGTTGATGAGTTCGGTGACGGTGACACCAAAGCCGTACAGGTTGGAGGGGCTTCCGGATTCTGTGTTCCCCGAAAAAAATTTAATGATACAACTATCGGCTACCGCGGTGGTCTGATCGGAGACTCACTCCCCACAGGCGGTTCTATGATGCTCTTTAACAGTTCCCGCTCAATGTATAATATACTGCGGAATTATCTCGATTTCTTTGCTGAGGAGTCCTGCGGTCAATGTACCCCCTGCCGCATCGGTTGCCAGCAGCTAAAAAACGGAATTGAGGCCGTGAAGAAAGGAGAGAGGGACCCTGATTATCTGAACCAGCTTCTTAAACTCAGCGAAACAATGAAGATTACTTCTAAATGCGGACTTGGTCAGTCTGTGGCTAACTCCTTCTCTTCTATTGTTACCAATTTCGCTGAAGAAATGATTTATTAGGAGCTGAAAAATGGAAAATTATATAACACTAACTATTGATAATCGTGAAGTCACCATCCCCGATGGAACTTCTATTCTTCAGGCGGCTCACAAAGCAAAGGTAAACATCCCGACACTTTGCTACCATGAAGACTTATGCGTAGCCGGTAACTGCCGGATTTGCGTTGTTGAAGTGGAAGGGTCAAGAACTCTTGTAGCATCCTGTTCAACCCCCGCGTCTAACGGCATGGTCGTTCATACCAGTTCACCGGTTGTACGCAACGCACGGAAAGATATCATCGCGCTGCTGGTCTCCGAACATAACACGCAATGCACTACTTGTTACCGAAGTCTTAATTGTGAACTGCAAAATCTTGCGGCTGAATATAACGTTGATAATACACGTTACCTCAGTGTTCTTAAACCAAATATTCAGGTTGACCGCTCATCCTGGTCAATTGAAAAGGATGACAGTAAATGCGTAAGATGCCAGAGATGCGTGAGAACCTGCTCTGAGCTGCAACATGTTAATGCTATAACCGTAGCACATAAAGGTAAAGATATGAAAATATCAACTTTTATGGATCTCCCCCTTAATGAGGTGGTCTGTGTTAACTGCGGGCAGTGCGTTATACACTGCCCCACCGGAGCATTAACTGAACGCAGATATTATGATGATATATGGGAAGCAATAGGGGACCCGAACAAACATGTAGTTATAAACTCAGCGCCGAGTGTGCGAGTCGCGCTTGGTGAAACACTCGACTATCCTCCGGGTCAGAGAGTTACCGGAAAGATGGTCGCGGCTATGAAGAAGCTCGGCTTTGATTCTGTTCTTGATACTGATTTCACTGCTGATCTCACAATCATGGAAGAAGGATCAGAGCTGCTTCTCCGGCTGAAGAAGGCATTCCGCGACAAAGAAAATGTTGCTCTGCCTATGATTTCCTCCTGTTCTCCGGGTTGGGTTAAATATATAGAGCACATGTATCCGGAACATCTTGATAATCTTTCAACATGTAAATCACCTCAGCAGATGTTCGGCACACTTGCCAAAACTTACTATGCACATAAAATCGGAATAAAACCGGAAGATATTGTTTCCGTTTCGGTTATGCCTTGCGCGGCAAAAAAATATGAAGCCAACAGACCCGAAATGAAAGCAAGCGGTTTTCAGGATATAGATGCCGGACTTACTACACGCGAGCTTGGCAGAATGATACGGCAGGCGGGTATTGATTTTGCAAAACTGGAAGATGAAAAATTTGACAGTATGATGGGTGACTCCTCAGGCGCTGCGGTTCTTTTCGGAGCAACCGGCGGTGTAATGGAAGCAGCCCTGCGTACCGTTTATGAAATTGTTACCGGTAAACCTGTTCCCTTTAAGAATCTTAACATCATTGCGGCGCGCGGACTTGAAAAAATCAAGGAGGCCTCAATTCCTCTTGTTGGCTGCAAACCTGAGTGGGACTTTCTTGAAGGAGTAGAACTGCGTGTTGCCATTGCTCATGGTTTGAAAAATGCCAGAACCATCATGGAACAAGTAAAACGGAATGAATCACCCTATCATTTTATTGAGATCATGGCATGTCCGGGCGGTTGCATTGGCGGAGGCGGACAACCAATTCCGACCAATGATGCTATCCGCAAAAAAAGAATCGCTGCTATTTATGCTGAAGATGAAGGCAAGGAGATCAGGAAATCACATGAGAACCCTGAAATAGTACAGATATACAAAGACTTCCTGCCTGAAGGTCCTTTAGGGAAGAAGTCACACAAACTGCTCCACACTCATTATACGAAGCGAAACCGTTATTGAGTGCAGAGTATCCTGGTATATTTCTTTCATTTAAGCAAATCCTCCGCTTCCACCTGCGGAGGATTTTTATTTTAAATACGCTTTCGGCAACCTGATTTTACCTGACTGCTGCCGATTTGTAGGACGCATTTAATAATCAGAAATTACTTAATTTGATTAAATATCGGGGTGTTTGAGAATGTATGCTGGAAATTCGCCCGGCTGGGGTAACCGCCGTAATAATCTTTAAATTTATTTATTTGTATATAGCTTCCTCTGATCAGATTTCCGTCTATTAGCTTCAGGTCTGTGCTCATGTTGAGTCGCAAACGGTCCTGACTTCTGCCAAAATTTGACCTAATAGTAAAAATATGACAATACGTGGTCAAAACGAAGATTTTCTCATAATTTGTCATACTAATTTTAATGATACATTGTGGCAAAAAATTATAGTCATATCCTTATCAACAACAATGCAATTTTGAAAAGGAAATTTCAGACACAAGGTCAATGCTACTATAGCAAAACCCCCGCTTCTAATTTACAATGAACAATATATAATTTTTTAAGCCCCCTCTTTCCAATGCAGATCCCGGCAAACACAAATTTAAATTCTGCAAGAGAATATATTCAGTTAAAACATACACTGTAAGGAGAGAGGGGGTTTGGGGGTGAGTCTTGTTATTGCGAACATG
>BTUV01000048.1:0-22196 GCA_045863035.1 Ignavibacteriales bacterium | reverse complement strand
TCACATGAACCACCACGGCGATTGCAGCGTCTCAAATCCACACATGGGAAGGATTGAACAGCGATTGCAGCGTCTCGAACCCATCCAAGGACAACAACATCAATAGGTTTTGTAAAGACGATGCGATAAAGAATTATAAATTATGAAGTTTGATTTATGAATTGATTTATTTTTTTGTAGAGACGTTGCAATCGCTGCGGTTGATATATATAAAGGAGGAAGGATTGAACAGCTCGGACACCGGGTGACAGCATTTGCATCGCCAAAAAAACAAAACCGATCCTTCCATATGTAAGGACGCTGCAATCGCTGCCGATTGATCCTCAATAAAAAAACCCTCCCCTTCGAACCTAATCTTAAAAAATATCTATAAATGAAATATTCCGCAATTCAGCAGATTACCTGACCCCGCTCCCAAATCCGGCACACAAAAGTTATTATATTTTCATATTTTTAGGAACTTACACCATACTTTTTTATGTTTTAAGTTTGTTACAGGTTTTACTCAGGAGTTTTACTCACAGCCCCGGCTTTGGTGAGCTCAACCTGATTCACTGTAGTGTTTCCGAAAACTACTGACAATTTCCACATTTTCATCAACTAAATTCTCGGATTAAATGCGCTGGTTTTTTATAACATTTTTTACTGCTTTTACATTAACTAATTTTTACCTGTTCCGTCGGGTATGGCAGGGGCTTTCTGCTGCGCCAAAATATCTCAGGATTAGCGCGGTACTGTTTATGCTTTTTTCGGCCCTCTCCTATGTTGCTGCGCGCGCTTTGCTTTCAGGGCTGGATAATTTCATCTATACATCTGTACTCTGGATCGGGTCTGTCTGGTTCGCTTTTATGCACTATAGCATCCTCTTCGTATTGCTTGGTGAACTTTTGCGGCTGCTTTTTATGAAAAAAATTGCTACTATGAAAAGCAACCCTGGTGAGTACGAAAAAGCAAAATTGAGATATTCAATTTTTAGTATGTTCTTTGTAATTATTACTGTGACCTACGGATACTTTAATGCACAGAATATAAAGGTAACTCAGCTTCATCTTGAGGTTTCTGCACCGGGAGCTGCATTAGATTCCATGCGAATCGTTTTTTTCTCTGACTCGCATCTTACCCCGGTTAACAATGCCTCAAAAGCTGAGCGAATTTCCGATGAGATAAATAGATTAAACCCGGATGTTATTGTAGCCGCCGGAGATATTGTTGATGATCAGATATATCGCCTGCTTTCACGAAATATCGATGAGCCGCTTAAAAAATTCCGTTCAACTTACGGCACATATATAGCAAATGGCAATCATGAATATATTGTGGGCGTTGAAGAAGCTGATAAATTTTTGCGTGATGCCGGCTTTCACGTACTGCGTGACTCATTAATGACCATCGCGGGCAGCATTACCATCGCAGGCAGAGAAGACAGCGCTATTTCCCGTTTTACCACCGGCAGCAGAAAGGATGTGGCGGAACTGCTTTCAACCGATACTATGGGGCTCCCGATAATTGTCCTCGATCATCAGCCCTTCGCGCTCAGCAAAACTGCTGATGCCGGGGCGGCAATTCAGCTTTCAGGTCACACCCATCATGGACAAATCTGGCCGTTTAATTATGTGACCGGCCTGATCTATGAAGTCAGTTGGGGTTATAAAAAAATCAAGGATTTACACGTCTATGTCACTTCCGGAGCAGGGACGTGGGGACCACCAATAAGAACCGGCAGTGATACTGAGATTGTATTGATTCAGCTCACACTGAAAAAATAAAATGGGGAAAATTTAAATTATTTGTTGTTTTTTCTTTGCAATAAACATAAAGACCCTTATATTTGAATACCTCGTCTTTAGGTTTCTCCCCTGACCTAAGGACCTTAGTATGAGGTAGCCCGGTGTATCCCCCAGCGCCGGGCTTTTTTTTTGCCCTGCCAATCAACTGCTTTTCTAATCCGCATTAAAACAACACTTTTATATTTGTTGATAATCTGCTCACCCTCCCCCTGATAATATTCGCGCAATAGCTTAAACCAGCCAGGAATTTTCCGAATGATTCGCCTTTAACATCGCGAATGATAAATTGTCAATTGTAAACAATTACGGCATTTATTTTTTCCAAAAAAATTTCAAAAATATTTGACATATCTGAGAAAAGTATTATATTTGTACACCTTGTCTTTAGGTTTCTCCCCTGACCTAAGGACCTTAGTAAGAGGTAGCCCGGTGTATCCCCCAGCGCCGGGCTTTTTTTTTGCCCTTACCGTAAAATACGATTAAAACAGGCGTTTCTCTCAGTTCGCTTCTGAGTATTGTCTTTTCTTTCAGAGCCCCTTTTCGTAAGTTTGCACTAATATATTGCGTGGAATATTGCTGATTCACGGCTTCTATTTCACTCCAAACAACTCATTTCACAGATTTTAGGAATTTTATGACCAACAATAAAGCATTGCTTGGCTGGGTAAACGATATGGCCTCGCTCTGTCAGCCGGATTCAGTTTACTGGTGTGATGGCAGCCAGGAAGAATTTAACGCCATGGCAGATCTCCTCGTTCGAAAAGGCGCATTTGTTAAACTGAATGAGGAAAAGCGACCTGACAGCTATTTTTGTACCTCAGACCCCTCTGATGTAGCACGGGTTGAGGACAGAACTTATATCTGCTCAGCTAAAAAGGAAGATGCAGGTCCAACAAATAACTGGGAAGAACCGGCAGTGATGAAGGAAACCCTGAAAGGTCTCTTTGACGGCTGCATGAAAGGGAGAACCATGTATGTTATTCCCTACAGCATGGGACCTCTTGGCAGCGCCATCTCTCACATCGGTATTGAACTTACTGATTCACCCTATGTTGTTGTAAACATGAATTTGATGACCCGTATGGGGAAAAAAGTACTGGAGGTCTTGGGAGATGGTGAATTTGTAAAAGGACTACACTCCGTTGGCGCACCTCTGTCGGCTGCTCAGGCGGACGTCCCATGGCCTTGCAACAAAACGAAATACATTGTTCACTTCCCGGAGGAGCGATCAATAATGTCATTCGGCAGCGGCTACGGCGGTAATGCTCTGCTCGGTAAAAAATGTTTTGCTCTCCGGATTGCCTCAGCTATGGCGCGAGATGAGGGCTGGATGGCTGAGCACATGCTTATCGTAGGAATAACTAATCCCGAAGGTCATAAACGATATATTGCAGCAGCTTTCCCCAGTGCCTGCGGTAAGACGAATCTTGCCATGCTTACCCCGAGCATTCCCGGCTGGAAGGTTGAAACTGTTGGTGATGATATTGCCTGGATGAAATTCGGTAAAGATGGCCGTCTTTATGCAATCAATCCTGAAGCCGGATTTTTTGGCGTTGCTCCGGGTACTTCAATGAAAACAAATCCTAATGCACTGCTTTCGGCAACCAAAAAATCAATTTTTACAAATGTTGCGCTCACTGAAGATTACGATGTCTGGTGGGAAGGTCTCACCGATGACAAACCCTCAAAACTGATTGACTGGCTCCGAAAAGAATGGACTCCGGACTCAGGCAGAGCCGCAGCACACCCTAATTCACGATTCACCGCCCCGGCTTACCAATGCCCCGTCATAGATCCGAAATGGGAAGATCCGGAAGGTGTCCCGATTGACGCAATTCTTTTTGGAGGAAGACGTGCATCGGTTATTCCGCTTGTTGCTGAAGCACGTGACTGGCAGCATGGCACTTATATGGGGGCTACCATTTCCTCTGAGATGACCGCTGCAGCAGTAGGCGGACTCGGTCAGCTAAGGCATGATCCGTTTGCTATGCTCCCCTTCTGTGGTTACCACATGGGAGATTATTTTCAGCATTGGCTGAATATCGGCAGGAATGCAGATACCTCAAAGCTGCCGAAGATATATTCTGTTAACTGGTTCCGCAAAGATGAAGATGGTAAATTTATCTGGCCGGGCTTCGGTGATAATATCCGCGTCTTGAAATGGATTTTTGAACGTCTTGAAGGAGGCGGTGAGGCCAAGGATAGTGCATTTGGTATCGTGCCGACTGAAGAAGCGATTGACCTGAAAGGACTCAGTCTCAAACGTGACGATATGAAAAAACTATTCGAGGTTGACCTGAATAAGGCAAAAGCTGAAGTGGATGATATACGCGAGTATTTCAAAAAATTCGGCGACCGGCTGCCGGCAGAGCTGTTAACAGAATTAGATGCCTACGAAGAACGCCTGAGAAGTTTATAATGGATGATGCGGGCGGCCGTAAAAAACCGTCCGCTTCCGTTTTCTCCCGAAATGAATCAGAACAGTTATATATATTCTATCTTCAGATGAAATCCACAACCCGCGATTCAATATCAGCTTTCCTCCGTTTTCCCTTTGAAGCAGTCAGGGCATTTACTCTCTACGGGCTAAAAGGCAAATATCTTGCCGCGGTGCTGTGTGTTTTTAAGAGTGTGCCGTTTGGTATCAGTCTGCCACCGTTCGGAAGAATAGCTCTGTATAACGAATTCCTCAGTATATATGATAACATCATCGAAAAAGAACTGCGCTGTGATGAGATTGAAGACGGGATTAAGAAAAGTGCGCGGCCGGTAATTGTTGATCTCGGTATCAATCTCGGCATGACCGTTCGATGGTGGTTTTCACTCAATAAAAATGCCGTTGTTTACGGGATTGATATGATACCTGAAAGTCTTGAATTCACCACCGGACGTCTGAAGACTATACCCGGTTCCTTCAATTGGACTGGTATTCCGTCAGCCGTATCAGACAAAAAGCAAAGTTTTACGATTCAGTATGATGATCCGCTCGAGGGCTCAAACTCCGTATTCTCATCCGCAGGAAAAATAAAAAGAACCGTAACTGCTGATACACTGGATAACCTGCTTAAGCAATATGCACCGGCAGAAATCGATTTAATAAAAATTGATATCGAAGGTTTCGGGGCTGTTGCGCTAAGAGGTGGTGTTGAGCTGCTTTCAAAATGCAGATATATTATTCTTGAAACTCACACTCCGGAAGAAATAAGCGAAGCTAACCGGATTCTGATTAAGCTGGGGTGGGATTTATTCTTGGTAAAAGGCAGGAGCGCTTTTTACCGGAACCCGGCTTTACTTTCCGAATAAAAATCTGAGGGGACGTTCTAACCTGCAGGCCCATGCGCTTTCAGTGTGCTGAGCTCCCGGATCATAGAAATAATCCATATCCTCCCCGATGATAAAACCTTTCTGACCGAGAAGGCAAAACATTTTTTGTGCGTCCCGCCTGCCATCCTCTCCGCTGTCGATATATATACGTATATCTTTCTTGTGACCAAAGTAGTCTTCAATAATCCGGAACATCCTCTGATGATCAAAATAAAATGAACTGGAAAGGCAAGCGGCCTTCATAAATATATCCGGATATTCCCAGACAGTCAGTAGCGAGCAAAGCCCTCCCATGGATGACCCCATGATAGCAGTATGTTCGCGGGAGGTAAGAGTCCGGTAGCGCCCGTCAATAAATTGTTTTAATTCCTGCGTAATAAACTTCCGGTAAGCCCTCCCTTTTTCTCTGTCGCTGTATTCATCCAGCCGGTCACTGGTGTTATTAATACCAACAAGAATAACCTCTTTAATCAGTCCTTTCTTAATCAATGAGGTCAGGGTCTCATCAACGCGCCAGTCAACCCCTACATAAGCTGTTTTGGGATCGATGATATTCTGACCATCATGCATATAAAGAACCGGGTAATACTTTTTTGCGTCTTTACGGTATGAAGGAGGAAGCCATACAATGACGTCACGCTTGAGCGGAAGAGATGCAGAAGGGAAATCACGATGATACTCCACTTCTCCGGTTATTTTTTCCTCTCCGAGTAACTTATCTTTTTTTGTCCTTACACGCAGGACGGTTCGTTTGCTATCGTTTTTTTTTGTTTCCATGCACTAACGGGATGAATGAACAGAAGGACTCCGGTAAATGGTGGAATCTCTTTGTGCAATTTACTTGTATTATGGATTCTTCCCAAGATTTGGATGAAATTTGGCGGGCAAAAGGAGATAAAAAAACCCGCCGGAAGCACATTTCCGGCGGGTAAAAGTGATTAGTTTGAAAATCAGGCAACAAAAAGACTGACATCACCGGCGCCAATCCTGAGTATTTCAGGAATGTCGCTGCTCAAATCAATCACTGAGGAGGGGCTGCCAGACAGGTGTCCGGCTGACAACATAAGGTCAACCGACCCCGAAAATAGGGTTTTAATCTCGAGAGGATCAGTGAGAACTTCTCCCGCACGGTTCGTTACGCTTGAACTGATGATAGGGTTTCCAAGCTCTTTAACCATAGTCAGTGCTACTGCATGGTTAGGAACGCGTATGCCCACTGTTTTACGCTTGCTCCAAAGCTTTTTGGGTACTTCCTTGGAAGCCGGCAGAATAAACGTATAAGGCCCCGGAAGATGCTTTTTCATGGTTTTGTAGGCGTAATCTGATACCTTAGCGTACGATGAAATATCCTTCAAATCCGGACAAACAAAACTGAGCAGTTTTGAAGAGGCGTCTGTTTTTAGCGCAAAAATCCTGTCAAGCGCGTCTTTATTAAAAATGTCACAGCCGATTCCATAAACAGTATCGGTGGGGTAGATGATTATTCCCCCTCCTTTAAGAACCTCTATGGCCTTATTGATAAAACGAAGTTGTGGTGTTTCGGGATGCAGTTCGTAGTATTCCATTGCGACCTCTGATTATTAATGTGAAACAGGTAACAATTATTTACCGGGCAATTTTGTCAATTCCTGATTAAGAATCAAGGGAAAAGCGAAAAGAGAATTAACAAAATGACAGATGTCATGTTTTATTCATCAGCCGTAACGATTTTTATTTACTTTATCAAAAGTCTTGTTTACATTTCAGATTAAATCAGGAAAAAATTCTTATTTGAAAGGGTGTTCCTGTGATCTTGCGTCTGATTCTCGGTGACCAGCTCAATTATGAGCATCCTTGGTTTAATAAACCTGACAGTAATGTTATTTATACATTGATGGAAATCAGGCAGGAGACTGAATACGTCCATCATCATGCACAAAAAATACTTGGTTTTTTTGCTGCAATGCGTCACTTTGACCGGTGGCTCAGAAAAAAAGGACACCGCACACATTACATTTCCATTGATGATCCCAATAATACGCACTTACTGAAGGAAAATTTACGTTTCCTGATTACACTCTGTAAAATAACTGCTGTTGAATATCTCGAGCCGGATGAATACCGTTTAGACAAGCTGCTCAAATCTTTTGAAAAGACACTCGGTCTTCCGGTTACCATGTTTACTTCCGAACATTTTTACACGACAAGGGATGAGGTTTCAGAATTTTTCAAAGGGAAAAAGACTTACCTGATGGAAAGTTTTTATCGCTCAATGCGCAGGAAGCATTATATACTCATGGAAGGAGAAGAACCCGTTGGTGGTGAATGGAACTATGATAAAGAAAACCGTTCTTCACTCCCCGCTGAGTATAAAAAAGTTGCACCGCTTGTTTTCGAAAAGGATTTAACCCGGCTTTGGACGACAATCTCCTATTCAGGAGTGCAGTCGTTTGGTTATGCCAACTTCGACCGCTTTCACTGGCCTGTAACACGTGAGGAGTCACTCGCTCTGCTTGATTTCTTTCTGGAATATCTGCTCCCCCGCTTTGGCGAGTTTCAGGATGCAATGTCTGAGCGAGACTGGAGTCTGTTTCACAGCCGGCTTTCATTTTCACTGAATACAAAAATGCTTTCACCAGACGAGGTTGTGAATAAAGCAGTTGCTTACTGGAAAGCACATAAAAAAAGAATTCCCCTCTCCGCCGTTGAAGGGTTTGTCCGTCAGATACTCGGCTGGCGTGAATATATGCGCGGCGTTTACTGGGCACAGATGCCGAAATACAAAAAACTTAACTTTTTCAATCACACTGAAGTTTTGCCTGCCTTTTACTGGACGGGAGAAACAAGAATGCACTGTCTTTCAGTTACCATTACTCAGTCTTTACAACATGCTTACGCGCATCATATTCAACGGCTGATGATAACGGGCAACTTCGCACTGCTGGCGGGCATTCATCCTGATAAGATTGACGAGTGGTATCTGGGTATATATATAGACGCAATTGAGTGGGTTGAGATGCCGAATACGCGCGGTATGAGCCAGTTCGCTGACGGCGGTCTTGTTGCTACAAAACCTTATGTTTCAAGCGGTCAATATATAGGAAGAATGAGCAACTACTGCAAGTCATGCTTCTACAACAAGAATATCAGATACGGTGAAAAAGCATGCCCGTTTAATTCCCTCTACTGGCATTTCCATATCCGCCACCGGGGGAAACTGGAAAAGAATCCGAGAATAGGAATGGTATATAAAACATTCGATAAAATGGATAAAAATGAGCGCAGTGAAATTCTCACTCATGCAGATAAGATTTTGGGAGGACTCAATAAACTGTAAAAGAATTATGAAGTATGAAGTATGAATTATGAATTTTTCTGGCTTACGACTCCGGAAGATTCGCAGATTGGTAGAAAGCCGCAAATGAAATACACCCCCGACTCCGGAGGAGTCGCAGATTGGTAGAAAGCCGCAAATGAAATACACCCCCGACTCCGGAAGGTTCGCAGATTGGTATAAAACCGTAAATATATATAAATCTGCCGACTCCGGAGGAGTCGCATATTGGTAGAAAGCTGCAAATGTAAAACACCTCCGACTCCGGAGGAGTCGCAGATTGGTAGAAAGCCGCAAATGAAAAACACCTCCGACTCCGGAGGAGTCGCAGATTGGTAGAAAGCCGCAAATCAAAAACACCTCCGACTCCGGAGGTGTCGCAGATTGGTAGAAGGCCGCGAATGAAAAACACCTCCGACTCCGGAGGAGTCGCATATTGGTAGAAAACCGTAAATATATAAATCTCCCGACTCCGGAGGAGTCGCAGATTGGTAGAAAACCGCGAATGAAAAACATCTCCGACTCCGGAGTAGTCGCAGATTGGTAAAAAAATTTGACTACAAAACGATCTCTGATTTACCGCAGGTGTTTGTTAACCCGAACTAGGGGGTAATAATCTCTTATGCAAATACCTGTCCTGCTATACTCCCTGATCTGATTAAATACCCGAACTTATTACACTTACCGGCGGTGAAAATCATACCGGACTTTCCCCTTCACTCAGGCGATGCGCTGATAAAATGCTCCGGGGTTTCCACAGCAGGATTGATAAAACAACTTCTTTAAAATAAAAAAAGCCGGATATATATCCGGCTTTTTAACAGATTCGATTTTGCGTTATTCGCGGACAACCCATACTTTTATGGTTGCTGCAACCTGCGCGTGAAGACGAACACTTACATCAAAGATACCGAGCGTTTTAATCGGTTCAGCAAGCTCAATCTTTCTTTTGTCAAGGTCGAAACCTTTTTCCTTCAATGAATCGCCAATCATCTGTGAGGTAACTGAGCCGAAGATTTTATCTTCTTCACCAACCTGCACCGGAATACTGATCTGAACTTTTTCGAGTTCTGATGCAATTTTCTGAGCAGCATTTACTTCTTTCTGCAGACGTTTGTCATAAATCTTCTTTTCATCAGCCAGTGCTTTCATCTTACCGGGAAGAGCCGGATATGCATAATTTCTCGGGATGAGATAATTCATTGCATAACCTTCTTTTACTTCGATGGTTTCACCGATCTTACCGAGTTTGTCAACGTTTGTTCTTAATATAACTTTCATTGTTTTCCTCGCTTATCTTACGGTGTCAGCAACAAACGGAAGCAGTGCCAGATGACGCGCGCGTTTGATAGCTGTGGTTAATTCTCTGTGGTAAATTGCTTTGGTACCGGTTATTCTCTTCGGAATAATCTTTCCCTGCTCACCGACAAACTTCTGAAGAAGTTTTACGTCTTTGTAATCTATATACTGCACTTTTGCTTCTGTAAAGCGGCAGTTTTTCTTTGTTTTCATTAACATGGTTTTTACTCCTAAATTTTCTTGTTATTCAATAAAGCTGATTCCTCACTGGTGAGGAATTTATCGAACGAATCTTCCGTGAAATCCTGAACTGCATCTTCATCAATAAAAACGCCGCTGTCTTCATCGCAAACACATTCACCTTCGCTGTTTTTTAATTTACGATTCAAAAACTGAATGCGCCGTGCTTTGATTTCGACAATTGATCTGCTTGAACCATCTTCTGCTTTCCAGGAGCGGCTCTGCAGCTCTCCGTCAACCAGAATTGCAAAACCTTTTTTTAGCCGGTCTCTGCAGCTTTCAGCAAGTTTATTCCAGGCAACCACACCAACAAAACAGACATCTTCCTGCCACTGATTTCCACTATCCTTAAACTTGCGGTTTGAAGCAATAGTAAAATTAACAACGGGAGTTCCGTTTGTTGTGCTGCGATACATAGGATCCTTTGTAAGGTTCCCTGCCATAATGACGTAGTTGATCTCGGGCATTTTCAGATCAGCCATGGTTCACACTCCGGTCATTCGATACTGATATGATATGTGCTTATTCAGCAGCTGACTTTTCTTCGTCTTCTGATTCCGGAGCCGGCGCTTCCTCTATGGGAGCAACAACTTCGGGTTCAGCCACTACATCTGCCTGACTAACGGCAGCGGCTGCATCCTGCGCTCTTCTCTGCTGTGCTTCGTCAAGATAGGCAACTGCGTATTTGTCTAATTTAACAGTCAGGAAGCGGATGACTTGTTCGTCAAGACGATAGAGTCTTTCCAGTTGTGTAATCAGCTCTGTCGGAGCGCTGAATCTGTAAACAGCGTAATAACCGATTTTGCTTTTGTTAATCTGATAGGCCAGCCGTTTGCGGCCCCAGCGGTCCAGATCTATGATCGTTCCGCCGTGATTCTCGATGAAGTCCTTTACCTTGGTAACAAGAGCTTCAATCTGATCATCTTCAAGAGCAGCATTAACTATAATGGTGCTCTCATACTGATGGATTCTCATGTGTTTTATCCCTTCGGACATTTAGGCCCTTCCCGTGAGGAAAGAGCAGGGTTTATATATATAGTTTGTTAGTTTAAAATTTCTTATCTGATAAGCGGTGCAAGCACGAGCGCGACTACAGACATCAGTTTAAGAAGAATGTTCAGTGACGGACCTGAGGTATCTTTAAACGGATCACCGACAGTATCACCTACAACTGCTGCTTTATGAGCTTCTGAACCTTTGTAATATTTAACGCCGTTCACTTCAACGCCTTCTTCAAACATTTTCTTTGCGTTATCCCACGCACCGCCGGCATTTGACTGGAAGATAGCCATCAGAACGCCTGACACAGTTACACCTGCAATCAGACCGCCGAGCATTTCCTTGCCGCCGCCAAAGCCGATTACTACAGGTGCAATCACTGCAATAAGACCTGGTACAACCATCTGACGGATTGCTGAAGTAGTTGAAATTTCAACGCACTCGCCGTATTTGGCTTTGCCATCGGCTTTGTCGAATGTGTCGCGGTCTTCCTGTGACCACTCATGCTTCTCCTTGCCCTCATTCTTTCGCATAACATCCAGCGCTGCAGAGAGCTCTGGTATGCTCTTGAATTGTCTTCTCACCTCTTCAATCATTGCCATTGCAGCTTTTCCCACGGCCTGCATTGCAAGAGCGGAGAAAAAGAATGGTATCATTCCGCCGATGAGCAACCCGCCCATAACTGTGGCTTTTGATATATCAATCTGTTTTAAATCGGCTGCATGCATAAATGCACCAAAAAGCGCAAGTGCAGTCAGAGCAGCGGAACCGATTGCAAATCCTTTTCCGATTGCAGCAGTAGTGTTTCCGACTGCATCCAATTTATCTGTTCTGTTACGAACTTCTTTCGGTAGTTCTGACATCTCAGCAATACCACCGGCATTATCAGAGATTGGTCCATAAGCATCAACCGCGAGCTGAATGCCGAGGTTAGAAAGCATACCAACTGCTGAGATAGCAATACCATAGAGACCGCCAAAGTGGAACGCAACAATAATTGCCGCTGCTATAATGATTACCGGCAGTGCGGTTGAAATCATACCAACGCTGAGACCGGCTATAATGTTTGTGGCTGAACCGGTTACTGACTGTGATGCAATCAGCTTTACAGGAGCTTTTCCTGAACCGGTATAATACTCAGTAATGATACCGATAAGAACACCTGCTACAAGACCGACTGCGGTTGCAACAAAAATACCGGTTGAGGTAAACACTTTTGCACCATCCGCTGCGTAGAGAGGGTCTGTAAAGCTCCAGGTTTCAGGAAGCACGTTTGTAATAATAAAATAAAGAGCACCAATCATAATAGCTGATGAACCAAATTCACCAAGGTTAAGCGCAACCTGAGGATTGCCCCCTTCTTTAGTCTTAACAAAAAATGTACCAATGATAGAAACAAGAATTCCAACCGACGAAATAATTATCGGAAGCATTATAGCAGAAAGACCGTTATAACCATCTGACTGAAATTCAGGAAGAACCATAAATGCAGCGCCAAGAACCATAGTACCGATAATAGCGCCCACATACGATTCAAAAAGGTCAGCGCCCATACCCGCAACGTCACCAACGTTATCACCAACGTTATCAGCTATGGTAGCAGGATTAAGCGGATGATCTTCGGGAATGCCGGCTTCAACTTTACCGACAAGGTCAGCGCCTACATCAGCAGCTTTAGTATATATACCGCCGCCTACTCTCGCAAAAAGCGCGATGGATGAAGCACCGAATGAGAACCCGGTGACTATGGTGAGTACACGGTCAACAGCATGAACATCTGCCATTCCAAAAATTCTGGAATAAACAAAAAGCAAAGTGCCAAGCGCAAGAATACCGAGACCGACAACACCCAGACCCATGATGGAACCGCCGGAGAAAGCTATATTAAGCGCTTCAGCCATTCCTTTACGGGCAGCGTTTGTGGTTCTGACATTTGCTTTGGTTGCTGCTTTCATTCCGATGAATCCGGCAAGAGCAGAAGAGAACGCACCGGTGACAAAAGAAACTGCAATCAGCCAGTGTGAGTTTTCATTGCTTGCGCTAAAGCCAAGAAGCAACGCTACGGCAATTACGAACCAGATTAAAACTTTGTATTCTGCCTTCAGGAACGCCATTGCCCCCTCGGCTATATGACCTGCAATCTTTTGCATTCTTTCAGTACCCGGATCCTGCTTTGCGACCCAATTGTACTTATACCATGTGTAAAGCAAAGCAAGCAGTCCGAACACCGGATTTAAAAGAAAGCTATTCTCCATTAAAAGTCTCCTGATTCTTTTTGAGAATCGTGTTTTGTGTTTGGATTATCCGTTTGAGCGGATAACTTTTTTTGTTGATTAATTATTGTACTATTCAAATTCAGCGCACCTCTCATACCGGTATCAAGAAACACCTGAACCAGTCGGGTACAAAAAACAAAAGTTCCTTTCAACCTCACTGATTCCTCAGGAGTGAAAGGAGACAGAACAAAATCATGAACGGGTTCGGCTCCAGCCGGCTTCCCAATTCCAATCCGCAGCCGCGGGTAATCTTTAGTACCAAGAGCTGCGGTAATTGATTTTATACCATTATGTCCGCCGTCTCCGCCTCCGGCTTTCAGTTTATATTCTCCCGGCGGAAGATCCATATCATCATAAACGACTAAAACATCTTCCGGCAGAATTTTGAATTCATTCATCGCGCGTTCAACTGCAAAACCTGAATGATTCATATAAGTTACCGGTTTGATGATCAGGAAATCTGAATCAACCCCTCTTCCGGTGTAATAGAGAAAATCTGAGTTTGCTCCTTTGCCGGTCAGTGGAATTCCCTCAAGGAAGTAATCAAGAAAAAGAGACCCGGCGTTGTGCCGGGTCATTTCATACTTCTTTCCCGGATTCCCTAATCCGACAAAAGCTCTCAAAAATTATTCGTCTTTGTCTTTGCCTTTGTTAATTACTTCAGGTTCAGTTCTTTCTTCTGTACCTTCAGCAGTTGCCTCTCCGCGTGGAGGTGTGACCGCAACAAGAACGGTATCGTCAGGATGATTAAAGGAAACTCCTTCAATATTCAGATCACGAACGTGAATGGAATGACCCATTTTGAGTTCGCTGATATCAACATTAATAAATTCCGGTATATTGTCCGAATTTACTGCAACATTTAATTTGTGCAGAAACTCCTGAATCATACCGCCGGCGCGCACGCCAACTGAAGTACCGGTGAAGTGTACAGGAACATCTACATTAATTGAAGCTCCGGCAACCAGACCAAGTAAATCGAAATGAACGATACGGTCAGTTACAGGGTCAAACTGTACATCCTTCAGAATACAGTCATGCTTTGAGCCGCCCTGTATATCAAGTGCAACAACATGTGCCTCGCTGGTAAAAACCAGAGGGGAGAGGTCATTGTTTGCTACTTCAATAGCGACCGGTGCATCTGCCTTCGAGTAATAGATACCCGGAATTTTACCGAGTTTTCTCAGCTCGTTGTTTGCAGACTTCGCCAGATTGGTGCGCAGACGTGCATTCAGTGTTACTTTTTCCATCGTTAACTTATTCTCCTTTTAACCTTTATCTACATCAAACAGCGAACTGATTGATTCATTTTTATAAGTTCTGATAATTGCCTCAGCGAACAATTCTGCCGCTGAAACCACCTGGAATCTCTCATCCAGTTCATGTTCAGTATCGTGACGGATTGAATCCGAAATAAATAATTTTTTAATACCGCTTTTTCTTATCCTGTCAATAGCCGGGCCTGATAAAATAGCGTGAGTAACTGCTCCGTATATATTATTTGCTCCGCGCACCTTTAAAGCTTCAATAGCCGCGACAAAGGTACCGGCAGTATCAATAAGATCATCTACCAGCAGGACATCCTTCCCGTCAACCTCCCCAATAAGGTTAACCACTTCAGCAACATTCTGGGCGGGTCTGCGTTTATCAATAACCACGAGCCCTGCGTCAAGCCGGCGTGCATACGACCGGGCGATTTTGATTCCTCCGACATCAGGAGAAACCACAGCCAGGTTATCACTTAAATCCTTCAGACGGTTTGCGAAAAAAGAAGAACCGTAAAGATGATCGAACGGAATGTCAAAGAAACCCTGAATCTGCGATGCGTGCAAATCCATGGTAACAACCCTGTCAGCACCCGCGGTGGTGATAAGGTTAGCTATCAATTTGGCAGTGATGGCCACTCTGGGCTGATCTTTTCTGTCCTGCCTTGCATATCCGAAATAAGGAATTACAGCAGTAATACGCTTGGCTGATGCCCGCTTTGCAGCGTCAATCATAATTAGCAGCTCAAGCAGATTTTCAGCAGGAGTATTTGTGGACTGGATAATAAAAATCTCCGATCCGCGAATATTCTCGCCGAATTTAACCCAAATTTCTCTGTCACTGAACCTTTTAAGTTCAACGGAACCAAGGTCCATTCCGATTGATTCAGCGATACTTCGGGCCAACTCAGGGTTAGAGCCGCCCGCAAAGACTTTGAAATTATATTTCATGAGAGCCACTCCACCATTAAAAAAAAGATAGACTCCAAATATAGGAAAAAGCCATTTCTCAGTCAATAAATTTGATTTTCTGCCCGACTCTCTTTCCATAGTTTCCAGACTCAAAAAAACCTTGATTTTGCTTCAAAAATGAAGATTTTCTCGCTCCGGCTGTACATTTCTTGTCAGGCGGAGCATCGGATGGAGCTCTTTTGGTAAATTTTTGAATTTTTCTCTTTTAATTCTTCCGCCGGAGTGTTAATTTAGGTGTTCTGTAAAAAATTAATTCTCAAGGATTGAAACAATGGCAAGAAAATGTGATCTCACCGGAACTGCTCCGATGTACGGAAACCATGTTTCCCACGCGCACAATAAGACCAAAAGAAGATTTCTGCCAAACCTCCAGAAGAAAAGAATCTGGGTTGCTGAACTTAATCGATTCATTACCGTAAAACTGACTGCTAAAGGAATTAAAACCCTGCAAAAGAACGGTACAGCCCAAATCGCAAAACTGGTTCAGCAGAAGGCAATTTCAGCCAGATAAAAAGAGTTTTCTTTTAATAAGAAAATCGCAGAGCACTCTCTGCGATTTTTTTATTTTAAACCTGTCTTATTAAAAATTATCCGGAGAATCAGAATTGAGAACGAAAGTAATAGCCGGCAACTGGAAAATGTATAAAGATGTTACCGGTACCATTGATTTAATAACAGGAATAAAAAACGCGCTTGGTACGGCAACCCCGGCCTGCACCGTTATTGTTTGCCCCCCATTCACTTCACTTGAAACCGCTTCAACACTGCTAAAGAACAGCCCGGTAAAACTCGGAGCGCAGAATATGCATCCTGAAAACTCAGGCGCCTTCACCGGTGAGATTTCCGCTTCTATGCTGAAATCTGTTGGCGCTGAATACGTCATACTCGGACACAGCGAAAGAAGAACCATCTTTGGCGAGTCAGATCAGTTTATCAATCTGAAAATTAAAAAAGCATTGGAATCAGCTCTGCTCCCCATCTTCTGCATTGGAGAGACACTTCAGGAGCGTGAGTCAGGAGTAACGTTCGACATTATTAAGCGTCAGGTTACCGATGGGCTGAAGGGTATAAGTGAAGCTGATTTGTCTAACATCATAATTGCATACGAACCGGTCTGGGCTATCGGAACCGGAAAAACCGCTTCGCCGGAGCAGGCGCAGGAAGTCCATGCGTATATACGCGGACTGATTGCAACAATGCATTCCACAGCCGCAGCCGAAGAGATTATTATTCAGTATGGCGGCAGCGTTAAACCGGACAACGCAAAGGAACTTCTTTCGCAAAAGGATATTGACGGCGCGCTTGTTGGCGGAGCTTGTCTGATTCCGGAGTCTTTCATCAGCATTATAAATGCCTGTTAATATATAAAAAACCAACCACCGGTTGAATCTGGTGGTTGGTGAAGCAACAATCCCATTTTTCACTGACACCCGGATTTTTCCGGGTGTTAGAGCCGGTGAATGATGCTACAACCATTTCTCTGAACAGTTCCGATACAGTTTCTAATACCGCTCGAACTATCAGTAATCCATCCAATAGGTGAATTTCAGCATGAAGATGTTTTCCGGACGGTTATTGAATATATTGCTGATAGACCTCCCCATTCTGAAATCAGGGATGTCCGTAAAATCCTGACGCGACTGCGTCCATACCAGATACAATACTGAACCGGGCGAATACTCCCACCGCATGACAGCATTACCGCGAAGCGATATATAGTTAAAATCATTATTCCACAATTCAATTTCCGGAGAAGGACCTCCGCCATCAGGATCAGCTTTAAATGATGTTGCATCAAAAGTTGAACCATCCCGACCATAAACCAGATACTCATTGGTTCCGGAGAGTCTGAGTTCTTTATACTGTGTGTATTTCCCTGCTGAGGCAAGTGGCTGGATATATGCCTGCAGAGATAGTGAGGGAGTAAAGGTCCAGTTCACTCTGATTCCGGCAGCTAAGGTTTTCTGCTCAAGTTCAGCAAATATATACCGCTTTCCGTAAGTGCCGGCAGCAAGCGGGTCAGCTACAGAAGTAACATACATATATGGGTCATTATTCCACTCAACTTCAGGCGCTAATGAGAGAGAAACATTTGGCGCGGGTGACCACTGAAGCCAGAGTGAAGTAAATACGCTGCGACCCTTTGCCGTCCAATATGTACCTCCTCCCCCTTCGAACACAAAATCTTTTCTTGAATCAGACCAACCGAATAAATTCGCAGAGTATGAAGCTTCACTGAGTGTGAGTGGACCGCCGCGGGTTCTTGTTTTGCTATACGCCTCAGGGTTATAAGAAAAATTCCAATTAAGACCATAGTAGTTAGCGAAGGTAATATTACCCATGTGAAAAATTCCCTCACTGTTTTTCACCCGGCCGAAATCGTGGTTCGAGAAGTATGCAAAATTGATATTGGCATTTCGTATATACTCCCCCGGTTCTGTCCAACGGTAACCCGATACGATATGTTTGTTAATAATATCACCGCGAAACATAAAGCCCATATCAGCCACGTCAAATTTCGGGTCAACAAATCCCAGTTGAGCATTAAAGGTAAAATTGCCTTTTTGTTTGTTAATTGTATATCTGCCTGCAAATCCACTCAGTGAGGACGCGTTCGAATCAACCCCAAGATGCTCTGCGTCAGGTCTCTGTAAATAGTGGATAAAATTTCTTTGTACTGAAGTGATTCTTTCTTTATCTCCCCCAATGCGTGATACTCCGGTCCATCCGGTAATAACCCAAACTTTATCTTCATCAAGGTAGGTCCATCCGTCAATGCCGAAACCAAGAGCACTTTTGTTCATTTCTTTGCTCAGCCGCGAATCATCAAACGACCGATTTGTATAAGTGGAAATAAGTCCAAGCGAACTGTTTCCTCCATTTAACGTTCTTTCCACACGAACGAGACCATAATACGCGAATGGTTCAATTTCTGTTTCGGATGTAACCCCCGCGGTATGAAGGCGCGCAAACTCCTTTCCGGTTAATGCGTGAAGGGTTCCAATCTTCCATTTGTCACCAATCTGACCGGTCAGTTTTGCCGAGCCGAGAATTCTCGTTCCAACCGGAGCATCGTAATAATCTGCATTCGGAATTGAGCCGGAAGGGTTCTTTCCTATCCTCCTGCTGTAAAAAAAATCCGGTGCCCCGAAGTTAAACCCCCAGTTATTAATTGCACCTCCTGATCCAAAAGAATAGTATGAGTCCCCTTCAACAAAAAACGGCCGTTTCTCATTAAAGAACGATTCGCCATCACTCAGATTTATCACAGCCGGGTCTATTTCCACCTGACCAAAATCCGGATTAACCGATGCGTTCAGAGTGAGACCCGAAGCAAGATTCCATTTCAGATCAGCGCCGAGATCAGGTCTGTATTTTGAGCCGTCATTAAAAGGATTGCCGCTGACGGATGGTATATACTCAGCTTTACCGGTTATATACGGTATAATTTCAATCTGCTTTTGTGAGGAAATATTTGAAAGACCATGCAGCTCATGGAACCGGGAGACAAATCCGCTTCCGTTTTTCGGTCTGAAAACCGCGTACGATGATTCGTTTCTGCGGGCAATGTCACGTATGAAGTTTACGCCCCAAACCATCTTCTCTCCACCCTTAAAACGCAGCCGGGAAAATGGAATTTTCATCTCAACTGACCACCCCATGCTGCTCACTGTTGATTTACCTTCCCACACAGCATCCCAGTTACCATCATCCCAATCGTCATTATAAAGAGTTCCGTCATACATGGTACCGGCAGCATTAAGACCGAAGTAGTAGCCGGTTCTTTTGTCTAAAAGCGGGTCAAGAAAAATTCCAAAACGGTCTGCTGATATGAAAATATCCTTCCGGGCAAGCCGTTTTATAATTGAATCGGGCTGCGAGTCATACAATAATGCGGCTACATAAAGCGCATCGCTGTCATATAATAGATAAACCTCCGTTTTTTCTGATACGGGAGCTCCTTCAACCGGTTCACGCTGAAAAAATGATGTATATGGCTCTGCTTTCTTCCACTCTGCTTCATCCGGAATTCCGTCAATAACGGGAGGTTGAGCGGTTTGGACGGCAAATAGTTTCATTTGCCTGAGAACAGATGAATCCGGCTTCTGTACCTGACTGTAAACAGTGGTCAATAATAAACATAAAAGTATCATTAACCTCATCGGGAATACCTCAATAATAATTTCTGTGACAATAAACCAACAAATCAATAGAAAGCCAGGACGGGAAAAAGCGATTTTACGTCCTGCATCAAAAACCCATTGCCCTGAGATTACGCTGCAAAGGAGACTCGTCCTTATACAATTCCCCGATAATTATATGCAGCAATTTGAGTGATTTAGTCAGACAAATAAAGAGATTCTACATAAACGGTTTAATCATCGGCTAAAAGGAAGAATGCGGGTAAGAAATTTATCACTATTTTTGTCCAATCAACTTGTAATAAACAATTGTAAAGCCGGACAGAATAATGAAATCACTCATACACGAAAAAATAAATCAGGCAGTTTCTATCCTTAACGAGAAAGATACCGACCTTTGGATGATCTTTGCCAGAGAGAGTTCTGTAAACCACGACCCTGCAATGGATATTGTTGTCGGTGCGAACTGTACCTGGCAATCAGCTTTTATGATCAATCGAAACGGAGATACTACTGCTATTGTGGGCTCTCTTGAGGTTCCTAACATGACCACGGTAGGCACGTATAAAAATGTCGAGGGATATCTGAAATCAGTGAAAGAGCCGCTCCTCAGCTATCTGAGTAAACATAACCCAAAAAAAATTGCATTAAACTTTTCAAAAAATGCTAATCTGGCAGATGGTCTTACCTACGGTCTTTACCTTAACCTGCTTGACCACCTGTCCGGAACAGATTTCCCTCAGAGATTTGTTTCTTCAGAGGAAATCGTAGCAGCACTTCGCGGAAGAAAATCCGGCTCAGAAGTCAGTAATATTTCTGCTGCTATTGAGATAACCGAAAAAATTTATAACGAACTTACCGGATTTATGAAGCCGGATATGAGCGAAAAGGATGTCGCGGCATTTATCCTGAAACGGATTGCTGATCACGGCTTAGAAACCGCCTGGGAACAGGATCACTGCCCTGCGGTATATACCGGTCCGGAAACCGCCGGCGCGCATTCAGGCCCTACTGACCGGAAAATTGCCAAGGGGCATATCATAAACACCGACTTCGGTGTAAAGGTGAATGGCTACTGCTCGGATATGCAGAGAACCTGGTATGTGCTTCGTGATGGTGAAACATCTGCACCGCCTCAGGTGCAGAAGGGGTTTGATGTAATTAAACAGTCAATCAGAAATGCATTTGCAGGAATGAAACCAGGCGTGCCCGGTTGTGAGATTGATGACCTCGCCCGCAATTATATTACTTCCAACGGATATGCCGAGTATCAGCACGGGCTTGGGCATCAGGTAGGAAGAGCGGTGCACGATGGTGGCGCGGGACTTTTCCCCCGTTGGGAACGATATGGCAACACTCCATTTCTGCCGCTTGAACCCGGACACGTGTTCACCATTGAGCCACGCCTATTTGTTGAAGAGCACGGCGTGGTTACCGTTGAAGAGATGGTAAATGTTACAGAGGACGGGTGCAGATGGCTTTCGCATCCGCAGGAAGAGCTCTGGTATATAAAATCATAGTTATTTGATAATTAGAACGCGGATATTTACTGTTATATATCCGCGTTTGCAATTTTACTTGCTGAGGGAAACTATTCTGAATGCTCCGCGCAGAACGATTCCAAAAACCACACCGCCAATGAGCAGATCAGGAATCTGAGAACCGCTCAGATAAACAACTGCTGCGGCAGCTATAACACCAAGGTTGATAATAATATCATTTGAAGTAAAAATCATGCTCGCTTTAATGTGTGCCTCCTGGCTTCTGGCTGTTTTCAGCAGAACTAAGGATGCCCAGTTACCGGCAAGCGCAAATAACGATACAATAATCATGGTAACATACTCAGGAACTTCAGAGGGTGCGATAAATCTTCGTATTACCTCAAATGCACCGATACAGGCGAGCGTCAACTGAATATATCCGCTGATGCCGGCAACCCTCTTTTTGGCTGAGTCCGCATGACCAATTGCATAGAGACTGAGTCCATAGACAAAAGCATCCGCAAGCATATCCAGACTGTCAGCCATCAGCCCCATTGAGCCGGAAAGAAAGCCGTAAAACGCTTCGGCAACAAAAAGAGAAAAATTTATTACCAGAACCTTGATCAGAATACTCTTCTGAACCCCTTCCTCCGGCGTAATTTCATTCTTCCATGGTATGCTTGCTTTTACTTCAGCATCAAGATTAAGCAGCGCGAGTTTTGCTGTTATCTCATCCTTATCAGCCGTATGATAAAAAACTGCCTGCCGGGCACTTAGGTCAAATTCAATTTTACGGATACCAGGGTCACCGTCAAACTTCATCCTGATCATCGCCTCCTCAGAAGGGCAGTCCATCTTGCTGATTGAATAAAGTGTTTTGTACATCGTTAAAAAAAACTGTTTATAAGAATAAAAGATAACAATTATGCTTCAGCTAAAAATACGATTAAAATGACAATTTATTTCATTGTTGTTGATTTTCTTCAGAAATTTCCCGGAGGAGTAAGAATTGGAAACATGAATTTTCACGGCGATAACAAAATTTAGAATAATTTTACAGAGACGATGCAATCGCAGAGACAAATTTTTATACACACC
>BTUV01000047.1:0-22364 GCA_045863035.1 Ignavibacteriales bacterium | reverse complement strand
GGAAGAAATAAAGATTTGGCAAGAGATGAGAAACAATAAAAACTGCAAAATAAACCGGCAGTTCACTGCTAAATCAGCCAGAATAAAATTCCGGAGGCATTATCCGTCAATTCAAGAGTGACGCGACACTAGGTGTTTCCACTCAGAAAATTGAGTGTTTGCACTGATTGCATCCCCATAAACTTTACGATAGTTTTCCCATAGAAAATCTTACGATTAGTGATAAAAATTTGCGGTAAATGAGGGCTTTGCCGCAAGTATCGGGGCAGTCTCCTGTAGGGGGGACTGTCCGGATTTTTCCCCAACTTTCTTTTTGAGTGTGTGTGTAATCAAATGACCAATAATTGCAAGCCGGCATGAAAATACTTTCAGCGGACGATAACCATCGTGTCAGGAAAATAATCAGCCAGATGCTTAAAAACACGGCAGATGAGTTTCTTGAAGCCGGTGACGGTGAGGAAGCTGTTGAGCTTTATCTAAGGCACCGGCCGGACTACATCCTGATGGATATAGAAATGCCCAAACTGGACGGTCTTAGCGCTACAAGGAACATCCTTTTGCATGATCCGGCTGCACAGGTCATCATCGTAACATCCCATGACAACGAATCATACCGGAGGGCTGCAACCGAAGCCGGCGCCGTTGATTTTGTCAGGAAAGATGACATCATTCGACTCAAGAAACTGCTTCTCTCAAAAAAAAAGCATAACTGAATATTTAAACAACAATAACTTATATATCTGTCGAGGTGATCATGAAAAAGCTGCTTCTTTCTGTTTTGTTTATCCTTTGCGCTGTAACAACTTTATATACACAACCCTCAACCCTTTCACTGCAGGGAGTGCTACGTGACCAGACGGGTGCAGCGGTCTCTGACGGCAACTATACACTTGTGTTTAATATATATAGCGCTGCAACAGGCGGGAGCAGTATCTGGAGCGAAACCCAGAACAGCGTTCCGGTGGTAAACGGCGTTTTCAGTGTACGGCTCGGTTCGGTTACCTCTTTCGGATCTTTAAACTTTACACAGCAATATTGGGTGGGTATCCGTGTCGGAAGCTCAGGCGCAACAGAACTTTCTCCCCGTATTGAACTGACAGCAGTGCCCTATGCATTTGCCTTAAAAGGCGGAGAAAACGTGCTTGCGGGTTCAGGTAATGTTGGTATCGGAACACTTTCCCCCTCACAGAAACTTCATGTTAACGGAAATGTGAGAGTGGACGGAAATATGGGCGTGGGTACCAATTCAACAAGCTATAAACTTGATGTGTCTGGAAACTCAAATGTTACGGGTGATCTTCGTGTGACGGGGAATGTTAATGCGGGAAGTCTGACGGGTTCAGGAAATAATCTTTCTATTAACGGAAATGTCAATATGTCAGGTCAGCTGAATGGAAAACCAAATGTATTTGGGAAAAGAGATATGCCCGGATACCTTGGTCTGCCAGCAATTCTATCCAGCCAGATCACCGCTTTTACCGCAGAAGCAGATATGGTGGTAACACTCGTATTTAATGCTTATGCCAGCTCACCCACCACTTATGTTAAAGCATTCACGGCGTCTGCCATACTTCATGAATCACATTATACGATACAAAAATTCACCGTTGTTTTTATGGTTAAGAAAGGGGAGTCGGTAACAGTTGAGGGACAGACAACCAGCACAAGCGGTGCATTTATCATTCCTTATTACCTTCATATCGGTAATCTCTGATAAATCATATTCACAAATGAAAGAGAGATTATTATGAAGCAATTTAAAATAAGGCGGCTATTAGCGCATACGGTTTTTAGCCCGGGAGCAATTCTGCTGCTGGTGCTGTTTTTGAGCGGCGGGATGTTTGGCCAGTATAAGGTGGAAAACTCTGCAACCGGCTCAAGCCACCAGAGCAATATAAGCAAGAATGCAAATTACCAGGTCCAGGCAGTAATCGGGCAGACTTTTGCGGGTAACAAGTTTGAAGCAGCAACAAATGCAGTATCAGCGGGATTGTTTTCTTATTATATAATGCAGCCAAATACTCCTTTTGTTGAGGCCTCGCAGGGAGATTTTGCCGACAGAGTTAATATTAGCTGGAAGTGGGATGTGTTAAGCCCGCCTGCAAACACCGGAACAATTGATGTTTACCGGGATGGAGTACTGCTTGCCTCCGTGCCAAAAACACAAAACTTCTACCAAGACTTTAATGTATATCCGGGCAAATATTATTATTATGAAGTTGTAGGTCAGAACCAGTTTGGACGTTCAATGCGTGGTGGTGGCGCCGGATTTATCAATCCAAACGGTATCATAACCGGTGCAATAACAACGCAGTTTGGCAGACCGGTATATGATGTTGAAGTTGGTGTATTGCCAACGCTCGGTAAGGCGCTCAGGTTTGACAATCAGAATATGTATGTTGATGCAGGCAATTATCTCAATCTTGGATATCAGTCTTTCACAATTGAATATTGGCTGAAGCGTCCGCAGAACGCTGCACAAAATGTATCAGTATTCATTCAGAATCCTGATGTTGCAGCTAACATTCCGCAGTTAACAATCGGATATGCTTCTGGCAATCAGCTTGTATTTGGTTTTACCCGTGAGGATTTCCTTCTCTTTAACGACACTTCATCACTGAATACATGGCATCACTACGCTTTTGTATATGATATAGCAAGGAAAAAGCGCTACATATATATCGATGGTAAGCAGGTTGCCTTAGGTGGAACCGCGCAGGATCAGCCATACCGGGGAGAAATGGGTCCGCTCTGGCTTGGTAAGGGACTAACCACAAATAACTATTCGCTTGATGAGATGAGAGTATGGACTGCCGCACGGGATAGCGGAACCATCAATCGCAATATGCGCCGTACCGTAAACACTAATGCTGAACATCTTGCTGCGTATTGGAAATTTGATGAAGGAATCGGCAATCTTGTCTTTGACCTTTCACCGAACAGCAATAACGGCAGAATGATAAGCATGCCTGTTACACAGTTTATTGATGACCGTGCCCCCGTTCGCACAAGTGCGTTTACGGATTTAAAAGGTAACTATGTGATTGAAGGCATTAACTACGGTTCAAGTACTAACTTTAACGTTACACCAGTGAGGGCAGGAAGAATTTTTTCTCCCCCGACTCGTATCGTTACGCTTTCAAGCAGCAATACAGCAGCAAATAATATAGATTTTACGGATATTTCTCAGGTGCCCGTCAGCGGATTCGTGAGACATTTCGAGAGTGAATGTTACGCCGACAGTATTGAAATTCTTATAGACGGTCAAAGTACAATTCCGGCAACATTTACCAATGCAGAAGGTAAGTACATTGTTGAATTTGAACCAGGCACCTCCGCAAGAATAGCTCCGAGAAGAGCAAACTACACGTTTTCACCTTCTTTTATTGACTATCAAAATGTTGTGGAACCAATAGCAGGGCAAGTAATTGAGCAGACCACACTTTTTGATTTTTCCGGAGTAGTTGGAGGCGGTAATTGTTTATTCCCGATTGGACCTGTTACCGTAATCCTGGAAGGCATTACGGCCAATCAAGTGTGCAGAACAGACACAATTAAAACGGGGATGGGTGGTGAGTTCAGGTTTACCGGACTTTCACCGTTAAAGTATCGGGTATATATAATTCCTGAAAGCCCCGTCTGGTCTGACAGTGCTAAAACTGATACGATTGATCTGAAAAATGGCAGTGTTACAAGAGAGTATCGTTACTTTGCGCCTCTCAAGGTTGATGTGGCCGGCCTTCCGGAGATCAATCCATGTTTAGGAGTACCGCTGCTTGAGCAGTTTACCGGTTTGTACCTCACATATAATATATATGAAGAATACACCTATAATGGAATAGTTACAGGAAGATGTCCGGTAGATACCGCCTTTGTAGAAATTTTTGACGGATTTGGTGACAAGATAAACAGTCCGTACCAGTTAAAGGTAGTTGGCGGAAGCATAATTGATACAGTGGTAACGGGTTACCCGAATATTCTGGGAGATTATAAAAAAACATTCCAGATAGTTGCTCAACACCGTGACGGTAGAAATGCATCGAAGGTGTATTCTGGGATAGTCGTCGGATTTAAGCCGCAGGAGGGTTCATTTGTGACGGTTTCACCTGCACTGCCGCTGATGATATTACGTGATCCTCCTGGTGATGGCAGTTACTCGTTCCTTTCTGAGGAAACCTCAGTAAAAAGCTCACTGGCTATCTATGGTCAGACGGTAAATTCGCAAGATTTTAACTTTAAATTTTCACTTGCCCCAGACTTTAAGACGACCATCGGGTTTTTGTTCGGAAGTACAGAGTTAGAGGTTGATAACACGCTTGACTTCACCATTGATAAGACAATGACGTATTCAAGTAAGCTTACAGAATCGTTAGAGACTGAATTTAAGGTTTCTCAGACTTTCAGGACAGATGAAGATCAGGGAATTGTTGGTACTGAAGGAGACGTCATTCTTGGAGCGGCAATAAACTTTACCTATGCGCTTACTGACGTCCTTAGCTATCAGCAGGATTCCTGTTTATTAAAGAAGTCACACTCGCTTACGTTTGCTCCTACGGGATTCAGCACGACGTATATCTACACTACTAATTATATAAAGAATGTATTAATCCCGCGTCTTATAAGTGTTGATAGCATTGACGCTGCTGAAAACTGGCAGGATTTACTTGAGTATAATGATTCTCTTAAAAGTATCGCTGAATTTGAGCGCAATATATCATTTAGTGCAGGTTCAACTGCAGAATATCAGCAGACGACAATTACCACCAGCACCTCGCTGCTGGAGTTTGATTTAACTATTGACTCAAGTCTGACAACAGAAGTCGGCTCCACTATTCAAGGGGTTGGTGTTGTGGGCGGATACCAGATTAAAGCCGGCTATTCACTTGGAAGATCTGAATCTACTGTGAATACTACCACCAATACTGTGGGTTACAGTCTTCGTGATGATGACCCGGGTGATGCAATTACGGTTGATATTTATAAGGATTTAGTCTTAGGCACCCCTGTATTTAAGACTATTGCAGGGACAACTTCATGTCCCTGGGAGGAGGAGACTCAGCCAAGAGATATACCGCGTTTGCTTGCGCCAAGCGGTACAGTCGCTGTGAACGTTGAGCCTAATGAACCGGCTGTGTTCCCAATCATTATAGGAAATGAGAATGCAACCGAGACGCGTGAATACTATCTTCGTGTTCTTAATGAAACCAATCCAAATGGCGCAGTGGTAGCTGTTAATGGAATTATTATTGAGCAGGGGATAAATTTTAACATTGGCGGTGGTCAGGCAGCACAGGCGATATTAACCATCACGCGCGGACCCCAGTCATACGACTACGAAAACATAAAGATAATTCTTACGTCACCATGCGAATTTGACAGATATCAGGGTGTTGGTACACTTGCCATATATGATCAACTCCAGTTTACGGTTCGTTTTAAGGAGCCATGTACTCAGGTCTCAATCTCAACCCCGGCCCCAAATTGGCTGATTAATACCGGTAGCGGTAATCAGATGAATATCATCATTGGCAACTATGACCGTTTTGATCCGGACCTGAGAAGCATACAAGTGCAGTATCGCCGGATGAGTCTTGATAACAGACCGGAAAAGAATAAAATCCAGGGGTTTGAAAATCAGGACGAGCGGAATGCATATATATCTTCGATACTGGCTTCTATGCGTATGACTCCGGGTGAAGTAATAAATTATGAGGAATTCTCATTTAATCATCTGCTTTCTATTTTAGACGGCGGCACAGGATACGTGCCTGCATTACAGGACGACCCGACTCCTTGGGCTGAAATTAAGACAATCCCTAAGGATTCGCTCGGAATTGAATATCATATCGTTCAATGGGAGCCAGTGGGTCTTCCTGACGGACAATATGAAATTCGGGCTGTGGCTTCCTGTGGTCCGGGAAATACGGATGGTGTCTCAACTTTAATTTCAGGCATCATTGACAGAACCAGACCTGAAGTGCTTGGGTTGCCGGAACCAGTTGATGCGGTTCTAAATGCGGATGATCAGATCAGGGTTACTTTTACTGAAGATATAGCCTGCACGAGCATTGATCCGCTCAATAACATCCAGTTGATAAATACTCAGACCGGCAACCCGGTCCTTTTTGACTTCACCTGCAACGGCAGAGAAGTGTTGATTACTCCGCAGGGTAGTTATGCACCATACGAAAATAAAATTCTTAAAGCAGTGATAAAGAGAATAACAGATGTAAACGGCAATCCTATGAGTGTTACGCTTGGTACCTCTTATATTGATTCGCTTGGATGGGAATTTCTGGTTGACAGAAACCCTGTACGTTGGATAGGCGGTGATATTGATGTAGTGAAATATCTTGATGAAACCATTGATATACAACGCACCTTGCAGAATAGCGGTGCGTTTAATCAGCCGTTCACTTTGACGGATATACCCTCGTGGCTTACTCCGACTGCTACGGCGGGAACAGTGCAGCTTCAGAGCAGCACTACTCTTGGCTTCAGATTCCCTTCTGATATATCAGCCGGAATTTATGTGGATACTGTTTATGCTCAAACTATTAACGGTAACGAGCCGCTTATCATAACGCTGAGAGTGCTTTGCCGTCCGCCTGTGTGGAGTGTTAACACCGCTGCGTATCAGCATAATATGAACATGATCGCGGAGCTTTACATAGATACAGCGCGTTCAAACGACCGCTATGACCGGATTGCTGCTTATTCAGGCAATGAGCTCCGCGGAATTGCTGAGTTGCAATATATACAGCAGATTGACCGTCATCTGGCATTTATTACTATTTACAGTAACGTAACAGATAATGAAAACCTTAGCTTCAGAGTGTGGGATGCTTCTGAGTGTACTGAATATGGTCAGATAATGGAAACCTTTACTTTTAAGGCAGATACTGTTATCGGCGGATACCAATCCCCGGTAAAAATGACAGCAACACGCCAGATACTTGAAGATTATCGTTTTAACGCCGGCTGGAACTGGTTCTCACTAAACACACGTTCGGCGGATATGAATATCAATTCAGTGATGAGCTCTGTGACTGCGGGTAACAATGATGTTATTAAAGATCAAGAGAGCTTTAGCACCTATTTTTCAGGTCATGGCTGGGTTGGAAGTATCTTAGTCATGAACAATCGCAGTATGTATATGCTGCGTCTTTCTGAAAAAGATACCCTGCGCCGGGTTGGCTATGCAATTGACTCAAGGCAGGATACAATCAGACTAAGACAGGGGTGGACGTGGATTGGATATACTCCGAACACTGACATGACCATCAACACTGCTCTGGCCTCACTTCAGGCAACTGACGGTGATTTAATAAAAAGCCAGCAGTCATTTTCAGTATATGCACAGGGTATTGGCTGGATAGGAAGTTTACAGTTTCTTAGACCGCGTCAGGGTTACATTATCCGAAGCGCTCAGCCGGGTAATCTTATATATCCGTCTGTATCTGGTCAGAGCAACAATCCAACACCATTGGAGCGCATACCGACAGAAATTCCTGATCAGCCGCTCTGGTCGATAAACAGGAATGACTATCAGTTTACCATGAACATTATTGCAAAACTGACAGGTGACTATGCAGACTCACTTAGCAGTGATGATGTAATTGCACTCTTTGCAGGAGATGAATGTCGCGGAATGGTTTATCCGGAGATTATACCGGGCAGAAAAGAAATGTATATATTCCTTACTGCTTATGCAAATCAGACCACAGGCGAATACCTGCATCTGAAACTTCTGCAGAAGAAAACAGGAATAGTATATGACCTTGGAATGGGTGTAACATTTATCTCTGACGGGGTGCAGGGTAGTATCGGCGAGCCGCTGGTAATCAGCCCGGTGCTTTCATCGACTGATGATTTAAGCGGACTACCGACCGAGTATTCACTTGATCAGAACTATCCGAATCCGTTTAATCCTACAACCGTAATACGATACGGTCTGCCGGAAGAGGCAGAAGTAATACTTGCCATATATAATATTATGGGCGAGTCAGTGCGTTTGCTTGAATCAGGCAGAAGACCGGCAGGATATCATCTGATAACCTGGGACGGAAGAAATAACTCAGGGGAGTATCTGCCAAGTGGCGTATATCTATATACACTTCGTGCAGGTGATAAAAACTTTACAAAGAAGATAGTCTTCTTGAAATAAGGATACTTACTCCCTGTTCACGATTGAGCAGGGAGTGATATTTCGCATAGCATCATATTCACCGGCGAGAGGTTTAATTAACAATAACGCCGGATGATGGAAATGACAGAGCTACATGAGTGTGAGAAAAACTTATTAAATAAAAATATAATAGAGGAACTGCAAATGAAAAGAACATTGTTTTTTGTGTGGCTGATGCTGATAGTTGCGTGCTTATGGGTTGAAACTCACGCACAGATAAACTCAACCGGACTTGTTATCCAGGGGGTACTACGTGATCAGCAGAACAAAGCAGTACCTGACGGAAATTACTCTCTGCGGTTTGCTCTCTATACAGCGGCAACAGGAGGGTCAGCTATCTGGCAGGAAACACAATCCAGTGTTCAGGTTCAAAATGGTGTCTTTACTGCAAAACTTGGTTCAGTTACTGCTATACCAACCTCAGTAAACTTCACACAGCAATATTATGTTGGTATCCAGATTACAGGACAGGGAGCAGAACTTGCACCACGCATAGAACTTACGGCGGCTCCTTATGCGCTTGCGCTCAGAGGCAGTGAAAATGTGTTCGGCGGCAGCGGTAATGTTGGTATTGGTACGCTTAATCCTTCACAAAAACTTGATGTAAGCGGCAATATACGCGCAACAGGTAATATTCAGGTTGGTACTTATCTTTCGGTGCAGGACTCCGTTACTCTGAGAAACAGAATGAGATTCAGTGAGTATGGTGCAGGCATATTTGATGTTTATGCTAAACCGCTTGTTCAGCAAAACTGGCTGGCGGGAAACGGTGACCGTATTATATTAAGACCGGGTGGTTCAACAACTTCGGCTAATTTACTGGAAGTAAACAGTAACCGGGGTATTGAAACCGGGTTAAATACACCACTTTTTATAAATTCTTCTACATGGGGTGTTGGTATGAGACTGGCGACTACTCTTAGTGGTGCATTGAATTCGGATGACTACTTTATTTCCCGCGGAGGGACTGATGCAACAAAGAATGATTTTGTGCTACACTTTGATAATGAGCCGGGTGCAAAAATAAACTTTGTAACTCCGGGTTCCGTAAGCAGAATGGTAATAGAGGGTTCAACAGGAAATGTGGGAATCGGGACAACAACACCGACTGCAAAACTTGATGTGCACGGAACCGTAGAGCTTTTTGGTACCAGAGTACCCAGGACGGGCACTGCTTCAAATGAATACCGGGTAATATATGCTGAGACACATGCAACAGACGTAATAATAAATGTTGTAGTAAATAAAACAAATAGCGGTAATCATGTGGTTGAAACCGGAGGACGTCTCGGTGCGGGAGGCACCATTGCTTTAAGCAGGTTTATAATGGCTGAGGGAGAAGGACAGTCCATCTGCTTTCCTGCAAGAAAGGGAGAATATATATATGTTGACGTTAATATGCCAAATGGCTGCACCATCGGCTGGACGGTTTATGCTACTCCATTAGGCCAGTAACGGGGAAGCATGTGATGAATAAAATATTTTTATACAAAGGAGGAGGTATTCTCTCCATTTTGATTGCAGCGTGTATGGTACTGCTGACAATCGGTGCGCGGGATATATACCCTCAGGATCAGATTAAACTTACCAACGCGGTGCAGTTATACGGCTTTACGGCAACTGCTCCGACTAATGGCATTCGTAATGTACAGGCCTCACTTGGACAGTCAGTTGTGGGGAATACGTTCGGTTCCGACCGGTCAATTTCCATGGGTTACTGGAGCTTTTACCTTCTGCCGCCAAACAAGGCAGGACTTATGGTATCGCAGGGAGAGTTCCCCAACAGAATTGAAGTGAGCTGGGAGTTTGACATCCTCAGTCCTCCGGCTGACAACGATTACTTTAAGGTATATCGTGACGGAAGTCTTCTTGCAACACTTCCGGCTTCACAAAATTATTATGTTGATTACAATGTATATCCGGGAACATTTTATCGTTATACAGTAACCGGTATTAACGAATTTAATGAGAGCCCTCCTTCTGAAGCGATCGGATTCGTAAATCCAAACGGAATTATCACCGGCGCTATTTCAACGCAGTTTGGCAGACCGGTGCATGATGTTGAGGTAACGGTTACTCCTACGCTTGGTAAGGCAATGCAGTTCGACGGTTTGAATGATTATATAGAAGCAGGCAATGCACTCAATATTGCCAATAAGCCGTTTACCATAGAATTCTGGCTGAAAAGAACCGCGAATGATTCAGGAATGATTTTCTCGCAGAATGTATCTGATTCGGCGCTTTCTTCACGACAGCTTTTTATCGGATTTAACAAACCGGGTAACCTGCTTGGTGTTTATGGCGGAATTCCCGCGGTAACAGCTATTACCGAGGATTTCCAGTGGCATCACTATGCATGGGTGCAGGATTATCAGAAAGACTCCGGATATATCTACCGCGACGCAGTTCAGCTTCTTCGCTACAAATTAAACGGAGTAAAATATAACGGCACCGGCAGAATTGTTATCGGCCGCAGCGGCATCAACTCTACCAAGTATTTTATGATGCAGCTTGACGAAATGCGTGTCTGGGAGAAAGCGCTCACACAGAATGAAATTAAAAGAAACATGCGCCGTACGGTGAACACCAATTCACCGGGACTTGCTTCTTACTGGAAGTTTGATGAAGGGCTTGGTAATCTGGTGTTTGACCTTTCACCGGCATTTAACAATGGCAATGTACTCGGAGGAGCTTTATTTACCGATGATCGGGGCCCGGTTAAAACCAGTGCTTTTTCAGATACGCTCGGTAATTATTCCATCGAAGGAATTAATTATGGCTCTGCCACAAACTTTAGCGTAACTCCGCTGCGTGAGGGAAGATTGTTTAATCCTCCCGCGCGTATTGTTACTCTTTCCACGAGTAATACTGCAGCTAATAATATTGATTTCACTGATATATCCGCAGTGCCGGTTTCGGGTACAATTACGCATCAGGGTACAAGCTGCTTTGCAGACAGTATCGAAATATATATAAACGGAGTGCCTGGCAATCCGCGTATATTTACTAACACTCAGGGGAAATTTATAGCCGAATTTGAACCGGGCACAACACAGAAACTTACGCCTGTCCGGGAGGGATATACATTTAATCCGGCATTTATAACACTACAAAACATTGTAGATCCGATCGCCAATGCAAATTTTGTCCAAACCAAAACCTATACATTCTCCGGTCTGGTTGCCGGCGGTGACTGTGATTTGCCAATCGGACCAAGTGTTATAAAGCTTACCAGTCTTTCAGGTGCTTGTATAAACAGAGAAATTACTTCTAATAGCAATGGCAGTTTTACAATTTCGAACCTGCCACCGCTCCGTTACAGGGTTGAAGTTAACCCCAATCAGCCGGGTATAAACTTTGATGATGATATTATTGACCTGCGCGATACAAGCCAGTTCAGAAACTACCGGTACTATGCACCGCTACAGACAGAGATTGTTGGTCTTGAACCTGAAAACGGATGCAGTACTATTGTGCTTGAACAATTTACAAAAATACCGGTTCAGTACAGAGTATTTGAAAGCTATACCTATAACGGTGTGACAAATATCTGTGAGGCTGATACAGCGTTAATCACGATTGACGATGCAATTTCTGACCGGGAAGGTAATCTGCGTGAACTGACTGCTATTGACGGAATTGCCATAGATACTCTGATTTCAGGTTATCCAAATATCATTTCACCCTATACAAAACGGCTGCAAATTTCTGCTGCACATCGTGACGGAAGAGCAGCAGGTGATACTCTCTTTGCGGTAGTGACCGGATTTAAGCCGCGCACGAATGCATTTACAACAACATCGCCTGCAGTTCCTCTTCTGATACTGAGAGATCCTCCGGGTGATGCAAGTTATTCATATTTTTCAAATTCCACATCAATATCAAACTCTCTGAATATGTATTATCAGAGTACATCAGGCACTGACTTGGACAGCCGTCTCTCATTAGCTCCTGATTTTAGCTTTGATGTCGGGTTCTTGTATTCAGTATCTACCGAAATTGATCTTACTTTGGATATAACTTCGAGTATGTCCTATACGCAGACGGGAACTTCGGCAACAGAATTGAGTACTACTATTACAACAACGGAGAACTTCTCAACTGCTGATGATGACGCAATCACCGGAGACGGCGGGGATGTGTTCATCGGCGGAGCAATGAATCTGATTTATGGCGTAACCGATGTGCTCAAATATAACGGAAGCTGCGGATTCACACAGGAAACCAGTCTGGTTGTTTCTCCAAATGGCTTTGCAACAACCTTTATATATACAGCGGACTATATTGAAAATTTCGTTATTCCCAGTCTTGAAGCAATAAACGACACAACCGGTGTAAGAGACTGGCAGCGAATTCTTGATTATAATGACTCTTTGAAAGCTGATGCAGAATACTCACGCAATATCTCCTTTAGTTCGGGAGCTACTGCTGAGTACATAGAATCAACCGAACAGACCAATTCAAGAATATTTGAATTTGATATGACTGTTGATGAAAGCGTAGGGCTTGAAGTAGGCGCTACTATAAACGGTCTTGGCGGCGTTGGCGGTTTTACCTTCAGAACCGGATTTGGTGTCGGTCAGGCAAGTTCATCCACGGTTACCACAGTAAATGAAGTCGGTTTTAGTTTACGTGATGATGATGTGGGCGATGCATTCTCAGTAAATATATATAAAGACAGAGTATATGGCACGCCGGTATTTTCGACTGTGAGCGGACAGAGCTCATGCCCATGGGAGTCCGGTACTGTTGCACGCGACTCGATGGGGCTGCTGACTGATAACTCAATTGCAGTTAATGTGCACCCTGATTCATTTGCAGTGTTTAATCTTTCATTGCAGAATCTGGGACAGCTACAGGAATCGCGGGAGTTTCAGCTTCGGGTGCTGAATGAAACGAATCAGTCAGGCGCTGAAATAGCTGTTAATGGCATTGTTATTCAGGGAGGGCTTAACTTTACCGTTCAGCCGATGTCTCAGGTTAATGCAGTACTTACTGTCAAACGCGGACCGCAGGCATATATATATGAGGATCTGGGCATTGTGCTAACATCTCCGTGTGAGTGGGATGCAAACGCCGGGCAGGAGCTTTCTATCGCGGATACGCTTTTTATCTCCGTTCAGTTTCTTGAGCCCTGTAGTGAAATTGCCATAGATGAACCAGCGCAAAACTGGTTAATAAATGAGCAGAATCAGAATGACTTTAACGTTAAACTCTGGCGTTATGACAGGAATAATCCATCGCTGCAGGAGGTAGTTCTTAGATACCGTCAGGTACCTCAGCTTAATCCTTCATCAGGTAAGACGGAGCAAAAAATTGATGGTGAAGAAAAATCATCGGGATACAATTTCAAAAATTCCCCTCTCTCATCTATGCGATATCGAGAGATTATAGATTACAGCCGGGAGGACAGATACAGTATGTTACGGAACAAGCCGGAGTATGCGGCGCTCTTCAGAATCGAACAAAATCTGATCGAAAACTGGACTGTGATTAAGGTGATACCGAGAGATAGTCTTCCGCTAATGCAGGATTTCGTAATCGTGCCTTTTAACAGTGACGGTCTATCCGATGGTATGTATGAGCTTCAGGCGCTTGCTGTCTGCGCGGGCAATGCACTAAGCGGAAGCTCTTCACTTATACAAGGATATATAGACCGGACAAGCCCGGCAGTTCTTGGTCAGCCCAAACCGATGAACGGAGTTCTTGGCGCGACGGATGAAATTTCGGTTACATTTACCGAACAAATTTCCTGCGAGAGTATTACCGCGGTTGATAATATCATGCTGATTAATGCCCAGACCAGCCAGCCGGTTGATTTCAACTTTAGCTGCAATGGCCAGACAATAATTATTACTCCGAATGTGCAGAATCACTTTATTGAAAACAAAATGCTCAGGGCAATTGTTAAAGGCATTCGCGATCTTAATGGAAACGTTATGCGTGTTCCTTTTGGCACGCAGTATCGTGACTCAATTGCATGGGAGTTCACTGTTGACAGAAATCCGGTACGCTGGACCGGCGGAGACATAGAAGTGGTGAAATTCTACGATGAAACCGCTGATATACAGAGACAACTGATTAACGAAGGTGGTACATCATATCCCTACACTCTTACGGATTTCCCGAACTGGATGTCATTAACTCCGGTGACAGGAACGGTGCAGACTCAGGGTGCTATTACGGTGAACTTCCGATTTGGAAATATGATTGCTCCTGGTATATATACTGATACCATTTATGCAAATACCTTAAACGGTAATGAACCTCTTATAGTTAAACTGCGCGTTCTCTGCCGTCCGCCGCAGTGGTCAGTTAATCCGGCGCTCTACCAGTACTCCATGAATATCACCGCAAGGTTATATGTTGATACCACACAGTCTTCAGATGTGTATGACAGAATATCCGTATATGCAGGAACTGATTTACGCGGTGCTGCCTCAGTTACACGACTGAACAATACGAATGAATATCGTGTTTTTCTGACTGTATATAGTAATCAGGAAAGCGGCGAACAGCTATCATTCAGAGTGTGGGATGCTTCTTCCTGTACAGAATACGGGCAGATATTGGAGCAGTTTTCGTTTGCTTCAAATAATGTGATTGGAAACATTGCAAATCCTGTTCTGATTACTGCAACCTCACAGATTATTCAGCAGTATCCGGTTGCAGCAGGGTGGAATTGGGTGTCGTTCAATACAACTTCGGCTGATATGAGCATCAATACGATTCTGGGGGGAGTTCAACATGTGAACGGAGATAACTTTAAATCTCAGGGACCATTTGCACAGTATGCTTCATCTTTACAGCAATGGGTCGGCACACTGGATACAATAAAGATAGAAACACATTACCTCTGGAGACGACTTGCACCCGCAGTGTTAACGAGAACCGGATATGCTGTTCGTCCTGACCAGACTCCAATCCGCATTGACAGCGGCTGGAACTGGATTGGATATATACCACAGTTCACCATGCCGGTTAATGAAGCACTAAGAACACTTAACCCGGTTGACGGCGATATCATAAAGAGCCAGTTTCAATTTGCGATTTATGATCAAAATTTTGGTTGGTTCGGAGATCTTCAGTTTATGATACCGCAGATTGGATATCTGCTTAAACTAAGCGGAAAAGATACTCTGATATATCCGCAGGATGCCCCTGCCGGCTCACAACCTCAGATTCAGCCGCCGGTATATTTAAGGCAGATTCCCACTGCGCCTGACTGGGTAGTAGATGCCGGTAAGTATGAAAGCAGTATGAACCTGATTGCAGCATTAGCGGAAGAATGGAGTGATACTGCCATGACATTACCTGTGGCCGGTGTGTTTGTAGGAGATGAGTGCAGAGGATTTGCCCGTCCGCTTAGTCTCGGACAGCACAAAAAGCCAATTTATCTGATTACGGTTTATGGCAAACCTGACGGGCAGGATACACTTGAAATACGTCTGCTGGAGGAAGCTACCGGAATGGTTAGAAGAGTTGCTACAGTATTGCAATTTAGTGCAAATACTGTGAGTGGTTCTTTGCATGAGCCAATCCTCCTGCAGTCAGCTCTTACCTCATCCGGAGAAATGAGCGGATTGCCGGGTGAGTATATACTTGAGCAGAATTATCCGAATCCGTTTAATCCGTCAACCAATATCCGGTTTGGATTACCTGAGTCGGGTGATGTTGAGCTGAATATATTTAACATCATGGGAGAAAAAGTTGCAGTGCTGGTGAAGGACTACCGGCAGGCAGGATATTATACTATCTCCTGGGATGCAAGAAATCAGAACGGAGAGATACTGCCGACCGGTATCTATTTCTCGGTGATGAAATCAGGTACTTTTAGTCAGACGAGAAAAATCATATTCTTAAAATAAAACCAGGAACAGAGCCGGTTCAAATAAAACCGGCTCCGCTTAAACATAACAAGCACGGAAAAGTGAAATGAAAAGTTTTCTGCGGGTGTTAACCCTGATATTCTTTATAGCTGTAACAGCTCATGCGCAGGAGGATGGTCCGCCAAACTGGACAGTAAATCCGGCTGATTATCAGTTTAATGCTAATGTGATTGCAGTGCTGAATCTTAACGGTCAGCCCGTTCCTGCCGGTGCAACGGTACTTGGCGCTTTCGCGGGTCCTCAGGTGCGCGGTACAGCCACACCAATTCAGGTTGGCGGTCAGCAGATGTTCTTTCTCACTGTTTATGCTAATACCTCAGGGGAACAGATTACATTCAAAGCATATATACCCTCGCTTGATACGGTTGTGATGACGGTTGATTCTATTGTATTTGTTCCAAATGGCGTATTTGGCTCGGTCAGTACACCTTTTCAGATTAACTCGTATTTTAATTTTGACCGTGCTCCGCTTCTGAGGGGAATTCCAGATCAGACGATCCCATTCGGAGGTAGTTTTTCTTCTGTAAACATCAGCTCATTTCTCACAGAGTTTGACGGGGACAGTGTCAGTTTCTCTGCCAGGAGTGTTGATAATGTTCAGATAACTATTTCATCAAACGGAACAGCAGTTATTGCACCGTTAGCAAACTGGTATGGCAAAGATACTGTTTTTTTCCGGGCGACTGATGTAACTTTGGCAGGTCTTTATGGTGAGGACACTGTAATCTATCAGGTGCTCAGACCTGATAACGCACCACAGCTTGGGGTTATTCCAAGTCAGACAATTGGTTCAAACAGCGCTTTCACCTCCTTTGATTTAGATGAATACCTGATTGAAACCGATGGAGATAGTGTTATATATACGTATGAATTCACCGGGCAGAGCACTCCGGTTGTAGCACCGGATTGGTCGGTGAATCCGGCTCTCTATCAGTCTAACATGACTATGATAATTCGAATAAATTCAAGAGGGAAAAATCTTACTGAGGCAGGCAGCCGCATTGCCGCGTTTGCCGGGGCACAGATTCGCGGAACCACACAGGGCGTTAGTGTTGGAAACAGCACCTTATTCTTCCTGACAGTGTATGCAAACAGCAGCGGAGAAACTATCTCATTCAAAGTTTATGATGCCGCAAATCAGCAGATATATACCGCGGATGAATCTGTAATCTTTTCTTCAAACGCTTCGTTTGGAACTGCTGATAACCCCTTTCTGGCGAATGCCGGGAATATCATTGTTGCTATTGGTGCTGGAAATGTTGTAAAATTTAAGACCCCCGATCCGCTCTGGAGCGGCAGTGAGTCTATCCGCTTTACGGTTACAGATATAAACACTCCTGCTCAGTTGTGGGATTCCAGCTCTGCCGTATATATCAAAACTGCAGATAACACGCCGATGATTTCCGGAATTCCCGATCAGACAATTTATGCCGGTGGCAGCTTTGCTCAATTTGACCTTGACTCGTATCTTACAGAGAGCGACGGGGACACCGTAATATATACATTCACCGGGAACAGCCAGCTTTCGGTCCAGTTGTCCGCAGGTAGCATAGTAACAGTTTCAGCGCCAAACGGAACGTGGACAGGTACTGAACAAATAGTTTTTCGTGTATCGGATAACACAGTGAACGGTCTGTATTCAGAAGATACGGTCAGGTTTACAGTACTTCCGTTTGATCATCCACCGGTGTTTACAACGATTCCTTCTCAGACCATCGGGGGGAATGGCGGTTTTTCAGAATTTAATTTACTCAGTTATGTAAAGGAATCTGACGGCGACTCACTTTCATTCCGTTATGCAACACTTCCGGCGTTGGTTACGGACCCCCAGCCGGTTTGGTCTGTGAATCCTGCCGCATATCAGCTTACTCTGACTTTGATAGTAGAGGTAACATCACTCGGAAAAAAGGTGGTGACCACAGGAGGAAAACTTGCTGCATTCTTAGGTTCAGAAGTACGCGGTGTTGCAAGCCCAATAACTGTCGGGGGAAAACAGATGTTCTTTCTTACAGTGTATTCAAACAACAATGGTGGTCAGATATCATTCAGGTATTATGACGAAACTGCTCAGCGCGAACTGCCCGTAGAGCAAAAAGTTTCATTTTTGCAAAATGCAAGTTTTGGAAGTCCGGATCAGCCCTATCAGATGTATGCCGGATATATAAAGATACAAATTGCACAGAATCATCAGACAACAGTTTCAGTAATCGAACGAACAAAACCATTTAGCGAGCGCATCAGATTTTTTGTTAATGATGCCAACACGATAGCACAACTTGGCGACTCAACGGTAACTGAATTCAGTACGCTGCAAGATAATACACCGATCGTAACCGGAATCCCGGATCAGACAATTTCCGGTGGTGGCAGTTTCACCGAGTTTGATCTTGATGATTATCTTACCGAGCAGGATGGAGATACCGTAAATTGGAATATATACGGTGGAAATATACTTGCGGCTCAGTTACTGAATGGCAATCGCGTGCGCATTTCTATTACTGATACCCTCTGGGCAGGTAATGAGCAGTTCATTTTTCGTGCAACTGACGCCGGAGTTAACGGACTCTATTCTCAGGACACTGTTTTGTTTACCGTTCTTGCAAGAGACAATCGTCCTATTATTGGAAATATCCCTGACCAGATTACCGGTTTTCAGGGTACCTTCAATTCGTTTGATCTTGACAGCTACCTGACTGAGCTTGACGGAGATTCAGTTACATGGAGATATACCGTCCTGCCTCCTGATTCTACTGACACAAGTCCGCAATGGAGTGTTAACCCGGCTGAGTTTGAACTTACCATGACTATGATAGCGAAAGTTACATCTGTCGGGCTTGATAAGGATAGCAGCCATCATGTACTTGCGGCCTGGTCTGGCAGCCAGTTAAGAGGCGTGAGCCGTGCTATACGGGTTGGAAATGAATGGATGTACTTCTTAACGATTTACAGTAACAGCAATAATGACCCGCTTCGATTCACATTCTTCGATGCAGATAAAGAGAAAATATATCCTGTAAAACAGAGATTTAGCTTTGTGATAAACGGGAGTATAGGAACAGTTGGTGCTCCGTATCAATTTGAAGCGGGATTTGTGGTTCTCGGTATAGATCAGAGTAATGTGCTAACCACGAGCATATCTGACAATAGCTGGTCGGGAAGTGAGTCTGTCCGGTTTTACGTGCAGGATGCAACTACAATAAACATGTATCAGGATTCAAGTGATGTAAAGTTTATCGTACGAGCTAATCCGATTGTGCCTATACCTGCGCCATCTGGAGTTACTGCCACAGCACAAAGAAGACCTTTACGCATTGAATTGCAATGGGGTGATAACTCTTCAAATGAAACGCATTTCGTAATTGAACGGAAAACCGGCGACTCAACCGCAGCTTCAACTTATAGGGCAATTGATACGGTGACCGCTGATATGGCTTCGTACACAGACTATTCTGTAACTGATACTGTTACTTATACCTATAGAATATATGCTTATAATACAGAAACTTCATCCCCTTACAGTAATCAATATCCGATTCGCAGTTTATATACAATTTTACCTGTTACAGTACCACAATCAATAGCAGTATTTAATGCTTCCCCGTTAAAAACGTATCTGAGCTGGAGTGATGCAGCAACTAATGAAACTGCATACAGGGTTGAAAGAAAAGACGGGGATTCACTTTCGGCAATGCAATACAGCGAAATTGCACAGCTTCCTGCAAATGCAACTGATTATTTTGACAGCACTGTTGCGTATTCTTCCCAATATAGTTATCGGGTTGAAGCATTTAATCCCGATACATCCTCTGGATATAGCGCCCAGGTTTCAATAGTAACATTGCCAGAGAGGCCGGCTATGCCGCAGTTATCGTTTCCTCCGGATAATGCCGTCGCCGTAGCTCAACCGGTATCTTTCAGATGGAATAAATCTGAAAGAGCAGTCAGTTATCGTTTTACATTAAGCAGTGACAGTTTGTTTACACAGATTGTCGCGAATGATTCAACCGTAACCGATACAGTATATATAGCAAACGGTCTGCAGAATCTATCTCACTATTACTGGAAAGTGCAGGCAAAAAACACAGGCGGACTGAGTGATCTTTCATCCGTATTCAGATTTCGTACAATAGGTCTGCCTTCAGCGGTGCAGCTCGTGCAGCCACAGAACATGGCAGTAAATCTTCCGGTGAGCAATGTGCAGTTTGCATGGACCAAAGCATTAGATATCACAGCTAAAAACCAGAGCATTCTGAATTATCACTTTGAGCTGACAGCAGATACTGCTTCCGCCCCGATGGTATCAGATACTACTCTGGCTGATACGGTATATACAGTTAGTCAGCTTGCTCATTTTACCGGTTATTACTGGAGAGTGCAGAGCCGTAATGAAGCCGGCTGGAGCGGTTTTACAGAATGGAACAGCTTCCGCACAGTCATTCAGGCGCCGGCTGCATTTATTCTTTTATATCCGGCCGACAGTGCAATGATTGGCAACCCGGCTCTGTTTGGCTGGCAGAGCTCTGATCGTGCAGCGGGCTATATACTGACTGTTGCAAGTGATGCATCATTCACAACAGTAGTTCTTTCTGATACATTGCAAGATAGCAGTGCAGTGCGTCAGCTTTCGATACCTATACTTACTACCCATTACTGGAAGGTAAAATCATTTAACGATGGGGGGCAGGCAGAGAGCAATACGAGGAGATTTGTTCTGAACACACTCCCCGCACAGGTAATGCCGGTTAGTCCGCAGAATGGAGCGGTTAATCAGGCGATTGCAATAAGGTTGAGCTGGTCATCAAGTCAGCTTGCCCTTAGCTATCATTTGCAGCTTGCGACAGATAGTTCATTTACTCTGTTGGTGTTAAATGATTCAACAATTACAGATACACTTCGGGATGTAACAGGGTTGATGAATGACCGTTCTTACTTCTGGAGAGTTCGCGGAAAAAACAGCATTGGTTTAAGTGTATGGTCGCAAGTATTCAGATTCAGGACGATTGTGCCGGCACCGCAGAGTCCGGTATTGGTTCAGCCGGGTAATGGTGCGGTTAATACACCATACAGTTTTTATCTTAAATGGAGAAAACCCGCTTACAGTTTGCAATTCCATTTGCAGATTGCAACGGACAGCAGTTTTACCAATATCTACATTAATGACTCAACCATGACCGATACCTCGCGTTTACTGCAAAATCTGGATGACGGCGTACGGTATATATGGCGTGTTGCAGCATCAAATATAGCCGGGAAGAGTGATTTTAGCACCGTGTGGAGTTTTGCAACCAGAATGAAGGCACCGGATAGTTTAACGGCAACTGCGGTTATTCCGCGTAAGGTACAATTGAAATGGCTTGACCGCTCTGCCGGAGAGCAGGAGTTTACCATCGAACGCAAGCCGGGTGCAGTTACTTCCACTGAGCCGTTTGTTCAGATAGCTTCTGTTGGTGAAAATATAACAGAATACACAGATTCCTTAGGAGGCAGCCAACTGACTTATACTTACCGGGTGAAAGCGGTAAACGGAGAAATTGTATCTGTATATTCAAACGTAGTGACGGTAGATATACTAACATCAGCAGAGGATGATCTGGCCATACCGGTGAAGTATGAACTATCGCAGAACTATCCTAATCCGTTTAATCCGTCAACCACACTTAAATATGCAGTGCCGTTTGAAAGTGAAGTGCTGCTTGTGATATATAATGTACTTGGCGAACAGGTGAGGGAAGTTGTAAACACGGTGCAGCACGCAGGATATTATACATCGATATTTCATACCGCGGGATTAGCAAGCGGAATATATTTTTATATGATGCGGGCAAAATCCATCGATGGGAAGCAGGAATTTACCGAAGTGAAAAAAATGATTTTATTGAAGTGATGTGTGGCCTTTGTACAGACACGCCGCGGCTTGTCTGTACGAGGCGAGGGGGTTTTAGTGAGCGCCGCGAGTGTTGTATTATTTCCTGACTTCTGCCAATTAGTATTACACATTTAATACTCAGAAATGATTTAATAGTCATAGATATTGGGGTGTTTGAGAATGTATGCTGGAAATTTGCCCGGTTGCGGTAAACTCAATAATAATCTTCTAAATCTCCTTACTTGTAATTGCTATACTTCTGAGATGAACGATGAAGAATTAAGAATTAAGAATTAAGAATATAAAATTAAGAATCTGCAATAAACAATTCCGAAGCCCCCGGGAATCAATTAAGAATTAAAAATAAAAAATTAAGAATCTGCAACGAACAATTCCGAAGCCCCCGGGAATCAATTAAGAA
>BTUV01000046.1:0-22551 GCA_045863035.1 Ignavibacteriales bacterium | reverse complement strand
GATTTTCAGGATTCAGAACACCCGCGCAAAGAAATTCGTGGTTATTCGTGCAATTAGTGGCAAAATAAGAGGGTATTTAAATCCATTTTACTCTTATTTTTACATTTTTGTCAAAATAAGCCCCTATCAAGGGGTCTTATTTTTACATTTTTGACAGATTAAGGGGAAAATGAGAAAATTTCTCGCTTATTTTTACAGATTTGACCGGATACCAAAACCCGCTCCAAGCCGCAAAGAATCCGCGTAATCCTTTAATCCGTTTAATCCGTGATCTGATTGTTACACAGCGATGCTGTCAGCAAGAAGTTCCGCCTGTTTCAGGACAGTATCAATTGCCTGTTTTTGTTTGTCCGGCGGGTAGCCGTATTTGGTGAGGGTGCGCCTTACCAGAACCATCAGTTTAGCCCGCGCGCTTTCACGTATGGTCCAGTCAATGGTGGCATTTGCCCGGACTTTTTCAGCAATCTCCCGTGCAATAATTTTTAATGTTTCATCACCCAGAACCTGAACTGCACTGTCATTCACTTCAAGCGCATTATAAAACGCAACTTCATCAGTATTCAGTCCGAGCCGTTCTCCTTCTTTGTCATCTTCTTTTATCTGCTTTGCGATACGGATCAGTTCTTCGATAATCTCTGCCGTGGTCAGCAGATTATTCTGATATTTCTTTATGGCGGTCTCAAGCATCTCAAGCAGTTTTTTGCTTTTAACCAGATTGGTTTTCGACCTGATCTTAAGTTCGTCATTCAGAATTTTTTTCAGGAGTTCAATGGCAAGATTTTTATGCTGCATACCCGCCACTTCTTCAAGAAATTCATCCGAGAGAATTTCAAGCCCGGATATATCCGGCTTATCAATTCCGGCTGCATCAAAGATATCAACCACGGTATCACTGCTCAGGGCTTCATCAACAATCTGCCTGATTGCTGTTTCAATCTGCAGACTGGATTTCCCTCCCCCGGCCGGAGCATCAAACTTTGCCAGCCGTGCTTTTACCGCCTGAAAAAATGCTGCTTCGGCTAAAAACGGCTGTACTTCTTCTCTGGTTATACATAAGGAAAGAGACAGACTCATCATCGTTACCTCACGGACGAACCGCTCCTTGCCATCCTTTAGTCCGAGTATATGTTCCTCTGACTGCAAAACTATAGAGAGTTTTTCCTGGGGCTCTGCATCAAAGAACCTGCGGTAATTAAACCCCGCGCTTCCGGGATAATATGCCTCCGGCTCTTCAACCAGTATATCCTCTTTTGTTGCACTTGCTTCATAAAACATCTGCCGTAGTACTTCAATCTTTTCCCTGAAGACCTCATACGCCCGCTGGATGTTTTCTGCCGGGTCTCCTTTGCCTCCGGCCTCACCGTAAAAGGAGAGTGCTTTTTTAAGGTCAATGGCAATGCCGAGATAGTCAACAATCAGACCGCCGGGTTTATCCTTAAAGACCCTATTCACCCGTGCAATTGCCTGCATCAGGTTATGCCCCCGCATTGGTTTGTCTATATACATGGTGTTCAGGCAGGGGGCATCAAATCCGGTGAGCCACATATCACGCACGATAACTAATTTCATTTCATCAGCAGGATCTTTCATCCTCTCTGATAAATCCCGCCTCTGCTGTTTGGTGGTATGATGCTTTGCTATTTCGGGACCATCTGAACTGCTGGCGGTCATCACTACCTTAATTACACCGCGGCTCAGGTCATCATGGTGCCACTCAGGTCTGAGCGCGATTATCTCATTATATATATCAACCGCAATCCGGCGGCTCATGGCTACAATCATTCCCTTGCCGTCAAAGACCTGCTGCCGTTTTTCAAAGTGAGTTACTATATCGCGTGCAAGATTTTTAACCCGCTCACTGTGCCCCACAATTGCCTCAAGTTTGGTCCACTTGGCTTTTGCGCGCTGGCGGCTGGTAACTTCTTCATCCTGCTCAAGTTCTTTGTCAAACTCCTCAATCAGCCGTTTCCCCTCATCATCAAGATTAACTTTTGCAAGACGACTTTCATAAAATATACGAACCGTAGCTCCGTCATCAACCGCGTCTTTTATATCATAGCGGTCTATATAACTGCCGAACACCTGCGGAGTGTTTACATCAGTCCCCTCAATGGGCGTTCCTGTGAAGCCAATATACGTTGCCTCCGGAAGTGCATCCCGCATATACTTTGCAAAGCCATAGGCAATCTGCTTGCCGATAATCGCTTTGCTTTGGCTATCCCTGGTATTAATCAGTTTTGCTTCAAAGCCATATTGCGTGCGGTGAGCTTCGTCAGCTATTACCACAATATTCCTCCGGTCTGAAAGCTGCGGAAATCTGAGCCGTGAAGAATCATCAGGAAGAAATTTCTGAATGGTGGTAAACACAATACCGCCGCTTGCAACCTTGAGCAGTTCTTTCAGGTGGTCTCTGCTCTCTGCCTGAACCGGTTCCTGCCTGAGCAACTGCACCGAAGCAGCAAAGGTATCAAACAACTGATCATCAAGATCATTGCGGTCGGTTATTACCACAATGGTGGGGTTGCGCATCTCCGGGGAAGTTATCAACTTGCCGGAGTAAAAAACCATACTCAGACTTTTGCCTGAGCCCTGTGTGTGCCATACCACTCCGCCCCGTTTGTCACCACGTTCACCGGAGGCACTAATGGTTGAGATGACCGCCTTATTAACTGCATAATACTGATGATACGCTGCAAGTTTTTTTTGTGTCTGAATCTGTATCAGCCCGGTGGCAGAATCCTCCCGCTTTGATTTTTCAAAGACGATAAAATTACGCACAAGGTCGAGCAGGGTAGCAGGTTTAAGCATTCCCTTAAAAAGTGTTTCAATCTGCGGCTTAAACCGGGAGGCCTCCTTAACTCCGTCAACGGTTTTCCAGGTCATGTAACGGCTCATGTCCGCGGAAACACTCCCCGCCCTGCACTCAAGCCCGTCTGATATTACACAAACTGCATTATAAATAAACAATCCGGGTATTGCAGCTTTATAGGTCTGTATCTGCTGAAATGCGCTTTGTATATCTGCGTTTTCATCAGCAGCGTTTTTCAGTTCAATAACCACGAGAGGAAGACCGTTTACAAAAAGGAGCAAATCCGGCCTCTTATGCTGATTATTTTCCATGATGGTATATTGGTTTACCGCAAGGAACTGGTTTGCTCCGGGATTACTAAAATCAATAAGCGCAACTTCATAACTCCGCTCATATCCGTTTTGCTGATAAGGTATCTTCACCTTTTCAACCAGCATACGGTGAAACTCTTCGTTATTATGTAGCAGGTCAGGGGAACTGATGCGCAGAACTTTTTGCACAGCAGCTTCCTGAGCACTCACCGGAATATCAGGGTTTATCCGCGCCACTGCCTCCCTGAGGCGGTTCACTAATATTATTTCGCTGAAAATCTCCCGTTCACAATTCACCCCTTCAGGAGAAATATCCTTACCGAGAGCATAGCTCCACCCCAGCTCCTGCAATATCTCAATAGCTGAGTGTTCTATGATATTTTCGGTAATGGGTTTGGGCATAAGCTAACTATTTTTTGGATTCTCTAGACAAATAATCATCATAAACCCTTTGTTTATTCATCCAGAAATGAGCCGGAATTTTGAGAATCTCTTCAAACTTTAATGCGATCGGGGTATTGATGCTCCCATAACCCTCAATAATAGCAATAATAGTTCCTGCAGGTATTTCTGCAAGAGTAGCAAATTCTTTTGCGTTGGTATCCTGTTCCTTAAGCTTCTCAGCCAGTGTTTCACCTGGATGAAACACAATGGGGGGGATGTACTGATTTTTCTTTCCAGTCATATTAAATTTTGTAAATCTGTTACTACTGAAGGAACCTCATTTAAAGCTATTTTTATCCAGTTTTAAATATTTTTCATCTTTACTGTAAGATAATACATTTATTACCCATTGCTTATTTCAATTGGGATATCAATCAGATTCCGTACTGCTGTATATAGCTCAACTTCTTGCGCAGGTGTCTCAAGCGAAACAATCAACGAATAACGTGTTTTTGATTCAACCTTACCTAAATGTTTTCTTTCACGCCACCAACCGATAACAGGATAAACAGCAATATAATTACATGTAGCTAATTCTGCGGCTGTACTCTCCCAATAATCAGAGTGAATAGAACCTGAGCTCCTGTTCTTAACACCAAGTGTCCATCTGTTACTGCCTGAATTTCCGCCAACAACCTCCTCATCCTCCCTCGCTAAAAAATTTATTCGCTTTCGGAAGGTTAACTCGTTTTCTCCAATATTATTCAGATCAAAACGTAAGCCATGTGATTGATAACGATACTTATTATCCCACCCAATTTCACCAGCACCTGGCTCTACAAAATAAGATAATGTTATTCTTAATTTGACTTGAGTTCCGCCTAAATTCAACAATAAATCGCTTGGCCATGGGAGATTGAAAATGTGAATTTCATTAGTTGTTGGGGAACCTTTTTCATTTATTGTGAATGGCTGAATGATTTCTTGAGCGATGATGGTTAAAGCACTTTCCTGACTATAAATCGCACGATCCAATTCAGGTATACCAAAACCAAAGACTTTCATTAGTCGTCTTAAATCAGCTTTATTTCCAGCATTTACACCTAACTGATTTTTCATAGCATCATTCCAATTCGCAGAATGTAAAATTAATCCACGGATTGTTTCAGGCCAAGCATCCGGATATTCATAAGCAACTTTAGCAGAAAACCATGCTGCTTGGGCAGCCGCTGCACTTGTCGCATTAATAGTGTCAAACTGTTTGAGCGTAAATGATTTAGAGGTGGATAACAATTCTAAGTCTTCGTGAGATGTTACAGTATTGTCAGGTGACCTAAGTAAATTACCTCCCTCAAATACCACATCGGGTTTTTTGGGCCACTCATTTCCCCAATCGCATGAAGTTGTACTAAAAGGAGAAAGCTCTCCCTTGGCTGCCAATGGTATATATTCCTTATAATTTAGGTCATTTACCTGTATTTTTTCTGTATAGGCACCAACAACAACTGCATTCCATGATTGAGCTGGGTTCTGAACAGATGAGCGAAGATTAGAGTTCGGATATTTCTGCCATAAATCTTGATCCTTGACATTACCGGCAGAAATAATGATCAATCTTTTATTTTCGGCCTCCCAAAAAGTTAGATTATCGATTGCGCCTGACCATGAGGAGGGTCTTCCATTTTTTGAATCTTCTTCTGATGTTATAGACATACAGTAAATTAATTTATCTTTCGGATTCTGAATCTCAGCATAGGAAATTGCCCGTGAGGTTATATCACCCCAAAGTTCCTTTGGATTGCTTATTTGAGGACGATGAGGAACAATTTTCACAGAACAAAGTTTGTGCGTAAGCTTAACATTTGTTGTTGCAACTAATAAATCTTCCAATTTACCATATCCGGATATTCCTGCCATCAGAGTTCCATGTCCTGCTCCTGAACTATGGTCATTGGTTCCCCAAGCCGGGTCAACAGTGAGAGTATTTGCATCATCAATCAATGGACTTAATAAAATATGTCCATTATTAACACCAGTATCCAATAAACAGATTTTGATATTACTATCTACTAGAAAGATTCTACTTAATAGTTCTTCACTCCATGCTTGTTGTTCCAAAGAACTTTCATTAATCCAAAATCCGGCAGGTTCTTGTCCTGACCTTAACTCCGCCAATAGGTCGCTTTGAAGCATCAATTCGATAAGTTGATCTCTATTAGAGTTTATAAGCAGCACAGCTCTCTCTGGAAAAATGATTCTGCCAGGTTTCGCGTCAATATTTAAAGATTGAATGGTACTCAAAAAAAAATCTATTTGTTCATTCACTCGATTATTTTTTGAATCAACATTCAACCAAACTTCACACCATTTTGGTATGTCCAAAGGTATCAGACTTGGGTTATCAGTCCATAATCCTTCCAACAATGCTATGGAAACATCCTCTATACTCTCAACTAAATCTTTATTCTTCGGTTTTCCAGTTTGGGTATCCTCTTGTTGGTACTTTTCGATCTTCTTGACAAAATGTCCCTCCTTCCCATTAGGGACATAAATTGTTGCTCTAATTTTTTTTTGACCCTCGTCAACTGGAATTTCTTGAATATTAAGTAATCTAATCCCCTTTTTTAAATCTTCCATCTTTTTTGTTATAAGATCATTGTTGGCAGAACTGGTAAAAGAAAGATAGGTGCCCTCCCTTGTTGTAATTTGCTGAGCTGCACGATTCAGTTTTAATTGCTCTTTCTCATGCCAAATGCTATCGAACTGACGCAGTAACCTTTGGCTATGGCTTTCTCGCTCACGAGGAGGCAATCTTAAAACTCCGCCGCCTTTGGATGGAGTTCTATATTTTTCTGATCTTACATTTCCCGAAATAAAAATGTGTTTATATGCCATGATTTGACCTTAATTATGATAAGCAGCATTCCGATCATTAATTGCTCGTAAAATCAACTCATTATTCATGCGAAGTTTTGGATTTAAAACGGTTCCCTTTATAGCATCAAGGCATGCCAAAGTTATTTCCGCGTGGCTTAAGCCATTTATCTTTGGAAGCAATTCATTTAATCTAATATCATCCCTAAACTGATAAAGCATACTGTTCAGCAGTGCAAGTTTTTCTTCAGAGTCAGGCAGATGGTACAGAATTACATCATCAAACCTGCGAAATATTGCCTGATCTAAAAGAGATTTATTGTTAGTTATGGCAATTATAATACTATCAGAATTATCCCGCTCAATAAACTGAAGGAAGGAGTTTAATACCCTGCGCATTTCACCAACATCATTATCTCGGCTTCTCTCACCACCAATAGCATCAAATTCGTCAAATAGGTAAACACCAAGTCTCTGCTCAATAAGATCAAAAATTTGACGGAGTTTTGCACTTGTTTCCCCCATATACTTCGTGACCATTTTATCCATCAGAATTGTATAAAGAGGAAGATTTAGTTCATTTGCTAATATAGATGCAGTTAATGTCTTTCCCGTCCCCGGTGGTCCTGAAAGTAATATTTTTCGTCGGTTTTCTAAATCATGCTTCCGGAGTTTGTCTCGTTGTATAAATTCTGAAACTATTCTTGTCAATTTAGATTTAATATCCTCCGAAGCTATTATATTCGAAAGATTTACTGCAGGGACATTTTCAACAATTAATTCCTGTATATTGGGGGTGAACTGCTTTGTTTTGAGTTTGTTCTCCCTATGCTTGTCAATGATATTTTTAATCTCATTCGCAACATAGGAGTGTCCTAATTTTGCTTCGTGCGCAGCAATTTGCAAAGCAATAGTAATAAACCTTTCAGGCTCATTTTCAAAATGCGATTTGATTAATGATATTAAATAGTCTGCTTTTGCCATATTACTAAAGTTACAAAATTTATCATTAGCAGGAAAGATGAATATTTACCCTAACCTCACCTGCCATCAGTTTTGGCAGGAGTGCGTCACGAAGTTGGGTAAGAGTCTGAATTTGAGCCACATTTGATTTAATTTTTTGGAAATTTGGCTCAACAAAATTGTGAAATTTAGCCATGAGATTCAAATCTACGGACACCTGATAGTTTCTTAGCATCTGAATTTGAACCCTCTGTCTTCCTGAGGTTCCGGTCATTGACTGAATAGCTGAGTTTCTAAACTCTTGGCTCCTGGCTAAGCAATAAACCCAATACGGACTTACTTGCCCCATAGACCTTATAACAATAAACTCTGTTGAACCTTTGGCTATCTCGTTTTCCATTAAATTCATAACAAAACCTGTTTTGCCATTCTCGAGGCAAGGGGTAATTTTGGCCAAAAGTGTATCATTATTCCTAAATGTCGTTGCAGAGCTAACCTCCCTTACTACTCCTTCTCCAATCGTCATATCGGTATTTGAAAGACATTTCATATCAAAAACTTGATACTCTATTGTTTTGTCCAGTTTTTCTCTGGGATCAAAAAGCACCCAATTTTCTAAACTGCTCAACTTCTCCCACCCCTCCTCTGCCGCTTCCACAAACCACTGCCGGAAGAGGGTTTCGGCTATTTGCTCAAGGGTTTTGTTCTGGCGGTGCAGCAGGTCTATTTTGTCGTCTAAGCTGCTGAGTACACCAGCGATTCTTTTCTGAATTATTATTTCTTTAGGAATTTTTATTTTAAATTCTCTTATATCTCTAACATTTAGGTGTTCTACAACACTTCCTGAGGATTTATTGATTAATCCATTTTTGACTTCTTTGTTCATAAGGTAATACAGAAGAAATCTATTATGTATTAAACTTTGATTTGGTCTGATTAGTACTGTTCTTTGTCCCAAACATATTTTCCTGTTTGCTTCAACATATCCCACCTCTCCAACAGGTGCTTCTCTCGCCAGCACAATATCTCCTTCTTGTGGTACCATACGTTGAGTCCAAAGATTGTATGTTCCCTCACTCACCCTATTGCAATTATCAAAATCAATTTTCCCATTTGAAATATTTGTGGTTCTTACTGAGTAATAATTACTTTCATCGACTACAGGTGCGGTTTTATGCTCACAATCAGTTATAGTTGCAATCTCACTAATAGAATATTCAATTAAGTTATTCATGTGATTGTTTCTTGACTAATATGGGCAAGGTTTAATTTTATCCTCTTATTCAACTCCGCCTCCTCAGCCATTTGTTTTTCAAGTTCGGCTTTAAGGGAGGTGAACCGCTCGGCAAAGTTAAAGTCATCTTCCTCATCGGCCAGACCGACATATCTGCCGGGGGTCAGGGCATAGTTCAGCGCTTTAACTTCTTCTGTTTTGGCACTTTTGCAGAAGCCCTGCACATCCTGATAGCCGGCATCATCAGAACCGCGCCAGGCGTGATAGGTTCCGGCTATTCTGGAGATATCCTCATCGGTTAATATCCGGTTTTTCCGGTTAATGAGCACACCCAGATTGCGAGCGTCAATAAAAAGAATTTCACCTTTTCCGCCTCCGTTTTTGCCGGTTTCTTTACGGCTTAAAAACCAGAGGCAGGCGGGTATCTGTGTATTCAGAAAAAGTTTGGTCGGCAGGTTCACAATACATTCAACCAGCCCGGCATCCACTAATGCTCTCCTGATTACATCTTCACCACTGCTGTTACTAGTGAGCGAGCCCTTTGAAAGGACGAATCCCGCCCTGCCGTTTGGCGCAAGGTGGTAGAGGAAATGCTGTATCCATGCATAGTTTGCGTTACCTGCCGGAGGAGTACCGTGAACCCAGCGGGCATCTTTCTGCAGGAGCTCTCCGCTCCAGTCGCTGTCATTAAACGGCGGATTGGCAATAATGTAGTCAGCTTTCAGATCCTTATGGGCATTGTTCAGAAAACTCCCTTCATTATTCCATTTTACATTGCTGCTGTCAATCCCTCTGATGGCAAGGTTCATCTTTGCCAGGCGCCAGGTGGTCTGATTGCTTTCCTGCCCGTAAATGGAGATATGGTCTGATGGGTTGAGTGAAAGTTTTTTAGCCCCTTTCTTTTTGTAATGGTCCTGATGCGCTTTAATGAATTTTTCACTCTGCACAAACATACCGCCGCTTCCGCAGCAGGGGTCAAACACTCTCCCCTCGTAAGGTTCAAGCATTTCTACTAAAAGTTTTACTACACTTTCCGGAGTATAGAACTGTCCCCCTTTTTTTCCTTCCGCAAGCGCAAACTCACCGAGGAAATATTCATACACTTTGCCCAGCAGGTCTTTGCTTTGTGCTTCCCTGGTGCCGAGCGTGGCAGTGCTGATCAGGTCAATAAGCCCGCCCACACTGGCTTTGTCTAATTTTTCCTGAGCATAAACCTTTGGGAGCACTCCTTTAAGCGAGGTGTTATCCTTTTCGATGGCATCCATTGCATCGTCAATATCCTTGCCGATAGTGGGGAGTTTGGCGCATCCCTGCAGCCATGACCAGCGCGCGGATGGGGGCACATAAAATACTTTTTCAGCTATATATTCGTTCCTGTCTTCCGGGTTTGCTCCTTCAAACTCCCCCTTCCCTTCAACCAGTATGGTATGAAGCTCTTCGAAAGCATCAGAGATATATTTCAGAAAGATAAGCCCCATAACCACATGTTTATATTCGGCAGCATCCATATTTTTACGGAGCTTGTCGGCCGCTTTCCAGAGGCGTTTTTCTAATGGTTCATCGGTAATTTCTTTTGCTTTTTTTGCCATTGGGGGTTTATAATTTATCCGGTTATCAGGTGGTTATATGAATATCTGTGAAGCGGGCATAATGGTGAGCATTGCCGAAGTCAGGGTGGCGGTTACGGTATGTATTTCTGATCTCTCCTGACAAATTGCTTTCTCCGCTATTGAATTGCCCGGTTAAAAAATTTTCAGCTCGCTATAAAATGAACTGCACAAACAAAGTTATTGATTTACAGTGACTTATGCAATGAAATTTGAAGACGGTCACATTCCCGCGCAAAAAAGCCAGGCACAAGGAAATTCGTGCTTATTCGTGCAATTTGTGGCTAAAGTCCGCGTAATCCTTTAATCCGTTTAATCCGTGATCATTTTTTCTTCACCGGAGCGGCGGGTTCTTCTTTTTTCTGGGGATGCGGATGTTTCTTATGGTCATCTCTCTTAAACGGATTTTTACCCAGCTCATAAAACTGCTTCAGCCGATCTTCCACTCGTGCATAAATAGTATTCGGTTCGTGATGTCCGGTTTTAAGGAGCGCTCCGGCTTTCACTCCGGTTAGTATTTCAAGACCTTGTTCAATGGATTTCATCGGATATATATGAAACATTTTTTTCTTCACCGCTTCAACAATATCATCCCGAAGCATCAGGTCGCGGATGTTCTGTTCCGGAATAAGCACTCCCTGTTCTTTGGTAAGCCCGCGTGCGCTGCATAGATCATAAAAACCCTCAATCTTCTGATTAACCCCGCCGATTGCCTGAATCTCCCCTTTCTGATTAACCGAGCCGGTTACCGCAATGGACTGGCTCAGAGGTATCTGTGAAAGAGCGGAAATGAGGACAAACACTTCTGCTGCTGATGCACTGTCTCCGTCAATCATACCGTAAGACTGCTCAAACACAAGCGTAGCTGAAAATGAAAGAGGCATCCGCTGACCAAATTTTTCGCGGAAGAATCCGGCTATAATCAGCACACCCTTGTCATGTGACTTGCCGCTTAAACCCGCTTCACGTTCAACGTTTACAATAGCGCCGTTACCTATAGAAACGCTTGAGCTGAGCCGCACCGGTTTACCGAACGAAAAAACATCATTGCCATACACAGCCAGTCCGTTTATCTGCCCGACGGTTTCTCCTGATGTTGAAATCAGAATAATATCATCCTGTATATACTCCGCCATTTTTTCTTCATACTGCGCGTGCCGTGATCGTGCAAACTCAAGCGCTTTTTTAACAAACTTTGCCGTCACCACCTTGCTTTTCCCCTCACGAGCCCAGTAGTCGGCTTCCCGCGCGAAGTCTGAGAGTATTGAAAACCGGCTGGTGAGTTTCTCTTTTTTACCCGCGGACTGTGCTGCCAGTTCAAGCAGATATGCAATGGCTGATTTATCAAAGTCGAGCAGATTTTCTTCCTTAACCAGCCGTTTTATAACACGCGCATACTCAAGCATCACCTCGCCGGTTTTGTCAACCTCGTAATCAAATTCCACTTTCACCTTAAAGATTTTTTTAAAGCCGTCCTCCGTTTCAGAAAGCAGTGAGTATATATATGAACTGCCAATAAGGATTACTTTTGCGTTGATATCAATCGGTTCCGGTTTAAGGATGGATGGAGCAAGCTGAAAGTAGTTATAGGAGTCCTGTATCTCCATTTTTCTGTAGGTCAGTATTCGTTTCAGGTTTCTCCATACCCCCGGTTCTTCAAAAAGATGATGCACATTAATCACGATAAACCCGCCATTGGCTTTAAGCAATGAGCCCGCTTTTATTCTGGTAAAATCTGCATTCCACCCTCCTCGGCCATCCGGAGTTTTTTCGATACTGCCAAACAGATTTGTGTAAGTCGGGTTTATCTCAACAATAATCGGGCTTGTTTTCTGCTGGCTGTTATCAAGCAGAATGTTAACCTGGTAATCACGGAATAAGTCCTCCTGCACTGCTCCCGGCTGTTGTTCCCCTTCCGGGCGATGCCCCTTAAAGATATGCAGATTCGCCAGGATGGAATTCTCAACTTCTTCCAGATAGTTAAAAAACAGTTCGGATGTATATTTTTCTTTAATCGTTCCTATTGCTGCGGTAATGAGTGAACCGATTTCATTACGTTCAAGCTCTCCTACCTTACGGCGAAGTTCCTGGTTAAGTTTCATCCCCTTCTTAAATACTTCAATCAGCTCCTGCTGAAAGACATCATATTTCACCCCTATTTCATTAGCTGTCTCGCGGGTAACTTTACCCTCCTGCACCATCTGATCAAGCTGAAAAATGGTAACCGGCTGTTCATTAATAATCGGCATAATTTCAGGGCGGGGTGTTCCCTCTACCTGAATCTGACCTAAGGTAAAACTATCGCTTTTGAGTTTCACCTCAAACTGGTTTACGATTTCATTTTCGCGGCGTGTATATTTCTGAATCAGTTCGTTCCGTTTTGCAGTATAGCCCTCGCTTTCAAGAAGCTGCGGAATCTTTTCCTGAAAAAATGATACCAGTGCTTCCATCTGAGCGCGGAATTCTTTTGCCTTGCCGGGTTCAAATATCAGCAGACGCGGGGAGTCAGGGTCATTAAAATTATTCACATAAGCATAATCTTTAACCCCTGAGCGGTCAGGGTCCATGGCTTCCAAAATCTTTTTTACCGTCGAGGCCTTACCCGTGCCCGAAAGCCCTGCAATATATATGTTATATCCCGGGCTCTTCATCCTCACACCAAGCTGAAAGGCAGCTAATGCTTTTTCCTGACCTACTATTCCTTCAATTGGTTCAAGGTCTGATGTTGTTGAAAAATTAAAAATTTTCGGATTACATTTCCATCTGAGATGAATGTGTTTCAGTTCCGCGGGTTTAGCGGCTTTTAGTAATTTCATCTTTTTCTTTCTACATTCTTCTGTTATCAATAAGAAGCACAAACTCTCCTTTAAGAGCATCCTTCTGTGCTGAGGCAGTCATACGGTGTAATGACATGCGCAAAAACTTTTCACCTGATTTACTTATTTCATAAGCTAAAACCGCGTGGATCTCCCCCCCGAAAACTTCATTGCAATCTCTGAGCAGACTTTGCAGCCGGTACGGAGTATCAAGTATCACGATTATCTCCCGGATTTTTTTCAGGTGAAGGAGTTCATTTTTTCTGATTTCTTTTTTAGGAGAAAGCCATCCAAAATAATAAAACTTTTCTGCATGAAGCCCCGATCCTGAAAGCGCCGGCATCAGTGAACTTGCACCGGGCAGCGGATTAACCATGATGCCTGCTTCAAGCGCCTGAGAGAGAAGATAATGCCCGGGGTCAGAGAACAGCGGAGTTCCGCAATCAGAAATTAACGCAATTGTTTTCCCCTCTTTAAGCAGCTCAATCAGGCGCGGAGTTTCCTCCCGTTCGTTGTGCTCATTTACAGAGAGCAATTCTTTTTTTATCTCATATTGCGCAAGAAGCCGGACCGCTTCTTTATATTCCTCGCAAACAATAATATCTGCACTTTTTAAAACTGACAGCGCGCGAAGTGTTATATCTTCATAATTTCCTATCGGAACGGGCACCAGATAAAGTGTTCCTATGATTTTTCTCCTATATTTCGGACTGAGTTTTCAAATTATTGCCTGTAAAATATTTGCCTGAACGTGAATCATACCATGCGGTGCATTGCAGCAAACATCGCCCGGGTTTAATCAGTTATCTGCATCGCACTGCAGCTCAAAAAATCCGGATAAACCGGAAAACTCCGCATTACTCAATTTTTTCAGGCACAATTCAAATATACTTATTAATTATTGTCTTTGTGCTCACCTTAGTCTCCGAAATTACGGCTCAGAGAAATTATTTTTATACCAATAAGCCCTACGGCAGTGAGGCGCTCTTTAACCCCGTCTCTTTCATTTTTAACGGCGGTTACGATGTAACGCAGCTCCAATTAGTCTCAAACAGACTCCATGACCATAACTACAGAGAGATGTGGGGGACGGTGATCAGCAACCTCGGACATCCGCTCAAATCAATTGAAGTTTATGGATGGAAAAGATTCCTCCGTACCGAGTTCCTCCCCATCAGTTATACCAAAAACAATATGCAGTGGATTCCGAATTATCAGCAGCACCTGATAGGCGGTGGGATGATGTACACGGCAATGTCCGAATGGTACCAAGAGCAGGGGGCTCCTTACCCAAGAGTGTTATCCTTTGTGACCGTTATGGCTCAGCATCTCCTGAATGAAGTGATTGAGACCGGTCCCGCGGAGGGCTACAGCGTGGATGAGGTTTCAGATATATATATCTTTGATCTGGGGGGAATTCTGCTTTTCAGTTTTGATGAGGTAAATGAGTTTTTCGCGGATGAACTAAATCTGTCTGACTGGTCGCTTCAGGCATCAGTAACGATTCCGAACGGCAGGGTAAACGCAGGGCAGTATTTTTCTGTAAAGTGGGAGTTCCCCTTCTGGCGGGATCACGCGCTCTTCTACCGTTACGGTATGGGTGCGCTCTTCGGTGTTTCTGAAAAACTGAATACAGAGGAGTGGCTCTCTTACGGCATCGGATTCAAAACAAAACACCTGGTTGATCTCGAAACAGAATTCAAGCAACGCACCATTGAAACCGGATGGCATGCGGGTATCTTTTGGGACAGGAATAACTCGCTCCTTGCCTCTCTGGTGCTCAGCAGTGTGAAGGAGTATTTTATTATGGCTGATGTATATCCCGGTATCCTGAGATTCGGAAATTTTTCTCCCGGGCTCTGGGCAATTACAGGGCGCGATGGAACATTTCTTTTCGGACTCACAACAAAATATCTGATTGGCGCGGGGGCAGAGTTCAGATAGCTTTCAGCAAAAGCTGAAACTGCTCTTACTTCTCATATTTCCAGTTACGACCCTTGCCCTCAGCAATCCATTCGATGGCTGTTTCAAGCCGCTTTAATCTGGTTGCATCGGTTTTTGCTTCTGTAAGCCACATGATATATTCCTTCCTGAAACTGTACGAAGCTGCTTCAAAAACTTTCCAGGCCGGTTTATTTTTCTTCAGCGCTTTTTCAAACCAGTCAGGAGTATCAATTTCTTTTTTCATTTGTGCCGGTTTTTTTCTCACTATTTTTACCCCCTCATCATGCAGCCGCATTGCCTCGTGTATATACCAGGTAAGTATTTTTTCTGATGGCAGGTCATCCATAGAACGGATCTGACCAAGCAGCCCCATGCCTCCTGATTCTTCTTTTTTGAATATCTTATGTTTGTCATCCATTGAGCCGCCGAGCCGGAATCCGAATGAGCAGTGTGCCTTAAACGCTGCCATGTGACAAAGAATTCCGCCGTTATAATCAAACACCGGAAAGCTCCATTTAATGGCTTCAACCGCGTCAGGGCAGGCCTTGTGAACTATTTTTCTTATCTGATTAAGTACCGGTTTTGCAAAGGGGGCTGATTTCTGTATATATTCATCAACACGTTTGTCTTTTACCGCCATATATTTTCCTTGTTTAAGTATAATTCAACATGTTTAACTGAGCCGTTAAACCATTCCGGCTATCAGCAGTACCGCAAAAATCAGAAGCAGCGCGGCAACAAACCTTTCAACTGAACGGATGGTCATTTTTTTAAGCAGTTTGTTACCCGCGAGCGCTCCTGCAAAAGCCGAAAGAACCGCGGCTGCAAGAAGAGTTCCCTCTGAACCAAACAGAGTTGAACCCATCATGCTGAAATAAACAGAAAGCCGTGATATATCCACTATACAGGCAATCATTACTCCTGTTGCAATGAAGGCCTCTTTACTCAGTCCGGAGCGTATCAGAAAGGTAGTTCGCAGCGCTCCCTGATGTCCTGAAAGCCCGCCAAAAAAACCGCTCAAAATTCCGCCATAGGGAAGGTATTTTGGATTCAATTCTATCCGTTTCGCGCTTGGGAGTATATCAAACAGTGCGAAGAAGATCAGCAGCAGCCCGATGATAACTCCATCAGGGGTTACCACAAACATCTCCTCCCCTATCCAATAATAAAACAGTACTCCCATCATGCTCAATTGTGTCAGCAGAAGTGCTCCTGCTATTGCCCCGGCAAATGAGGGAAACCCAAATTTCAGCACAACACTTCTGTCAGCATCACGCCAGGTGAGAGCGAGCTTAAAGATATTATTAGCAAAATGAACAATTGCTGTCATGGTGATAGCAGTTTCAATCGGGAAAAATAGTCCGAATACGGGTAAAAGGAGTGTGCCAAGCCCAAATCCTGAGAAAAATGTAAGCGCAGAACCGGCTAAAGCAGTCAGACAGATAATAATATACTCTATTTTTGACCTCTCATTTAGAATTGCTTGCTTTTATGCTGAAAGAATATTGTTCAATAATAGAAATTTATAGTATTTTATTGTATTAAACATCATAATTTTTCCTTTCACACCTTCTGTCAGATGAGAAAAGTAATATCAGTTGCTATACCAAAGGGAGGGGTGGGGAAGACAACCACAGCCGTTAATCTCGCTGCTTCACTCGCGGTCGCAGAGAAAAAAGTATTGCTGATTGATGCAGACCCGGCAGGCACTTGCGCCCTTTATCTCGGAATAGATGCGGAGGCAGTGCAGACTGATCTTTCGCACGTGTTTTCATATACAAAGCGGCTCTCCCAGATTATTCAAAAAACAGCACTCAGCCATCTGGATTTCATTCCATCAGGTTCATCATCCTATCAAAGCGAAGAACGACTCACCCGTCTGACAGGAAATCTTCTTCTGCTTCGCAATATGCTCAACAGTGAATGTAAAGAATATGATTTTATAATTTTCGACTGCCCCCCATATCTTAAAGGAATAACAACTTTGGCTCTGGCTGCTTCCGATTCTGTAATCATGCCGGTTAAGGCAGGTCAGTTTTCAGTTGAAGCTCTGAAAAGAATGTTTAAACATCTTCTCTGGGTAAAGGCAAATTATAACCCCGACTTGAACATCGAAGGTGTACTTTTTACTATGTACGAAAAAAATACACGCGCCTGGCTGATAACACAAAACGAATTATTCAAAACAATTGGCGAACATATACTTACGACTATCATCCCCAAATCAACCGCAATAACAGAGGCAGAGTTCTCAGGAATGCCGGCGGTACTCTTCAATGCAAATTCCCCCGGCTCTTTGGCGTATCTGGAACTCTCGCAGGAGATACTGGCGCGCTCAGAAAAAAGACCGTGGCCCACACGGCAGTCATCTCAGGGTGTGGCTTAATTCAGGCAACCGACTAATAGCCGGGACAAGTGAAATAATCACATAACTCAAAAGATTGTACAATATTTTTTAATTGTATTAATTTGCCCTTCTAAAATCAAATTTATTCAGGTTATAAGAGTTTATTACCTTAATAAATACGGGATTTTAACCTGTTAACCTTAGATAGTTAAAAATCCTTACCCGTTTTGCCGGAAAAAAACCATTTGCCCGTAAACATTACATCCTATAGTTTTGAATTGAAAGTATTTTTCTTTTCACAAAATCTATCGGAGAGGATAGTATATGTATAAACTCACTTTCACAGTTCTCTTAGTGATTACCGGACTTACCTTCGGACAGGAAGCTCCAAAATTTGAAAAGACAGGCGGTTACGCACGTTTCCTCAGTCTTGGAAGCAATCCTTATGTTCTCGATTTGGAAAACCTGAAAACCAATCCGGCTTATGCAGGTCACTATGCAAATCTTTTCTATGGTGATATTGGTTCATCTATAGTCGGCTCACCAAATGACGGTAATGGTCAGTTTGCAGGTTTTAACCTGAGAGTTAACAGCCAGATTACAGTAGGCGCAATCCTTGCCAGAAAAGACTTCATGAGCAGTTCCATCGCTCAGCTCGATCCGGGCGGAGTTGTTGGAATAGTAAACGGCGTTGCCGGTGCAGGTTCTGTAACCGCATTAGACAATAACTTTCAGGCGCTTGGCTCATATACTCTTAATAATGCCTGGACGCTCGGTCTTGGTCTTGCTTATGCTTCAACCAGCTCAAGCGCTACACCGGCCGGCGGTAACAAATCAGAAGGCAGTGCTTCACAGCTTGGTTTGAACCTCGGCGCAATCGGAAAACTCAGTGAAGGTTTTGATCTTGATGTTGACTTCTCATTGATGATGCCATCTGCTTCATTCGAAGCCGGCGGCGGTGCTGCAAAGATTGAAGCATCAAATACGATGATGATGATCAACGCTCGCGGATTTTATAAAGCTAACAGCAAATTCACCTACGTTCCTGTTGTCAGTTTTATGACCTCAAGCGGAACTGCAACCAATGCAGCAGGCGTTTCAGCTGACCTGCCGTCAAGCACTAATTTCTCAGTCGGTTTTGGTCTCCATTATCAGGTTGGCGATGTTCTCTTTGCAGGCGGCCCTGCGCTCGGCATCACCAGCAGAACAACCCCATCAACCACTGCTGCTCCTGAACTGTCAAATTCAACTTTCACCTTCCCCGGATGGAATCTTGGTCTTGAATGGACCCTTACTGACTGGCTGGTCGGACGTCTTGGCTATACTGCAAATACCACCTCATGGACCTGGGAAAATGCAGCAACTGCTACTACCAAGAACGAACAAACCGGTAACGCATTCGGCAACGACCTGAGAGCAGGTCTCGGATTCAAATTCGGCAAATTCCAGCTTCATGCTACTATTGCTGAACAGGTTCTCTTTGACGGTCTGAAGAATATCGCTAACGGTTCAGAAACCTTCGGCTATATCTCAGCTCACTACGAATTCTAATCTTTAGAATCTCCCTTTTAAGAAGGACACCTCAGAACGGGGTGTCCTTTTTTTTCTGCCCCCTGAAAAATAACAGCCAATTTACCTCTCAGCCGCTGATAACTGAAATTTCGCAACCAAACTATCCATGTAAATCTAAAATATTACTTTAAATTTACATGGTTATTTGTGATTTTTACTTGTTCAGATCATCAACAGGAGGATTGCACTAATATAAATTAACCATGTAAATATAAATTTTGATTTTATATTTACATGGTTATTTGCTAAATTTGGGCATGATTACCAGAAAATTTCTTCCAGCAGTACACAAATCGCTCAGGCGCAATCCTGCGTGTGTCCTTATCGGACCCAGACAGTCGGGAAAAACCACATTAGCCCGGCAAATTTCTTCTGAATACCCCGGATCTGTTTACTTTGATTTAGAGGACTCACGCGATTTCAGAAAATTTGAGGATCCGGGTACTCTTTTTGAAAGATACGAGAATTCTTTGGTGATCATAGACGAGATACAAACCAGACCGGAACTCTTTCGTGAGCTTCGGCCGGCGATTGACCGTAATAGAAAGGAGGGGCGATTCCTGCTTTTGGGCTCTGCCTCCCCTATCCTCATTACAGGAGTTTCAGAGTATCTGACGGGCAGGGTAGAATATCATGAGATTACTCCTCTGACACTGAGTGAACTGCCTGACGTAAAATTAAGAGAGCGGCACCTGATGCGCGGAGGGTTTCCAGCTTCATTTCTGGCAGAAGATGATCAAAACTCCTGGAACTGGAGAAAATCCTATATTCAAAGCTATGCACAGATTGAACTGGCGAACATTTTTGGTGCAGGATTTAATCAGAAAACCGTGAATAATTTATGGAGAATGTTAGCACACCTTCAGGGCGGGCTGCTTAATCAATCAACTCTGGCATCCTCTCTCGGAGTAACTATCCCCACAGTAAAACGGTATATAGATTACCTTGCCGCCTCATTTCATCTCCGTTTGCTTGAGCCGTGGCAGATTAATATGAAAAAGAGGATGGTAAAATCTCCCAAAGTATATATACGCGATTCCGGCCTGCTTCATACCCTGCTGGATATTGAGACGTATGATAACCTGCTCGGACACCCCTCCGCTGGAGCGGTTTGGGAGGGCTATGTGGTTGAACAGATTGCCGGATTGCTTGATAACCGATACTCTTTATATTTTTACCGGACTTCAAATGGTGCAGAGGCAGATATTGTCATTGCCCGGGGTCTGGAGCCGGTTATTGCTGCTGATATTAAATTCTCAAACTCCCCTGTCCCCTCGCGAGGGTTTTATGAGTCGGTCCGCGATTTGTCACCCGCAAAAGCTTTCATCATAATGCCTGATGGAGACGATTTCCCCGGAAAAAATGATGTTACCTATTGCGGCTTAAACAAATTCCTGGCAACTCTTTCTGACTATGTTTCCGGGAACACGGACGCTCTTAAATAAAATTCAACTCAGAATAAGAAAGCATAAATTCATCCCAAACCCCTCATTTCTTCAATTCTATGGGGATATTTTGGTAAATTTAAGGTTTGTATTTAAGATAATTCAGAAAAATGGAACAGATTAAAGCCACTACGATTATCGGTGTTGTCCACAACGGACAGGCAGCACTCGGGGGTGACGGGCAGGTCACTCTCGGCAACACGGTAATGAAACACAACGCAATGAAAATAAGAAAATTAGCTGCCGGAAAAGTCCTCTGCGGATTTGCCGGTGCAGCGGCTGATGCTTTTACCCTTATGGAGCGTTTTGAAGATAAACTTCAGCAATATAAAGGAAACGTAAACCGTGCAGCAGTTGAACTTGCAAAAGACTGGAGAACCGATAAATATCTCCGCCGCCTTGAAGCCATGCTCGCAGTAGTGGCCGAAAATAAAGCCCTTATCATCTCAGGCAATGGTGACGTAATTGAGCCGGATGACGGAATAGTTGCTATTGGTTCTGGCGGCATGTATGCACTGGCAGCGGCTAAAATGCTAAAACAATACAGTCAGTTAAGCGCGCCTGAAATCTGCCGGGAGGCCTTAAAAACCGCGGCTGATATCTGTATATATACAAATGATAAAATTAATGTTGAATCTATCGAAACCAAAGGGACTGAATGACCTCAGAGGATTTTAATAAACAGTTAACACCTACTCAAATAGTAAGCGAACTTAATAACTACATCATCGGGCAGCATGAGGCAAAGCGCGCTGTAGCTATTGCACTGCGTAACCGGTGGCGGCGCCAGCAGGTGACCGGTTCACTGCGCGAGGAGATTATGCCGAACAATATCATCCTCATCGGACCAACCGGTGTGGGTAAAACAGAAATAGCCCGCCGCCTTGCGCGACTGGCCGGTGCTCCTTTTATTAAAGTTGAGGCCTCTAAATATACCGAAGTTGGTTATGTAGGACGTGATGTTGAGTCAATGATTCGTGACCTCACCGAAATAGCAGTTAATATAGTGCGCGTTGAAAAAACTGAAGAGGTGCGCCAGAAAGCTGTTGATATGGCTGAGGAAAGGATTCTTGATATACTCATTCCGCCGGTTGTTATCAGCACTCCTAATCAGGAACAGATTGAAGACCCCGAAAATCCGGAGAGCTCTGTGGCAAATAAAAAAACCAGAGAGTGGCTGCGCGAAAAATTAAAACGCGGTGAGATGGATGAAAAAATCATAGAGTTTGAAATTACCCAGCCCGCTGTCGGCATGCAGATTATGGGACCTCTCGGCGGTGATGATATGGGTATCAATCTGCAGGAAATCATGAGCAATATGATTCCGAAGAAAAAGAAAAAACGTAAAACAAAAATTGCAGACGCGCGTGAGATTCTCGCCAATGAAGAAGCGCAGAAACTTATTGATATGGATAACCTCCATAAAGAAGCGGTTATCCGTGCTGAAAACAGCGGAATTGTTTTTATTGATGAGATTGATAAAGTTGCCGGTGGAAATCGCGGCGGCGGTCCGGATGTTTCCCGTGAAGGTGTGCAGAGAGACCTCCTCCCCATTGTTGAGGGCTCTACTGTGAATACAAAATACGGACCGGTTAAAACAGATCATATTCTTTTCATTGCTTCAGGAGCGTTTCATATATCAAAGCCGTCAGATCTGATACCTGAACTTCAGGGCAGATTCCCCATCCGTGTTGAACTGAAAAGTCTGACGGAAGAAGATTTCATTAAGATACTCTCTATCCCTCAGAATGCACTTCTTAAGCAATATGCTTCACTTCTTGAAACCGAAGGGGTACAGGTTACGTTTAAGGAAGATGGAATTGCCGAAATTGCAAAAATTGCTTTCAGAGTTAATGAGGAAGTTGAAAACATTGGTGCAAGACGACTTCATACCATACTTTCAACTCTGTTGGACGAAATCCTGTTTGGTGTGCCTGATACACTTTCAGAAAAAGAATTCGAAATTACTGCCGAACTGGTGCAGAAAAAACTCAGCGTTATCGTCGAAGACCGCGACCTGAGCAAGTTTATCCTCTGAGAGCAGGATTTTCAGGATTTAAGGATTTACAGGATGTAATTTGACATCCTTCTATATACACTATTTAATGTTTCTTTGAAAAATTACATTTTTTCGATCAGTTAAATCCGCGGGTCATCGGAAAGAATTTGTTCCGCGTTCATCTGCGGGAAGAGTTCCCGGGTGAGACAGATTGTCATCTGTCTGTACGAAGATGCATTCTTTGTC
>BTUV01000045.1:19807-22769 GCA_045863035.1 Ignavibacteriales bacterium | reverse complement strand
ATTCTTAATTTTTAATTCTTAATTCTTCATTGATTCCCGGGGGCTTCGGAATTGTACATTTTCGATATCAAGCGGATTCATTTCTTTTAAGCCGGAGTCGTGCAGATCAAGAATGGTCATCTCCGTCAGTTTAAGCAGTTTTTCAATCTCTTTCATTTCAGCCACACGCACCTTGCCCATTTCTTCGATGCTCAGGTTATATTTAAACCGCTGCTTGGTTGCGCCTCCTTCAGTGAGGGTGAGGAGATAAACCTGATGCTCCTGCTCTTGCTGCTGATACATGACGCTTGCCGGACCGAATGACTCATCATCGGGATGCGGATATATATAAAGTACTTTCACTATTTCTTTTTAACAAAATATCTGATACCATAAAACAAAAGCACACCGCCGCCAAGATAGCCAAGCACTTTCAGACCGAACCCCAGTATTTCTGAATCAGGTTCAAAATCACCTTCAGGCAGGGTTTTCCCCGCGGAGACATTAGTTTTTAACGAGGCAAGACTGTCAGCAGCGGAGAAATACTCAGCCGGGTTTGAAGCAATACCTGCAATATCAAATCCTTCCTCCGAGGGGGTATAGCGGATCAGAAGGTTATCGCCGGGAGACGGATTCAGGTTTTCAAATTTTCTTTGCAGAACGTTTTTACCGTCCCATGCGAAATATCGCGCCGGAGAAATTCCCTCAATATCATCTTCGTTCAGTCCGGCCATCAGATAAAGCGTAACACTGCCTTTGCCGATGCTTCCGCCCCAGGTTTTTCCGGTTTCAAGTATATATGAAAAGAGATTTGCTTTCTGGTTGTTATAACCCTCCCTGATCCGGCCGAAGCTGTTGTCGGTAAGGTAATAAACAGTAACAACGGACTGACCCGGAGGAAAAGTGCTTTCCCATACATACCAGTTATCATGCTGACCGTAAACACTGCTATAGACGGAATCAGCCGGCAGGGTTTCGGGGAGTGTGCCGGGGGCGTATTTGTTTATATATTCTTCCAGTTTAAGCGCTTCAGCGGCAGAGCTGTTTACTGAAACGGTAAGTGCATACAGGTCTTCAAAGATAACAGACCGGTCAAGACCGCTGCCCGCGCTTCCGGAAACGGGGAATCCTGTCCGTATTGTAATAGTATCCGGGGAGTTGTTATTCATTATATATACTCCCTTAACGGCGGCAAAATTTTTATAAAGGGCGATGGTTATTTCTTCTTCCATCATCAGCACTTTACCAGAGTGCGCTGCATCTTCTTTGAAGAAGTGAACAAAAGTACGGCCCGTCCCGGTATTCCAAAAACCGGGCATGGCGATATTTGCAAAAACAAAAGAGCTGAAAACAAGAAAACAAGCGATACTTTTCATGATAATTACCTCAGTGGTATAGTTATAGTAAAAACCGGTTTCAATACAGACTCGGACGGAGAATCATTCCGTTCAAGGCGGTCAAGTTCTTCGGCTGCAAATTTACCGATATAATATCCGATCACCGCTCCGAAAACCGTATCAGAAAACCAGTGGACATCATTGTACATCCGCGCAAAGGCGGTCATGACTGCAGCTGTATATGCTGCTGCTGTTATACCGGTGGAATGAAACTCCTGTTCCAACACCGCGGCAATAGCAAAAGTAAATGTAGTATGTCCGGAGGGGAAGGAAGTCTGTTCAAAATTGAAACTGAACGGATTAAAATCACAGTTCCCCTTTTGTGAATAAGGGCGGCTTCTTCCGACAGATGTCTTAATAGCCGCATTATAGAAAACAGAGAGAAGCGAAGCGGTCATCAGCTTTAACCCTATACGCTTGGAGGCGGGGTCATCAGCCAGAAGTCCGTACGTATATATACCGGCAAGAGGTATCATGGTGTAATGATTGCCGTAATATTCATCGAATGAAAAGAACGTATCCCAAAACGGGGTTTTTGAATTTTTCCAGAAATCCCTGACAGTTTCATCAGCAAAGGAAGCCCCGCCTGAGGCGAGCAGAGAAAAGAGAGTTGTTTTTACAGCTTCATTATCGGGTCGGATTGTCCGGCTGAACAGTTCCGATGCGGTTCTGCCGGCATGTTTCATATCATCAGAAAAACGGGGGTCTTGCTGCGCATGGAGGTTTGATAGCCCTGCAAGCATCAGAAGAACCAACAGCAGAACGAGCGGTGAATTATAAATAGAAAATCTCACAGCGCACTATTTGTTTGAGGAATCCGGAGGATTCGTAAATTGGTAGAAAAGAAAGCATCACGAACCCACCTCCGTGAATCCGGAGGATTCGTAAATTGGCAGAAAAGAAAGCATCACGAACCCAGCCCCGCGAATCCGGGGGATTCGTAAATTGGAGAAAAGAAAGCATCACGAACCCACCCTTGCGAATCCGGAGGATTCGTAAATTGGCAGAAAAGAAAGCATCACGAACCCACCCCCGCGAATCCGGAGGATTCGAAAGTTGTCTCATTTGGTTTATTCCAATATACGATCCTTTCGGAGTCGAAATAAAATTGCATTCTGTGATATTTATCAGGGTATAAAATATTTTGCCCTCGGTAATGTTTTGAATTGAAGATTGATATTGCTAATATAATCAGAGAAGAAAACAAAACTTAGAAAAAAAATAATGAACACAGAATTCTCCGGGAAAAGTCTCTCTCAGAAACTTGGTCTGAAAGAGGGGCTTGATGTTTCCGTAGTAAACGCGCCAAACAGATTTTTTGATTACCTGGCAGACGCCCCTGAAGCGCTCTCCCCCGATATACGCCTGAAAAAACTGAATGATATGATTATTTATTTCACCGAGAATAAAAAATCTCTGAAACAAACTTTTCCTGATCTGAAGGATTCTATCAGGAGAGACGGCATGATCTGGGTTGCCTGGCAGAAAAAAGCCGCTGAAACAAAAAGCGATGTTGATGAGAATGTAATCCGAGATACCGGTATTGATAACAAGATGGTTGATATCAAGGTTATTTCCATTGATGA
>BTUV01000045.1:0-19707 GCA_045863035.1 Ignavibacteriales bacterium | reverse complement strand
CTAAAAAGTATCTCCTCATGGTCTTGCATAATACCTTCCCTGATCAATTGCATGGTGAATGAAAATGGGGTTTACATTTTCACGGATATATTTTATGCTGCGGGTGCCGGTTGTGGTAAAGAGTTTGCAGTCGAAGAAAACATCCAGTTCGTATTCGAGTCTGTTCAGCACTCCGGCAATCTCAAGGCGTTTGGGGTAGTCAAGTTCATCAAAGATGAGCACAACGTCATAGTCGCTCTCTTCGGTGAAGTCACCTTTTAAGCGGGAGCCGAAAAAATATACCCCCTGGTAATCAGGGAAGTTCTGACTTAGCCGCAGATTTAACTGCCTGATGATTTCATCACTTTCCATGAAAATGCGTGTTTTAACCAAAATGATTGAATACTAATCTTAAATTACAAAACAATTATGAAGTTTGAATTATGAATTGCACTTTTTACAATGTACAATTTAGAATGAACAATGTACAGGGAGAATTATGAGTGGTGAATGATGAAGTATGAACTGCCCTAGCCCCGGTTTCGTACAGACAGATGACTATCTGTCTTGGGCTTGGGGTAAAAATCTCGCGCGAAGCCGCTAAGACGCAAAGAGTATCCCGCAGATTTCGCGGATTTACGAAGAAAAAATTCTTGCTGTCCTTTGAAATAAGAGCTTATGATGAATAAGGTTTGAATAGCTCTTCTTTGGTGATTTTTCTTACTTCTCCGGGTTTTAATCCTTCGACTGTTACGCCAAGAATCCTGTAGCGGATAAGCCGCAGGGTGGGGTGGCCGGTTGCGGCAGTCATTTTTCTTACCTGGCGGTTTCTCCCCTCGGTCAGAGTCAGACTTATCCAACAGGTGGGGACTGTTTTTCGCTGTCTCACAGGGGGATTTCTTTTCCACAGGAATGGGGGTTCGTCAATCAGCTTCACTTTTGCCGGTCTGGTCATCTGCTTTTCGATATCGACTCCTGTTTCAAGCGGTTTTAGCTCATCCATAGTTGCCAGCCCTTCAATCTGCACATAATACTCCCGTTCGTGGTTGTTTTTGGGGTTCAGGAGGAAATCAGTCAGCTTTTTATCATCGGTGAGCAGGAGCAGTCCCTCGCTGTCCAGATCAAGCCGCCCGACGGGATAGACTCCCTTAGGGAATTTGAACAGCTCTTTAAGAACCGGCCTGCCCTCTTTATCATGAAACTGGGTCAGATAGCCGTAGGGTTTATTTATCAGATAATAGGAAAACATGGATGCAAATGTAAGACCGCGGGGCTGAGATATTCAACTGCAGGGGGAGAGAATTTCAGATACGGGGAATCACTGGGAAGAGCCGTAACCCGGGACGGATGCGGTTAGCCGCAAAGTCCGTAATTTTCATCAGTAATTTCAAACATTTACTTCAGAGTATGCCGTATGAAAAAGTTTTTCCTGATCCTGCTTTACATTTTTATAATTGTCTCCCCCGGAAAAACCACGTCACCAACACCTCCGCCCCCTGTCTCCTATATTATTGAAGGGTATGTTCAATGCGATACCCTGAATGACCGGTCTTTATATACTGTTGTTCTCTACGGAAGAAAAAACGGAAGAGATTCCTCGCTTATACTCTTGCGCGGGATGAGCTATCAGGATGAACAGCCGGTAGCGCTTACCATGCCGAATGGTTATTTCAGACTCCGGGTAAGCGACTGGGAGCAGCTTGATACTATCCGTCTTGCAATAATTGCGGATGGAGGTGTGAAGTACTGGGGCCAGGCGCACCCGGTGGATAAAACCCGGCTTCAGCCGGTATATACATACTACAGAAATTCAGATGATGATGACTACGGCTGCAATTCATGCAACTCTGATGAAGTAAGCTCCGCTCCGCCGTATGTTTCAAAGTATGAGTATTATTTGTTTAATGAGCTTCTTCATATTTGCAGCTAAAGAAGCGGTTCGCGCAAAGGCGTCAGGAATGTTTAACGCTGTCCGCCGAGACGCAAGGCAGAGTTTACGCATACTCTGGTAAGTTTGTGTTGTGCGCCAAATTGGTTTCCAGGCAGAGCCAGGTTTCTTGCAACACAGATTTATTGTTGTTATGAGTTGGTTTATGGATGAAGTCTTAACGCTGCTCACCCATTAGCCATATTCAAATTCTGCCTGGCACCCCGCCTAAAACTGTTTTTTTTCTTGACACGTTAGTTAATAATTCATAAACTTCATCCGGCGATGCAAATTGATTCGGGTTCAGGGTGCAGCTTTTCGGGTGAGCATAGTTCATTCGGGATATGCTTTATAATTTCGGCGATATTTTGAATGATAGTTCTTATTTTTTTTTGTTTCGCTAAGACTTTTGGTAATTGAATTACTATGATACGAATGTTTCACTCAGCTTAAAGGTAATTTTTGCTGTGGTTAAAAAATATTTGTTTTAACAGTAAAGTTTTTTTAATCATTTTTCGGGCGGAACTATGAACTTAAAAACCCCCTCTCTCTTCAACCTGCTGTTTTGGACGGCTATGATAATTTATGCGCCTGGAGCATACTGCTCTTCAGAACCAGAGAGTCATCTACAATTGACCAATAAACGTCTTGAAAAAATAGCTTTCTGTGAAGGTCATATTCAACGGGCCGGAAACATTTGTTGGGAGGAAAAGCAATATGACCCCATAGGTATGCACAACACGGTAACTTCAGAAACCAAGCAACAATCTGACGATCTCAAAATTGAAATCTTTATTGACAGTACACGGTATTTCAGAGGCAAAGCCATTAACTTATTTATGAAGATAACTAATAAAACTTTACAGAAACTTAAATACTTTGGGACTGGTAATTTTAATCTAAAAAGTTTAGAGACCAATATGGCAATTAAAGATGTTAATGGAAATCACAAAGGTACTGCAATTGAAATTGAATCAGGCGCTACCCGCTATTATAGCTATTCGCTACTTCCATTTTATGCGCACAAAGGCGAAGACACTATTGTTTATAAACCACACTATGTTGGCTTGGGGAGGTACAGTTTTTCAGTCTCTATCAATATTGCAGGCGGGATAAAAGTAAATTCAAATTCAATCAACTTTGAAATTATACCATTACCAGGAGAGTATAAAATGTATTATGATTTGTTAGATAGCTCTCAATTTTCCAGGCAAAAGAAAATTAATAATTATGAAAAATACAATGATAGTTTTTTTGGGTATGAATTTTATACCGAATTACTAACAAGTTTATACTTAAACAGGAACTATAGTGAGGAGACACCCGAGGAAAAGGAGAAAGCAGATGATTTTGTGATTAAATATTTAACCAAATACCCAAACTCGGGGCACACATCTCGTCTAGTGCGCGTATTAGTCCAAAAAGTTGAAAATGACCCGATTTGGTTTGCAGAGAATAAACAACGGCTGCTTAATGACAGCACCCCGACATCAATTTTATTACGAGACAGATTGGAGAGGAGGAAGAAATGAGAACTAAAATATTTATTCATTTAATGCTTTTTTCGACTGTCTTTATATGTGCACAGCCCGTTCCCCCGGCTTCTGTACCAGCAAAAAAAGATTCATCCATTCGTCTAACAGATAGCCGCAATCCGCGGCTATAGATTGCAGAACTTGTCTCCAGCTAAGCGGAACAATGAGGTTAAGTTAAAGTTGAAAGTTAAAAGTTTTTTTGAGTTTTCTGCCACTTCTAATGAAATTCTCTATCTGAATATTTCCGATCCGTTTTAATCCGCGCTGCTTTAGCATCCGTTTAAAATCAGCGCACCATTGACGAATATCGAAAACTAAACGTCGAGCAGGCAATGGGGATCTTCACCCCTAAGCCGCTCACACTACTTTACGAGTATCTATCTTGTTTTTCTTTTTAAGCAAAAAACCAGTGTTCTGATCTTCTTACCTGTGTACAGTTCTGAGCAGAGCCAGTCAAAGGTTTCCGCTCTGCTTGTTTTACTATCTTTAACACGCCGGGATTTCGACAGACATTTATGCGATTTCGATACTTTAGTGTATGGTGATTCACTTTCGTTGAACCCCGGAAAACGTACCTGCCACCTGGAAAGTGCCTTTTCTCTGAACGCTCACCTCAATCGGTTTACACTTCCTCGCAGCTTCAGAGTGGTTTGGAAAATCCGCCTGACAGCATTACCGAAACTCCTCTGAGATGTTGTTGTCTCAGTTGTATCATCTTTGTCAGAACTTATTCATGAGAATTCTGTTTTTTCATTCATCTCTCAGACATCACGAGACAAGAAGAATATCACAAAGTTTTTAATCCGAAGCTGGTTGAGCCAAGAGCCCCCCGGAAAACACCTCGCGCGAAGCCGCTAAGACGCAAAGTGGCAGACTACTGAACATCCCATTTCTGGAAAGGAGTATCAGACCGGCTATACAAAAAAACTAAAATTTGCCTCCAAAAGGTCAATTTCTCCCCCCGATTTACTGATTTTTCCCCTGAAATTTGGGAAAATGGTTATCTTTAAAGTCTTAATTTTTTAAGGATACTACCCCGGGCATGACAGCAAGGGAACAAAAAAAACTGCTTGATGAACTGAAACGTTACGAGTCTGCCATGGCGCCCGGTGACCGCGATGCCTACAAAATGATGGTGAAGCGTCAAAAGGACGATGAAGATTTTGACACCCTGACTGAGCAGAAACTGACTGCGCTTCACGGGAAGTATGTAAAGTTCAAATCAAAGAGCGACTTCGATCAATTTTTTAAGAAATAATACCGTCTCATAAAACTTATTCAGAGGACTGAATGAATTTTTCTTTATTTCATAAGATAACCGCCGCACTGGTGTTTGTTATCTCATCTCTGGTGCTGCTTTTTACCGTGCAGCCATCAGTATCATTCTGGGATTGCGGTGAGTTTATCGCTGCTGCATATTATTTGCAGGTGCCTCATCCTCCCGGAACACCCTTCTTTCTGCTTGTCGGAAAAATTGTATCAATGATTCCGTTTGCTGAAAACATTGCTTACCGTGTAAACATGGTATCGGTGTTTTCAAGCTCCCTGTCGGTACTCTTCCTGTATCTGGTGGTGGTAAAGCTGATCAAAAACTACAAGAAGTCAGAACCAACAACACTGTGGGAAGCTCTTGCAACATATATATCTGCTGCCATAGGAGCCCTTTCATTTTCATTCAGTGATACTTTCTGGTTTAACGGAGTTGAATCAGAAGTTTATGCACTCAGCACTTTTCTTTTTGCCGCGATAGCATATCTGATGCTTCGCTGGAACGAACGGGCTGACGAAAAAGATAATGAGAAGTATATATTACTGATTGCTCTGTTAATAGGGTTTTCGACCGGTGTGCATCTGATGAGCGTGCTGGCGGTTATTGCGGTGGTTATGATAATCATGTTCCGCAAATATGTCACCGATGATGAAGCAGCAAAACGCTCCGGTTATTTCCTCCTGATTCATATCGGTATTGCCCTTCTTTTTGCGTTCATCATGTGGGGAGGCGAAAAATCATCCACTCCTCCTGATATTGAAGAATACAAAGCGTTTGATTCAAAGTTTGTTACCTTTATCGGGCTGCTCAGCTTAGTCTTTATCGGGATTAATTATAAACGGCTTGTTAATCTCAGTTCCTATTATATACTTCTTATTTTGGGCGGTGTAGCGCTGGTGTTTACCTATCCCGGTGTTGTTAAAATCATGCCGAATATGCTGAAAAACATAGCTGGTAATAATATAAATACCGCGCTTGTTATCATTGCTCTGGTTATGGCAGGGCTTGCGGCGTTTGTTTATTATACCGTGAAGAATAATAAGCCGACCATGCACCTGGTTGGCATGTCTCTTATTCTGATTATACTCGGATTCTCAACTTACACGATGGTGAAAATCCGTGCAAATCAGGACCCGCCAATGAATGAAAACGAACCAAAGGATTTTACCGAACTGGTTTCGTATCTGAACCGCGAACAATACGGCGACTTCCCGACTTTTAAGAGAAGATTTGCAACTGAGCCGCATCAGATGGTTGTCTATGACAGCTACACAAGCGACCTTGATTTCTGGTGGCGCTATCAGATGAACCACATGATGACCCGTTATCTGCTTTGGAACTATGTAGGAAGAGAATCCTGGAACCAGGATTCCGGAGCTAACGCCTGGCCGTTTAACGGAATCGCAAATATAATAGGCAAGCCATTCAGTGTATCATTTGCGGGGGAAGCAAAAGACTCACTCTTCGGAATACCACTTCTGCTCGGGCTGCTTGGTATATATTTCCACTTCAGGCGAGACTGGAAGATGGCCTCGGTCTTTATGGTGCTGTTTGTTTTTATGGGTTACCTGACTGCGTTTTATCAGAACCAGCAGCAACCGCAGCCCCGCGAGCGTGATTACTTTTATGTCGGTGCATTCTTTGTTTTTTCTGTCTGGATTGGAATAGGAGTTCGCGGGCTGATTGAAATTATTCATGAAAAGATGAGCAGCGTTGAACTTAAACCCGCAATTGTTGGCGCGGTTCTTCTCTTTGGTGTTGTCTTCGTCCCGGGCAGAATGCTTCAGGCAAATTATTATACCCATGACCGCTCAAATAACTGGGTACCCTGGGACTATTCTTATAACCTGCTGCAAAGCTGCGCCCCGGATGCAATTCTGTTTACCAATGGTGATAATGATACCTTCCCTCTCTGGTATTTGCAGGATGTGGAGGGAATACGCCGTGATGTAAGGATTGTGAATCTGAGCTTGCTAAACACTCCGTGGTATATACGACAGCTTAAAAACCTGGAACCGTACGGCACGGCAAAAGTTAAAATGAAAATTTCGGACATGGGGATTCAGCAGATACGCCCTATCATCTGGAAGAGTGTTGATCTGACAGTTCCTGTTCCCGCGGGAGTATATCAGGAGTTCGGGGTAACTGATACCAGCGTGATAAATAGTGGTAAGATTACCTTTAAAATGAATCCAACCATCAATGCCGGAGAGGTTCAGGCGGTCCGGGTGCAGGATTTAATGACGCGCGATATAATTGAAAGCTTCGCTTGGGAGCGTCCGGTTTACTTTGCAGTCACCTGCACAGAAGACAGTAAAATAGGGCTGAGCGACTATCTGCAGATGGAAGGCATGGCTATGCGTCTGGTACCTTATAAGAGAAAACCGGGTGTTGAGTTCGTTAATGAACCGGTTCTGCGCAGTCAGATATTTGATGTGAAAGAAGAAGAATTCAGCAAGGACTACCGTCCGGGGCTTAAGTTCCGCGGTATAGCAGATGAAAATGTATTTTTTGATGAGAACCATACACGCCTCTCTCAGAACTATCGTAATGCATTTATCCGTCTGGCGCTGTATTATCAGAACACCGGCAGAAATGATGAGTCAATTAACGTTCTTGATGAAATGGAAAGAAAGATTCCGCGCAAGAGAATGCCGATGGACTACCGGCTGCAATTTGATCTGAGCGGTCTTTATATGGCTGCCGGAGCGATGGAGAAATATAAAGAGTATGTAAGTGAAGTAGAGGATGAAGCGCTGAAAAGAAAAGAAGGAAGCGCGACTGATATGGGCAACCCATACAACCCGTATCGTATTCTGCTTGAGATATATACTAATCTGAGGGAGTATGACAAATCAATCGGGTTACTCAAGGAGCTTCAGGCGTATTATCCGAATGATCCTTCGCTCAAATCACAGATTGAGATGTATGAAGGTCTGAAAACCACTACGGCTCAGACAGATACTTCGAAGTAATTAAAGGATTATGAACCGCCGGTCAGACAGAAATCACAAAATTGTTTCTGTAAATGTCCGGCGGTTTTTTTTATTGATATGAAACAGAACCGGCTTTTGGTCATAGCGCTTTCGGGCATTGGCGATGCGCTGATGTTCACTCCCGCTCTCAAACGGATACGTGAGGAGCGTCCGGAGACAGCGGTGGATGTGCTGGTGATGTATAAGGCCGCTGCTGATATATATGAGCGGAGCGGACTGGCTGACTGCGTTCTCCTGTTTGATTTTCTTAACGCAAAACCGCTTGCCGCTCTGAGATTTGTTTTTTCTCTGCGAGGAACGTATGATTACTCAATAAGCGTATATCCGTCAAACAGAAAGGAGTATGCAATTATCTCATTTCTTGTCGGCGCTTCAAAAAGAGGGGGTATTAAATATAAGAGAGTGTTTACTAAAGAGTTCGGCTTTCTTAATAATGTGCTGGTTGAGGAGGAGGACAGCCGTCATAATACAGAGCATAATCTTCTGATTGCGGCAAAACTTCTGGGGTTTGAACCGGGCGCGCCGCCTGAGCTGGTTTTTAAACTGAATGATGAAGATACGAAGTTTGCTGAGGGATATATACAAACACTTCCGCCGGGCAGAAAAATAGTTGGTATGCACCCCGGGTGTTCATTGCTGAAAAATCACATTAAAAGAAGATGGGAACCGGAAAAATTTGCCGCACTTGCAAAGAAACTTACTTCTGAGGATGATGCAATCGTGCTTCTCTTTGGCGGACCTGAGGAAGATGAACTGAAAGAGTATATAAGAAATGAATCGGGCTCGGAGTTTTGTTACTCCGTGCAAACGAAGAATCTGGCTCAGTCGGCCGCGATTATTAAAAAGTGTGATCTGTTTGTGACGAATGATTCAAGCCAGATGCATGTGGCGGCGGCAATGCAGAGAAAAACAGTTGCAATTATCGGCCCGACAAATATTTCTTATATATATCCGTGGAAGACAGAGCATACCGTCGTTACACTTGGTCTTGAATGTGCCCCCTGCTTTTTTTATTCACCCAGCCCGCTCTCATGCAGCCGCACGGATGTTCAGTTTAAGTGTATTAAGGAGCTTGATACAATGCGGGTTTATAACGCGGTAAAAAACTACCTCTAATTTTCATCTTCAGCGGTGTCTTTGCTTTCTTTAAAATGCAGATACGCTTTATATCCTCTGAATACTCCATAAAACAGGACAATGAGTCCGAATGAAACTCTGAACGTATCGTTCATATCAAGATACTCTTTACCCAAAAGAAAGAATAACCCCGCGGCGAAATAAACAAAAATCATTGCTGCCCCGAAGATAAAATTGATTTTCTGAAACATCCTTGTTTACTCCTTTTATGGTTCTATGCTTTTTGTGAAGCGTGTGAAGTATTTAATGAACATGGGTGTGCATCATTACCTTTCTCAATCTGAATGGTTGAGTGGGCAATGCCAAAGAGCTTTTTCAAGTCACCGCAAATATCCGCGAGAAGTTTGTCATCAGTTGCGGCATCTGGCATTACCAAGTGTACAGTAAGCGCAGTTTCGGTTGTGCTCATTGCCCAGATGTGAAGGTCATGCAGCTCTGTAACGCCTGTAATGGAAAGAAGAAAACCTCTCACCTCAGTAAGGTTTATTTTTTCGGGGACAAAATCCATTGCCAGATTGAGTGAATCGCGCAGAACACCCCAGGTGCTGTAAATGATTACCGCCACGATTACCAGACTGATGATCGGGTCGAGGATATATATATTCCATTGATACATGACAAATCCGCTCGCGACAACTGAAACAGAAACAAGCGCATCGGCCATCATGTGGAGATAAGCGCCCTTTATGTTAAGGTCATGCTCTTTGCCGCGATAGAAGAGCAGTGCGGTTGCAAAGTTGAGCAGAATGCCGATGCCGGCAACAATCATAATTTCAGTGCCGGGCACTTCCCGCGGAGTAAAAAATCTTTGTACGGCTTCCGCTGCAATTAAAGCTGCTGCAACTAACAGCAAGGCAGAATTAAATAGTGCCGCGAGTATGCTTGACCTTCTGTATCCGTACGTTTTCTTTCCGCCGGGTCTGAGCGTGCAAAGATAAAGAGCAAACCAGGAGGTCATCAAAGCAAGAACATCGCCAAGATTATGTCCGGCATCGGCAATCAGAGCAAGTGAACCGGTCAGATACCCGTAACTGCCCTCAATGACTATATAAATTACATTGAGCGCAATACCGACAGCAAATCTGACACTCATCTTTTGAAGATGATGATCATGATGATGATTATGCGGATGGGAGTGATTATGACTCACGGCTTAGCGCTGAATAATGTGAGAGAAGAAGTTGGACAAAATTTCATTTGTAAAATTACTAAGAGGGGATGTTTTTGTGAAATGGAATTTCTTCAGAATTATTCAGAAGATTCAAGAATAGCTCTGAGGCGCTCAGGATAATTAGTAATAATGTTATCAACTCCGGTTTGAATCAGGTCATGCATATCCTTTTCTTCATTTACCGTCCAGACATGGGTTTCTTTACCTGCCTCGCGCGCCTGATCGAGGAATTTTTTTCCGGCATTTCTTTTATGCAGACTAAGCACAGAATAAGGCATGGAAAGAATATCATACGAAGGCATAAAGTAAAAAATCAGCCCGATGCGAATACCTTGTCCGTTCCTCTCAGCCGCCCGCAACTGCTCAGGTTCAAACGATGTGAGGATGACCTGATCGGAAAAATTCATTCGTTGCACTGTTTTGCAAACCCGCTCAGCAAGCCGGACCTCATATCCATTGGTTTTCAGCTCAATATTAAGCAACATCCTGCCTCTCACCAACTCAATGGCATCTTCCAGCAGGGGAATCCTCTCACCGCTGAATTCTGTAGAAAACCAGGAGCCGGCATCGAGGGTTTTTATTTCATTATAACCGACCTGCCAGATATTTCTCTTAATTCCTGTTGTTCTTTTAAGGTCAGGGTCATGCAACAGAACCAGTTTTCCGTCAGCGGTTTCCTGCACGTCAATTTCGGCATACTCCGCCCCTGCCTCAATGGCTTTTTGAAGTGCAATGAGAGTGTTTTCAGGCGCCGAACCCGAGGCGCCTCTGTGTGCTGTTATTTGTACAGGCATTTTGCTAAAAACAAAAGACGGGCTGCAAACCTGAAAATAACAGATTCTGCCAGTCCCCAAAAAATTCGAAAATTAATAATTTATTACTTTTGAATATATCAAAGAGGAAAGGAAATAACAGTGATATTTTACGTATCTATTCGGGGTGATACACTGCGGCAGATCATCCCCCGGCCGGAAAAAAATGATAACCGCGTATTTTACTGAGACTGATGTTTTTATCCTTAGCCGGTAATTGAGTAAATTGAGCCGGTAAAGAGCAATAATTACGGTATTACTTGAGCAAATTACTCAGCCGCTTCAAAAAAGAGCGGGGCGGCCAAAACGTATCATTGGAAAAATGGGAATCATACAGTGATTTCCTGTACCGTTCGTTCAGAATCCTCAGGGCGGTACTGGCGGTTCTTGCAGGCGCGAGCATGGTGGCTGAATATGGATTTCATCTTGAAAAGCCATTTAGTGATGCAGGTCACCAGCTCCGCGTATATATACTTCATATTTATTTTGTACTAAGTATGCTTCAGGTGTTAACAGCACGGAACATTCTTGCGTACATCCGGCAGCGAAAAGGGGAAACACTGCTTTTACTGTTTATCGGGGTTTATCTTCTTTTCCCTGATCTTTCAACAAGAATAGCACTTTCAATAAACCCGAATTTAACGCCGGTTGCCGTAACAAATGTTTATCTTGTCGCGAGCCAGGTTTTTCTTCTGCTTGCATTGTTGTTTAATTGGGTGCGTTTCAGTTCACGCCTGACGGATTTGCGCATTCATCCCCCCGCGCTGCTGATGTACAGTTTTCTTTTTCTTATTTTTCTGGGCGCCGGTATGCTGTCACTGCCTAAAGCGACACATACCGCCGGAATGAATTTTCTGGACGCACTGTTTACCTCGGCAAGTGCGGTTTGTGTGACGGGTCTGGTTGTGGTTGATACAGGTTCCTATTTTACATTCACAGGGCAGCTTATCATCCTTTTTCTCATTCAACTTGGCGGGCTGGGTATAATGACGCTTACTACATTTATTAGTGTAATCGTTGGCAATGCAGCGCAGCTTAAAGAATACGCGAATCTTAAAGATATGCTTGATGAGGAAAGCACGGGTAAAATCCGTCAGACTGTGCTCGTGATTGTACTGATGACTCTGATTATTGAAGCAATAGGCGCGGTGAGTATATACTACTCCATTGACCCGGCTTATCTTTCTGCCAGGAAGGATAAAATCTATTTTTCTGTTTTCCATTCAATTTCTTCATTCTGTAACGCGGGATTCTCCCTTGATCCCAAAGGGTTAACCAGCGGTTATCTGGTCACAAATAATGTGATGCTTTTTACGATAATGACACTAATCATTCTTGGCGGACTGGGTTTTCCCGTTTTGTCGAATATCGGTAAGGTTATAAATCCGTTTAGCAGAAGAAAACTGCTCCGCAGGCGGCTTTCGCTGCATAGTAAAATTGTTTTAGTTTCTACTGTTCTGCTGTTGGTAAGCGGACTTGTCTCAATATATATACTCGAAGCGGGGCATTCTTTCGCGGGTATGAGCGTCGGTGAGCGGATAGTTGCATCTCTGTTTCAGTCTGTTACCCTGCGTACTGCGGGTTTTAATACGGTGGACTTTTCACTGTTGGCTCAACCCACACTTTTTATTATGGTGCTCTATATGTGGATCGGCGCGTCACCGGGCTCGACCGGCGGAGGCGTAAAGACCACAACATTTACAGTAGCTCTTCTTAATTTAATCAGTTTGGGAAGGGGGAGAAGATACGTTGAGTTGTGGGGGAGGGAAATTTCGCAGGTGGCAGTTATAAAGGCATTTGCAACAATTATTCTGTCTGTGTTTTTTATTGCACTGGCAATTTTTGCTATGATGCTTGCTGAGCCGGGTAAGGATTTTATCCTGCTGCTGTTTGAAGTGATATCAGCTTTCAGCACAGTAGGTCTTACAACGGGTATTACGTCTTCACTCAGCCCGGCGGGTAAGTCGATTATCATCCTCATGATGTTTCTGGGGAGAATCGGGCTCCTGACTTTTCTTTTTACCTTCCTTCGTTTAAAGAGCGAGGGAAAATACCGTTATTCAGAAGAACATATTATTATATAGGTTTAGTATATGAGAAAAAAAATTGCTGTTATCGGACTTGGTCACTTTGGTGAATATCTGTGTTTGAAGCTGACTGATTCAGGAACTGAAGTACTGGCTATTGACAAGGATGCTGAGAAACTTGACCAGATTAAGGATAGTGTAACGCAAACGATATGTCTTGACTCTTGTGATCTAAAAGTATTACGATCTCAGGGGCTTGAGGAGTTTGATGCAGTGGTAATTGCGCTGCGCGATAATTTTGAAGAGACACTGCTCACGATAATGAACCTGCAGAAGATTGGTGTAAAGCGCATTATCGTACGTGCTGTTACCGCTCAGCATCAGCAGATATTGCAGCATCTGGGAGTGGCTGAGGTTCTGCTTCCTGAGGAAGAAACCGCGATACGGCTTGCGCAGTCTCTTACTATGGAGAATATAATAGACTCATTCAGTTTAAACGATGATTATATAATAATAGAAGCTGAGGCACCAGGGGAATATATTGGCAAAACACTAAAGGAGCTTGAACTGCGGAAAAGTTTTGGTGTCAGTCTTATAACCATACGAAGAATGGCTGAATCAAAAGGGGTGTTTGGAATAAGCAAAAAAAATGTGGAGAAAATAGTAGGTCTTCCTGAAGCAGATACGGTGATCGAGCGGGGAGATATACTGGTGGTTTTTGGCCCGGAGAAAAATATTAAAAAGGTGTTCGCGAAGCGATGATATAAGGCGGAGACGATGCATGCGTCGTCTGTACAAATACATGCATGGGTTGTTCGGAAAGGTCAATCATTTTGGTAGAGACGATGCATGCATCGTCTCATTGTGGCAAGAGAAAAAATTCCCAGATACACAATGAGACGATGCAATCGCATGAATCTGATGTGTATATATAATCCGAATAGCGATTGCATCGTCTTTACGATAAGTTTAATTGTTTATTGTAGAGACGATGCAAATGCTTGCACGAAATTATAATGTCGTGGATGATTTGCATTTGCGTCGTCTCATGGAAGAACCGGGAAAGCCAATAAACCGCAGATACACGATGAGACGACGCAATCGCATGAATCTGATGTGTATATATAATCCGAATAGCGATTGCATCGTCTTTACGATAGGGTCAATTGTTTTTGGTAGAGACGATGCATGCATCGTCTGTACAAATACACGCATCGTCTCAGTGTGGCGGGAGAAAAAACAAACATTTGGGTTGTCTCGGTGCCGCAAGAGAAAAAATCTGCGATTGCATCGTCCCTGCGGAAAAGGTCATAGCAGCTAATAAAAACAAATGAAATAAAAATATATTTTTATATGTCAGATAGATTTTTGAACAAATATAAGATTGACACAATCAGGGCGAGATGGTGGGATTATTCCCGCAACGGTGTGTATTTTATAACAATAAACACTTATAACCGCGAAAAGCTTTTATCTTCAATCAACGATGGAGTTATCAAGTTAACAGACAGCGGAATTATTATTAAATCAGCGTGGGAAAATTTGCCCAAAAGTTTTTCTTATGTAACCATAGACGAGTTTATTATAATGCCAGATCACTTTCACGGAATAATAGCAATAATTCATGAGTCGGACTATGAGAACGAGGATGATTCGATGGTGAGTGAGAAGAATCCAAAATATAGTTCGGAGAAGATGTCCTCGATATCACCCAAACCCTGTTCACTGTCAACGGTAATAGGGAACTTCAAGTCAGTGACATGTCGAAAAGCCAGAAAAAAGTTGTCGGTATTTAAATGGCAGGATCGTTATTACGACAGGATTATCAGGAATGATTCAGAACTTGAAGCCGTAAGGCAATATATCCGCATGAATCCCTTGAATTGGCCGAAGGAATGATTCCACCGTGAATTTCGGAGGTATTTTATAATATATTCAAAAATGTACATTATCAATTCTTTCGGGATGACTAAATGGCAAAAAACCCCAGCGACACAGCACAATCGCAATAACGCTGCGACACAATGAGACGACGCAATCGCATGAATTTGATGTGTATATAAAAACCGAATAGCGATTGCATCGTCTTTACGATAGGTTAAATCGTTTATTGTAGAGACGATGCAAATGCTTGCACGAAATTATAATGTCGTGGATGATTTGCATTTGCGTCGTCTCATGGAAGAACCGGGAAAGCCAATAAACCGCAGATACACGATGAGACGACGCAATCGCATGAATTTGATGTGTATATAAAAACCGAATAGCGATTGCATCGTCTTTACGATAGGTTAAATCGTTTATTGTAGAGACGATGCAAATGCTTGCACGAAATTATAATGTCGTGGATGATTTGCATTTGCGTCGTCTCATGGAAGAACCGGGAAAGCCAATAAACCGCAGATACACGATGAGACGACGCAATCGCATGAATTTGATGTGTATATATAAACCGAATGGCGATTGCATCGTCTTTACGATAAGTTTAATTGTTTATTGTAGAGACGATGCAAATGCTTGCACGAAATTATAATGTCGTGAATGATTTGCATTTGCATCGTCTCATGGCAGAACCGGGAAAGCCAATAAACCGCAGATACACAATGAGACGACGCAATCGCATGAATTTGATGTGTATATATAAACCGAATGGCGATTGCATCGTCTTTACGATAAGTTTAATTGTTTATTGTAGAGACGATGCAAATGCTTGCACGAAATTATAATGTCGTGAATGATTTGCATTTGCATCGTCTCATGGTAGAACCGAGAAAGCCAATAAACCGCAGATACACGATGAGACGACGCAATCGCATGAATCTGATGTGTTTATAAAAACAGAATAGCGATTGCATCGTCTTTACGATAGGTTAAATCGTTTATTGTAGAGACGATGCAAATGCTTGTACGAAATTATAATGTCGTGGATGTTTTGCATTTGCATCGTCTCATGGTAGAACCGGGAAAGCCAATAAACCGCAGATACACAATGAGACGACGCAATCGCATGAATTTGATGTGTATATAAAAACCGAATAGCGATTGCATCGTCTTTACGATAGGTACAATCGTTTTTGGTGAGGTCAATGATTTTTGGTAGAGACGATGCATGCATCGTCTGTACAAATACACGCGTCGTCTCAGTATGGTAAAAGAATAGACAAACATTCGCATCGTCTCAGTGTGGCGGGAGAAAAGATAAACATTTGGGTTGTCTCGGTGCCGCAAGAGAAAAAATTTCGCGATTGCATCGTCCCTGCGGAAGGGTTGATCGTCTCCGGGAGGCAAGAACAGCATCCGCCACGGTGCCTCCCCCGGTGTGAGAATGTACAACAAATCTCTGAAAAATCACAAAAAAACAAGGGAGTGATTAAAAGTATCTTTTTAGAAAATGATGCCATTTTTCCATAGTTTACCTCTGTGTAAATAACAGTTTTTCTATTTAGAGGAAGAAATGAATAAAATTTCTTATGTCCTGAACGATACGATTCGGAAGGCAGTTCAGAAGACAGCAGATGAATTTTCAAAAAACAGCGTAATAAAAAGAATTTGGGAAAAAGATTTCACCGTTTGGAAGAGCAAAAAGGAAGATGATGTAGAGCTGAGCAACCGGCTGGGTTGGTTGCAGCTTCCGTCACAGAATTTAAACAAAACCGCAGATATTAGTTTTTTTGCTGAAGAAATAGCACAGGAATTTGAACATGTGCTTCTGCTCGGTATGGGGGGGAGTAGTCTGGCACCGGAGGTTTTTGCAAAAACCTACGGGGCAAAAAAGAAGTACCCTGAACTCTCAATTGTGGACAGCACCCACCCGGCGGTGATTCAGGGAATTCTGGACAAACATGAGCTCGAAAAAGTGCTTTTTGTGGTTGCCAGTAAATCAGGTGGCACGGCTGAAACGATGTCATTCTTTCATACTTTTTTTGAGAATATTTCCAATCAGAATCCGCTACCGGGGCTCCAATTTATCGCTTTGACTGATCCGGCCTCCGGGCTTGCGCAACTGGCAAAGGTGAAGGGATTCAGGAAGATTTTTAGCACCCCGCCTGAGGTGGGGGGAAGATACTCCGTTCTGACGGAGTTTGGTCTGGTTCCGGCCGGACTGATCGGGATGGATGTTGAGCGGTTTCTGAAATTTGCTGAACAGATGGAAAAAGCGTGTCAGGACGAAAACCCGTTGGAAAATCCTGGTGTGATGCCCGGTATTGTGGTCGGTGAGGCAGCAAAACTTAGCTTTGACAAACTTACTTTCTTCGCGTCTCCTTCAATTGCATCTTTTCCGCAGTGGGTTGAACAGCTTATTGCCGAAAGTACCGGTAAAGAAGGAACCGGCATTCTTCCGGTGGCAGATGAACCGTTTACCTCAGCAGAGTTTTACGGAAAAGACCGCGTGTTCGTTTTCCTGCGGCTTGAAGATGATGACAATGAAGAGCTTGACGCAATTAAGAAAACATTGCTCGAAAAGCAGCATAACATTATAACTGTTGAGCTTGGTGATATATATACACTTGCCCAGGAGTTTTACCGCTGGGAAATGGCTACAGCGGTAGCAGGGGCGGTGCTGCAGATCAATCCGTTTGACCAGCCGAACGTTCAGCTCGCCAAAACACTCGCGAATGAAGGGCTTGCCGCATATAAACAAAGCGGTTCCTTCCCGGAGGAAAAACCTGCATTTATTGAAGACGGACTGGAGATATACTGCGACACAAAGAAAATTGTCCTGCAAAAAGCACTTGCTGATTTCTTCACTTCTCAGCTTGAAGGAAAATTTGTTTCGCTGCTTGGCTTTATCCCGTATGATGAAAAGACGGATAAACTGCTTTCGCAGATAAGAACGAAAATTAAAGATAAATATCACTGCACAACAACCACCGGTTATGGTCCGCGCTTTCTTCATTCTACCGGACAACTGCACAAAGGAGGAAAGAATAATGGTCTCTTTATGCAGATAACCGGTACGATTGATAAGGATATTGAAGTGCCGGGGCAGGGATATACATTCGGTGTACTGGTCGCGGCGCAGGCGCATGGTGATCTTCAGGCGCTCAGGAACAAACATCGCAAGGTGATGCGCATTCATTGTACTAATGGTATTAATAACGGTCTGGAATATCTGTTGTCCAAAATCTGACAGAGGTCAAAATGAAAAACCCTTTGATCTATGAAATAAATATCCGTCTCTTTCTGAAAAGCGGAAATTATCACTGGCTGCTGGATATACCCGCCTCGTACTGGGAGTCACTCCGCGAAAAGGGATTCCGGTATATATGGCTGATGGGGGTATGGGAAACCTGCGATTCGGTTATACCTAAGCATTGTTTTGAGGAAGGTCTTATCCGCTCTTATACAAAAGCACTGAAAGACTGGACAAAAGAAGATGTGATCGGCTCCCCTTATGCCATTAATATATATCGCCCCGCCAAAGAGATAGGAACGATGAATGACCTGAAAGCATTCTGTGACCTGCTTCACTCAATGGGAATGGGGCTGATACTGGACTTTGTGCCCAATCACTTCAGCGCTGATACGGAGCTGATATCAAAACATCCGGAGTATTTTCTGGAGGTGCACCGGGATATATATGACGGAGAGCCGCATACATTTTATCAGCCGGAGAACGGAGGAGGTAAATATTTCGCACATGGCAGAGACCCGTTTTTCCCTGCGTGGACTGATACGATTCAGGTAAATTTTTTTAACCCGGGGCTGAGGGCGTATTATAAGAATGTTCTGACTGAACTGACCGGAGTTTGCGATGGTGTCCGTTGTGATATGGCAATGCTCGCGCTGAATAACGTTTTTCAAAATACCTGGGGAATGCTGCTTGAAAGCAGTGATGACAGTCCATCGGAATTATGGACGGATGTAATAAGTGCAGTGAGAGAAAAACGGGAGGATTTTCTTTTTATTGCAGAGGCCTACTGGGATCTTGAGTGGGAACTGCAACAGCTCGGCTTTGATTACACGTACGACAAGCGCCTGCTTGACCGCTTGCGTGACAGCACCGCAGATAAGGTGCGGGATCATCTGAAAGCGGAAGATTCATTTCAGAAAAAGTCACTTCGCTTTATTGAAAACCATGATGAAGAACGTGCTATAGCCGCGCTTGGCAGAGATAAATCATTAGCAGCGGCAGTAATTATTGCAACTGTTAAAGGGATGAGGTTTTTTCATCACGGACAGCTTCAGGGGAAAAAAGTAAAACTGCCGGTTCAGCTCGGACGTGAACCGAAAGAACATTCGAACGATCAGGTTGAAACATTTTATGATCAACTGATGAAAATTGTAAGTAAGGAGATTTTCCGTGAAGGGGAGTGGAAGCTGATTGAATGTAAAAGAGTGTGGGATAATAACTATACGAACAGCAACATCCTTGCCTGGGAGTGGAGCTACAATAATGAACGCGCGCTTGTAGTGGTGAATTTTTCTGCGGGAACCTCACAGTGCCGCATTCCGCTTGAGGTGAGCAGTTATGATGAGCAGTTTGACCTGACTGATGTTTTGAATAATAAAACATACCACCGTTACCGTGAAGAACTGTTGCTGCCGGGGTTGTTTGTAGAGCTGGGTCCCTGGCAGAGTCATATATTCAGTTTTTAGTGAAGACTGAAAAATCAGCAATGTACGATGACATCCAAGTTGTTGTTGCTCTCCTTTAAATACTTTAAGGTGTCCTGACTTCTGCCAAAATCTGACAAAATCGTAAAAATCTTCGAATACGATCTAAAAACACAGATTTTTTCATAATTTGTCATACTAATTTTAGTGATAAATTGTGGAAAAAATAAATTGAGTCAAACCCTTATCGCTGACGATGCAATTTGGAAAAAGGAAATTCCGGATACAGTGGCGA
>BTUV01000044.1:9608-23028 GCA_045863035.1 Ignavibacteriales bacterium | reverse complement strand
TGATTCCCGGGGGCTTCCGGAATTGTTCCTTGCAGATTCTTAATTTTTAATTCTTCATTCTTCATTCTTCATTGATTCCCGGGGGCTTCCGGAATTGTTCGTTGTATATTGTTCATCCCAGAAGTATAACAGTTACAAGTAGGGAGATTTAGAAGATCATTATTGAGGATACAGCAGCATGGAAAACTTTCCGCAAACATACTGGAACAAGCCAGGGGTCTAAGCCGAAATTCTCACTTCTGAAATAAAATGCGCCATACTAATTGGCAGAAGTCGGGAGAATTTAGTTCGTCATTTAGCCCTCACCCCCCTTTTTTTTTGACCAGTACCCCCGCAAAGGCGCAAAGAAGATTTTCAGGAACAGTTTTACGGGAATTTCTGTTTATCTTTCTGACGCTTCAAATAAACAACATTTCAGAGAGGTACTAATGAAAAATTTATTATTTTTTCTGCTCATATTTACGGCAATGATTATGGCAGACGACAAAGACAAAAACAAGAAATCCTGCTGCGCGGTAACGCCTGATAAGGATTTCGCCGCTTTTGCTTCAGATTCCGAATTCAGAATGAAGCACGATACCCCCGCTCCTTTTGTGTATGAGTCAGAACTGGGTTCGATGATAACGATGAAATCTTCTGACGGAACTGATGCACGTGCATTCTTCATTGAAGCAAAAAAAAGCAGCAAATATCTTATTGTCATCCATGAATGGTGGGGGCTGAATGACCACATAAAGAATGAATCCGCTAAACTCTTCAATGATCTGGGTGATGTGAATGTTCTGGCTCTTGATATGTATGACGGAAAAGTTACCGCCAACCGGGACAGCGCCGGGATGCTCATGCAGTCACTCAGCACTGAACGAGCGATGGCTATCCTTAATGCCGCGCTTAATTTCACCGGAAAGAACGCAAAGGTTGTTACTATCGGCTGGTGCATGGGAGGAGGATTTTCACTGCAGGCAGCTATTGAAGGAGGTAGCAAAGTTAAAGGAGCCATTATTTATTACGGAATGCCTGAAAGCGATATGAAGCGGTTGAAGAAACTAAAGGCAGAAGTGCTCGGAATTTTTGCTTCACGAGAGACGTGGATTTCGCCGGAAGTGGTGGAAGAGTTTAAGGCAAATATGAAAAAAGCAGGAAAGAAACTTTCAGTAACCTCGTTTGATGCTGAGCACGCGTTTGCCAATCCGAGTAATCCGAATTATAATTCAGATTATACAGCAAAGGCCTATGGGATGAGCAGGGATTTTATTAAGAGGAAATTGAAGTAAGAAAACGGATTAAGGGGATTTTAGTTTGTGAAAACAGGTGTTTAAATTCGTGTGGTCCGGGTTACAATGAGCCGCGAACCACACGAATAAACACTAATATCCTTCGCCGGTTTTAACGATTACTCTGCCTGTTATTTTACCTTTGAGGATTTTTTCTATATACTCTTTTAATCCGTCAAGAGAAACTTCGGTGAGTAATGCTTCAGGTATTTCGGGTTTCCAGATAGTTGCAAGATTTTTCCAAAGCTGAAGCCGTAAATCGTACGGGGTTTCGGCGGAATTGACTCCGAGCATATTTACTCCGCGTATGATTAACGGAAACACAGGCATAGTAAGCATTGCGGAATTTGCAAGACCGAGTACGGATACATTACCGAAGGGTTTTGTTGAACGTACAACAGTTGAGAGTATATCTCCGCCGACAGTATCAATGGCATGGGCCCATCTTCCGCTAAGCAATCCGCGATCTGATGTATCTTTTAACTCAGCAGAACTGATGATTTCACTTGCCCCTATGGACCGCAGGTAGTCGTGTTTTTCCTCTTTTAATGTTGCGGCAATAACTTCAAAACCAAGATGGTCAAGCAGCAGAATTGCAAGTGAGCCCACGCCTCCGGTTGCACCGGTTACAAGAACAGCGCCCTGATCAGCGGACATTCCGTTAATCAGCATCCGGTGAAGCGCAAGAGCGGTTGTATATCCGGCTGTGCCTTGTATCATTGCATGCTTCATGCTGAGCCCCAATGGAAGCGCTACAACCCAGGCCGCGGGAACACGTATATACTGGCCAAATCCGCCGGGAGTATTCATGCCGAGGTCGTATCCGGTAACCAGAACCTGATCGCCCTCCTTAAACCGGGAAGAGTGAGATTCGGCTACATAACCGGCTGCATCAATACCGGGCGTAAAAGGATACTTTCTGGTAACCCCCTTGTTACCGGTTGCGGAAAGGGCATCTTTATAATTAAGGGAAGAATACTCAACTTTTATGAGAATTTCACCGGGGGGAAGATTTTCGGTGCTGAGCCCGGTCAGGACTTGTTCGAAAACTCCGTTTTCCCTTTCGTGCGCTACAAGGGCCTGGTACTTCATATATATCTGTTATGTTACTTTCAGTTCTTCGCGTGACTGTTTATATATTTCAGCAAGAACTTTATCCGCGCCTGCTTTTAAAAGATCTTTAGCCAGTTTTTTGCCGAGGGCAGCGGGGTTCTTTTTGCTGCCCCGCATCCGTTTTCGAAAAGTTATAGTACCATCCACTGAGCCGACAATGGCATCAAGATATAACCCGGAACCTGAAGCAATGGCATACGCTCCGATCGGCACCTGACAACCGCCTTCAAGCTCTTTAAGCAGAGTTCGTTCGGCGATGACGGCCGCATACGTTGACTCATCATGCAGCACACGAAGGATTTCGTGAACTTCTTTATTGTCTTTGTGAATCTCAATGCCGAGCGCGCCCTGACCAACCGCCGGGAGCATTACGTCTTTTGGTATATATGATGATATATACTGTTTTAGACCGAGACGCTCAACACCCGCGCGCGCCAGGATGATTGCGTCCCACTTGGAGCTCAGAAAAGTTTTAATGCGTGAAGGAACGTTTCCGCGAAGTTCTTCTATTTTAATATCAGGACGCAGATGGAGAAGCTGACTCCGGCGGCGGAGTGAACCGGTTCCGACCACAGCCCCTTCAGGAAGGGTGTTAATCGTGGTTTTCTTTTTTCTTGTTATCAGCACATCTTCCGCATCATGCCGCTTTGTTACGCAGGAAAGCATAAGACCATCGGGAAGTGTTGTCTGCAGATCTTTCAGACTGTGAACCGCAAGGTCAATTGATTTCTCAAGAAGCGCAACTTCAAGCTCTTTGGTGAAAAGCCCTTTGTCTCCTATTTTTGACAATGCAACATCAAGAATTTTATCTCCCTTAGTCTTGATGATTTTTATTTCCACTTCTGTTTTTTTGTTTTTCTTTTCCAGTTCCCTTTTTATGTGATTTGCCTGCCAGAGCGCAAGTTCACTTCCGCGGGATCCGATAATGATTTTCTTTTTCGCCATGTGACGTTTCCGTTTTATTTAAAATTTGCTATATATTCACCCACAGCGGAAGTTCCGTTTGTGAGGTTTGCTCTCTGTATATTTGTAATGAAACTCTGATACCACGCCTCATCATCAAACAGCCGGTGGATAAGCGGCGGTATGAGAGATGTGTTTTTCTCAAACAGCCCCATATTATTGCTGACGATATATTCAACGTTGCCTTTTTCCTGCTCCCAGAGATAGTCAACCACGATCGGCACTTTTTGGGTGTGAAGAATTTCCATAAAGGTTGACGCGCCGCATTTGGTAATTACCACATCAGAGATATTTATAAGGTCATAGACAAAATCCACATATCCAAATATATGTAAATCAGCTATTTTATTTTCAGCTTTCATCCGTTCGAGTCTTGCTCTGAGCTCCTGATTCCGCCCGCAAACAACCGCGACAGGTTTATTAAATCCTGAATCATAAAGTCTGGTAAGAATGGGGTAAGCATTTGCCAGTCCGTCACCCCCTCCGAGCAGCAGGAGAAGTTTTTCATCCGGTCTGAATCCATGCTTCTGTTTCAAGGCCGGAATCTGGTCTTTGGGAACAGGAGTTGAGAACTTCTGATCAAGAATGAAGGGGAAAGCAGCGATGCGGTTCTCCGGTATTCCCATCCGGATACATCGTTCCCGCAGGGATTCGCTGAATACTACGAAATTCTGATCTTTTCTCATAAACCAGAGCGGGTGAGCGGTAAATGGATCGGTAACAACAGTTATAACCGGTATCTCAAGGTTATGTTTTTTGAGCGCTTCAAAAACAGGCGCATAAGAAAAAAAATGAAAAACAATAATCTTTGCGGGCCGCTTTTCCAGAATTATTTTTTCAAGATATTTTCTGGAGTGGAAGTGAGCCAGATAACGGTTCCAATAAGCAATGGGTTTCAGTTTATTGGTGAAATAGAGGAATTCATAATACCACTGTGCTTTTGCCTGCAGGATGCGGTAGCCGTCTTCCAGTATATACTGCGAAAGCGGACCTGCCTCTTCAAACGCATTAATCAGCAAAGGGTTTATACTGTCAGGATATACTCTGTTCAGATAATTCGCTACTGATCTGGCCGGAGCCAGATGACCGCCGCCGGTTTTAAGATAAATAAAAAGATAATTTTCTTTATTCATGGTTCATCTCAGCAGGGGTGAATCTTCCTGCTTCATGCTTCCGGTCTCAAGCACTTCACGAATTTTATAAGTGCCCAGCTTCCGGGCTTTAAGGAATCCTGACCATGCCGCTTCGGCAATAATTCCTTTTTTGAGATAATCAAACAGCCATTCGTTTGTATGATCGGGGTCAAGCTGTTTTAATCCCGCGGTAATATCATTCAGCCAGTATTTATTAAATTGCTCCTGCGAACCAATTGCAGGGGACATAATAATAGGAATGCCAAGACCACTGTAAAATGAAAGTTCGCTGGGTTTTGTCCAGAGAATATCTGTTCCATGCATGATTTGATTGAAGACCGGAAAATATTCATCAAGAGAATCGCGATAGACAATCTCAACGAAAGGCGAGGAGCTGAAATATTTTTCCCTGAGAGCAATGAAATAGTCTCTCACTTCCGGTCTGATACCCGCGACCAGATTGAGCTTAACTTCACCGGCGTCAATTTTTGAGCGGAGTGATTTTGCAATCTTCATCGCAATTTCTTTCTGTGCCCCGGCGCCACCTACTGCGTAAGTGATGGTAAGCGACTGACCGGGTTTTTCCCGCAGAAGATCCGCGCCAAGAAAATATTCAACGCTTTTATGATGCCGCTGCATGAATTTTTGTCTGGGGTCAAGCTGTACCAGGCGGCGCGCGAGATTTTTTTTAAGAACAGTAAGCTGAGTGCCGCCGAGCAGTTCTTCAGGCAGGGGAAATCCGGTGATATATATATGGTTATCCGGGACGCCGTAAGTTCTGAGCCGCTGCGCTGCTTTTCCGCATGGGGCAAAGTATTTTATTCTGCTTTCCCATGGCTGCTCTGCAACCCACACGCGGTTTAAATCAGCGTCGCAGATAATACAATATATATCATCATGCCCTGCCAGGTCAGCGGCTATAGCGGGTGCGTAAAACGAGGTAATCACGGGGAGGTGCCGCGTTCTGATTTTTTCAACCATGCCTGAGCAGAGCCCTCCTTTGATGCCGGCAATCAGGCGCCTGAGCTGAAAGTTCGGGCGGGAAAGATTCCGTATCGGATAAAGTGAGGGAATAAATAACAGGGAGTCGAGCAAACCGAACAAGGGCTTGCCAACTACCGGAATTGAACTGAGCCGCGAGAAAAATTCGTAAACACCGAGCATCCTTTTCCAGAGCTGCTTTTCGGCAAGGGTAATATCCTGCATCGAGCCGACTGTAATAACGCCCTCATAAGCGAAATCTTTAAGCGGATATACCGCGCGCTGATGACCATAGCCCATATCGGCTGAAACAATCCAGGCAAGTGGTCTGTGCTTATCTGCGACTGTGCCCTTGGTCTGCTCAGTGATGGTTTGCAAAAGAAAATCCTGATTTCATGGTCACAAAATAAGGAATGCGGGAATATCCGACCGGAAGGGGGGAGCATTATTCCTTTGTTTTGGAGAAAAAAAGCATAAATTTAACAAATGATTAACCGGAATATTTGCAAATGTGGCTCAGATTATTGAAAAAACAGCCCAAAATCCTTTATTCCTGACCTGTCAGGTGCATTTGTTCCCGGTTTTTTTTGAATCTTGCGTTTGGTTTGGGTTGACTGCTCTTGTTCTCCCGCCGGTCTTCTGATGCAGGCCGGCAATGAAAATTTTTGGCAAAAAGCAGGGATGGGTTCTACATAAGCATTTCAGGTCCTTTTTAACAGAAGTGCCAGGGAAAAAGCCGGTTTCAGATGATGCCCGGTCATGGGGTTTACCATAAACAATGAATACCGGTTGATAAGAGGATAAATTGTTGTCTCTTATCGCCGTATTCTGAATTTTTTATTATAACAAAAAAGGTAATGGATGATCAGGACACTCCTGATGAGTGTATTTATTTTATTGATTGAGTGTTTTGCTCAGGCACCGGAACTGGTTGTGCCGATTGGTCATACGAGTATAATCAGAACCATGGACTTTTCATTTGATAACCGTCTGCTGATTACCGGTTCGGATGATGAATCGATTAAACTGTGGGATGTAACTTCCGGCAGGGAAATAAGAACCATCCGGCTAAACGATAACCGAATCAGATATGTAAGATTTCTCAAAGGTGACACAACTGCTTTCAGTTTTGCATGGGGTAATCAGCTCACACTTTTCGACATAAGAAACGGAAAGAAACTTCGCTCCGTCAAATTCAGAGGCACAGTCAGTGAAGCGGTGGTTGATGACGGAACCCATTGCGCGGTCTCTCTGATTGAGGGAGACAGTATATATATTCAAAGACTTTCTGATGATTCAGTTGTTGCCGCGGTTGCATCAGGCGGAGAGGTAAGTAAAATTGCCATAACCAGGCGGGGTGAGGAGGTCGCCTGGATAACTGAAGCAGGGGCGGTTTTTTTATATAATCTTCTTGAAGAAAAAACTTACCAGATTGCTCATTCAGTAGAGGGAACCCCTGAGGCACTTACTCTCTCATCAAACGGCAGATATCTTTCCGCCGGGTTTGCGGACGGCACAGTAACACTCTGGGATTTGCGGGACAATTCACGGATTTACAGCGATAAAATTCACACAAGCCGCGTTGAATATATTGTTATAACCGATAATCCTTTTATGCTTTTCACCGGAGGATGGGATAAAACCATACGCGGTGTAAATCTGAGCGAGAACACTTCTTTTATCGTGGCGGATAATCTGGGGATGTTTTCGCTTCCTGTTCTTTCACGTGACGGAAACAGTTTTGCCTACAGTAGTGCATCAGACCGCATATGGGTATATAAAGATCAGAAGTGGGAGCTCATTCTTACTCAGGGCTCGGGCATCAGAGGTCTGCGATACAACAACGAAAAGAATTTTCTCTGTTCGGTTGATGATAAAGGAATAGCAGTTTGGAATCTTACAGAGCGCGAGGTGTTGAAGCGCATTACCCGGTATGACCTTACAGGCGCGCTTGACGTTTCGCCAAGCGGAACCCATCTGCTGGCAGGAACTTTCAGTAAAGGAGTTGTTGAATATATCATTGAAAAACCCGATTCGATTTTTCAGTATTATGGTCCCGCGGCAATTGTTACGGATGCGGGGTACTCTCCTGACGGCTCACTTATTACCGCAGTTGGAGGAGACTCTGTTCTCTGGCAGTGGAATGCCGATAAAGAAGAAGCACATGTTTTTGTAAAAGCTCCGAGAGCTTATTATGAGTCTTTTGCGTTTTCACCTGACGGGAAATTCCTGGCAGCAGGGAACAGAGACTCAACAATTACTCTGTGGCAATTTGATTCTGTCTCTGTTGAAAAAATTCTTCACGGACAAAAACTTACATCGGATATAGTCTTCTCGTCAGACAGCAGAATGTTTGCTACATCAAGTGTTGACGGCTCGGTAAAAATCTGGGAAGCGCTAACCGGTAATCTTCTTACAACCCTGTTTGATAACAATACCTATCAGAGACAGATTGCCTGGTCGCGCGATAAGGAATATCTGGCTTTCGGAAATTTAGACAGGAATCTCTATCTGAGCAATGTTACTTCAGGTATAACGGAAGAATTAACCGGGCACGAGGGCTGGATTGAGGGTGTTGCGTTTTTTAAGGGGGATAGTCTTCTTGCGAGCGCAAGTATGGATGGTACTGTAATAATCTGGGATATATATACAAGAGAAAAACTTGTGCAGCTTGTTCCGCTTGACAGCGCTGATTGGGTGGCGGTAATGCCTGACGGACGATTTGACGGGTCGCGCAAAGGAATTAAGCAGATGTATCTGGTAAAGGGAACTGAAATTATTCCGCTTGAGTCATACTACGACCTTTACTATACGCCGGGGCTGCTCAGCAGTGTTGTTAACGGTGAAATGCGACCCTTTGAGGGGACAAACAAATCAATCGAAGAGATTAAACCTTCACCGGTGGTTGAAATCATCCCGGAAAAGAACAGAAAATATAAAACAGGCGAGACCGGAATTTCTGTAAAGGCAACAAACAGAGGAGGCGGGGTCAGAAGTGTGAAACTCTTTCATAACGGTAAACTTATTGAACAAAAACCGGCAGGGAATTTTGATGTAGAAGATTTTGTCTTCACCTTGGAGCTGCTTCCGGATACAAACGTGATTACCGTGACTGCTGATAATCTGGACGGAATGGAATCAGCCCCGGTAGTTACACGGATTGTGGCGGAAGGAACAAAACCCGAATCACGTTTATATATACTGGGCATCGGTATTAATTCTTATAAGAACAGCAAATATAATCTTTCGGGTGCGGTTAATGATGTTAAAAAACTTTCCGGGCTGATATCTGATAAAAGCAGGAAAGTATTTGCCGGGACAGAAACAAAACTGATTACAGATAAGAAGGCAGTAAAACCTGAGCTGATGAAAGAACTTAACCGGCTAAAGAAAAAGATTAAGCCCTCTGATGTGTTTATTCTGCTCTATTCGGGGCATGGTGTTGTGGGGGGAGAAGGAACCGGCGGGGAAGATTTCTACTTTGTGCTTCATGATGTGGTAGATATGTACGGGGGTGAAGCTGAAATGCAAAAGAGAGGATTTTCCTCCACCGAACTAAAAGATATACTGGCGGGGATAAAAGCAAATAAGCAGCTTGTAGTAATAGATGCCTGTCAGGCAGGCGGTGCATTAGAAACCTTTTCATTAAGGGGAATGCAGGAAGAGAAAGCAATTAACGCACTTGCAAGAAACTCCGGTGTTTTTCTTCTTGCCTCAAGCGCTAAAAATCAGCTTGCAAAGGAGGTTAGTAAGCTTGGGATGGGTATATACAGTTACGCGCTGTTTGAGGCGATAAACTGTATGGGAGACATTGACTCGGACGGAATTGTGAATGTCCGGGAAATTGAACAATATACACGCCGCCGGTTGTTTGAACTGACAAAGGAGTATAATCTTTCCCCGCAGTATCCGGTTAGCTGGATGGTGATGCAGGATTTCCCGGTAACAGTTTGCGGTGAAGTAAAATGATTTCACAGAAGAGGATTACCGTTATCCTAAAAGTTTTTATCATGCTGCTTGCCGTACTTCCGGGTTTACAGAGTATTTCTGCTCAGGAGCGGATGCCGGAGCTTGTACCGCAGTCGGGTCACGCCCCGGCGGTCAGTGCGCTGGCGCCGTTTAAGGATATATATGTGCTGTCAGGGGATCTGCTGGGTAATGTAATTCTTTGGAATGCTGAAACCGGGAGGCAGATCAGAAACTTCAGCGGGTTAAACCGTAAAATCATGAAGATTGCCGTCTCACCGGATAATCAGCTTGTTGCAGCGCTTTCTGAACACGGAGGTTTTGCGCTTTGGGAAGCATCATCAGGAAAGAGAATAAAACTGCTCTCCAATAAAATATTTAATGATTTTTCTTTCGGAAAAGACAGCGCCCTGATTTTTGCTTCCCTCAGTAAAGAGGTATATACTTTAAGTTATGCTCCGGCCGACGAGGCAATGAAGCATTTGTTTTCATTTGTACGGATAAACTCATCTGAGCGAACTCTGGCCTCATCGGTATTTTCAGTGGAGGACAGTACCTGGTTCCTTTTGACTAAACCGGGTCCGGGCAGTAGTATATATCAGTTGGCAGTGAGTAACTATCTGAGTTTCGGAGGCAAGCGTACGTATGATATCACAGACGGGATTCCCGGTAAATTAGTAATGTCCTTAAATGAGCGTTATGCAGCATTTTCACTCAGCGGAAATATACATATTCTTGATGCCGGGGGAGGCCGCCTTCTGACAACAATTGAAACCGGAGCTGATTCCATATATAGTTTGGCGCTTTCTCCGGACGGAGTTTTTCTTGCAGTACAGCAAAGTGATTCAACCGCCGGGATATGGAATCAGATTACACAAAAAAGCGCGGGTATCATAACTGTTTCAGGGAAAATGATAACCTCGCTGATGATTTCTCCTGACCGCAGATACATCTATGCAGGCAGCGGAAACGGGGCGATAATACAGTTTGATTTTACGACCAGGAAGAAGATGCAGGAGTTTAAATCCAATCTCCGTTATCTTACCGCGATGGATTTCTTCGGAGAGGGAAATAACCTTGCTGTTGCGTCACTAATGCAAGGGGTGAATATCTTCCGGTCAGACGGAAGCATTACGGAAATTCCGACCGGGAAGGAAGGGTTCTATTATATACTTGTTTCACCGGATGAAAAAATTATAGCAGGCATTAATGAAAAAACAGTTGTGATATGGGAGCAAGAGACAGGGAGGGAGTTAAGCCGGACAGATAAACCGCAAGGGAACACTAACAGTGCTGTTTTTTCGCCTGATGGTTCGGTTATATATATTGGTCTCAGTGATTCTTCTCTTTTGCGGTATTCTGTTGCAAAACAGGAATTCACCCGGCAGGGGGCATTCCCCGGAGAGATTTTTTCAGTCTCTGTTTCTCCGGACGGCAAACGTCTTGCACTTGCGGACCGATGGAACCGGTTCGGTGTGTACCGGGCAGATACATACGATTCGCTTTTTTCGCTGGGACCGCATGGCGCGGTAATTTATGCGTCCGCCTGGTCACCGGACGGGCAGTTGATAGCCACTACGGCAGAGGACTCCTGCGTGTATATATGGAGCGCGGAAACAGGCGGTCTGATCAAAAAGATTACTACTGATTATCCTGTGGTGACTGATGTGCACTTCTCACCTGACGGTAAAACACTTGGAGTCGCGGCCGTGGGAGGAGCAATTTACCTTTTCAGCACGAGCGACTGGGGTTTGGTTCATAAGTTTGATAATAACGGGGTATATATTGCAATAATTACATTTTCTCCTGACAGCCGGCTTCTGGCCGGTACTACCGCAACGGGACAGCTTCGTATATGGAATACTGAAACGGGGAAGGAAGAATTTGCCGTTACAGGTTTTAATAAAACTGACTGGGCGGTTACACTTCCGGACGGCAGATTTGATGCAAGCCAGGAGGGGATGAAGCTGCTTCATTTTGTAAAGGGTTTTGATGTAATACCTCTTGAATCATTCTTTAATGAAAACTATTTCCCCTCTCTGGTCGGGGAAGTATTAAGGGGAACGCTCAGGCAACTGAGTGAAGCAGAGATACAAGAAAAGTTTTTATTTAAACTTCCCCCTGCCGGACAGATTCTTTCGCCAAAGAGCAGCGCAAAACTGAAAAGCGGAAAACATCTGTTTGATCTCTCGGTGGTTGATAAAGGGGGTGGAATAAAATGGGTGAGGTTGTTTGTAAATGGTAAACTTGCGGCAGAACGGGAGTTCGCGGGAAGAGCAGCAGCAGAGGGGGACAGCTTGGAGTTTGTGCTCGAAGCGGAACTGCTCCCTGACACAAATCAGGTTACGGTTATTGCCTCATCGTTGAATGGAATAGAATCACTCCCGGTTTCGCAAAGCTATTTTGCGCAGGGCTCAAAACCGAGAAGCAAACTATATATAGTGGGGATTGGAATCAATGACTATAAAAATCAGGCGTATAATCTGGAGAATGCAGCAACTGATATTCGCACGTTATCAAAAAAATTCAGGCAGGGTGCAGCCGGATATACAGCCGGTAGCACAGAGTATCTGATTTTTAATAAGGAAGCTAAAAGGGAGGAGATTTTAAAAGCGCTTGATTCGGTATCGGCTCAGGCGCGGGCGCAGGATATATTTATTCTTATCTACTCAGGGCATGGCGTTTTTCAAACCGGTAATAAAGGAGACGGGGATTTTTATTTCGTATTGCATGATATGGAAAATATGTATGCGGTTGATTCAGTATCGATATCAAAAGGAATTTCAGCAAGTGAACTGAGAGAATATTCAAAGCGCATTGCAGCTAATAAACAGCTTCTGATAATTGATGCATGTCAGGCGGGGGGTGCGGTTGAGGTATTCGCCATGCGCGGAGTGGCGGAAGAAAAAGCCATTCAATCACTCGCAAGAAGCTCCGGTATGTTTCTTCTTGCGTCTTCGTCCCGCAACAGCTCCGCGAAAGAATTAAAATCGCTGGGGATGGGTATCTACAGCTATGCGCTCTCAGAAGCTTTGAGCTGTATGGGAGATTTAGACAAGGATGGAGTGTTGCTGGTTAAGGAAATGGAGTTTTATGCACGGAGAAAATTAGAAGAAGTTCAAAAAAAATATAAACTTACTCCGCAGTATCCCATGAGCTGGATGATGTATCAGGATTTTCCCGTTTCGGTGTGCAGGTAAAGCTACAATGAAAAAGATTACACTAAAACGGCCTCTGCTGTTTTTGCAGATATATGCAAATATATGGAATATACCGAAAGATAAGAGAAATGATGTTTCAGTAAAAGAGATACTCACATTGCCGGATGGGTATATATCAGAAGCGGGGTATTATGGGGATGGCGTGTTATATCTGAATGACTCATTGCGTGAACAGGAAGAGAAGATTATCAATTCCGGATTTATTGTAATGGTGGATTTTTTGAAACACAGATTCGCGGGGATGGATGAATTGCTCTGGTTTGCGGATGCAAAACATCCGCGGGACGCGGGGATATTTACATTACAAATGAAAGAGGAGAAGCTCAATCTGTCATTAGATTATTCAGGGAACAAATATATTATTGGAGATCCGGCGAGAGCCGATCTCCGGTTCGGGGAGCTTGGCAAGAGTAGTTCGCTGAGATTTACTCTAAACTCTAAGAATGATTCACATGACCAGAGAAAATATCTCTGGTTTGATTATCTGTTCTCAGGGTATGAGTATGTAAGCGGTATTGTGTTTGATTCCGCAAACAGATTGGTTGCTGCAAAGGTGATTCCGGATAGTGTTGAAAAAGAAGTTTCAATGTTGAAGGATATATACTAAAGCAGGGAATTGTGAGAGGAGCAAAAAAATCACAAGGTTTCTACCAACCTGCGACTCCTCCGGAGTCGGGGGCGTTTGTGGGTTTTGAATTATCTACCATCCTGTGACTTCTCCGAAGTCATTCGGCAATTCACCATTTACAATTCAAAATTCACAATTTTT
>BTUV01000044.1:0-9508 GCA_045863035.1 Ignavibacteriales bacterium | reverse complement strand
TCACCATTTACAATTCAAAATTCACAATTTTTATGTGGCTTCTTCGGAGTCATTCCGGCAATTCATAATTCATACTTCATACTTCATACTTCAGTTAGGTATTTGTTGTACCACTCTTTTTTAAGGCGTTCTACTTCTTTGCGCTGATTTTTTAAGTAGTGATCACCGTTTTCAAGGATGACGGTGCGGTGTGTGATTCCCTGATTGGTTAGGAGTTCCGCCATCTGATATGTCTGCCGGACGGGTACGGTTTCATCCGCACCGCCGTGTATAATCAGGTATTTTACATCCATTGGGTACGCATCGGGAAAGTTAACCGCAGTCCGTTTTGCAAGTTCAGCTTCAAAATCACCGTTAGGCACAAGCGCATAATAGTGTTCCTTGAAACTGGGGACGCGCTCTGAATATTCTTTAAGGTTACTAATCGCCCCGACGAGTACCGCACATTTAAAATCATGATCTCGCTGAAGGGCAAGCCAGGTCATCATACCGCCCCGACTCCATCCTTCAATGCCCCACCGGGTGGTATCAGCAAAGGGGAGCTCTTCGGCAGCTTTTTTCAGATTGATGATATCATTTACATCAGCTCCGCCAAACTCTTCTTCCCCTTCCCCTTTAATACTGCCGCGGTAGAATGATGCAAGCACAATATATCCCCAGCGTGCCATTTCACCATACATTCCTTTTGCGGTAAAGCGGTCAATCGCTCCGCGGCTTTTTGCTCCGCCCCGGTTCCAGAGGATGCAGGGGAGTTTTGTTCCCTCCGGTATATACTTAGGATAAGCCAGATAACCCTTAACTTTATATCCGTCAGAAAGATAAACGATGCTTTCAACGACTGTATTGTTCAGGGTATCTTCAGACCATCCGGAGACAATCATTTTCTGAAGATGCTGTGGGAGGTTAATTTCTTCCCGTTCAACAATAAGCATAGAGGATTTATTTCATGATCATGGAAAGGATATATATAATTAAACCTGCCGATACAGCCGAGGTAAGCGTATAAAGCAGTATTCTGAATGAACTTCTAAAACGACCCTGCTTAACAAGAAGTATAGGACCGAAACCGGCTCCGGCGCTCAGCCCTGCAATAGCCGCGCTGAAAGAAAGTCCGGCCTGTATATATCCGGTCGCGATGGCGATAGATGCAGCGCAGTTGGGTATCAGCCCGAAGAGTGCAGTTAACGGAATTTCGATAAGCGGATATTGTGAGAGAGCAGAAAGTGGTCCTTCGCTTCCTGCAAATTCAAGAATAAGACCAAGGGCAACTGTTGCGCCAAAAACCCATGCGGTTATCTCAAGCGTGCGGGTGATGGAGTGCTTCATCATCTTTGCGGTTTCTGACCCGGTTTTTTCCATGCCGATGTGCACCAGATCTTTCTTTTCTTCCTCAATTGCCGGACCATCATAAAGTTTGTTGGTAATAAGATGATCTATGATATATCCGGCTGTTACGCCAAGCAGAACTTTTATACCAATGATATAGAGAATGGTATGCCACTGTCCGCCGTTTGCAAGCATTACGGGAATTGCTTCATCTGATGTGGCCAGATAATTTGCCACCAGCGCGCCTGCGGTAATTCTCCGACTCAGGTAAAGTGATGTGAAAAAAACTGACATGCCACACTGCGGGATAAGACCAAACAACGTTGCCGCAATAACTCCGTATTTGCCGGATACGCGGAGAAAAGTAAGAAGGTCCAGCGCTTTTTTATGCCAGAAGTATTCCATAAGAAAATACACGGCAAAAAGCACGGGGACAACCGGGAGCGTATCATAAAACGCATGTTCTATTACATGCAGAATTTGTTCAGACAAAAGATAAATTTCCGTTATTGCAGTTCATCAGAATAAGATGCTGTTTCTTTGTTTACGATTCTGCTGCCGGCTATTTACCTTGAACTTTACCGGCAATACGGGCAAACGCCTCATCTCTTTTCATTCCTTCAAGTTCCTGCACATTAATAAAATGAATCAATCCGAAATGTTTGAACCATGCAGGAATCTCATCCGCGGTTACAACTCTTTCGGGGTGGAAACAATGATCTTCCTCATCAATAAAAATTCCTCTGAGAGCAAGCTTTTGAATTGTCTTAAAGTGCGGGTTTGATGGAAATAAATCCTTGTAAGGGAAAAGAGGCGCACCGGCATCGAGCAGGATATCCTGAATTTCTTCGGGGAGGATGTCTGATGCAGAACAATTTTTTTTGATTGCAAGTGAGGCGAGAACGCCTGCTGCCTGACCGGTCTGCATAACACAGGGCTGAAGGCGTGTACATCCGTTAACGATATGGGTAACGGATATGCTTTTCTCAGATGCAATAATGCCTTCATATCCTTCCGGGATGAGAGTTCCGGCCGGAATCTGGAACGGTGCATTATCAGGATAGTTTTCAGATATACGCTCCTCTTCCGGACCAACGAAAAATTTACTGTGATGATGATCGAGGAAATAATCTCCTACTGCAATGGAATCTTTCTGCAGAGGAGGGCGGAATGAACCGCTTACCGGAATTACATCCTCCTCTTTCATCAGTCGCAGCCCTTTAATTCGTCTGCTTTCACGCACATACGGAATGAAAGGCAGATGATCTTCAGTCGGGAATTCATCGGTTGCCAGTCCCCACTCCGGATGACCAAGCCGTGTTTGTATATAATATATATAGTCAAGTGTCAGACGTTTTGCCTGTTCGTAGTGCCGGTTCCGGTTGGGCAGATTTTCGTATAAATCAATAGTCGTCGGGTAATCATTTGAACGGAAGGGCCAGTTTAACAGATACTTGTCATTCGGCAGTGCTGCATACGTAATAAAACTTTCAAAAGAATGAAGTTTATGACCGAGTATTTTTTCATCGGTAGTATTAGAATGTACAGCGGTTGAGTTAATAAACTGCTCTGAATCGTACTGATCCGATGGCGCAACTGATGGGGCGTTTCCAGTGTGTTTTTTGAGAATAGCACAGAAAGTAACATCCTGCACTTCACCGTCCCATTGCTCGCAGGCGTCCGGCTCTCCGGTGTCTGATTTTGCATCACGGCCAAGACGGTAGGGAAGCCCGGCAAGTTTAATCAAATCGCCAAACTCAGTAGCTTCAATAGTGATGGCGGCGTTTACCTGAACCACACTGCCATCTTTTCGTTTAATTTCTGCTCCGGTTAAGCGATTTCCGTTCATAAGAGGTTTTATCAGTGAGGCCCCGAACCATATATCAAGCGATTTTTCTTTTGAGGCAATCGTATGAAGAAACTCAGCGCCAATCTTCGGTTCAAAACAAGTTAAGCTGATCCACCCGGTGAATGTTTTATCAGCGCCGCCGTAATGGGCTTCAATCATTGAGCGGAGTTCGGCAAAAATTCCGCCGCCGACAGCATGTTTATTTCCGTCGAAAGCTGAAACGCCTGCTGAAGTGACCATACCGCCGAGCCACGGGGTTTCTTCAACTAATAATGTTTTTATACCGAGCCGTGCGGCCTGAATAGCCGCGGATGAACCTCCGCAGCCACCGCCAATTACCAAAAGCTCATAGTTATATATATCCATAAAAACTTTTTACCTGTAACCGATATATGTTAAGAGGAAATCAGATATTACCCATTTTCTGCCGTCAGGATCAACAGCAACTGAGAGTGCCGCTGAAGATGGCATACCGGAGTTTCCCCGTATATACTGTCTCCATCTGCTGCCATCGCGAAACATAAGACCTGCGTCAGCGGTTGTTACCCAGGGGTTGTTGTATTTATCAAAAGCTATGCCGGTTGCAATTGCGCCGCGAAAACCGGAGTTGAACCTTGTGATATTGCTCAGGGTACCGTTGGTGATGCGGGTAAGACCGCCTCCTCCGTTATAGTTTCCGCTGGCAATCCAAATCGTACCGGGAGCATCGGCGGTAATATGCCGTACAAAGTTACTGACTAATCCGCTATTAAGATTATTAAAGATTTGAAACGTATTTCCGTCAAATGAACAGAGCCCCTCACCCCAGGTACCCGCCCAGAGCTTTCCACCGGCGTCGGTGAAAAGGGTTGTGATATTATTTGACGGAACAGATGAATTAGTTGTGTCATATATACGAAATGAAGCGCCGTCAAACATGGCAAGTCCGCTGTTGCTTGTACCTATCCATATTCTGCCCTGGTTGTCAGAAGTAACCGCGTTGATATAGTCAGACGGAAGTCCGGAATTTCCGGTATTATACACAGTCCAGGAGCCGCCATCGAATCGGACAACACCGGCATCGGTAGCGAGCCAGAGGACGCTGCCGGTTTTATGTATATCGTTTATCATATTTGAAGGCATAGGTGAATTTAGCATCGAATAGTTTGTCCACGTGGCGTTATCAAAAATCACCAGTCCGTGCCATGTAGCGCTGAAGTACTTTACGCCCGCCTGGTCAATCATCACCCTGCTAAATGAGTTGGTTGGAATCGGATGAGTATTCTTGCTGTACGTTTGCCACCAGTAGGCAGGGTCCTCACGCATCTCGACGGTAATCGTATCGGAAATGCCTCGTTTAATCAGGTAGTAATGAGTGGAATCAAGATAATTGGTGAGGGAGAAATCCATTCTGTAGAAACCCGGTTCCAGCTCAGAAACGCTAATGGGAGCGGTTCTGCCCGGTGACTGATTATTAAAGACGACCTTTGCATCAGGGGGCTCAGTGTTAACTAAAAGAGAGCTTTTATCTAATCCGGGAAGAACAGGCGGACCCTCCACCTCACAGGAAGGGAGGAGCAGAGAGAATGACAGGAGGATGCTTAGGTAGAATAACCGATTCAAACGAGTCTGAAAATAATTGAAATTAAGGGCAAATATAAGGATTTAGGTCACGATTTATCTAACAATATCATTATTATAGGAATATGATGACCTGAAAATTATTGAAAACACCAATATTTTCGCCGGGATTTGAGAAGTGTACCTGCCCGGCCGGAGAACGGAAAGCGGATAATTTTTGAAATACGTGATAACTTACATATCTTACAGAGAATTATTTTACCGATACAGGAAACCAAAATTGGTTAGTTGCAGGTTGAAATGTTTTCAGTATTAGATATACTGAATCTGGTTATTATATCGGCTCTGGTGGTCGCCTTTGCGGTGTTATATAATTTGGATGACCTTATTAACAGACCGCGGATTTATTTAAAAGCATTATTATTCGCTGTCCTTTTTGTTGTTGTTAATGATGAAATTGCATATAGCGGCCCAACCTGGCTTACCATTATTCTTACTCCGGTTAACTATTTTGCACTTTTTCTTATATATCCTATCCTCTACCTTTACCTTAGAGAAATGACTTTCCCTAATGGAGAAACACTTAATTCTGCTCCTTTAAGGTTCTTATTTTTCCCACTTATCGTTTTTTTCGTTCTTTTAGTGAACTTCGCCGTCCTGCCTGTCGAAATGCACGAAATGTTTATAATAAATCACTTATCAAATGATGCAGGGGACAATTGGTATCTATCGCTGCTCAGGTTATTTATAATAACCGGTTATTATGTTCAAACGGGATTTTTTGTGTGGAAGATGTACACGGTTAAACGACTGTATTTAATCTCATTTGGTCAGGAATTTTCTCAGTCAAAGATTGTAAGACAATCTGTGCTTTTTGCCCCGGTAATTATCCTGTATGAAGGGGTGATTTTACTTGCCATATCGTTTTTTACCCTCAGTGATTTTGAAATACGCGTAATAGAACTGTCTGCCTCGCTGATGTTTATATTTTTTGCACTATATATTATATTCAATCATTCTGTCCAATTGCTCCAGCTCCGACTGGAAAAATTTCATGTAGAGATCTCAACTGAAACATCTGCCGGTCAGACGATATCAGGTCATATGCCCGATGAGGAAGTTGAAACTATACGGGTGCTTCTTGAAAACTACCTGCGTAATTCAAAAATCTATTTAGACCCGAACTTATCCATCGAGTCGTTGGGAAAAAGGATTCATGTTCAGTCCCGAAAAATCTCCTTCGTAATTAATCATGTCTATCAAAAAAATTTTCACGCGTTCATTAATGAATTCCGGATCGCTGAGGCAATCACTCTTTTAAAATCGGATAAAAGTTCAAATTTGGAGGATATTTACGTCCGGGTTGGATTTAATTCCAGATCAACATTTAACAGAGTATTTAAAGCGGTTACCGGACAGTCTCCATCAGAATTTCTCACCAAAGGATAAATTTACCTCTTATCGGTTTCCTAAAACATGTTTTAGGAAGCCGGGTCTCTTGACTTTCAGCAATTAAAATTCTTTTTTTGCTGCCATTTATAAGTTCTTCAGGAAAATTGAGCAGAAAGCTATATGCTTCCTAAATAGAACAGGTGACAGGCAGTTATTTTGATTTGTAGTGTCAGAACAATGAAAATCTGCTAATTATTGCATCGTTAATTTAGGAAGTACATAGCCGGTTCTGGAGATAACAGGGTAGCGGAAGATTTAAAACCTCAGGTCTCTTGAGGGTGCAATAGTTATTGGAATACCACACATTGCTTGAGCATTACTCATCCTTTTAACTGACAACAGACTGGATGAATGTTTGGTGAGGGTAAGGAGGTTGAATGACCTTATGGCACACGTAATTTGCCTCAAAACCCGTTTAATCGCCGGCGAAATTCAAGGGGTTTGGTTTGGTGAACCAAAAGTTCTTTTACCTGAGTAAGAAAAGTTCTTTTTCAAATAGAAAGGGTTCGGCATGAGACAGTTTTTCCGTATAACTTATCTTTTTGTATTAGTTTGGGCAGAAGTATGTTCGCAAAACATCACGAATACACTGGGTGCTGATGGTGTTTTTAAAATTAAAAACAGCGCTGAGGAATTTTTCAAAATTTATGAAGATGATGGCAATGTTGTTGTCATAAAGAATCTGGAAATGGGTTTTTACTCAACTTCAACGGAGGATATTGGCGTTATTACTAAAAATGGTTTAAGATTTCTGCATAATTTTAAGAAAGACGGCTCATTGGGATATAATACTTTCCTTGGGCTTAGGGCAGGTAATTTTACCCTGGGAGGAGTGAACGATTATAACGGAACCTACAATACGGGAGCCGGAAGTGATGCGCTATACAATCTGACCACCGGATACGGAAACTCGGCTATTGGCGCAGTCGCATTATATAAAACTACTACAGGGTATAACAATGTTTCTATTGGTAGTGAATCACTCTATGAAAACACTGAGGGCTACTCAAATACAGCGATTGGGACAAAAAGTATGGCCCGCAATACGACCGGTTCAGAAAATACCGCAGCAGGAATTTATTCACTATTTTACAATACAACAGGATCTTTCAACAGTGCTTACGGTTTTGCCGCATTAGAAAATAACACAACCGGAGTATCCAATGCAGGTTTTGGCTATAAAGCTCTCAACTCAAATAGCACAGCAAGTTTCAATTCAGCATTTGGGAATGAGGCGTTGCTTACAAATACAACCGGTTACAGCAACAGTGCCTTCGGAGCGTATGCTCTGTTTAGTAATACAACCGGTTACAGGAATACCGCAGCAGGGTACGCGGCTTTGGAAGATAATACTTCGGGATACCACAATTCCGCTTTTGGCTATCAGGCCTTAACCGCCAATACAACCGGGAATGATAATACTGCCATTGGCTATCAGTCTTCATTTGCGGGAACCGGTGGTGCGGGGAACTCAACTTTAGGCGCTTTCGCCGGCTATTCACGAACTACAGCCAACGGCAACAGCGCCTTTGGAAATTATTCCCTTTATTACAATGAGATCGGGGATTGTAATTCTGCATACGGGGGGTGGACACTTACTTACAACACAGGCGGTTATAATTCAGCTTTCGGATACAGCGCTCTGCAGTCTAACACAACGGCGTTTGGTAATAGTGCCTTCGGATATGAGGCACTCAAAGCTAACACCACCGGTATATATAATGTTGCTTTTGGTCATCAGGCACTTTTAAATAACACAACAGGATTCAGCAATGCGGCATTCGGTGTTCATGCACTTGGCAGTTCTGCTGCCGGTTACAGAAATACTGCACTGGGAGACTCATCGGGAAGAACAATATCTACAGGAAAAAATTTAACTGTGGTGGGTTTTAATGCCCAGTCTTCTTCCGGTTCAGCTTCTAATGAAATTACGCTTGGTGATACGTACATTACCTCTCTCAGATGTGCAGTAACTTCAATAACTTCTCTGTCGGATTTAAGGGACAAAAAGAACATCAGAGATATATCTCTTGGTCTGGATTTCCTGATGAAATTGAAACCACGGGAGTTTAATTGGGATAAACGAGAATGGTATCAGGATGGATTATCAGATGGTTCGAGAGCGAGTTCTGAGCTCACAGGAGGATTTATAGCACAAGAGCTTGATGCACTGCAAATAACTGAGAATGCCCGGTGGCTCAACCTCGTGCTTAAAAGCAATTCGGACAAATATGAAGCTACACCCGGAAATTTACTCCCCGTCATTGTTAAATCTGTCCAGGATGTATATGTCAGAATGAAGGAAGAACTTGCAAAAAAAGATGCAGAAATCAGGTTGCTGCAGGAGCAGAATCAGCGTTTCGTTTTAGAGATGCAGAATATTCGCGAAACTCAGAATAATTTAGTAAAGCTCTTACAGGAATTATCAAAAAACAGTCAGAAAACAGTTTCTGTTACATCCGGAAAATAGGGAGGGAAATTAGTAATGAAAAGAAAATACAAATTGAAGTTGTTGTTGCTTTGGTTTATTGTTCCTGTTTACGCGGGGGCACAAAGCAACTTGTTATACGATGACGGCTCCATAATAGAGGTAACAGGCACGGCAGATATCTGTGCTGATCAGATCACTATAAATGGGGGGGCAACCGGCAACGGAACCAAATGCGGGAATTCCCTTCCTGCCCGTACATTCACAATTATTCCATTCTTAGAGAAATTTGATTATGTGACTGTTCCTGATCTTCCAACCGGATGGTATATAGAAGATAGCAATAATGATGTATTGGTATGGAAAACAGGAACTTCAAATCCCCTCTCTTTTCCGAATATGCTGATGTACGCATCAGGAACCGAAGCTGTTAATGACTGGTTTTTCAGCCCTGCGTTTGATCTGACGGGGGGGACCACGTATGAAATCTCTTTCTGGATTGCTTTGGCCTCATCCGGAACTCATAAATTGGAAGTTAAATCCGGAACTTCTGGAAATTCCTCTGGTATGAGCATTGGACCTTTGTATTCAAATTCTGAAATTACCAATACAACTCATCAAAAAGGTTCGTTCGTATATACGCCATCCTCAACCGCGACATATTATTTTGGCTGGCGATGTTTTTCGGATGCCGGAAGCAAGCCGGATTTTGGTGTTGACGATATACAAATACGGCATCAGCCGGCGTCAACTAACACTCAGACAATTGCAACATCAAGTACCACCCCTGTTGAGTTTACAGGTACCGGAGTTTCATTACAATTTACAACAAACAACAGCGGCGAGCTTCAAATTCAGGCCGACAGAATAAATCAGTCGCCTGGCGGTACCTT
>BTUV01000043.1:0-23345 GCA_045863035.1 Ignavibacteriales bacterium | reverse complement strand
GATTTCACCACAGGCATGGTGATGTCAAACAAAAATGGTTTCTGACTTTTCAGTCAGAAACCATTCTCTTTTTTTTTACTGTCTGACTTATGGTTGCTCTTTTATTATCAGAGCAACTGTAATTCCGAAAATAATGTGCCCAATCATACTTCCAAGTAAAGTTAACATCATGCTCCCTTCCATTGGAGGCATCGGAAACATCCTTCCCATTATCACCATCATGATTTGAGCGAAGATGAGCGCGGCACTCCCGAAAATTGTACCTTTAAGCCAATAACTGTTAACTTTCCTTATCAATTCAATAAAAAAGAAAGCATAGATAAGAGCGAAAACTATTCCAATCATAAAGTGCATTATCCAACCTATTATAATGGGGAAATCCATCATGGCGGATAACATAGCCGGAGGAGACATTTCGGGTAGTCCCATCACGGGGGCTATCATCATTACTAAGGTCATTACGGCTGTACCGATAACGCCTGCGATAATTCCTTTTTGAATTTTGTTTGTCATGGTATTCTCTATTTTAAAATTAAAAAAACGGTAATAAGTGGTGTTCAGCGCCAGAACGCTTATATCTTCTTCTTACATGCCTCTCCGCAGGTATGACCCTTCTCGCCATGAGTATAGATATGCTGACCGTTTTTGCATGCCTCAGTGCAGACATGCTCTTTTGTTTCCGGTTTATCGGTGTTGTTTTCTGATTTTTTGCATTCGTCTGTGCAGGTGTGCCCCTTTTCACCGTGAGCAAAAACACAATGTCCTGATGTGTGGCATAACTCAGTACAAACATGTTTTTTCAATTCAGGTTTTTTGGAATTTTTCTCATCAATCTTGCAGTCTTCTGCGCAGGTGTGTCCCTTTTCGCCGTGTGCATATACACAATGCCCCGATGTGCTACATAACTCTGTGCAGGCATGAGTTTTCAATTCCTGCTTTTGTTTATCTTCCTTCTCTTTCAAGGAAGTTGTTTGAGCGTTTGCATTAACAGCAATGCCCGCGAAAATTGCAAGCGCGATAATTATTTTTTTCATTTGTTTGTACCTTAAATTATTTAAAAAATCTATTTACAAACAAATAGTCGCTCTAAATTCTGCAACCTGACAACTACATAAAAAAAATTACTGCGGCTGAGTCTTATTGCTTAGAAGGACACTTAACCGTTCCGTAGCTGCAAAACACGCAGCAATCGCCTTTCTTTGGTCTTAAAATGGCTTTGCAGCGAACGCACTCGTAAAAAATTCTGCAGGAATCCGTTGGCATTATTTCAGATTTCGTGTTTCCGCAAGACGGGCAGGTAATAATCGACTGAAGTTCAACTGGTGTGCTGTTATTATGATTTGCCACCGGAATTGTTACAATTTTGAAATGATCTGTTGTTTTAGTTCGTTGTTGATGATATGTGGTATCTGAGTTTCATCTGTTTTTTGTATGTGAAGTTTCAGCAATTCATCTAATTTTTTACTCTGTACCTGATAAGTCTTGCATCCATCGCAAACGGCCGTGTGCATGCGGAGCATAACATTTTCTTTAACGGTAAGCTTTGCAAGCGATTTCTTGTCAATCAATTCGCATGCCTTTTGGCAGGAGAACATTAATTTGTTAATCAATTTTTGCATAATTCTATCTTTTAAACCAGTTAATTTCCAGACATTTCCTTAATTGCAATTTTGCCCTGTGAAGTATCTGCCAGAAATTAGTATTGGTAATCTCCAATTCCTGACAAATGTACTCTGCATTTTTTTCTTTCATAAATTTCAACTGTACCGCTGAGAACCATTTGCCGGGAAGTTTTTCCAGGCAATTTTGAAGTATCGATTGAAAATCTGAATTGTCTAACAAGTTTTCGGTGTTGTCAGCCCATGGCTGAGGTCTTTGGTTTCTTTTCCATACTTCGTCACTGTCGAAGAAAGTCTCAAAAAAATCAAAGCCGTCAACCACTGGTTTGCGGTAACAGTTTCTGTAATGATCATTAATTTTGTTGTTGAGGATAGAAAATAACCATGTCTTGGGGCTGCTCTCGCCCTTAAATCTGTCGTAGTACTGAAGTGCCGCTAAAAATGTATCCTGAACTAAATCCTCAGCAGTTTCCTTGCTCGATGTCTTGTGAAATGCCCATGAATACAAGCTGTCTGAGTATAACTCAACCCAGCTTTTAATAACTGCACTCGGGTCGGATATGCCCATCACATTTTATGTTTGTTTAACACGGGAGTAATTCTCGTCAATTTTGTTTTCTTGAAAGAATAACCTCTGAGGTTGCTGATACACACAACCGTCAGAGGCAAAAAGGAAACTCATCAGATCAGAAGTCAGCCCCAAGGGAGAAATAAAACTTCGGCTCAGAAAAGCCCTTCACATCATACGCCCAGGCAACGTCAAACCGGGTCAGGAAGTAGAGGAAATACATCCGCGCTCCAAAACCGGTTCCCATCAGGAGGTCTTTGGTAACGGTTTCTCCTCCGGCATTTTTCGTGAATAACCGGAGATTTCTTTCCTTATTCCATGCAGCCCCGGCGTCAAAGAAGGCAACGCCCTGCACATTCCTGAACAATATCGGCAATGCTCCGGTCAGCAAATAGCGAATCAGCGGAAAACGATATTCAAAGTTGAAGAGCGTATAACGAGTGCCGATTGTTTGTGCGTAATTAAAACCTCTGAGAGGAAGTGCTCCTGTCAGGAAAGCAAAATCAGAAGGGGAATCAACAGGAAGCTCTCCGGTTGCAAACTCCCGGTTAATCCAGTTCTCAATTCCACCGAGAAAAAATCTTTGTGGCGTTTTACCTTCAGAGTATGCGCCTGATAAACGTATCGCAATAGAATAATCTGTCCAGAACCTTATATAATTCCGGTAATCGGCAGTAACAGAAAAGAAAGAATACTGATCTAATGACAACGCATTGCCAAATGTTTCAAAACGGTATCTGGTCCCTTCAATCGGGGCAGTATATCCAAAGATTGTGTTGTCATGCACAAAACTGAAAGAAGGAATCAGAAACGAACGCTTCTGAGTATCTTCAAAAAGGTTATCAAGATTCTCAGAAGAGACATTCAGAAGACTCAGTCCGCCATCAAAGCGATAGTACCGGCTAATGGGATAGCTAAATGAAGTTGACACGCCGTAGTTACGGAACCGGAACAGATTAAGAGCTGTGCCGAACCGTTCAAGATATACAAACCTTGCAGTGTGAAATGCTTCAATACCAATATCCATGCGGTTCGGAAGATAGTAGTACGCAAGCCCGTAGTCACTGTTCTTCAAATCAATCTGCAGACTGGTCTGCCCGATCAGCCGGTGATTACCAAGCACATCGCTGAAGGAAATCACTGTCGTTCCGAGAAGGCCATAAAACGTACTGTACCCTGCATTTGCATATACTATATCAGGAGAAAATGTAATCTTATATTTATTAACCCGATAGTTTCCATCCGGATCAAGATTGTCAGTAAGCTGAAAATTTTTATTTTCCTTTTTCACCGAATCAGGTTTAAAGTAGGTGTTTTCACCGAAGATGATACTACTGGTATCAATGCGCAGGGAATCACCCGTGGTTGTGGTGTCAACAACCTGACCGGTTATGATCTGAACATTATCTGACTTGTTTTCAGTCGAATCCTCAATTTCAATTTTTTCCTTTTCAACAGGACGGACTCTCAGCCCTTTCAGTTCAGCCATGTAATTAGTTGGTTCTAATTTCACAAGATCCGTCTGCAGCTCAAACGGATTATTCATTGAGAAAATATTATACGAGGCCTGATACATTGAACTAAATACCAGTTTTTTTGAATCGGCGGAAAGTGAAAGCTGATAGATTCCGTTCATGGAATTAGTCAGAGGCGTCCCTTCCTCAGAGATGTAACCGGCATCATCGGTAAGCGAAATCTTCTTCTTATATATATTATTTATGCCGTTTTTATCGGAAACATAAAGAAGATGAGAACCGTCAGGCGAGGGAACCGGGCTTGATTCATCACTCTGCAGAAATCCGGTAAGTCTGGATATTTTTCTGCTTCCCGTATCTATTGCGTAAATATCATTCTGAAATCCGTTTCTACCATTAAGCGAATTACCATTACCGGTTGATATATCATCACCCCGGTCAGAAACAAAAAAGACATACTTACCGTCCGCGCTCCAGTGAGGGTCATTGTCTGTAAAGATATCCGAGGTCAGATTAATCAGTTCGTTTGTGTTCAGGTTATAGAGGTAAATATCAGACTGATCTGCATTATGCGCTGAAATTGCAAGCCGGATAGAATCAGGAGACCAGTGAATACTGGCAACTCCGGCAAACTTATGTGGAAGCACTCTGGTCTTACCGCTCTCCGCGTCAATAATATATATAACATCATAACCTGAGCTTTTTGCCCCAAGAGCTATGCTTTTATTGTCGGGTGACCAGGTCAGCCCCGGAGTAAGTATGTTTAACTCCTCAAAATCAGCCGACCGGTTGCCTTTAACCAGTCTCCTTATATTCTTCGGGTCATTAACATCCATCAGATAAACATCAAAAAAGAAATCTCTGTTTGAGATAAATGCAACCTGGCGTCCGTCAGGTGATATCGCGGGACTGGTATTATAAAACCCTCCCTCTTTTTTGGGATCAGTCAGACGTTTAGCAAACTCATCGGGGTCTTTATATTTTGCAATATCAGGCCAGAACTCACGCTTTACATCTTTGCGCCACCGCTCGTTAAACTCTTCAAATTTCAGACCAAGAGCTGCCTGAAGTCCTTCTTCAAAACTGCCTTTACTTTTAACACGGTTAACTAACTCCCCGACTTTTTCCTCCCCGTATTTACGTGCAATGTAATTAAAAACACTCTGCCCTCCGCGATAAGCGAAATAACCGTCAAGCTGCGGTATATCAGGAAGATACTCACTGTTGGCAGCATCACGGATGAACATATCGGTATCGGTATCCCAGCCGAGAGAAAGGTATTCCGCAAGCCCTTCGTTAAACCAGAGGGGAAGCCGGATAGAAATATTGTTTGAAATGATATTCTGAATGGAGCCGCCGTAAAACATATCATTGATAACTGCATGAACAAGCTCATGATGAATAACATGACGAAACTGTTTATAGGAGCCGGTGTAAGGAACCACAACCCGGTTCTTAAACAGTTCAGTAAAGCCGCCTATACCCTCACTCAGATACTCATCCGTAACATTAGTTTCCTGAAAATCATTCTGAGAATTATACAGAATAAATGTAATGCGGTTGTTAATCTTAAAGTTCAGTTTTGATTCTATTTGAGCCAGTGCATCCTCGGCTGCTTTTGCGGCGAACTCGGCAATCTTGCCTCCGTCCGGTGTAAAATAGACATCAAAATGCCGCGACTGGATATATATCCACTCATAGTCTTTATACTGAACCTTGTTCTGTCCGAACTGTCCAAAAAGCAAAGAATGAAAGAGTAGCCAGAAAAGCGTACTCTGCTTGATCAGAGATAATTTCATCATATATAACAGTAATTAATTCAATTTACCTATTTCTGAGTTACCGGAAGGAAATCCATTTCCATCCGTTCTGTATCCACACGAACCAATTTCACCGGTATTTTGTCCCCAAGACGGTACTGGCGTCTGCTGAATCTGCCAATAAGGGCAAATTTCTTTTCATCATAAAAATAGCGGTCATCCTCCAGATCACGCAGGCGTAAAAGTCCTTCCGCGAAGGTCTCTTGTAATTTAATAAACATCCCGTAATTAGTAACTCCGGAAATTATTCCAGTAAATTCCATGCCCACCTTGTCCTTCATGAATTCTACCTGCTTCATCTTAACTGAATGACGCTCGGCCTCGGCAGAAGTTCTTTCTGTTCCTGAGATATGCTCACAAATAGTTTCAAGCCGCTTTTCAGATAATTGCGGCTTATTTTCATGGAGGTAATCAAAAAGCATCCGGTGGGCAACCAGATCCGAATACCTCCTTATCGGAGAGGTGAAATGTGAATAGTGCTGAAAACCCAGTCCGAAATGACCAATATTCTGGGCTGAATACTCAGCTTTAGCCATTGAACGGATTCCGACCTCGTTAATCAGACTCTCTTCCGGCTTGCCTTTGGCTGTTGCAATCATTTCATTCAGCAATTTCGGCGTTACTGATGAATAAGGAGGCACTTTATAGCCAAGTCCTTTAAGCAGATTCACAAAATCCTTCAGTTTTTCTTCATTCGGCTTGTCATGCACACGGTATATAAAAGGCAGTCTTTTTCCCCTGCCGGTTTTTTTCTTTATATACTCAGCCACTAATTTATTGGCAAGCAGCATAAACTCCTCAACCAGTTTGTGGCTTTCCTTGCTTTCTTTCAGCAACACCTCAACGGGTCTGCCCTGGTCATCAAGGCGGAACTTCACTTCCGTGCTTGAAAAATCAATACTGCCATTTTTCATTCTTTTTTTGCGAAGCTGAGAAGCGATTTTCTGAAGAGTAAGCAGCTCTTCTTTGCAATCTCCATCCGCTCCTTCAATAATAAGCTGAACTTCCTCGTAGGCGAAGCGGCGTTTGCTTCTGATAACCGATTTTGAAATAAAGTAGTTCACTAATCTGGCTGTTGCGGTCATTTCAACAACCACAGAAAAAGTGAGGCGGTCTTCATCAGGCACGAGTGAACAGATGCTGTTAGAAAGATTTTCCGGCAGCATCGGAATTACTCCGGATGCAAGATAGGTGCTGTTTCCTCTTTTTTCAGCTTCTTTATCAAGTTCAGTGCCCATGGAAACGTAATGAGAAACATCAGCAATGTGAATTCCTATTTCATAATTGCCATTCTCAAGCTGCTTTATAGAAAGTGCATCATCAAAATCTTTTGCATCGTCAGGGTCGATGGTAAGAACCAACTGATCACGGAAATCAATTCTGCCTTCATAGCGGTCACCAGTGGCAGGGGGCTGATATCCTTCGGCTTCTGCCTTTACAGATTTCGGAAACACATACGGTATTCCGAATTCTTGTGCTACCATCTCCAGTTCCCGGCGGAAAAGTTCCTGCCCGGTTACAACAATTCTGACTTTGCCGTGAGGATTAAGTTTTGGATTTTCCCAAACCAGGTCATGAAGCACAACTCTGCTTCCGGGAGCAGCGCCGTTAAGATGTTCAGAACTCACATAAATATTTCTGGTTATCTGGGCAATTTCAGGCACAACATAAAAGTAAGCGCCTTCGGCGTGCAGTGTACCTGCAATTTCCTGCCACCTTCTTTTAACAATTCTGATGATTTCTCCCTCAATATTTTTCCGGCTTCCCTTCTGACGGGCGAGTATCTGCACTTCAACCTTGTCACCGTAAAAAGCTGTCTGTAAATTCCTCTCAGCAATAAAGATATCACCTTTGATGTTTTTATCATCGGGTATGACAAATCCAAATCCGCTTCGGTTTATTTCAAGCGTTCCCGTAAGCCGGTTTGCTGTTACCTCTCTGTTCAACCGGAATCTCTTACCCTCACGGAAAAGCACACCTTCTGTTGTGAGGGTGTGCAAAACTTCCTTGAGATGTTCATATTCATGATCGTGGTGCAGACCAAGCTCTTCAGCAAGCTGCCGGGCTTTTATTGATTTTCCGGGGTTATTATTAAAGTACGCTAACAGCCGCTTTTTCATTTAAAACTCAAATCTGTATTTTAGACCAAGCTCGTTGATCATTTCGTTTGAATAATTTGTTTCCGTTGATGACTCTCGCCGTTCAATCCGTATGAGAAAATTCTGAATGATCGGATATTCAATACGGACATTTGCAGTGGAGAAATCCTGGAACACGTTAGTTGATCCGCCAATAGTATATCGCAAATCTTTATATTTTCCGCTGAGGTTAAATTTGGTTGCGGCTCCTGCATTACGAAACTCAAAAGAGCGGACATAGTCACCCAGATAAGTTGTTAACAAACCGCCAAGCAAAGAGCCGGCTACACTGGCCGCATCCACCCCTAAAAATTCAGATGATTTCGATTTTTCCTGCGCCGTAAGATCATTCTTAAACTTTCCTGTAACTATAAACCATATTGCATCAGCTTTATCATATTCCGGTGATGGAGTATTGTTATCAATATTGGTTTTCCCTCTGTAAACAGCAATGTTGTTTTCCATTTGTGTAAAAGTTTTTGAAAGATCACTGAGCGGACCGCGCAGAATTACCTTAACCGCCACTTCTTCCTCTTTCACGGAAACTGATGTGGTATCGGGCGGGGTATAATAATCCTTGTATAACGCAGTAATATCCAAATAAGGGTTTGTAATTTCGCTCTCAAAACGCAACTCACCTTCAGCGTTAAATGTCTTTATCAGTTTCAGATTAGAGCCGTCCTGCAGTTCAAGCTGCCCTTGAATACTCTGTATTCCTTTTCTTCTTTCAATAATAAGCGCACCGCCCAGCCGGGCAAGAAGACTCTGATTTGCCTCTGCTGAAAAAATAAAATTGATTGATGCCTCATTTTTGATTTCGATGCCAACATTAAAATCAAAATTTGCGGCAGACTGCTGAACAGCTCCCACACTTCTTCTTCTTATACGCTGCGTGTTTAGCAAATCCTGTATTTCTTTGTCGCGTCTGGTGATTTCAGGATTCCGGTCAAAATACTTGTAGATAAAATTATCAGCAGAGCTTGAATACGCAGACTGAGTAGGCGGGAAAGTAAGATTTCCTTCTATCACCCGTATAGATGCTGAGAGAGATGACACTCCGCCGGCTCTGGTGAATGTAACCGGACCATCTGTTTCGAGAAACAGATCTCCGTAAGCAGCAGGGAGCACTGAGCGTGAATCATTCGATAGGACGGAGAGATTTCCGTTAAAGGTAAATAACATTGAATCAATATTATAACCATCAATATTTATTCTTCCGCTTCCTTCCATTGACCCTTTGTTCTTCACATTACCGGCATTTGAAAGAGTAAAGCGGTCAAGCAATAAATAATCACCATCAAGTTTCATCTTAATTGTTGCGTCATAGGGCAGATTATTATTCTGAAGAACAAAATATCCGTTTGACACATTAAAAAAACCTGTCTTCTCCAGATTAGCGTAATTGCCGGCTATTGAAACATCCGCATTCAGCAGCCCCCGCAGATCGTTAAGAAAAGGGAGCGAATTACCAAAAGCAGCCAGATTAAACTCATCTGCCAGAAGCCGGATGCGAACCGGTTTATTATCCGGAAGTCTGCTCCCATCAGCATTAAAAGAAAGATCAAGCGGCAGGAAGGCGCTTATCTTTAACCTTGCATTCTCAAAAGTATTCTGCAAATCAACAAAGCGAACGTCTGCTCTGAGCATTTTATTTGAATAATCAAACAACGATTTCAATGAACCGAAATTTGTTCCCTGATAGCTTACACTGTCTGCCATCACGGTAAACTGCGCCAGCGGATTATTGAAACTTCCTTCTATTGAGCCACGCAGATTCATATCGAAATCTATTCCTTCATCCGGCGGCAGACCGAGTATAACATTACTTAAATCATAGCCGCGGAAGTTGATCAGATGAACATCAAGATCCTGATAGCCGTCCAACTGCATGAGACCGTTTACGAATAATTGTGTATATCCCCTTCTCAGATTAACATTATTAAACTTTACAGTGCTCTTTTGTATGCCGATGCTCATCGGCTGCTCGTTGCGCACCTCATAATCATTATAAGCAAGCTCAAGCCGGCTGATATCCAGCTTCAGCATTGTATTCGCGAGGTCAATTTCAGATTCTATTCCCGCTGAAAATTTAGGAGCGCTTGACTGAATTCCCGCCGCGAGTGACAATTTCTCATTTTTCAGCTCAGACTTTAAATGAAGATTATTATACTCGGAACCTATATATACCCGGCCGGCAGTTATCGTAAGTGAGGAAGAAACAGACTGCAAACCGGAGATTCCGTTATCCTGTGAAAAGGTAAAATCGGCTGAGCCATCTGAGATGAAGTTTACCTCATCCCCATTCCACATGCGAAAAAAAGGAAGTTCAATGCGCGATGTCAGCTCAAGCCCTTCTTTACTGTTTTTTATGGAACCCGTAACCTCCCCTTCAAAAGTTGCATCACGATTTCTCAGAAAGATCGCTATCGGGCGCAGGTCAACTGAATTTATGGAATATGAAATATCAAAAGCAGGATATTCCTTCTGAGTGACTTCCGATTTCTTCAGGCGCTTATCAATATTCTTCTTCAGATCTGTGCCTGCCTGTTCAACTTTTTCAGCAAACTCATCAGGAAAAAACCTTACCGCCAGATGCTTGAACGAATTAATCAGGGTGTCTGCATGACGGACTATTTCAACACCGGCATCCGCGAGGCGCACCTTGCCTTCAATCACAACATTGCCGACTGAGGAGTTTAATTCCAGCTTCTTATATGAGTCTTCCTTAGAGCTCAGTTTAAGAGAAGCGTATATATTCTGCAGTGTATCACCCATAAATTCGGATTTCTGCAAATTAACCTTCAGAGTTCCGTTTATTTTTTCCGGGTCAAAACTGCTCCCCTCTGCATCAACCTGAAAAGTCAGATTTGATGCAATTGAACTTGAGTCAGGTATATAACCTGCAATATCCAGGTTATTGTAGTCAAGATTCAGATGATAATACGGCTCTTCATCAGAAGGGAAATACGCCCCAAGAGTAAGTTTAAATGAATCAGGGTCAGCTTCACCTGATGACTCAAGCAATACACTCTGGTCCTTGATGTTCCCTTTCAGAGTTAGTGCTTTGAACTGTTTACTGCCAATCTGTGAAGCAAATATATCTGCCTCAATTGAAGCATCCATTGAATCGGGATCAAACGAGCTACCGCCTCCCTTTAAATTCATATTCAGCACGATGGGATATCGGGTCAGGGGTGTGAGATTTAAATCTCTTGATTCTGCCTTTACTGAATAAACCGGCTGAACCCCGTTTATGTTCAAATCAAAATTTGCCCTTACCGTCCCCCGTTTTATCGCAAGAGCTGAGTATGTTTTGAAATCCCAGGGAGTTCCCTTGTAAGAAATTGTATCTATCCTGATATTGTCAAAGTACTCCATCTTCGGAATTGCAAATTGCGGAAGAAGATAAACCACATCTGTTTCAGAAAAAATTGAATTTGTAATTGCTGCATCAATACTCAGCAAATCAGGATTTGTAAGGTTATATAACACCCCCTGCGTCCTTAAAATAGTGTTGCGGTATGACAAATCTAATTTTTTCACTTCCAAAAGGTCGAGCGTGCCTTTTGCCATGATGTCCCCTGCTAATTCCCCTTTAAGCATATCAACATTTGGAAAAAAAGCACGAAGATCATCAAAATTAAATTTGTTAACGCTAAGACCGAGATATACCGGAGCCGCTGAAAAAGCCGTCAGTTCAAATTCTTTGAAAAAATTAAAGTCAGCCAATATCATATTCAGAGTCATATCAGACCTGGTAGTGATAAGATTGAAGTCACTCAGGACCGCGCCGTTTGTATCTATCCGGGCTCGTACCGAAAGATTCTGCACATCCATCCCGGTGATATTTGAGAAAAATGAAAGATTTTTTATTTCAGCTTCATACGAATTTCTGGAGATATCAATTTTACTGTTCAGTTCAAGCTGAATATCTGTAATGGAAATATCATTCAGATTAAGAGTATCATACGAGGCGCTGAATTTTGTGTAACGGGAATCATAATAAGAGAAATCAACGCCCCTGAGCTCTAACTTTTCAAGCACTATCATAAACGGAAAATCAGTCTTTGTGGTATCTTCCTCACCGGAGGGGGGAAAAATTCTCGCGAAATTTAAAACTCCCGATGTATCAGAATTCATCCTGATATCAGCATTCACCATCAGCACTTCTTTTATTGCAATCTTCTTTTGAAAAATCCTGAACGGGGAGATACGCAGAGAGACAAGCTCCGCGTAAGCTGCTGTATCTTTTTGCTCAGTGAGCAGAACATTACGCAGTTCTACGGAAGTAAAAAGCGACCCTTCAAGACTGCCAACCGAAAGTGTGCCATTGGCAGACTCGTTTACCGCGTCAACAATAAAATCAAGCAGTATTCCCCTGAAGGTTGAGGTCTGACTAACCGAAAGGAGTATGAGAAAAGCAGTGAAGAAAAAAACAAAGATGCCAATGAAGAAGTTAACGCTTTTATGAAAGCGGCTTCTTATCTGTTCAATTTTTTCAATACCCTCTTTGACGGTATTTTTAATATCATCGGCAATCTTATGATCACTCAACTTTTGTATTTTTCCAGTATCGTATTAATAATGTTTGAAGTTGAAGTAAAATTAATAAACGGAATCGTTTTAACTTCTCCGCCATTTGCTTCAACGATATCTTTACCTGCAATTTTTGACACATCCCAGTCAGCGCCCTTTACCAGAATATCCGGTACAAGTTCACGTATCAGCTCAAGCGGAGTATCTTCTTCAAACAAAGTTACATAATCCACAGCCCTGAGATTAGCCAAAAGAAATGCCCTTTCCTCCTGAGTAACAATCGGGCGTTTTTCTCCTTTAATTCTGGTAACTGAAGCATCTGAATTGAGTCCGAGAATCAGAGCATCACCGAATTTTCTTGCCTTCACCAGATAATCAACATGTCCGGCATGAAGTATATCAAACACGCCGTTTGTAAACACTACCTTTTTTCCGGCTTCTTTTAACTCATACCTGATCTTCTTTATCTCCTCCCGGCTCATCAACGCTGACATATCAGTCCTCCTCCACAGCGGTAAAGAGTTTATCTTTCTCTATCGGTATGATACCTACTTCTTCGCAGACAAGCCCCCCCGCGTAATTGGCCAGATAACAGGCCTCCTCCATTTTCGCTCCGGCGCTCAGCGCCATCGTAAGTGTTGAGATGACCGTATCACCCGCTCCTGATACATCAGCCACTTTTCTTGCTTTGGTCGGCATGCGCCTGATGACCCCCTCTTTGCCAAAAACCGCCACGCCTTCTTCCCCGAGCGTCAGGAGTATATATTCAGCATTAAGTTTTTCCATAAGCAGAGAACATGCTTTTTCGATATCTTCCGATGATTTGATTTTCATCTTTAAAACATCCGATGCTTCTTTTCTGTTCGGCTTAAAAACTGTTACGTCTTTGTATGCAAAAAAGTTAGTGAACTTAGGGTCAACGGTGATCAATTTGTCATGTTTTCTTGCAAGCGCAATAACTTTTGAGATAAATGACTCATTAAGCACACCTTTATTGTAATCCTGCAGGATAATACCGTCAACATCCGCAACTACAGCATTGAATGCGTGAAACAGGCGGTCTTCGGTTTCTCTGTCAATCGGTTCTGTGCTTTCTTTGTCTATCCGGACAACGTGCTGGTGGTGAGCAATAATCCTGGTCTTTGCGGTTGTAGGCCGGCTTTTGGTTCTGATAAGCCCTTCCGAACTGATATCGGAGGCATACATCAAATCTGCGAACATATCCGCATAAGCATCCTCACCTATCACGCCAAACGGAAGGGCAACCCCTCCGAGTTTAACAATATTCAAAGCTACATTCGCCGCGCCCCCGAACCTGCTGAATTCATTCTCGATTTCAATAACCGGTACCGGAGCTTCGGGTGAAATTCGTTTTGTAGTGCCTGTTATATAACAGTCCAGCATCATATCCCCGATGACGGCAATTTTTTTTCCGTCAAATGCATTGCGTAATTCTTCAAGACGGCTTGTTTCAATTTTTTTTATCATACCAGAGTTAATTGTTTTTCTTACTGTTACTGATTTGTCTGCTTGAACGAAAATCAGGATTGGCGAAAGCGTTATTCATCTTCACCTTCCAAAGACCTATTTTAGTGCCAATCCATAAATGCTCTCCGTCAAAGTAGAGCTGTGATATATCATTAGTTTCAAGTTTAATCTGTTCGGGGTCAAATGGCAGTGGTTTACCGGTCATCCGGTCAAACATGGTAATCCCTTTACCCGCTCCCTGTTTTGAATTGCTGTCAAATACATACGTTGCAGCAAACATATTGCGCCCCATCCGGGCGATTGCACTTATACCATTTGCTTTCAGACCTGTCCGCTTGTCAAATTTATCCCAGGTGGCTCTTCTGTTAAAACGGTATATACCCCCGAGATTAAAATCCGGCTGATCCGGAGTAATAAACTCCTCAGTTGCTATCCAGACGTATTTGTCTTCAGGGAGAACATCAGAAATCGAAACAGACTCCCCCTCTCCTCTGAATCCATTCCCCTTATTTGAATAAAAAGTAAGTGCGGATCTATCAGACGGCTCAAGCGCTTTGTTATAAAGAAACACACCTGATTCAGTGCCAATCCAGAGATATTTCTCTCCCTCCGGTCTTATCACCTTAATGTTGTTTGACCCTGTCAGTTTATTCTGAGTCAGATCAAAATCATCGAATTTATTTTTCTTTTCATCAAAACGGGTGAGGTTTACAAATCTGCCAATCCAGAGCTGACCCTGTTCTTTGTCATAATAAAGCGATCGTATCCAATTGCCATACTCACCGCCTGAGGCAAATTTTCGCTTTCTCCAGGCCTTTCGCTTTCTGTCATAGATCATCAGTCCGTCACTGGTGCCTGCCCAGATATACGATTCACTGACAGCTACACAGTAAAAGAAATCATTTTCAATATTCTTTTTCTCAGTAGAAAATGAATTCCAGACCCCTGTTGTTAAATTATAATAATGCAGGCCGCGTCCATAGGAACTGACCCATATCTCGTTGCCGTAATGTACAACTGAGGTAACTTCACCCGCCTCACGGTAAATTTCAAACAGTGCATCCTTGCCATGAAGCCGCGGCAAAAGCAGCAGGGTGAGAACCGCAGTTAAAAATATATATCGCTTCTGCAATAGCGCCATCAGTAACTTTCAGACTCCGAAGGAAACTCTTTTCCCCTGATATCACTGATATATTGCTTTATTGCAGCATCAATGCTGTCTGCCAGTGTAAGATAGTGCCTTACAAAGCGGGGTCTGAACTCCTTATTAAGCCCAAGCATATCAGGTGTGACAAGAATCTGTCCGTCACAATATGGACCAGCCCCGATACCTATTGTAGGTATCTGGATCGATTCAGATACTTTTTTTGCCAGTTGAGCGGGAATTTTTTCAAGTACGATGCAGAATGCACCGGCTTCTTCCAGTATTTTGGCATCGCTGATAATCTCATCTGCTTCATCCTGAGAAGTGCCGCGTTCACGGTAACTTCCAAACTGGTGAATACTTTGCGGCGTAAGTCCAATATGACCCATAACCGGAATTCCGGCTTCAGTAATTTTTCTCACAGTCTCTGCCACCCTCTTGCCACCTTCAATCTTAACGCCTCCGGCCGGTGTCTCTTTCATTATACGTCCCGCATTCCTGAAAGCTTCATCAACACTAAGCTGATAGGACATGAAAGGCATATCGGTAATAACCATTGCCCGCTGAACTCCCTTTGCAACTGCTTTGGTGTGATATATCATCTCATCCATTGTTACCGGAAGTGTGGTCTCATTCCCCTGAAACACATTACCGAGTGAGTCGCCGACCAGCAGCAGATCAATACCGGCGCTGTCAAGCAGTTTTGCCGTGATAAAATCATAAGCAGTAAGGGCTGAAATCTTAATCCCTTTCTGTTTCATGAGTGTAAAAGTTTTTGTCGTTACTTTTCTGAATTGTCCTGAAGTACTGCTCATATTAACTTTCTATTATCGCCTGCTGCACCGCCGCGGCCGGTTCTGCTTCTGAAATAAAACTTTGCGTAAGTGATTCGCTAAGGCGGTTTATATCAATTTCTTCTTCGAGTATTGTTCTCAAATCAGTTGAGGAATGTAGTAAACTCTTATATATCTTTTCTCTCAATTCATCTGACGTTCTCAGATACCGGGGAAGCCGCAAATGAAAATCGCCCGTCAGTAACGAGCCATGCTGAAGCACCGCATTTCTGTTATACCTCTGTGCACTACCGCAAATTTTTCTGCCGCGGAATTTTAATTCACTTTTAGCCGGAACAGAAAAACAGGCATCACCTTCCGGGAGAAAACCATGTAACCGAAAATCCGGCTGCTTTTCTTCAAGCCCGCATGCACTCAGCCGGGAGTCATATTCACCCAGACCGCGTACTAATGCTCTGTTGATTTCCTCATATATAAGACCCGGCTGAATTCTTTCTGTAAAACCCAGAACCACTGCGTACGTCAGCTCTTCGGCATGAAGGACTGCCTTGCCGCCGGTGGGACGGTTTATATATTCAATCCCGTCAGCTCTCAGCTTTTCGAGCTCAAGTATAGTTTCCGGCTGATTATGACCCAACGAAATGCAATAAGGATTCCATGTATAGAGCCGGAGAATTGCCTCACCAGGTTTAACGTTTGCAAGCAGATGTTCATCTTCTTCCATGTTCGCCCTGCCGGTTTTAGCCGGAGAGTTAATAACAGTCCAGTTAAATTGAGAAAGAAGATAATTATCTTTTTTCACGGCCTGTTTTTTTGCCGATCAAACCGCGCGTGCTTGAAGCAATAAAATCAGTAATCAGTTCCGCGTTCGGATTGCCCGGATACATTTTCTTGATCAACTCAACCGCCTGGCTTACATTGTTATGAGGATCATAAATAAGCGCATACATTTTTTTAATATCTTCGATATCTTTTGCGCTAAATCCTCTTCGCCTGAGACCAACAATATTTATACCTTCATATTTAAGCGGTTCCTCCGCCGCCAGGATGAAGGGAGGCACATCCTGAACAGCACGGAATCCGCCGCCAATCATTACATGTTTACCAACTTTGCAAAACTGATGCACCGGTGTAAGTCCGCCGATAATGGTCCAGTCATCAATGTGCACGTGACCTGCTATCTGCACACCGTTGGCGAGGATGCAGCGGTTTCCGATAAAGCAGTCATGCGCCACATGTGAATATGCCATCAGGAGAACGTTACTGCCTATGGTGGTTTTACCTGTTTCCTTTGTGCCGCGATGCAGAGTTACAAACTCATGTACAACGGTTTCATCGCCTATATAAAGATAAGTTTCTTCATTCGCGAACTTCAAATCCTGAGGCCTGTGGGCAATGGATGCGTTTTGATATATCTTTACGTTCCTGCCGATTCTTGCGCCGTCATATATATTAACACCCGGCCCGACAAATGTGCCGTCACCAATTTCAACATTGCCGTGTACTATTGCAAAAGGAGATATAACAACTCCCTCACCCAGTTTTGCCTCTGATGAAACGATTGCCGATGGATGAATTTCTGCCATGATACTTTTACCTTATGCCTGATTTCTGTCAATTATTGCAGCAACAAATTCAGCTTCTGCTACCAGGTTGGTATCAACTATCGCTTTGCCTGCCATCACTACATAACGGGTTCTTTTCTGAACCATCTCAACTTCCAGAACAAGCTGATCACCCGGAACTACCGGCTTTCTGAACTTTGCATTATTAATCTGCATAAACAGCACCAGTTTCTCTTCCGGATTAGGAAATGAATTCAGCAGAAGAATTCCACCTACCTGCGCCATTGCTTCAATAATCATTACACCCGGCATGATTGGTCTTCCGGGAAAATGCCCCTGAAAGAATGGCTCATTAACAGTTACTGATTTCACTCCGGTTACTTTCTGGTCAAGATCAAGAGCGGTAATTTTGTCAACCAGCAAAAACGGATAACGATGCGGAAGTATTCTCTGTATCGCATTTATATCAAAAATCACACCTTCCTGACGGACATGCTGATATTTCTTAACTAATTTCTTCTGCTGATAAAGTTTACGTACCTGTTTTGCAAATTCTACATTTGATTTGTGTCCGGGCCGTGCAGCTAATATCTGTGCTTTAAACGGAACACCAATCAAAGCAAGATCACCCATCAGGTCGAGCAGCTTATGACGCGCAGGTTCATTTCTGAATCTGAGAGCTTTATTATTAAGTATGCCATTGTCGCCAAGGGAAATTTCCTGTTCGATGCCAAGTTTTTTTCCTAAATCCTGAAGCTCATCATTGTTTAACTGCTTATCAACAATGACAACTGCATTATCTATATCTCCCCCTTTAATTAAGCCCACTTTTGAAAGTGATTCCACCTCACTTAAAAAACAGAACGTTCTTGCCGGTGCAAACTCAGTGACAAACTCTCTTTCAAGATCAAAAAGACCGGTGTGCTGACTTCCGAGCGCCGGGTTCTGATAATCAACCATCACGGTAAGACGGTAACCATCTAACGGAAGCCCCACAATATCAACCTGATTATTTTCATCTTTATATACAACCGTCTGATCTATTATCAGGTAATCTTTTGGTGCATCCTGAACCACAAACTCTGCTTTTTGCAAAAGGTTCACATACGGGAGAGCACTGCCATCTCCGATAGGTGGCTCAATTCCGTCAAGCTCTATAATGATGTTGTCTATCTGCAAACCAACAATAGCGGCCAGAACATGCTCAACGGTAAATACTTTTGCCTCACCGACTGCGAGGGTAGTTCCGCGGGAGATATCAACTACATGATCTGCTAAGGCAGGAATTTCCGGATTACCGCCCAGGTCAGTTCTTACGAAGCGGATTCCGTAATTAATTGGGGCAGGTTTAAATGTCATGTGGCAGTTGGTTCCGGTATGGAGACCCACACCCGCCATCGAAACAGGATGTTTAATTGTTCTCTGCAGTTCCAGCATTTGAATTTCCGTTTAGTTCGGGGATAATAAGACTAATTTAACCTGTAAAAATAGTCAGGCAGGGGGTCAATTCCAATTGAATGGCAGAATTGAACCGATTTCGATCACACTGCTAAACCCCTTAAAATTGGCATTTTATGGCAAATTGTGCAACAAAAATGACCTATTTGCCAAAATCGTGAAGGGTTTTTCTGTAAAGGTCTGCCAGTGTTAATTTATAGTCAATCAACGCCCGCAGGGAGTTCAGCTTTGCATTTGTGAGCCGAAGCTGCTGTTGTGAAAGGTCAAAGCTGGTGATATTACCCGCTCTGAAACGCTCCATTGAGATATCATATCCTTTTTGCGCAACCTCCACGCTTCTGCTCAAAACCTCAACCCGTGCCTTTGCAGCTTTAATCTTACTAAGAACAGTGGTTATTTCTTTCCGCACGGACTGCTCCTGATTGGCAGCCGTCAGGCGCGAAAGCTCAAGATTGGCGAATGCGGCTTCACTCTGAAGTTCATTCTGATTCCAGTCCCACACCGGTATTGAAAGAGTAAAAGTAACTCCCCGGTCTTCCGCCGGGTTTCTGAATATATAATCAAACTTTTCATCATTTTTATTAACACCATAATTTGCAACAAGCAATCCCGTTATTCGTCCACGTGCCTGGGTTTCCTCTACAGAAAGCCGGCTTAGTTCAATATCAAGCCGCGAGTTTCTGATTTCAGACCGGTTTTTAAGGGCAGAGCCAACCGCGAGTTCTTCATCCACAAGAACTTCAGTATATATAATTTCTCCTTCAGGTTCAATCTCCTCATTAAGGGCAAGACCGATAAGCAGCTTGAAATTATCTTTTAGTTCCGAGTAATTATTCTCTGCACTCAGCATATCGTTTTTTGCTGAGGCAAGGTCAACTTCAAGCTGGAGTTTCTCAACTTCGGCAATCAGCCCCGCTTTATGTTTATTCTCAGCCGTTGTATATGAAATACTGCTTTGGTTAACGTTTTCTGCTGCTATATCAAGCTGCTTTTTCGCCTGATATAAGGTATAAAAAGCGGAAGTAACGCTATAGACAATTTCAGATTTGGCTCTTGTATAACTCCGCTCTGATTTCTCAAGATTGATTTTTGCTTTTTCGAGATTTGAGCTGAGTGTGTTAAAGCCGAAAAGCGGCTGACGCAGCCGGAGCGAAAAATTAGAATAATAATCGCGGGTAACGGGGTTATCACCGCTGAACTGATCACGCCCGAAAATTGATCCGATTAACGAAAATGTTCCGTTACTGAAAACTATGGGCTGATTAAAATAGAGGCGCCCCTCAAGCTGTGTGTTACCGACTTCATAAAACTGCTCGGCGCCTGTTAATGAGTTAAACTGGCTTTTCAGATTGTTCGAGTACCTTGGCAGGTCAAACTCAAGATTCACTGAAGTCATCAGCCCCATCTCAATAGCTTCCAGATTCTTTTTAGAGCTCCGGAGTGAAAGTTCAGCCGAACGAATTGCATAACTTTGTGAGAGCGCTATTTCAATGGATTTTTCAAGTGTCAGGCCGGTCTGGGCACGCGCGCTTTGTGTTAATATATATAACACTGAAAATAAAAAAACTGCGGACTTATATAATTTATTCATAACGAAGCGCCTCAATGGGGTCTTTATCAGCAGCTTTTTTGGCGGGATATATACCAAAAATCACACCTGTGGCTGCCGACACGATAAATGCAATAATGACTGAAATAAATGAAATGACCGTCTTCCATTCTGCATAGGTTGAGATGAGACTGGTAAGAACAAACCCGACCACAATGCCGGCAAGTCCTCCTGTAACACTGATCAGCAGAGCTTCATAAAGAAACTGATAAAGCACATCGTTTCGCGTTGCGCCAATAGCACGTCTGATTCCTATTTCTTTTGTACGCTCAAGTATGTTTGCCAACATAATATTCATAATACCGATACCACCTACAAGAAGTGATATACCTGCAATAGCCCCCATCACTATATTAAAGATACGCTGGGTTTTTTGCTTCTGGGCAAGAAGCTGCTCCGGCAGAATCATTTCAAAATCCTGCACCCCGAAGTGTCTCCGCTCAAGCTGTCTTCTGATCAAATCAGCCGCCGCAGTAAGCTGGTCTGAGTTTTTTACCTTTACCGTTAGCTGATCAACAGAATTTTTATCAATTTTAGGGGGCTCCTCTTCATTATTCATCCTTCCCCTCCCGCGGGTTATAGTAATGCTTCTTCCACCCGTTTCAGTTGGTTCTTCCAGCTTATTGACCATGCTGGTAAAAGGGATATATATATCCTTGTTAAAATCGCGCAGGCCAAAACTCTTCATCCCGGCGGATGATATATCCTTGGGAGCAGCCACGCCGATTATGGTAAACCACCCATTGGCTATTTTAATTTTCTTTTTGATCGGGTCTTCAAACCTGAAAATTTCCTCCTGAATACCGCTGCCGATTACACAAACGTTTGCGGAGGATTCCATATCATAATCCTTAAAAAAGCTTCCGTTTATAAGCCGTGTGTTAAAAGTGTTAGGATACTCCTCGGTTGTGCCGATAATCTGCATCTCATCAGCAAAAGAACCATAAGCAACACGGAGCGTAAGAAACCTGGCCGGAGTGACTGATTCAACAAAGGGATTTACCTCTTTAATTGACTCAGCATCTTTAATTACTAATCCCGGTGAATACGCAACTGTCGCGCCGGGAGTCCTTCTTGGGTTATCAATTCTGTTGATAATAATGTTATTGGTTCCGAGCATTTCAATCTGCTGGAGCGTTTCAACGCGTGCCCCCTCACCAATGGACATCATTGCAATAACCGAAGCCACGCCAAAAATAATACCAAGCATCGTAAGCCCGGCTCTGGTTTTGTTTGCGAGTAATCCGGCCAGCCCCAGTTTAAGAAGTTCCGCGCGCTTCATTTAATCATTCCCGTTCGGCGCTGATGTTTTCCCCTCAGCCGGCTGCAGCGGTTCATCTTCCTTTATAGTAGGGTCTCTGAGAGCAACCTCATCGCCGGTTCTCACCCCCTTGGTCACAATAATATAATCTTCATTCCGGTCGCCGAGTGTTACCTCCTGTTCCTCAAATCCGGTCGCCCGCTTGATATATACAACATGAGAGCCGTGCTTCTGAAAAACCGCTTCCTGTGGTATATATAATACATCCGGCACCTCGCTGATGATTATCCGGTTCGAGGTGGTCATACCCGGCTTCAGAATTTCGGACTGCATTCTGATATTCACCGCAATTTCAAATACCTTAATAGCCGAGTTTCCGTCTTTTGCTTTTCCTAACGCTGCAACCGAGCCGATATATCCGGGGAAAGAACTATCGCGGAATGCGTCCAACCGGACTTCGACATTCAGTTCTTTTCTGATACGGCTTACATCAACTTCATTTACATACGTTACGCTTTGCATTTCGCTCAAGTCCGGAAGCGTTACAATGGTCATCCCCTGCCACGGTGTATCCCCGATAGCAATTTTTCTTCCGGTTGCCCAGTTGTTCTCATATACAACCAATCCCTCCTTTGGTGCAGTGAGGGTGAGCATTTCAAGATCGCGCAAGGCACGCTGAAGATCGGTGCGCTTCTGCTGAACATCAATCTCAACATTATTTAATTCTGATTTCTGGACAATCTTCTGTGAGGCAAGGTCCTGTTTAGCTTTTAGAAATGAAAGCTCATTCCGCTTTAACTGAAGCTGCCCCTCCTGCTGCTTAATTTCTGCTTCAAACTTCATCTGCTCAAGACTGAGTTTTGAAAGCTCGTAAGAAAGCTCCGCGCTCTTGAGGTCAGACTCCAGCCGTGTCATCTGACTAAGCTGATTGGCCACCAGTTTATCCTTATTGGAAATTGAAACCTCCAGCCGTGACTCTGCCTCACGCAGATTATTCAGCGCTTCGGTCGGGTCAAACTGAACGATCGTATCACCCGGCTGAACGTAAGACCCCTCCGGAATCAGATATACAATTTTAAGATTTCCCCTCACGCGCGGTGATGCAACCGATACAGCATTTTTTGCAATCAGCTCCCCGCTCTCGGTTATTGTTACCAGAAATTTATCCTTCTTCACCTTATAAAGAGGCACTGAGGGATCAACACCGGGGAAGATGATATAAACCGCGAGGAGAATGAGAGCTGAAAGAATTACGCCTGCGATAACCAGAGTCACCCTTTTTGAGAATGGCCACCGGGTTCCGTTTTCATCGGAAAAAAGATTTTTCAGGTTAGAAAAAAAAGAGAGCTTTTGTAAGAACGAGGTCTTGTTTTGAGAAGGATCCAGTTTTTCAGTCATCAGTAAATTTGCCGGAAATAAAGACGGAAAATACCCAAATTTGGCGTTATTTTGAAGGTAAAAGTAAAGGGAGATGCCGGAAGGAGGGGGAAATACTCCGCCCGGAAACCGGGTGAAACCAATAAATCACCACATCGTGGCGAATGGTAATCGGTGGTATGGGGTTTATCCGATCGTTTCCCCCGGTCTTGTTTCACATGAGACGACGCAAATGAAAAAACCGCGTCACGTCCTTTCGTAAAGACGATGCAATCACCCGCCGGAATATATATAACCCGTATGTCATGTGATTGCATCGTCTCATCGTGGCACGGGGGAGGCATGGCACATGGTTTTCGTTGTGTGGGTTTTTCCATGTTCTTCCCTGAGACGATGCAAATGCAAAAACCCGTCACAATAAAACATCACCCGGGCATTTGCATCGTCTCTGTTATGTTAAAAGTCAAGTAAGCCGCAAATATTATTACATCCA
>BTUV01000042.1:0-23763 GCA_045863035.1 Ignavibacteriales bacterium | reverse complement strand
ATCATCTGCTTACGGTGACGTTCGGTATGGTGTAATATAAACTGCGCCCACTCATACCGGGTCAGTTCACCAAACACTCCATGTTTGAATGAGGTTATAAGCTCACTCATATCCTTCGTCTTTATATACTCTGCCAATGTCGCTCTGTTGTTGGTGAATCTCTTGAGTAAATCCTCTTTGGACTTTTCTGATGCTGAAGGAATTATCGGTCCAAATGCGCTCAACTTTATTTCTGCGTCTCCGAATTTAGTCGCGACTTCCTCCAGCTTCTCATCCGGCGGTCTCTCTGTGGGCACTCCATTACCCCTTATGAGCCGGATTATGAGCAGCTCAGTCAAAATGATATGCTCGGCACACTCCCCTGCTGACCACTTCTCCGGCGCCGGTTTGATGTTTAGCTTTTCACCGGGCACAGAGCTTAATGAGCTGATAAATGTTTCAGCTGACTGCTGCATTTCAATAATCAATTCTTCACTTGTTTTCATTGGTATATACCTTTCCTTTTTATACACTCAGATTTCATCCAAACCCCGCCATCTGCTCCCGCGTTAAAACCTAACAAAGATATCCGCCCCGCTCAATCCCCTTTTATTCTTCACTTTTCATTCTTCATTATCTCAAATTCTTTTCTCAGAAACTCAGCAAACCGCATGAATCCCAGATCTGTAAGGTGAACACCATCCACCGTTCCCTCCGCAAGGGCTGCGTGCATTGAGTCAAGCGATATATAATGCAGCCCCTTTACTCCTTCCGACTGCAGCTTTTTATATTCGCCGCGCAGGGCTCTGTTCTTTTCGGAGATTTGTTTATGACTTCCCTTTTCGAGTGCGGTATTGGCAAAAAGAAAACTCTCAATAAAGATGATCGGCGTTTCCGGATGTTTGCCTCGTATATACGCAACAAACGGCCTCACGTTACTCAGCACTTCTTCTAATTTCATGTTGGGGATGTTGTCCAATATATAGTACTTCGCGTCCGTTTCCGCCATAAACTCCGCAATGGGCATCTCCATTCTGCCGTTACCGCTGAAACCAAGATTGATAATCTCCACATCCATCATGCGGGAGAGAATATTCGTATGCGCCATCCCCGGCCGCGAAGCACATCCCCCCTGCGCAATGCTGGTACCATAATAAACTATTGGTTTTTCTGTGTTTCTTTCAGGAGCCGCAAAACTGCTGAGTGAGTCAACGCCTATCTCCAACTCTGTGACGCCATCATAAAGCGGAAGATACAGAAGGTACTCCCGCGTCTGTTGTGTCATATCCGTTATCATTTTGTGTTCAGAGGATTTCCCCTTCGGTCTTGCCGTGTTAATATATACCCATTTATTATCCGACTTTGCATAAAGGTCAATTCCCTTAATACCGGTTTCAGCCATGTGGCTCATTTTCAGATCATTAAGCACTGTCCATTTAAACCGGATTGACGTTGTGTTAGAATAAAAGCGCACCGTAACCCCGGCTGTGTTTTTTGAGAGCTCCCAGACCGGTTTGCGCACTTTATCCTTCCATGCAACCGGCATCCGGTCATAGGGTGATTCCCTCAGAGAATCAGGCGAACCAAGCCCCTCAACCGTAAATGAACCGTAACCATACCAGACAATCGGCGGCTGGGTTTCCTGCGAATGAATAAAAGCAAAAGAGATCAGAAGAAAGAGTAATGTTTTCATGTGCTCAAAATATGAAATTTCTTTTTTTAGCAGAAGGAAATTAAACGCAGAGCAAATGAGGTTTCACCCGATTTTTCGCAAAGCCCAATTCATCCTTCATACTTCATACTTCATAATTACTTAAGTTCATCCTTCATACTTCATAATTAAAAAAAAGGGTGCCTGTTTTACCAGGCACCCTTTAAGGAAAGGAATCACTTCATCATGTGTGTGTCAGGAAGTATGATTCCTCTGTTCTGTTCTTTTTTTGTTCTTGTCTTACTTCAACAAGGTCATTTTTTTGGTTATTGAGAGGCCGGCGGCTTCAATCTTATATATATATACTCCGTTCGCGAACGCGGACGCGTTAAAGGAAACTTCGTGCAAACCGGAAGAGCGGAACTCATTATTAACCAGAACCGCAATTTCCTGTCCAATCACGTTAAATACTCTCAGTGTTACTGCTGACGCTTCAGGCAGAGAGAATCTGATAACGGTTGACGGGTTAAACGGGTTAGGATAGTTCTGCTGAAGCTCAAATCTTTCCGGCTGAATGGTATTACCCTTTACAGAGGTAACTCCGTCAGGTGTGAGTGATATATTCAGCTCAACATCGCCGTTGTCTGCGTCAACATCAACTCCGGATATAATTGCTTCATTAAAACTTACTGTGTTTGCCGTAAACATATAGTATCCGCTGTTAAGACCTTCGTGCAAAAAGCTGCCCGCTGGGTCAGAGACACTTGCGCTTACGATGTTTCCTTCAGCATCAGTAACATAGGTAAGAACACCTTCAACAACCGAACCGGTTAATTCAAGAGTGTTTCCAAATATGGCTGCATTGTTTCCGCCTGAATACGGCTGACGAGCCCAAAGGTTAAAGTTGATGTTTTCAACCACGCCCGTTTCACCAACTACAATAGAATCAGCAAGGCGCCAGTCCATAGTGTGTGTGCCATCAAATGTAAAATAGGTGGCCTTATAACCCATTGCCGCTGCAAGAGCATAATATTCACCCGGCTCAAGGTTTGCAAATGAATATGCGCCGGTCAGTGAATCGGTTGAGGTCCAGAATTTTCTTCTGTTATGATTACCCGGCGCCGGAGCTGGCGGGTTTTTCCTGATCAGATATACATAACCTTTAAGGAAGGTTGTTCCGAGTGAGTCAGAAACAGTACCCGAAACTCCGTTAGCATAAACAGGTTTGAGGTCAAGTGTAAAGTTAATTCCGCTTACACTTCCGGTAACAGCTATCAGATCAGCTTCCTGAAGGGTTGCCTTTCCGTCATAATATTCTGATTTCAGTGTGTTATCAAACGGTCTTGCAAAGAGTGCAAGTGTATCACCAAGACGAACGTTCAGAGAAAAGTTGCCAAGTGAGTCGGTTAATCTTCTGTATTGTCCGAAGCCATAATGAGGACCGTGGTTAGAATTCTTTTTGAAAGCCACAATTTCAGCTTTTTTACCGACAAGACCTGCCGCATCAAAAACAGTACCTGATACGGTATATACAACCGGCGGAACAATTGAGGCAAGCGCTGCTGCATTCAAAGTAACAGAATCGTTCTCCGCAACTGTTACAACCGTAGCAGCAGAAGATGTTGCTGCGTTGTCATAATACTCACCAATGAAGGTATGAGCACTGAAGGAAATTTTATAATTTCCGGTTTTCAGCCGCGCGGAATAAAATCCGTTGCTGTCCGTGCGGACGCTTATGTATCCGCCCGATGTTCCGCTTACCGGATAAAATTTAACAAAACCGTTAATCACCGGTAACTGAGACGCCTCACTGACAACGAAGCCATTCAGTTTTCCGTAGGTATATACGGGCGCGGTTCTGGTAAATTCAACTATGTTAGAGGGATCGCTCACATTTCCGAAATTTACCGCTTTTACGAAATAACTGTAGGTGCCTCCGAGCGCCAGATGATAGTCAACAAAATCTTTTCTGTGGACAAAAGCAATTTTTCTGAATTGCCTGGTTGTATCTGCTGCGGGGGCATCTTTTTTATAAACATAATATTTTACATTGGTCTGGGTATCTTCCCAGGTCAGCTTTACAGATCTGAGATCTGAACTCCCGGTCGCTGTCAGGTTAGCCGGCGGGGTAAGCTGCCCAAACACCGCTGTGCTTATAAGCGCCGCAAGGAAAAGTGATTTCACGAACTTCATGGTTGCTCCATTATTATTTTAATTTACTGCTCTTATTTATTCAAAATCTGTACCATTGCCAAAATCCCCAATTTTGCTAATTTTTAAGGGTTTGCCGGCAAACCAACCACGCAAATTATTCATACCGGAACGTTTTTTTCGCGGTCAGCGAATCGGTAACCTGACCAAAAGCATCGGTGAAAAGCGGCGGTTGGTATCAAAACCGAGTGAAAGAAACCCGGCACCGCCGGTAAACTCCCCGCTTCTGAAGAGAAGATCCCCCTGTGTATAAAGCCAAAGGGTTGCAAATCCGGCAATTAGTGCATTCCGGATTTTATACGCACGGTTGTAGGCACTGTAACCGGAACGGATTTCCTCCGGTTCAATCGCACTCATATAACCGGTTTCCTTTTCCGATGCATCATATATATAGTAAGCTCCCGCGCCAAGAGTAAGAAGCGCAGCGGACCCCAGGAGAATTCCGCTTGTTTTCTCACCAAGCGCGTAATGCCCCCAGCCGGGCAGCACCAATGATTTATATATAGCCGCGTTATATCGGCTGTACTGCTGAAGCATAGCGGTTATACCTGCTTCTGTTATATCCTTTTTGGTTACATTGTTTTCCGGCTGAACGGGGATAAAAGCCAGATACTCCTCCTTAACCGCGTTAAAGAGCGCAAGTATCTTAGGCGAAACCCTGTTTTCATCAAGCTGTAACGTCCGGTCACCGGATAACATATCAATAAAACATTTTCTTGCAAGCTGTTCTTCCGAAAGTGAATAATGTGATACCGCCTTCAACAAAAGTATATCATTCTTGTCTGCAAGTCCGGTTTGCGGATACGTTTTCAGCAGTGAGTCGCTCAAAGAAATAACCTGATCATACTCAAAATCTTCAAACGCATTTTTTATCTGTTGAATCAGTTTTTGCTCCTGAGGATACAGCAGTGATAAACACATCGCTACAAGAATGATTGTTTGTCTGAAAATCATTTCAGAAGCATCATCTTCCTGATCTGACGGAAAAGTTCTCCCCCTGATAAAGGAACCGCGCGGAGCTCATAATAATATATACCGCTCGGCAGCCCTGAAGTATGCCATTTGAAATTATATATACCTGCCTCACGGCTTCCTTCCTCAATTACCGAGACCACGGAACCCAGCGCGTCATAAACTGTGAGCCGGATGGCGCTCTCCCGCGGAAGCGAATAACTGATTGTTGTTGCCGGATTAAAAGGGTTGGGGTAATTGAAACCCAGTGAATATACTCCCGGCAGTGTTCCTGTTTCTTCTTCCGCGCCGGTAAAAATCTCGAACCGCTCAATGGAACGTACCGGCTGATTAAAATCATTTCTGCCGCCAAAGACATAAATAAAACCGCCCAATGACGCGGTCATAAAACTTTTTCGCTTAAAGTTCAGCGGCGCTATATACGAATTTGCGATAGAGGTTGAATCACTCAGGCGAAATTTTTCAACCGTGTTAAGAGCAAACGAACTTTCATTAAATCCGCCCAGCAGCATATACTCACCTGTGGAAGGCAGAACCGCCGAGCATCCGAAAGCGCGGGGCACAAGCATATTGGGGTATATCCTGCGCAACTGGCGGGTGGGCAGATGATAACGATAGACCTCCGAAAGCACTGTGTTAAACGCGCCGCCGAATATGTATATATACTCATCCCGCAGCACTGCCGTCTGCCCGGAACGAAGCTGAGAACCGGAGAACATGGAAGTAAAATTATACGTAATCTCTTTCTTGTTGAGATTATATTCCATCAGATAAGGATTAATTGTTCCGGGAGGTCCTGAGCTGCCTATTTGCTCGCCGCCTATCAGATAAAGCATAGAATCGCGGACGAGACCCGTCAAAGCGAGGCGGTTAAATTTTTTATTGGTATCTACGGCAGTTACTGAATTAGTAATCGTGTTAAATTTTTCAAGAATACCGCTTGACTGATAACTCCCTCCGCTCAGCTCACCGCCAAGATAATATATATCAGTGCCTCTGACAGCCGCAAAAAGATAGATTCTTCTTTTTTTCATCCGGGCAACATTGGTCAGTTTGCCGGTCAGCGGGTTAAATTTCTGTATCCAGTCAACCGAGCTTTGCACGGAGTCGGAATACCCTCCCAGTACATAAATCTGACCGTTCACCTCAACGGCCGCCGCGCCAAATAGTCCGCGCGTAAGTGAGGCAGTAATCTCCCACTGCCCTTGCGCCTGGAGCGAAGTGCCGGTCATCATGACAGCCAGAAGGGCTATCATTATATGAAGGAGGAGAAGTTTACGTTTCATGCCTCAAACCGTGCAAGATTTATGCCAATTAAAAAATATGCTCATTTTAGTTTGTATTCTTAAAATTATGCTTGAGGAGAAAAGTTTCACCCTGCAAAATTTTCACAGTAAACTCAGATTCCCCGAATTCCCGGTTCTTTATGACAACTTTGTATTCACCAGGGGCAAGTTTGACCGGTGACTTTAACGGGGTTTCCCCTTTCAATACTCCATCAATATAAACCTCACCCCAAGGATGCACCTTACAGTCAAGAAAGCCCATCAGCCCCTCAAGATTAATCTTTAAACGGCTAAGCTCTCCATCGCGTATGTTTACCTCCGTACGATAAACAGGATAACCCGGATTCATAAGCATTATTGCGTGGCGACCGGTCTCAAGTGTAATGTTATCTTTGAGGGGAGTTGTTTCATACCGCACCGAATCTATATATACCACCGCCCAGGGGAGCACCTCAACCGCCAGCTCACCGTATGATTGTGCTGCTTCCTGTTTTTCTTCTGCCGGTTCATAGCTCTGATTTTGCCGCGCGGTGATTGCTGTTTCATCACTTGCCGGCTTTTGGTTCTCTGCGGTTACCTCCGGCGGGATGTCATACTCTTTTACCTCATCTGATGAATCACTCCCCGTGGATATAATAACTTCACCCGGAGGATTTTGCAAAAAAGTTTCACCGCCGTAATGGCTTGCTTCGTATTTGCCCTGTTTAAGGATGACAATAAGATATATTCCGGCAGCAAAGATCATCGCCGGACGGATATATGGATATATACGGCGGTATCCTGAGAGTTGTCCGTAGCCGGAATGCGTTATCGAACCAGAAAGCGCGGAAGCAAGAGCAAACACATCTTCATTTCTGTCGCCGGGATTTTTCCTCAATACCGCCCTCACAATAGCTGCAATTTCCTGAGGAAGCAGAGCAATTTCCGGCTCAAGCTGCTGCTCATCAAAATTCATGATGTTATTCAGCGTTTCGTTAATATCACTCCCAATAAAAGGATTTCTTCCGGTGAAAAGCTCAAAGACCACAATGCCCGCTGAAAACAAATCACTCCGCAGCGAAAGCGTCTGCCCCTGTATCTGTTCGGGGGACATATATCCGGGTGTGCCGACAACTGAATATTGAGATGTTACAAAATTTTCGGCTCCGCCGGTTGCAAGACCGAAGTCTCCAAGTTTCAAATGATAATTCTCTGCAACAAGAATATTTTCCGGCTTTAGGTCACGGTGTATGATGCCAAGTGAATGTGCGTATTGCAGTGAAGCAAAAAACTGTTTTACCAAAAGAATTTTTGTCTCAGTGGCAAGCCCCCCCTCTTGCATAAGCCGGCGCAGGTTTCGGCTTTTGAAATACTCAAAGCTGATATATAGCAAACTGCCCTCTGAGCCGGAGTCAATCGCGGTAATAACCCCGGGGTGCTGCATTGATGAGAGCAGACTTGACTCCCGCTTAAATCTTGTTATAATAGTCGGGTCGGGCAGAGCGTCAGTGCGAAGGGTTTTTAATATCACCGTTTTTCCGCTTTTCATATCCTCGGCTATATATACCGCGCTCAGGTCATCTTTTTTGAGGACTTCAAGATGCCGGTAATGCGCTGTTTGCTGTGACCCGTTCTGCTTTGACATGGCTTACTTGTTTTCCATCTCTTTCAGCTTTAACTGCACCCATCTGACTGATACACCGAGTGACTCAGCGGTCTGAGTCCGGTTGCCATTGTGTTCTTCAAGACGTTTTATCAGGAGACGTTTTTCAAACTCTTCCATAGTGCCGCTAAAGCTGAGCGTCTCCTGCTGTTCTTCTATAATAATGTGTTCTTCTTCAATGCGCTCACCGTCACAAAGGATAATGGCACGCTGAAGAACATTCAGAAGCTGACGTATATTACCCGGCCAGTGATATTTTTCCAGCTTAAGCAGCGCAAATCTGCCAAGTTTCAGTTCGTTACGTCCGAGCTTTTCTATAAAGTGCTGTGCAAGAAGCGGTATATCTTCTTTTCTTTCACGCAGAGGCGGGATGCGTATAGGAAAAACATTCAGCCGGTAAAATAAATCTTCACGGAATGTCCCCTCCTTAACCATTTGCTGTAAATCTTTATTGGTAGCAGTAATAATTCGTACGTTTATTTTTCGCGGTTGTGTATCACCGAGCCGTATTATCTCTCTGTTCTCAAGCACGCGCAGCAATTTTGCCTGAAGTGCCTGTGATATATCAGCTATTTCATCGAGAAAAAAAGTGCCGTTGTCGGCGGCTTCAAGCAGGCCTTTTTTATCAGCACCGGCGCCGGTGAATGCACCCTTTTTATATCCGAAGAGTTCACTCTCAAGAAGTGAATCTGGTATTGAACCGCAGAACTGGGCAAGAAACGGGTTTTCGCGTCTGCTGCTCAGTCGGTGGATTGCATTAGCTGCAAGATCTTTACCCGTTCCGCTTTCACCCAGCAAGAGCACCGTTGCGTCTGATGCAGCCACCCGGTTAATAAGTTTTAATAAATCCTTCATCGGTTTGCTTGTGCCGATCATGTCAGGCACTTCTGTATATTCTTCAACCCGCTGCTTTAATAACAGGTTATCTTCCGCTAATACACGAAGTTTAACCGCGCGGTCTAATGCAAGAGAAACAAGGTTGGCAATAAAATTAAGAAAAAGCAGATTGGAATCAGTAAACTCCCGCCGGTCTGACTGACTGTCGGCAACTATAACTCCCCACACTTCATCGTTCTTAACAAGGGGAACTCCAATAACCGATCTGATTTTTTTAATCAGCACACTTGCAAATTGCGAAAGCCCTTCCTCATTTTGCACATCGTGATAAAGCACCGGCTGTTTGCGCAGCACTACCTGACGGAATATCCCCACCGAAAAATCATCAAGACGGTTTGTAACATCTTTGTTGACGTTTCGCGATGCAATAAGCTGAAAACGTTCATCCGCCTGTTCGTAGCGCGCAAACCCAACCCGCTCTGCGTTAACCACATGAAGCACCCAGTCCAGCATATCATTTACGATATCCTCCTCATACACCTCACGGTTAAGAAGCTGGCTAATGGATTGCAGCGCTTCAAACTGTTCGCGCGTCAGGTTCTTTATATATCCGAATTTATCAACTATATTCATTACGGCCGTATAGTGAAGCCCGCGGGTTTCGAGCGGGATTTGTTTTTATATTCATCAATGCACCAGATCACCCAGAAAAAGCGGTCGTTATTCTGGGTTACGGTAAGCGGCGTTTCCACCTGCATAAAAATCTCATCTGCCGACACGTTTTCTTTCCGCCACCGTAAAACCGGTTCAGTCTCATCGGTATATATCTCAATAGTGTAGGTAAAGGAAAAACCCGGAGTAAACCGGTTCCAGGTAAGCATCGGAGTCTGTGTGGTTAACGTATCTGAGTTTTTCGGCGTTAGCACTTCAATTTCATCACGAATCACCCGCAGCACCGTTGAGCTTCCTACCTGAAAAGTATTTCCCGACTGAGTAACCGCAACTACCTGAAACTGTTTGCCAATAACATCATTAAACTCAGTCAGTTCAAGTTCGTAGTCATAAAACCGGCCTTCAAAATAAGAAGCTGTTTGCTTGGTAAGCGCTACCTCAACCCCGAGCGGAGCACAGATTATCTTTACCGAATCAATATCATCATCAGCATCGGTAAGGGTAACTTCAAAAAAGAGCAGAAATTCTGTATTGCTGTATTTGTTTCTTACGGTGCTGTATATATTCAAACCGCTAAGCTCAGGCAGCGCATTCAGCCGCGGACTAACCGTTACAGATTTTTCGCTGCTCCAGTTGATCATTATCGAATCTGCAGAGTACCCCTCAAGGGTAAAGACCAGCCAGCCCGGAGTTCTTTTTTCACATTGGAGGGTAAATGAGCCATCGTCTGCCGAGCGGGTTGAAAGATTTTCATTCTGCCAGAAAACCGAAACTCCCCCAAGCGGTCTGGGGTTCTTTTCTGCGGAAAGCACTGTTCCCTTTAGCCGGTAAATCCGGTTTGCAGGATTCTCCGGGTCAAGAGGGTTGGACCTCGGCGCATCGCAGGATGACCAGCAGAAAGAAACCAGAATAAAGAGCAGAATCTCCGCTCTGAAACCTGTTTTTTGATGAATTCCGTTAAAAAAGACCATTGTTAAAAATAAAAAGAAAACCGCTAAGAGCCGTTAGATTTTTGACACACCGAACAGCTATTTGGGTTTGATGTGAGGGAAGTGGGTCTTTTTATTGCGGGATTTACGTTAATCTCCCAAACTTTATTTGGCTCGTTGTTACCGGGAAGCGATCAATCATCTCTTTTATGTTTCCCAAGACTAACCGATGTCGTAGTTTGATACCGGTAAATAAATATCAATTGATAAACAGCCCCGAAATTCTTAATTTAGCACTATGATTAGCAAAGAAGAACTTGAAAGAATTCTCCCCGGCGGTGAGCAATTTCAGATCGAAAAGACTATTTCTTTAACAGACAAAGAAAAATTCGGCGAGGCCATTTGTGCGTTTTCCAATGACTTTCCGGCCTCCGGTAAGCCGGGATATCTGATTGTTGGCGTTCACGATGATGGAAGGATTGCGGGGATACATGAGAATGAAAATATTCTCCAAACGCTCATGGATTTTCGTAATGACGGCAGAGTTGTCCCTCCTCCATTCATAAATGTCCAGGGTTTTAGTTTCCCCGATGGTTATGTTGCGGTTGCAGAAGTATTGCCTGGGAAGCAGCCACCCTTTCGTTATAAAGGGAAAGTTTATATCCGTTTGGGTCCAAGAAGTAGTGTTGCCAGTGAAGCTGAAGAAAGGATATTAAGCGAAAAACGCAGCTCCTTTGCAAGTTCATTTGACTCTCTCCCTTGCTATGGCAGTACTCTTAACGACTTAAGTATGGAAATTTTTAAGTTTACCTATCTTCCAAATGCCATAGACAGTGAAACATTGCTTGAAAACGGCAGGAATGAAAAACAACAACTTGCTTCACTGAAATTCTATGACTTGAAAGCAGATTGCCCTACTAATGCAGCAATTCTTATGTTTGGAAGCAATCCACTTCTCTATCTCCCCGGCGGATATGTTCAATATATCAGGTTTGAAGGCAGAGATGTTACTTCGGATTTTATCTATGAGAAGAGGTTTTCAGGCGATCTGACCACGCAAATGAGACAAATGGATGAATTTATCAAAGCAAATATCATCAGAAAAACTCTTCATGAGATAGGTGGGCAGCATTCTTATAACTACCCGGTATCTGCAATTAAGGAGCTGTTATATAACGCGGTCATTCACAGAGATTATCAGTCTCATGCTCCCGTTAAGTTTTATGAATTTGATGACCGAATCGAGATTTCCAACGCGGGTGGGCTCTACGGTAAAGCCAGACCGGAAAATTTTCCGAATGAAAACGATTATCGAAATCCAACTATAGCCGAAGCAGCATATACACTTGGATATGTAAATAAATTTAATGTTGGAATCAAAAGAGCAAAAGCCGCGCTTGAAAGACACGGCAACCCCGAACCGGTGTTTAGTTACAATGAGTTGACCACTTTTTCTGTTACGATATTTGGGAAAAACAAATGAGAACGATTGCTTTTTTTAACAACAAAGGAGGAGTCGGAAAAACCACACTTGTTTATCACTTTGCATATATGCTTGCTGAGCTTGGGCATACAGTCCTGGCGGCCGATCTCGATCCGCAGGCAAATCTTACTTCAATGTTTCTGAGTGAAGAAAAGCAAATTGACATATATAGCAATGACATTGATCGCGCGACCATAATGCATTCCCTTAAACCTCTTGACAGAGGACTGGGAGATATACTTACCCCTCACATAATTGAGGTCACTACAGGAATCGGTTTAATAGCCGGCGACTTGGAGCTTTCTGTTTTTGAAGACAAATTAAGTGAAAACTGGGAAAAGTGCAATGATGGAGATGAAGCTGCTTTCCGGATTAGCTCTTCATTTTACCGAATTCTTCAGCAGGCAGGACATAATTTTAAATCAGATTATTGCATCATAGATGTTGGTCCGGATTTTGGTGCAATTAATCGGGCAGTTATGATTTGTGCGGATTACATAATCGTTCCAATGGCCGCAGACTTATTTTCTTTACAAGGATTAAAAAATCTCGGCGGACGTCTTGAAAATTGGAGAAGAGAGTGGAATAAACGCATTCAGGAAAATCCGGATCCTCAATTAATTCTTCCCCCTGCAAGCATGCTTCCTCTTGGCTATGTAATAATGCAGCATAGAATAAAAGAGCAGCTACCTGTTAAATCTTATCTCAAGTGGGCGAATAGAATTCCTGGTGTATTTCATGGTGCGGTTTTAAATATTGATGATAACACCAATACTATTGAAGACGATCGTTATTGCCTGGCATTATTAAAACATTATCACAGTCTTATGCCAATGGCGATGGAAGCGCGCAAACCAATGTTTCTTTTAAAACCCGCAGACGGTGCTATCGGTGCTCATGTGAACGCGGTTGCGGCAGCATATAGTGATTTTCAACTACTAACAAAAAAGGTAATCTCCCTCGCTGTCTGATTAATAATTGAAACTGTAATTGAATCACGAAGCAAATTTGTTACTATGGTCTGAATAAAACGCGAGTGTTTTTTTGATAGCAATAGTTTTTTTTCTCCTTTTGACATTCTCTTTCACCTGCGCCCGGACCACTTGCTTTCATTGCAAAAAAAGCATTGAGGGCGCTTATGTTTCGGCTGAAGGAAGGAATTTCCACCCGGAGCATTTTCTTTGTACCTCTTGCGGTGAGGTGATTTCGGGTTCCTACTCCTATGAGAAAGAAAAATTCTACCACCCGGACTGCCTGACCGAAAAGCATGCCCCCTTCTGCGACCTCTGCGGCAAAGTTCTCAAAAGCTCGTACGTTTCATTCGACGGGAAAAAATACCATGAGGAGTGTTACCGCGGCAGCATCGAGCAGAAATGTGCCGTCTGCAAAGAAGGGCTGACCGGATATATAACTGCTGATATATATGGTAATGAGTTTCACTCCTCTCACGAAAAGCAATACGCAAAATGCGATGCCTGCTCGCGCCTGACTGCACCCGACATCACCGGAGGCGGAGTCCGATACAATGATGGCAGAACCGTCTGCAAGCTCTGCCACGTTAACGCGGTATTTACCGGTGTGTCGTTTAATGCACTGTTTAAGAAAGTACTCTCAGGGCTCAGCTCTTCCGGCTTCAGCATAAGGTCTGAAAATGTTTCGGTCAAAGGGGTTGATAAGCATACTCTTAAAAGTAAAGCAGGAAAATCGTATTCTGAAAATCTGCGCGGCTTTTGTGACTCACAGATTAAAAGTGAATACCGGAATGACAAACTCATCAAAGAGACCGCTTCTTTCACTGTTTATATACTGAATGGACTGCCTCCGGTATATACTGAGTCAATCATCGCCCATGAACTCATGCATGTCTGGTTTCATCAGAACGGTCTTGGCACGCTGGATGGGCCGACCACCGAAGGAAGCTGTAATTTTATTTCGTGGTTCTGGCTTAGCCGCAGCAATGACCCGGCCGCACCAATGGTTATAAGAATGCTCGAGTCAGATTCTGACCCCGTCTATGGTGAGGGTTTCCGCCGGATAAAGCAAAACTTTGCCTCCCAAACCCTCACAGAACTGTTTGATTATTTTAGGGGAAGGAAGTAAACAGGGCAACTAATTTTTGCCCACTCACAAAACCATAATCATTGCTTAACTTATTGCCATAAGAAAATCGTAGTTATAGAATATATGAGTCAAAATTGGTATATTTGCCTTAAATTGATGACGATCTATTGGGTTTTAGTGATAATCAGACAATGTTTTCAACATTCTCAATCAGGTTCTGTTTAATACTTGTCAATACAAATATTTAGTAAAATAGCATGAGCGATATAATTTCCAAAACCGCCCAAAAAAGACGGACTTATTGGATTGAGGAACTTCAGAAACTTAGCGGAAGTTTTGGAACTGATACCACGAAGTTAGCAGAAAAACTCGAAAAAGAATTTAATCGATTCGGTGTTGCGGCACTTATTGATCATTTAAGACTTTGTGGCAGCATACCTGAATCCTATTCTCATGATAGTAGTGAGGAAAAACTTTATTCCAAATACACAGATTATTTATTATCCTTTGCATTCAGATATCTTGGATTAAAGAGTATTGTTTTAAAAGAAAGAGCAGACGCTGCTGATGTTGAGGTGTTTGCCAAAGAATATAGTTTTGTTGCGGATGCTAAATCTTTCCGGCTTAGCCGTACAGCCAAGAATCAAAAAGATTTTAAAATCCAGGCGATTGATACCTGGAAACGCGGCAAACCATTTGCAATGGTTTGCTGCCCTATTTATCAATTACCTTCGGCAAATAGTCAGATTTACCTGCAGGCGACAACAAGAAATGTTTGCATTTTTTCTTACTCTCACCTGGTATTGATATTGAATTATTCTTCTTTAGAAGGAACAAGCAAGGCACGAAATCTGCTTACCAAAATATTTCAGACTGTTAACTCATTAAATCCAACAAAATCAGCGCCGGGGTATTGGCTTGGGATTAACAGTGTGATATTAGCATACTCAAAGAAAATTGACGCTCTTTGGCATACGGAGAAGGAAGCATCCGCTCTTTCAATTGCGTTGGCAAAGGAAGAAGCGCTCACTTTTCTTTCCTCCGAAAGAGAAAAAGTTATGAGAATGACACATGCTGAGGCGCTCAATGCTTTAATTAAAGCGCGAAAATTTGAAAGTAAGATCAAAACAATTACTTCAATATCTGATAATAAACTGTTTGATATAAAATGATTTTTACGTATGAATAAATTTAAAAATGAAATTATCGAAGGGAATTGCGTAGAGATAATGAGTCAATTTGATCATGATGAGATTGACTTAACCGTAACCTCACCCCCTTATGATGATTTGAGAAATTATAAAGGATATGTATTTCCTTTTCAGGATATTGCAAAAGAACTGTTCCGAATTACAAAACCGGGAGGAGTATTGGTTTGGGTGGTTGCTGATTCGACTATAGACGGCAGTGAAACAGGCACCAGTTTTAAACAAGCGCTTTTCTTTAAGAGCATTGGATTTAATTTACACGACACAATGATTTTTCGGAAAAGGAATCCAATTCCACAAATTTACAGAAAGCGTTACAATAACGAATTTGAATATATGTTCGTTTTTAGTAAAGGCGTGGTAAAAACTCATAATCCTATAATGGTTGATTGTGTTCATGCCGGTCTTGAACTGAATGGCACAACATATAAAAATTATTCAAAGAATGACCAGAAAAGGGAGAAACTTGCCAAACCGGTTAAGGATAAGAAGATTAAAGGGAATATTTGGGAGTATGTAGTTGGTAAAAAAGATGAAGATCAAGAGGCAAAAGGTCATCCGGCTCCCTTTCCTTGCCAGTTGGTCAGAGATCATATTTATTCCTGGACTAATCCTGGTGATACGGTATTTGATCCTATGTGCGGTAGCGGAACTACACCAAGAGTCGCCGCAGAAATGGGAAGAATTTATGCAGGAATTGACATAAGCCATGAATATTGTACAATAGCGAGAGCTAGAATTGAGAAAATAGAAAGACAACCCAAGCTATTATTAGTTAGTGAACCAGAACAAAATTATAATTTGTAGAATCTGTTTTTTGAATAATTCAAACAACTTATTTTGGATAATCCATGCAAAAAATACTCATCATCATTAACGATGCCCCTTACGGCTCGGAAAAAGCATATAACGCACTGAGGATGGCAATGACTCTGCAAAAGGAGCACAGTGATTTGGTTGAAGTAAAAATCTTCCTTCTTGCAGATGCTGTCTTTTGCGCTCTGCCAAACCAGACTACACCTAACGGTTACTATAATATTGAACGAATGCTCAAATCCGTCCTTCAAAAAGGGGGCGAAGTAAAAAGCTGCGGAGGTTGTTCTGAAGCGCGAGGTATAGACAAACTTCCTTTTATTGAGGGAGTGAAGCTGAGCAACATGAAGGAGTTTGCTCAATGGACTGTTTTGTGTGATAAAGTTTTATCTTTTTAATCAGTTTTAACTTATTGACTTCTGTTATGAAACCCGACATTCAACCCATACTCGAAAATGAGAAGGTGTTTCTCTTTCCTCTTGCGGAAAGAGATTTTGATGACCTCTACCGCGCTGCCTCTGACCCCGCGGTATGGGAGCAGCATCCCAATCCGGACAGATGGCGGCTTGAGGTTTTTCGTACTTACTTTGAAGGAGCCATGCAAAGCAAAGGTGCATTCAAGATAGTTGAAAAAACATCCGGCGAAATTATCGGCAGCACTCGCTTTTATGATTACAATGAACAGGAATCAAGCATTCTGATCGGATATACTTTTCTTGCTGCAAAGTTCTGGGGCAGAGGATTTAATCATGCTGTTAAAATTTCACTGCTGGACTATATTTTCCGCTTCGTTAAAAAAGTATATTTTCATATCGGGGCTAACAATGTCCGCTCACAAATCGCAATAACCCGCATAGGCGCAGATAAGTGCGGTGAACTGGAAGTAAATTACTACGGTGAGGCCTCACGGTTGAACTTTGTTTACGAAATCAGCCGCGAAACATGGGAGAAACTAAAACACAGGCGTGAATCCGACGCGTGACCGGATATACAGCTTCCGGCGGTCATCCTCTTACGGCAAGGTCACCGGATTCGACAACAGAGAAAATGATTTTATCTGTTAAATATGAAAAAAATCAGTTGAAAAACAATAAAGCCGAGTACACCGGTAAAAATACTCTTTAGAAGAGAAAGTCTGTGCACTGCTTTAACCGCAGTCGGGAATAAAACAAGAAACGCTATCAGATATATCGAATAACTTATCCGGAGTAAAGTACGATATACCGTAGGTGAGTTCATGGCAATTTCGTGTTCCCGCGCATTAATAATTCCGTATGCGCTTAACGCGCTCATCGGAAGATCATGTATCAGACCGCCCCACATTGCTATACTTATACTCAGAGCAATTACTGAGAGCAGACGTTCAAATGAGCCATCGCCTCCATTCATGCGGCTGATTATCTGCATCACAGCCGTGGCGCTCAACCAGCAGAGAATCATACTGGGCGCAAGCAAATACCGGTTAATTGAATAATACTCATCTTTTGGTATATTTAACCAGGGTGTAAAAACCGAAGGCGCGCCGTTTGCAATGGTGAGGAATATATACATCATTGTATATCCCGCGACGGGGAACGATATATACAAAAAACCCTGTCCGATGTAGTTCTCCTTTTCCAGGAGCTTTTCAAATGACTTCGCCGGATTGATAAAGGTGAGCAGATAATCTTTCATATAAAAACCTCATACCCTACACTGTTTTCATAGCCATCGTGCACCAAGAGATACCCCCTCCATAAACACAGATCCGGAGACTGTTATGCTGCCAACTAATCGCATAAGTGCGGCGGCGGTTTACTTGGTTGTTATACCGGAAACCCTGCTTCTATTTTCTTTGCCAGATCTTCTTCACTGATTCCTGAAACCGTCAGTTTGTTGGTTTTGAGTGTAACCAAAACAGAATCGGAGGCAGTTAAAAGGCAATACGCAAGCCGATTGCGATCATTGGCAATAGGTAGAAATTCGCTGAGTGATTCAATAAGGGTGTAAATCTGCTTTTCTTTTGAAGCCGGATTTGCCGGCTGAACTTCAGGGGGTGTTAAGGTAGCCATAAAATTTTCTTTAATGTGTTATACAAAAATACGCAATCCCCGCTTTTCTACGAAATACTAACGAACGGTTTTATTGAATGAAAACTTCCAATACTATCCCTGTCTTGCCCCGTACGTCCGGGTCTTCGTAAGATTGATGACCCATCGGTTATACTAAAGAAGTTACATGAGCTTGAGTATTTCATCGACTCGCATTGCTCATCACTAATAGATCATAAAATCAATCACTTTTCTTAACTTTCCTTATATAAATTTTTCACTTACGCAAAAGTATTTATATGTCTGCCGAAAACGCACTTTACGAATTTGCCGATGCCCGGATAATTGACCGGGGTCGTGATTATTTTCTGTCGGGCAAAGTTATTTCCATTACCAGGTCAGATGATTTTATGTTTGAAGCCAAAGTGGAGGGCAATAGCATCTATACCGTAGAAGTTGGTTTTGACACTGATGAGTTTACCCTGTTTCAGTGGGATTGTGACTGCCCCTATGAAGGTAATTTGTGTAAACATGTAGCAGCGGTGGTATTTCAGATTACCGAAGACCCTGAAGTTATTCAACCGGAAATTACACCCCCGGAAGCACCCACTGTGCATTATACAGATTCGGTTGAAGAAATCCTCGGCAATATCCCTTTTGAAAAACTTAAATCCTTCGTTCGTTCCGCCACAGCAGAAGACCGAAACTTAGCCAAAAAGTTCTTCCTTTTATTTCCTGAGTATCTCAGTGTGCTGCCCAAAAAATACTTTGCAGATAAGATACACGAGATCATTAACAGTTACAGCGGCGGGCATACCTTCCTGCAGCCAAAAGCAACTTCCTCAGCTCTAAAAGATATACGAAAAATGTTTGATTCGGTTCAAAAGCAGTCACGCAAAAACGGGTTTGCAAATCTCATCACGTGTGCCACTGAAATTATTTCTACGCTCACAGAACTTTCATATCGTTTTGGGTATGCTGACAGTGAAGCACGACCTATAATGTTTTCTGCTGAAATTGCATTAAAAGACATCGCGTATAAAGCCGCGAAGGACAATGTTCTGCGGCAGCAAATGCTTGATCTGTTAATTGATCAAATTTCCGAAAATTCCCACCCCGAACGGGAGAGTTACCGGATCATTGTCGCTCTTATCGCTAAATTGGTTAATTCTAAATCAGAAATCAATCGCCTTATAAGTATTGTTAACAACAATATAGTTCCAATGAACCTTAAAGAGCAACAGTTGAAAATTCTGCTCTCCTTGATTGAAAAATTTAAGGATGAATCTGAGGTGCTGAGTTTTCTGGCTAAGCATTGGGAGTATCCCGTGCTACGTGAAGAAAAAATTAATTCCGCGCTCAAAGCCAAAGACTTTAAACAAGCTGCTTTTTTAGCTGAAGAAGGAATTAAAGCAACTCCGGCGAATAATAATAAACTAATCGCAACCTGGTATTATTTTCTGCTCAAAATAGCTATAACTCGTAAAGAAAATGAAAAGATTCTCAATTTGGCTGTTCAGACAATCAGCCGGGCCGGTCTTGTTTACAAAATAGATTTCTACGCGATGGTTAAAAAATATATTGGTCACGCGAACTGGAATCAGTTTGTTGAAACTCTCATCAGTGAGCTCCAGACAAGTCCGGCTAACTTTGATATAATTGCCCAAATATATATCCGCGAACGCTGGGAGCAGCGGCTACTCGGTCATCTTATGCTCAAACCTGAACTAAAAATTATCAGCGACTATGATGACTTTCTTTCAACAGAATTCCGGGAAGAGCTTTCACTTCTTTATGCAGGCGCCATTACGTTTAAGCTGCAGGAAGCAAAAAGCAGAGGGGATTACCGCGAAATTTTGAGTTATCTTAAAAAGGTTAAGAAGTTCGGAGGAAAATCTTCTGCCATTGCCTTGAAAGATGAACTGCTTCAGAAATTTTATCAACGCGCGGTATTACTTGAAGAATTAAAAAGAGTCAGAGTGTAGTATTATTTCTTTTTGATTACATTCGGGAGCTTTGCGCGGGATTGAAAAGAGGGGGGCTTCCGGAGAAGCTCGCTGATTTTCATAACTCTGCTCCTCCAATCCGTGTTCATCCGCGTTGCGAAGCATCAGCATAATCAGCGTCCCATTTGCGAGTATAATGCTCTTTGCGCCTTTGCGCTAGATGTTTTTTTCTGTCAACCGGCTAAAGAAAGAACTTTATGTACAGCAGCGATTAATCGGCCAATTCATAATTCATACCCCATACTTCATAATTGAATATCAGTTGCTCTTCATGCTGAGCGATATTCTCTTTCTTGTAATATCAAGCGAGATAATCCTCACATCAATCACATCACCAACATTCAGCAGATCAAGCGGATTTTTTACAAAACGGTCTGCTATTTGTGAAACATGAAGCAGGCCATCCTGTTTAACACCAATATCCACAAATGCTCCAAAATCAACCACATTACGCACTGTGCCTTTCAGCTTCATCCCTTCTTTAAGATCTTCCATTTTAAGTACATCACTGCGCAGGATTGGTTTCGGCATATCCTCGCGCGGGTCACGTCCGGGACGCTTCAGGTTGTCAACAATATCCTTCAGGGTCGGTTCACCCAGACCAACTTCCTTTGCTGCTTTTGAAAATCCTTTTTTACTAATGAAAAAATCAAGCAGCGGACCCGCCTCTTTCAGCTTGTCCTTACCGATGTTAAACATTTTCAGCAATGAGTCAGTTGCTTCATAAGCTTCCGGATGGATAAAGGTATTATCAAATGGATTTTCACCATTAGTAACGCGCAGAAATCCGGCTGACTGCTCAAAAACTTTTTCACCCAGACCGCTCACCTCAAGAAGCTCTTTGCGATTAGTAAAACTTCCCTTCTTTTCGCGATGCTTAACAATGTTTTCGGCAATGCGTTTATTCAGACCTGATACATACGTCAGAAGTGAAGCTGATGCAGTGTTTACATCCACTCCCACAAAGTTCACGCAGCTCTCAACCACATCATCAAGTTTCTTTGAAAGATATTTTTGATTAACATCATGCTGATATAAACCAACGCCTATTGACTTCGGGTCAATCTTCACAAGCTCGGCAAGAGGGTCATGCACACGCCGCGCGATGGATATGTTGCCCCGCTGACTGGCTTCAAGATCGGGGAACTCCTTCTTCGCCGTCTCGGAAGCCGAATACACTGACGCTCCTGCTTCATTCACAATCAGATAATGGCACTCAAGAGAATTTTTCTTTATGATTTCAGATACCAGAAATTCTGTTTCGCGGCTGGCTGTTCCGTTCCCGATCGCGATGAGGTCAACACGGTATTTTTTTACAAAGTGTATTATTATTGCTTCTGACTCGGCATGTTTTTTCTTCGGTTCATGCGGATATATAGTCGCCCCCTCCATATATTTCCCGGTCTTATCAATAACAGCAACTTTGCATCCCGACACATACCCGGGGTCAATACCCATAATTGTCTTATCTGAAAACGGCGGCTGTAACAGAAGCTGGCGTAAATTGCTCGCAAAAATTTCTATCGCATGAAGGTCTGCTGCTTCCGTCATTACGTTTCTCACTTCGCGTTCAACAGACGGAAAGATCAGACGATGATAAGAGTCTTCAATTGTTTCCAGCAGTATTTCCATAAACACTGATTCAGAATAAGTCAGAAACGTTCTTTTAATAAGTGCATGAGCAGAGCCCTCTTCTGCTGAAAGACTTATCTTCAGAAAACCCTCCTGTTCACCCCGGTTCATGGCAAGTATCTGGTAAGGTTTCAGTTTTGCAATATCAGATTTAAAATCAAAATATATAAGATATACTTCCTTCTTTTCTTTTTCCTTCAGCTTCAGATTCTGCGTTTCGAGTTCTTCCTCGCTGGCTTTTGCTGAAACAACTGATGACTGCTCTGTCAGATACTCTCTTATAACTTTTCTCACATCAGCGCTGTCGCTTATCATTTCCGCAATTATATCTTTTGCACCAAGCAGCGCCTCGCGTCCGCTCTTTACGCCGAGTTCTTCATTTATAAACTCCGCGCATTTTTGCTCAATATCTCCGCCGAACTCCGGATTTTCAAGAATAAACAGCGCAAGCGGTTCAAGCCCTTTTGCTTTGGCGATTGTTCCGCGGGTTTTCCGTTTTGGTTTATAGGGAAGGTAAAGGTCTTCGAGCTCCTGCAGTTTTATACACGCTTCAATTTTCCGGCGCAGTTCGTCAGTCAGTTTTCCCTGCTCTTCAATGCTTTTAAGAATGGTAGCTCTCCTATCTTCTAACATCTTGAAGTATTGTAACTTCTCCTCAATTTCACGCAGGATGTCTTCCTCAAGTCCGTCCGTTCGCTCTTTACGGTAACGCGCGATAAAAGGGATGGTTGCTCCTTCTTCGAGCATGGTGATAACTTCGTTGGTCTGGCTGAGCTTTAACCCAAGCTGAGTAGCGATTACTGATGGTATTTGCATATTCCTGTAAAAAAAATTAAATCCGGTGCACAAAAAACGGAGAAAGGAGATGTTTTACAACTTGAAAAAGAAGATATTTTTGTTAGGAAACCCAGTCTTAACCGGGAATGCAGCCCTGACCCCATTTCGCGGAAAAACCTGCAACCCGCCCTCCATATATACCAATCTCTGGCTGTACCCTGATTTACGCCACCCCGTGATGGCAGGTTTCCCCCATCCCCTTCCGAACTAATTCTCTTTTTATCCGGTGTAATTCTTTGCCCCTCCCCAATAACTTACCATAACGAGCGATTGCCCCCGATATTTCTCAATTGCCGCATGAACATATTGTGGCTGAGGTGCTCTGGCTGATTCTTTGCAGTTTTAACCCACAATCGGCTTAGTATTGTTGTGTTTGGGCATTGGATATTCTCTTTCCCTTTTTCAGGGAATGAGAGGGTTTTCTTTATTCAGAGAATCAAACCACTCTGGTAAGTGCTTTAACCGGGAAAGAACTGCATTTTTTTAGGCACACTTTTTGGTTTAAAGGGTATAAATTACATAATTTAGATTCAGAACAGGATTAGTTATAATGAAGATTACGGATGATTGCATTAGCTGTTCAGCGTGCATAGATGAATGTCCGCAGAGCGCTATTTACAACGCTGGTATGGATGCAGAATACAACGGGTCAATGATATCATCTGAAAGCGAAGAACACCCATGGATAGTTCAGGGGCTTTGCGATGATTGCAAAACCTGTACAGAAGTCTGCCCGGTTGACTGTATAGTTACACCGGAATAAAACTTTCCCCCCCCTCAGAGCATTACGCTCCCTAGTGAATAATGAATAGCACGACCGCCCCTCATACGGGCGGTCTCTCTTTTAAAGAGATTCACTGCCCAATGGATGCAGTAACAAGCTCCTGACTTCTGCCAATTAGTATGACGCATTTTATTTCAGAATTGATAATTTCGGCTTAGACCCCTGGCTTGTTCAAGAATGTTTGCAGAAAGTTTGCCCCGCTACTGTATCCTCAATAATGATCTTCTAAATCTCCTTACTTGTAATTGTTCTACTTTTGAGATGAAGAATTAAGAATTAAGAATTAAAAATTAAGAATCTGCAATGAACAATTCCGAAGCCCCCGGGAATCAATGAAGAATAAAAAATTAAAAATTATGAATCTGCAATTAACAATTCCGAAGCCCCCTCTCTCCTGACAGCGTATGTTTTAACTGAATATATTCTCTTGCAGAACCAAAATTTGTGTTTGCCGGGATCTGTATTGGAAAGAGGGGGCTTAAAAAATTATATATTGTTCATTGTAAATTAGAAGCGGGGGTTTTGCTATAGTAGCATTGACCTTGTGTCTGAAATTTCCTTTTCAAAATTGCATTGTTGTTGATAAGGATATGACTATAATTTTTTGCCACAATGTATCATTAAAATTAGTATGACAAATTATGAGAAAATCTTCGTTTTGACCACGTATTGTCATATTTTTACTATTAGGTCAAATTTTGGCGGAAGTCAGGCAGTAACAAGCTCATCT
>BTUV01000041.1:0-23797 GCA_045863035.1 Ignavibacteriales bacterium | reverse complement strand
ATATATTTTGATTTAAACGGACGAATACAAAAAAGCCCCGGCCATAAACCGGGGCTTTGAAATTAAAAATTAAGAATTACAAATTAAACCAATTCATAGTTCATACTTCAAAATTCATAATTGAATACTTATTTAATCAGCAGCAGCTTGATTCTTTTTGCGGTATCGCCCGCAATTAATTCAGCAAAGTAAGTCCCGCTGGTTAACTGGTCACCTCTGACGATTACAGAATGAAATCCTTCATTATATATACCCTCAGCCGCAGTATATATTTTCTGCCCCGCAGCGTCATATAAAGTGAGGGTTATCTTCATTGCAACCGGCAGCTCAAAGGTGATAGTTGAAGCCGGATTAAATGGATTGGGGTAAGCCGGATGAAGCACAATTTTTTCAGGACGCAGTCCCGCGGTGGTTTCTATGACGTTGCTGTAGTCAAACGTTCCGTCAAAGTCAACCTGTTTAAGCCGGTAGTATCTTATGCCATACGTATCTGCATAATCTATATAGCGGTATTCAGTTGTGGCTGCATAACTGCCTTTCCCCTCAACAAAGCCGATTTCAGACCAGTCTTTACCATTAAAAGAAAGTTCTACAGAAAAACCACTGTTATTCACTTCACTTGCGGTTTTCCAGTCAAGCTGCACGGTATTTTCAATTACCCTGTGTGTAAATGAAACAAACTCAACAGGAATAGGATCTGTTACAGTAAGCGAAGCGGTTTTAATGACAATCTGATTGTTCGGATCAAATGATACGCTGAGCGGCTGTCGGTTAAAGATAAAAGTAAACATTTGATCATTGCTTTCGTGAAAGACCCTCATAGTTGTATCGGTTCCGCCTTGAAAAGTAACTTTAATCTCTATCGGCATTTTGAAGAAGACGGTATTAGTCTGAGTCTGTTTTCCGATAAAACCAACCTGCCACTGATTTTGACCGGCAGTGGTAATCCAGTATTTATTTGCATAGAGCGGATGGTTTGGCTGAAAAATCCACTGATTAAAAAACCATGAGAGATCCTGCCCGCTCGCTTGTGACATTACTGCCTGGAAATCAGCAATAACCGCGCTCTTATACTTTACCTGTACATCCTCAGCATATTGCCTCATACCGGCAAAAAACGCTGAATCACCGATTGCATAACGCAGGAGATGCAACACAACCGCGCCCTTGGAATAGGTGATTGCGGTATTAAAAAGAGTATTTACTCCGGGAGTAGTTACCGCCCAGGCGGGGTTTGATATAGCCCAACCCGGATTAGAATTCATATAGGATGAAGCATTACTGAGCACATCGCTTTTGTACGCGCTTGGTCCTCCTGTGTGTTCTAACCAGAGGGATTCAGAAAATGTTGCAAAACCTTCATTAAGAAAAATATCAGCCCAGGTTGCGCAGGTGATCATATCACCAAACCATTGATGCGCGTATTCATGCGCCAGCAGCATTTCGCTCCAGCAACCGGGACAGAGACTGGTGAGTGACTGGTTTTCCATCCCGCCCCAGCTAAACTGACTGTTAAGCGTTGCAAATCCGTTCTTTTCAAAGGGATGGTCGCCATATATACTGGTGAAAAAATTAGTCATCGGAACGATAAGATTTTTTGCATTAGCGACATTCTCGCCGGAGTTATAATAAAACCGTATCGGAAAATTTTTAGCCGGATTTGTCGGATGAACCCAGTTAACAATATCAAGGTTGTAATTTACTTTTGCCGAGATAACAAAAAGATACGTTGCTACAGGGTCGCGGCTTACCCAGTGATAGTAAATAGTATCGCCGGTTTTTACCGAATCAGCCAGCCGTCCGTTTGAGCCGAGTTTAACGGTTGCAGGCACTCTGGCGCGCAGCTCCATAGTTGCTTTATCGGAGGGTTTATCCCAGCAGGGGAACCATTTCCGTGCGCCTTCGGGCTCACAATCGGTAAATACAAACCCGTTGCTGACGTAGAAGGCATTGTCTGTAACATTCTTATGTTGATAGTAAATTTTCACCTGAAGCGTTTCGCCCGGTGTATAGGTTCTGTCCAGCGTTAAAAGTGCAATATTGCCGGTGTGATTAACCGAAACCGCAGCCATTCTGACCGAATCAATCTGAATGGATGTATTAACAGCATTTAGCTGAATATTTGTGATAACTGAATCAGCCCGGAGTGTAATTGTTACTGATGCTTTGAACGATTTAGGATAGGGGGAGATGAAGCAATTGTAGATGTCCAGGTCAAGCGCGTAATGAAGTGCGTCGTAAGAATGAGGCAGATTCGCTTCAGTAAGCCACCCCTCCGGTAAATTTGGGCTGTGAATTCTCTTTTCAGCGCACTTCTGCCAGCCGCTTTCAGGAACTGACCCGACGGGGGTTTCCGGAGTCTGTGGATAAATAACTACAGTCGCCAGAAGCAGCAACAGGAAGAGGGAGATTTTTTTCATTTTTTGTCCGATTATGTGTATTTCTTAAACAGGTTTTTCTTATTCAGATGCATTCCGGCGGTTATTCTATAACAGGCAGATCAGGATGCGTAAAATAAAGAACTATTGCCTATTATGAACACCGGTGCAAACAAAGAATACATATATTTTTTTGGTTAAGTATAAAAGAAGAATATCTCCCTCATAATTCGTACCAGATAATGATTATCGGCACTGATTCCTAAGGTCAATCAGACTGGGCAGGAGCTTGAACCAGGCAGAATTTGTTGGGAGCGCTCGTGAGTGTCTTGTATTTTTCAATTGTCATTTTTAACTTTTTCCGCGGAAAAATAATGCGCTTCCTAATACTACATATTGTTTTGGTGATCTGCTCCTCCAGCTTCTCAACAGTCATCTATTCTCCATCAGGAAAAATCGCTCTTACATTTACCCTTAGCCCAAAGGGGGAGCCGCAATATGCGGTCAATTTTATCAAAAAGGAAGTTATTGTTAAGTCGAAAATGGGACTGTTAGCCGCTGAAGGGCTTAACTTTTCGGAAGGTTTTGTCATTGAAAGCACCGACAGCTCACAGGTTGATGAGGTCTGGGAACCGGTCTGGGGTGAGGTGAAGCAGATAAGAAATTACTATAAGGAGTTGAAAGTTACACTGCGCAGGGAAATGGAGAAAAGCCGGAGTATGGTTCTGGTTTTCCGTATATACGATGAGGGAGTTGGTTTCCGTTATGAATTTCCGGAACAGGAACATCTGAAGTATTTCACGGTAACAGATGAGCTTACCGAATTCCGGCTGACAGGAGACCATACTGCGTTTTGGATTCCCGGTGACTATGATACTAATGAGTACGAATACTCTGAAACGCGGATTAGTAAAATTAATGCACTGCGGGGGAGAAACTCTTCAGAAATTTCAACCCGTTCAATTATAGGTGATAATGGAGTGCAGACTCCACTCATGTTAAAAAGTGATAACGGGCTTTATATAAACATTTTTGAAGCAGCGCTGATTAACTATCCGGCGATGCATCTGACAGCAGACCGGGAGAAGTATATATTGAGAGCACACCTGGTTCCGGATGCAGTGGGCAACAAAGCATATCTTCAGACAAGCGCTAAAACACCCTGGCGCACGATCATCGTCAGTGATAAAGCAGAGGATATCCTTTCATCCAAAATGATTTTGAATCTGAATGAACCCTCGGCACTCGATGAAACATCATGGATTAAGCCAATAAAATATGTTGGCATCTGGTGGGAAATGCACACGGGAACTGCTTCCTGGAATTATTCAGATGTTACAAATGTGAAGATAGGTGAGACAGACTGGAGCTCGCTCAAACCGAACGGCCGGCACGGTGCAACTACGGAGCGTACCAAAGTATATATAGATTTTGCCGCCAAATACGGCTTTGATGCCGTGCTGGTTGAGGGCTGGAACGTTGGCTGGGAAGACTGGTTCGGAAACTGGAAGGAAAATGTTTTTGATTTTGTAACTCCCTATGATGATTTTGATGTTCAAGAGGTGCAGCGTTACGCCGCGTCAAAAGGAGTGAAGATGATTATGCACCATGAAACTTCCGGTTCGACTGCTAATTATGAGCGGAGAATGGATGAAGCATTCCGGTTTATGAAGAGCAACGGCTATGATGCGGTAAAATCGGGATATGTGGGGAGGATTATTCCGCGGGGTGAATTTCACGATGGTCAGTGGATGGTGAACCATTATATACACGCGGCAAAGAAAGCAGCAGAATATGAGATTATGATAAACGCGCATGAGTCCGTGCGTCCCACCGGGCTTCATCGCACCTACCCGAACTGGCTGGCAAATGAAGCGGCGCGCGGTAATGAATTTAACGCATGGAGCTCAGGCAACCCTCCTTCGCATGAAACGATACTTCCCTTTACACGGCTGATGGGAGGACCTATGGATTATACACCCGGTATCTTTGAAACAAAAATGAATTTCTATTTTCCTGATAAAAAAGAGCAGGTGCATACTACTCTGGTTAAGCAGCTTGCTTTATATATAACTCTTTACAGTCCGTTGCAAATGGCGGCTGATTATCCTGAAAATTATGAGCGCTATCTTGACGCATTTCAGTTTATCCGGGATGTCCCGGTTGATTGGGATGACACAAAGATTCTTTCGGCTGAACCCGGTGATTTTATAGCTATCGCAAGAAAAAAGAAATTGAGTGAGGAGTGGTATCTGGGTGCAATTACCGATGAAAATCCGAGGAGCATGAAACTCCCCCTTAACTTTCTGACTGAAGGTGCGGTATATACGGCAGTTATCTATGCTGACGGCAGTGACGCCCACTGGGACAAAAATCCGAAGTCGTATGTAATTTCAAGAAAACAGGTAACGGCCGGAGAAACACTTGAACTTATCCTTGCTCCGGGTGGCGGTGCTGCGGTACAGTTTTTGCCGGAATAACCCAAAGGAATTACGAAGTATGAAGTGTGATAGCTATACTGTTAAAAGGGTTGACCTGGTAAAAAATAATTATTGCATCGGGGAATTTTCTTCTACTTTTTGGGAAAATTTATTTTTTTTCTTCCGCTTGAAATAGTAACTAATCTATTCTCATTTGTTTAATTTTTCATCAGTATCAAAAATGTGATTAAATACTCAACAGAAGCAGTGCTGTGCGCCGGTTTCTGTTGTTAGCCGGTGATGTTTTTAATAAACAGAATTGTTGAAAATTTTTACGATGAAAGAAATTTTAACCGTTGAGTGAAAGAAAAGTATTGCCAAAATTGAGAAGTAAAGTGGTATAAAAATTGCGTGAAAAGGCAAAATCCCTTTTGGCCCGGCATCGGATCAAATACATATTTAACAGTTAACGGAGCAAAAAATGGAAGAAGCCGTAGTAGCATTACAATATCCAGGTATTTATAACTTTGAAAAAGAGTTCAACGTACAGACGTTTAACACAAACCGGCAGGTTATTGAAACATATGAAAAACTGCAGGGAGCTGAAAACCGGCTCAAAATAGGAAAGTACGTCCGCATGGGTGCTGCGGCGCTTTTCGGTATTTACGTTTATATGGCTGAGTCGAGCATTATAGAAGGTCTGATAGCCGCGGCTGTAGTGTTTGGTATTTTCTCAATTGGAACGTGGGTGCTGACCATGCTGAGAAACAGTGCAAACAATACTTACGAGGACGCCAAGTGGCAGCATACCCAGGCGGTTACTCAGGAACTGCTGGACAGATTAGGGGGGCAGGGTTACTCTTTCTATGACGGAACGTTCCTGCTCTATTCTCCTGATTCAATGGTTTATGGTGATGTATCAAACGGAAAGTTAGCCGGCTTTGCGCGTGAAAATATCAAAGAAGTGATGATAGAGCACGTCCATCTCGGAAGCACAACGGTCGGAACTTCCACCTCAACCACCAAAGGAACTGCGCGCGAAAGTCTGATCGGTGACAGTTATAATCTCCGGGCAAAAACCACGACAAAGCATCATTCAGAAACTCAGGATCATTATGAATGGCGGTTAGATATTTTAACCAATTTTATGGAGTATCCGCGTCTGAAGTTTGTATTCCCTGATACTTCAGAGGGGGAAGACATCGCAAAATCCATTTACGCGATTCTGAAACCATAACTTGTTTACTCTTTTCCGCGGGGCAGTCTCTGGTCTGCTCCGCGGGGGAAGAAGTCATCCGCCATCGGCTGCATTATTCTTATCCCGAAGTAATGCACAGGTTTTTTTGGTAACAATGGGTTTACTCAGCAGTGAGCTCAATTGGAAAATTTATTGAATTTCCTCCGCTCATCGTGAATCCTCCAGCCCGAATTATAATCATATTTCCATTAGTATTAAATTTTTAGAGGAACAATGTCAGCTACTTACGGCTTCACAAAACATGTAAAACTCGGCTTTAACGAAGCAATTGAAAAAGTTACGGAAGAACTGAAAAAAGAGGGATTCGGTGTACTGACCGAAATAGATGTTACCGCTACTTTGAAAAAGAAACTGGATGTGGATTTTAAGCCATACCGGATACTTGGTGCCTGCAATCCTCCGTTTGCCCATAAAGCGCTTCAGGCAGAAGAACAGATTGGGCTGATGCTCCCCTGTAACGTAATTGTTTATCAGAACACTCCCGAAGAAACCATAGTAAGTGCAATTGACCCGGTTGCCTCAATGGCGGCTGTGCATAATGAGTCGCTGCATCCGATTGCCGGTGAGGTACGTGAAAAACTGATGAAGGTGATAGATGCTCTCTAAAAAGGAGGGAATAAAACTCGCCTCATTTACTCTGCTGGGCGGACTGGCCGGGTATGCGTACTATTATTTTATCGGGTGCAAAAACGGTTGCCCGCTTCAGAGCAGCGCTGCTATTATGACGCTGTACGGAGCTTTTACGGGAGGTATAATTGGATTTCCGATGAAGAAAAAGAAATCAGAAGAACCGCAAAAGAACGAAACAGAATAACAAGAACAATTTCCGCGCCTTTATCTTTGAGTGTCTCCTGTGAGAAGGCGCGGAAGTTCTTTTATTGAAGTATCAAATCTTCATAAACCCTTTCCCCATAGTACCTGTATCCCGATTCAGAATGAGGAGTGCCCGCAAGAAGAGAATGGATAAATCCGTTCTGCGCAACCTGCTGTGTGTGGTAGATGCCTCTGTCAGGGTTGCTTTTAAGAAAAAAGAATATATTTCCCTTCTCTGATATATACCTTGTTACAACATCATCGCCGCCGCGACCGAAAGTATAATAATCACTCATATCTTTTAACATCATCCGGGAGCGGTGCCAGGTTCCGCCGGTATCGCTTACAATTCTTTCACCATTAAGCAGAGCCACACTGTCATTATAAGCAAAAACGGCGAGCACGTTTCCTGACCGTTGTGTGAATTTTAGCAGCGGCTCCTTATATATAAGCTCGTAACCATAGTTACTGTCAATGAATGCGATGCGATTAACATCAGCGGGAACTCCGTTAAACGCATCAATATAACTGAAGATAAATCTGCCGCCGCCGCTGTGACCGTTCAGGCAGATACGAAAGTATTTTGCTTTGAGAGCGGCTTTGATGGTACTGTCAGCCAATCTGATATATTCTTTATATGTTATCAGGTGTTCCTTCTTCCACGCAGGCCAGCTTTTCTGCTTTGTTTCAAGATAAACGGTTATCAGATTATTCATTCCAGCATGTTTTCTCAGCCAGCGTGATTGTGCATCAATATGCTGAATGCCATAACGCCACTCAGCATCAGACGGGGGGATGCGCCCCATGGTCTGCTCGATGGTGTTGCCGTTGGGGAGTGCAAAGTAAACGACATCAAGCGTGTCGCGCTTCCCTGAGAGTGTATGTGGGATTGTGATAACGGCGCGTATATCAAAGCTGAATTGAATGGTAATGGTATCCTGATCAGCGTAAATAACTGAGGAAAACGCAAAAAGAAAGCAGAGGAACCATCTGCTCAAGTGCCCGGATAAAGGGAAAAACCGCTTTTTCATTGTAGAAAATAAGGAAATTCCAGACATTCTGCCCCGCATTAAAACCAGTAATCACATCTTTCCCCCGGATATCTAAATGTGACACGAGTCATGCCTTCCACTCAGTATAATTGTATCTTGAAACATTTTTCTTCTTAATTACGTATCATAGATAACAATCATTAACTTTTAGAGAGGACTCACTTATGAACCGTTTTCTTATAACTTTGCTTCTGATGGCAACAACACTTTTAGCCGGCGGAAACAGCTTCATCTCAGGAGGGCTGAACATGAAAATGCCGTCACAGATGAAGCTGGATGCATCAAAACCAGGTAATTTCTTCGGCACACTTTCTGTGATTGACGTTTACACAGAAGAACTGGAGCAGGACTGGAATACATCACTCAGCAGTTGGGTGACAGTATCAAAAGAAATTGTCGAATGGGACTCCGTAGCAGGCAGTCTGACCACGACTGTTCAGGATACTATCGGCGGGGTTTTGGTTAACAAGGATAAGTACGTGATGTTTCTTGTTCTTGACCTTGTGAATTCAACATTTAGAATTTTAAAGACTGAGATTTACACCTGGACTTCATCCGGCTGGTTTATGCAGGGAAGAACTATATATAATTATGACTCAAATAATTATCTTTTGAGCGTTTTAACGGAATTCCAGCTTATTCCCGGAACTTTTTTACCAATGATGAGAAGCACCTACACAAATAACAGTGCCGGTAATCCTGAATTGGAACTCACTGAGTCTTATAATATGGCTACATCTCAGTGGTCAAACGCCGAAAAGTCAGAGTATGTGTATCAGACCGGAAATCCTGACTACATGGTATCCGAAACACAGTATGACTGGGAATCAAGCGCATGGGCGCCTTATTACAAGACACTTTTTACAAGAAATGCTCAGTTAAATCCGACTGAAACTATTTATCAGGATTATAATAACGGTGCATTTGAAAATTCAAATCGTGAGGTGGTTGTTTATCTTGCTGATGGTAAGAAAGAAGACTCTATCTATTATTATTACTGGTCCGGAGTCGGTTCAGGATGGGAGAATTCATTATTAGAAATATTTACGTATAATGCCGCCGGTGATGAAGATATTCTATATATAAAAGACTGGGACGGCTTTGTCTGGACCAATTCTGAGAAGATTTCATTCAGCTATGACGCTCAAAACAGAGAGACAGAAGAGCTGACCCAATACTGGGAGATAAGCGCTTACGTAAATGCATTCCGTGAGATTTCTTCATATCAGGTTACTTCCGTGAAAGATGAATCAGCCCCTGCTTCATTCTCGCTGAAGAATAACTATCCGAATCCGTTTAACCCTTCAACTACGATTGAGTATGAAGTACTAAACGCGGGATTAGTAACACTTACTGTTTACAACGTTCTCGGTCAGGTGGTCGCGGTTCTGCAGGACGGTTATCAGCAGGCGGGTGTATATACTGTTCAGTTTGATGGAACCGGTCTTACCAGCGGTGTATATCTTTATGAACTGGCTGCCGGAAACTCGAAGATTACCAAGAAGATGATATTGAACAAGTGATGTAATTTTCAATTTTGCAGAATACACTATAGGGACAGCTCTCGGGCTGTCCCTTTTTTTTTGTTTAGGGGGTTCCCTGCAACTAATAGAAGATACTATCGTTTACGTATCGGGATTCGTTAATTTGCATTTACCGCTATAGGACAGTTCACGAGCTGCCCCCAGCGGTGCATTATACAATTTCTCCGGGATTTTGGGATTGTGTTTATTCAGCATTCCTGATCTTCCGCTCTGACCTCCTCATATTCCTCCCTCCCTTTTCATCTTTCCCGTTTGCGGTTCCGGTGGTATATTTTGAACCAGAAAATATTTTTTCATAATTACCGAACATTATTTTCAGAGGACTCTTAATGAAAATTTTTCGCATTACGATGCTTTTTATAACGTTAACCGGGAGTATTTTACTGTTTCAGGGGCACACACCGCCTGAGGAGGGGATGTACCCTCTCAGCGAAATTGCCAATGTTGACCTGGTAAAAGCCGGACTTAAGATTAACCCGAAAGATATTTACAACCCGGGCGGAATCAGTCTGGTGGATGCCCTTGTAAGAGTGGGCGGCTGTACAGGTTCTTTTGTTTCTGACAAAGGACTGATTCTCACTAACCATCACTGTGCGTTTGACTACGTCCGTGCAGCCAGTACGGTTGAGAATAATTATCTTGAAAACGGGCTGCATGCTAAATCGTATGCTGATGAGATACCCGCGCAAGGTCTGACCAGCATGATAACAGAAGACTACCGTGATGTTTCGGCTGAGGTGCTCTCTGCTGCCCGCGGCGTGGATGACCCTGCTGAACGCACAAAAGCAATCCAGAAGAAAATACGTGAAATAGTTGACCGTGAAGAAAAGAAGAACAGCGAAATTAAAGCTGAAGTTTCTGAAATGTTTATCGGTCAGACCTATATCCTTTTTATTTACAGAATTATTAAAGATGTCCGCCTTGTATATATACCGCCGCGCGCCATAGGAGAGTTTGGCGGTGACTCAGACAACTGGATGTGGCCGAAGCACACCGGCGATTTCTCATTCCTGCGTGCTTATGTCGGCAAGGATGGTAAGGCAGCGCCATATTCAAAAGATAACGTACCTTTCAAGCCAAAGAAATTCCTGAAGGTAAACCCGAACGGAGTTAACGAAGAAGATTTTGTATTTATCCTTGGCTATCCGGGAAGAACATTCCGTCATCAGCCGGCTGATTATGTAAAGTTTCATGAATCAGTTCAGCTTCCGTATATAGAAAATTTATACAGCCATCTGATAGACGGTTTTGCATCGCTTTCAAAAATTGATACTGAAACCGAACTGAAACTTGCGGCAAGGAGAAATTCACTTGCAAATGTGCAGAAAAACTATCTTGGTAAAATGACCGGAATGCGCCGTCTTGCGCTGGTTGACAAGAAAAAGAAAGAGGAGCAGCAGCTTCTTGCTTATATAAACGGAGATCCCGCGCTTAAAGCCGAATACGCGCCTGTATTTTCAGATGTAGCAGCCGTATATAACCGGATGTTTGAGCTTGGCAGAACACAGCTTGTTATCAGTCAGCTTCGTACCAATGTTTCTATGATGCGCCTTGCCAATATCCTGGTGGACTGGTCAAAAGAGGAACAAAAAGAAGATGCTTCGCGCAAGTCAATGTTTGCTGAAAAGAACAGAAAACAGCTTATGGAAACGATTGACAATATATATAAATCCTTTGTTCCGGCTGCTGATCAGCTTGCGTTTATTAAGATTGCCGGGGATGCAACCGGTTTTAAAGAGATGACCGGACTGAATTTCTTAAAAGAACTGACTGACTCTGACGGCGGAAAAACAAAAGTTAAGAGCTTTGCCCAAGGTACACTGATGAACAGTAGTATCAGCTCGAAGGAGAAGTTTCTTGAACTTTTTGAAGCTGATACAGAAAACAAAGCCGGGGCAATTGCCTCAGATGCGCTTCTTTCCTATGCAGCCCGTCTTGCCGATGAGATCGTACCGCTTGAAAAAGAGTATGATGGCTTAAACGGCCGCCTGCTCCCGCTGATGGCGAAGATGCTTGATGTGAAAAAGATGTGGCAGAAAAAGAATTTCATACCGGATGCAAACTCAACGCTCCGTCTGACCTACGGATATATACGTGGTTATTCTCCGCGTGATGCCACGTATCTCAGCCCCATAACCACACTGCGCGGGCTGATTGAAAAAAGCTATGGCGGCGGTGATTATACTATTCCTTATCGGCTGAAAGAGCTTTATGACGCAAAAGATTATGGCCGGTTTGTGCATCCTAAGCTGGGTGACGTTCCTGTAGCGATTCTTTATAACATGGATACTACCGGTGGTAACTCAGGCAGTCCGGTTATGAATGCAAACGGAGAACTGATTGGAGTTAATTTTGACCGTGCTTTTGAAGCAACTATTAATGACTACGCCTGGAGCGAGAGCTATAGCCGTTCAATTGCAGTTGATATACGCTATGTTCTTTGGGTTACGCAAAAGTTCGGCGGGGCTGATCATCTGCTTGTTGAAATGGGAGTTAATTAGTTTTTTAGAATCTGCGGGGATAAGAATTTTCCCTCTCCTGTGATTTTTTGCGGGAGAGGGATTTTTTTTTTAATTAGTAATGAGTAGTTAGTAATTAGCAGGGTGAGGGTATATATGGTGTTTGTAAAACTCTGTGTAGCTTAGCGCTCCTTTGTTTGCCCGGTGTTTAAAGTACTCAGCACATTCCGGACTAATTCTCAATTCTCAATTTTCAATTCAAATCTTACATCCTGTTGAACACAATATAGTCCATCACCGGTACTTCTTTTATAAGCGGGCGAATGAGTGTCATTACCTGTCCGCGGTGATATGAGGAGTGGGAGTGTATGTGAAATACAATCTGGAATAATGGTGTGGTAAACTGCACCCCGGCATTATTCTTGTATGTTATCTCAGTATATACATCATCGTCTTTCATGGGTCTGAGAAAATCCAGCCAGAGGGAAGTAACCTGCTTTAATTCATTCTTCAGATCTTCCGGTTTATAATCTTCCCAGATTTTTACCGGGCTGCTCTCATCAATAAGGCGGTAATACCAGATGTTCTTTGAAGAAACAATATGGGACAATATATCAAGCGCTTTCCGCGGCGGATTGTCTGCTTTCCGGTAGGCATCAATCAATAATCCTGTTGCCCAGTTGTCATACCGGACGAAAGTAAGCAGTTCTTTTTTCATAGTCCGTACAGTACATTAAAACGCATAACGGATACCGCTCAGTTCACTGCTCACCTGCCAGAATTCATTTATGTTTTTTTCATCCCGCGAAGCTGCCGAAGGTGAAGATTTTTTTCTTTTAATAAAATAACCGCCCGAAAACTCAGCCGCTTCCGGCGCAGAGGCAAGATATACCGAAGTTTCAGCCCCTTCCTCAAGAGAAGCCCCTGTCCGGTTAAATCCGGCCATTAGCAGCTTAGTAGTAATAACCCCGGGGTGAAGTGCATTTGCTGTTATCCGGGTTTGATTCAGGTGTGCAGCAAGGTAATTAGTGAACAGGATATTACCTAATTTTGAAAGCGCGTATGCTTTGTAGGGGTCGAATTGCTGTTCCCCCTGAAGATTGTTAAAATCAAGCTGAACATTTTGGTGTGCTATTGAACTTACTGTCACAATCCTTCCTTGTTCCGCGATTTTAAGACAGGGGAGCAGCAGCCCGGTAAGGATGAAAGGCGCCAGATGATTTACCGCGAAGGTCATTTCCAAACCTTCATGGGTTAGCTTTCGCTCGGTCATAAAGACGCCTGCGTTATGAATCAGAACATCCAGCACTCCGTATCTGGATTTTACATGGTCGGCAAGCGCATGAATTTTCTCTCTTTTCGAGAGGTCAGCGTTAAAATAATCGATAAATTCATTGCCGGTTTCTCTTTTAAGCTGATCGCGGATTTCGGGACCGTTTTGGTGATTTCTTCCGTGAAGTATGATTGCAGCGCCGAGACGGGCTAACTGGCGGGCGGTTTCCCGGCCTATTCCGTCTGTTGAGCCGGTTATGAGTACAACTTTTCCCTGCATGGGTGCGATAATCTGTTTTTAGTGAGCGTGACAGTTTATAATTTTGATATCTGAAAGTTAAACAATACTTAAACCAGCGCAAAGCACCAGAGCATCAGTACGGCAAAAAGTGGAAGAAAATAGCAGACCAGACCGGGATCTTACCGTGGATATTTTCAGGGGGGTGACCATCTTCCTGATGATTTTGGTCAATGACCTGGCCTCAGTAACCGGCATACCCGGCTGGATGAAGCATTTTCCGCCGGAGGCAAATGGAATGACTTTCGTGGATATTGTTTTCCCCGCCTTCCTTTTTATTTCGGGAATGAGCATACCCCTTGCGCTCGGGAGAAAAATTTCAGCCGGGATGGAGAAGCTCGGGGTGTTGCCGGTAATTTTCAAACGTGGTCTCTGGCTTCTGATAATCGGCGTGCTGATGGTTAATATCAGCGGTGTGAATGAGGAACTGACCGGAATCCACAAACATCTTTGGGGTACGATTGTTCTTATCTCCGTCATATTCTTTTTTAATACGATTTTTAAGGGGGAAACAAAAGTTGTGGCGCGGGCAGCATCCGCTGTGGTTATTTTATTTATGGTATATATCTTCAGAAGCGGTACTGCCGTGAAACCCGGCTGGATGCAGACAAAGTGGTGGGGCATCATCGGGCTGATCGGATGGGCGTATCTCTGCAATGCACTGCTTTATTTGTTCGTAAGGGATAATCTCAAGCTGATATACGCGGGAGTGATATTCTTTCTTTTGTTGTATATAGCCGATAAAGGGGGATACTTTGGCGCGGGTGGAACGGAAACGGGGATAATCCGGATAGGGGTACAGTTAGGAAGTCATTCTTTTATTATGGCGGCGGGAATGGCAGCTCTGTTAACGGAAAATGAACTTAAAAAACGGAAGGCGGATGCACATATTGTGTATGTATATATACTGATGGCTTCGCTTTCATTCACGGCCGGATGGATGCTTGAGCCGGTATATGGGATAAATAAAAACGCGGCAACACCGGGCTGGGCACTTTACGCGACCGGATGGTGTCTGGCGCTTTTTGGTTTGCTGAGAAAGATACCGTTAACTGCGTTGAATACCCGCGCGGGTTTGATCCTCTCACTGGCCGGTTCAAACGCGCTATTGATATATATACTGCCGGATATATGGTATTTTCTTATGTCGCTCTCAGGTGTAACGCTGTGGGCGCGGCTAAGTGATGGTATTACAGGAATTATCAGGTCATTGGTCTTTGCCGGAGTGTTTACCGCGGCGGGAGCTTATCTTTATAAAATCAGATTCAGAATGCAGGTTTAGGAATTAACCATGAAAACATATAAAGCTCATTATATAGCAGGAACTCACTGGGATCGTGAATGGTACAGGGCCTTTCAGGAGTTCCGCTGGTTACTGGTGGAAGTTATCAATGACCTTCTTGATATAATGGAGAAAAATCCGCAGTTTAAATATTTTCATCTGGACGGACAAACCTGCCTGCTGAAAGACTATCTGGAAATCATGCCGCGGAATAAAGAGCGGCTCGGTAAATTGATTAAAGAAGGACGGATACTCATTGGTCCCTGGTTTACCATGCCGGACCTCTTTTGTGTTGGAGAGGAGTCATTGGTACGGAATCTGTTGCTCGGCACAAAAATAAGCCGGGAGTGGGGCACAGAACCAATGCCGGTTGCATATACCTGCGATATGTTTGGTCATCCGGCTCAGGCGCCACAGATATATAAAGGGTTTGGTCTTGAAAACTGCGTGGTTGGCAGGGGAACAGTGGAAAGCACTACACCTGCATTTTTTAACTGGGTGGCTCCTGACGGCACAGAAATTTTCACCTTTAAGCTGCAGGATAACATGGGCTATGGTGCATTCGTAACACCGCGGTTCATACTTGAGGGGAATGACATGAATGACCCTGAACTGCGCGCAAAAGCCGCGGAGGGTTTCAGGAAGTATATACAACACGAAATTGAACGCGGCAGCAATGAAGCAATTTGCCTGATGGATGCATTAGACCACCGCCCCCCCGCCCGAAATGCAGATGAATACCTTGCTTTGATTGAGCAGACCATGAAGAATGTCGCGACAGAAAACTCAACGCTGCCGCTTTTCTTTGAACATGCAAAAAAAGGCGTTGCAGAGCTGCATCAGAGAAAGGGAGAGCTGCGCGAACCGACTGAGTTCCGCAATCCTTATAACTGGCTGATTCCTAACTGCACATCATCCAGGATGAAAATTAAAGTAACCAATGACCGTCTTGAAAACCTGCTGCTCCGATACGCTGACCCGCTTGCTTCTGTCGCGGCCTTGCAGGGAGATATATCTGTATATCCATTTTTATCTCTGGCATGGGAGCAGGTGCTGCTTAATCATGCGCATGATTCAATCTGCGGAAGCTCAATAGATCAGGCGCATCGTGATATGATGTACCGTTACGAGCAGGCGGAGCTTATCGGGCATCAGGCAGTATCGCGCGCATTTGGCAAACTTACTGAAAACTTAAAAGACCTGAGTTCAAACATTGATGAATTTACTCTGACCTATTATAATCCCCTTCCGTTTGAGAATAAAAGAGTAATAAAACTTGATCTTGATTTTCCGGTGAACTATCCGGCTAAGACAAGTGACGGGTTTTATCCGCAGGAAGAAATTAACAGCTTCATTATAGAAGACCAAGAGGGGAATAGAGTTCCCTGTCAGATTACCGGTGTTGCCCCCCGCTATTCTGAACGCACAAGATTCGCAAGAACCACTACTGATTTTGGTGACGGAGAGGGGGACAGATATACTGTTGCGATTGAGCAGACGATGCCGGGCATGGGCTTCCGTTCATTGCTGATAAAGCCCTCAAAGCAGCCACAAAGATACATGGGTTCTCTCAGGCGCGGTTCACTTGGCGCTGAAAATGAGCATATATATATTCTCATCAGCGGTGACGGAACATTCAGTCTTACAGACAAAGAAACCGGCGAGATATATCAAGGGCTGCACGTATTTGAAGATGTGAGTGAAACAGGGCATGGCTGGTTTCACATGGGCTCGGCTAACGAGGAAAAAGTTCTTTCAGCCGGTTCGGTTGAGCGTATTTCGGTGGTGAACGACGGACCGCTTCTGGTGACGTTTCGTGTTCAGTATAAAATGAACATACCCGCCCGTTACGATCATAAACGGATGAGCAGAAGCAGTGAGGAAAAATATCTTTCAGTAATTTCTGATATATCGTTGTATAAGGGAGCAAGAGCGGTTGATATAAAGACTACTATTAACAATCCGGCTGAGGATCATGCAGTTAATTTACTTTTCCCTACGGGAGCTCTTCGCGCTCAGTCATACTTTGCTCACACTCCTTTTGATCTTACTGAGCGGACAATTCATCTTGACAGAAAAACAGAAAACCGGAATGAAGCAGAAATAACAGAGAAGCCGTTTTCTCATCTGTTCTTTGTGAAGGATAACAAAAAAGGACTGGCGTTTATTTCAGGAGGCGGGCTGCATGAGGGGGGAGTGCGCGATGACGCGGAAAGAACCATGACGGTGGTGATGCTCCGCTCCTATCGGTGGCAGCCGGCGGATAGCGCTGTTTCTGAGGGTCTTGAACAGGGCAGCATTAGTTTCACTTACTCAGTAATGCCGGTGAATCATAAAGCCGGAGTTACTGCCTTGTTTGAAAAGATGCAGGAGTTACAAGCTCAGCCGGTGAGAAGGCAGACAGGAAGATATATGAGCGGTTTCCCTCCTATGACCGGTACAACAAATCCGGGTGAAGGATTTATGAAACTTATTAACAAAAAGCTGATAATTTCTTCCATTAAGAGAAGTGAAGATGAGAAGGGAATTTCAGTACGGTTATGGAATCCGATGCGTGAAGAGGTTCATGACGAGCTGGTTTTCAGCAGTCCGGTTAAATCCTGTCACCTGACTGATATGCAGGAAAACAGGATTGAACCTGTTCTTGTTGAAAAGAACACGGTACGGCTTCAGCCGGCAGGCAAGAAAATTATTACAATCAAAGTTGAATTCGAATAGATTATGATGAGATACATTATCCTTATTGCATTTTTATTGCAGGTAACTCTTACAGCGCAGATTTCATTTTCCGGTGAATGGCATCTGGCAAGACAGTATATATATAACCGTGACGGAAGTATTGACTCAGTTTCAGGTGACGGTATTGATTTCTTTCGTAAAACAGGTGATATGCCCGACTTACTCAGGATAGATACGGATAGTACGTTCACCCTGCATTTTCGCGATACTTTATTTAATGAACGATTGGTTTACAAAGGCGTCATAAAACTGAACGGCGCAGATGGAGTAATGAAGTTTGAGCTTCCTCTGGGTGACCCTGTTGTTAAATTTCTATCTGATACCGGGCTGATGATCTCCCGGAACTATGACCCGGTGCAGACAACCCTGAAACGGGTTGAGAAAGTTTTTCACAAAGCAGATATCAGAGAAGACTTTGGTAAGTTTTTTTCAGATGAAAATCTTGATGGCACTATATTAATTTATAACGAAAATGAAAAGCGGTATATCGTTTATAATCCGGACAGGACGCGTAACGGATATATACCGGCTTCAACGTTCAAGATTTTTAACTCACTCGCCGCTCTTACGTACGGGGCGGTGAAGGATGAAAACGAGATTATCAAGTGGGACGGAGTAAAGCGGAACCGTGAAGAATTGAATAAAGATATGGATATGCGCGAGGCCTTCAGAATATCCAGTGTATGGTTTTATCAGGAGATAGCAAGGCGCATAGGGGCTGAAAATATGCAGAAAGCGCTCACTGAAAACCGCTACGGCAATCGGAATATGAACGGAGGGCTTGACCGCTTCTGGCTTGACGGAGAGATACGAATCTCACCGGAACAGCAGGTTGATTTCCTCCGCCGGATGTATTTCGGAAAACTGAACTTTTCTCCTGCAAGCGCACAGATAACAAAACGAATTATGTTGCTGAAGGATGAGGGGGATTTTAAACTCTACGGTAAAACCGGCTGGATGGACACAGGCGGCATAGACCTTGGATGGCTGGTCGGCTTTGTTGAAAGCTCAGGTAATATATATTTTTATGCGTTGAACGTGCAGTGTCCGGAGGGAACAAATAAAAATTTTCTGTCAGCCAGGAAGGGAATAGTGGATAAAGTGTTTAAGGTTATCCTGGAAAGATAAATAAGGTAATGTAAGAATTGCGGCGGTGAATAATTCCGGAATGATGGAGTATATCTGATGTTTATCAATTCCCTTTTTCTCGGTATATTGGTAATTAAAGGACTTTGCTTTTTTGATTAAATTTAGATTTAGCATTCAGAGCAGTGCGTGACAGATAATCAGGCGATAAATAACCAGAATAAATGAACTGTATAACCGCGGGTGATTAAAATATCCCGCGGAAAGAAAATTGGTAAGGAAGAATAATGAGCGGAGAGCAAAAAGTAACAGGCAATATGAAAGCGCCTAATAAGGAATTGGAAATACTGAAATCGAACTTCCCCCACTGTTTTGATAAGGAGGGAAAATTTCAGTTTGATAAGCTTAGAAATCTGTTACTTGATAAAGAAGTTAATTTCTCAGCAGAGAGCTATGGTATTGACTGGCTGGGCAAATCATACGCACGCCTGATTGCTTGTGACCCTGCCACTACCCTGCTTAAAGAGGATGATGCTCATAACGCAATGCCCGAAAACGCAAACTCTGAAAATCTGCTGATTAAAGGTGATAACCTTGAGGTACTGAAACACCTGGTCAATGCCTATTACGAAAAAGTGAAAATGATTTATATAGACCCGCCATATAATACCGGCGGTGACGGTTTTGTTTATGAGGATGACAGAAAGTTCACTGTTGAAGAACTTGTGAATCTGACCGGTATTGATAAGGAAAGGGCAAAACGAATCCTGGATTTTACCAAACAGAAAAGCAACAGTCACTCTGCATGGCTTACTTTTATGTATCCGCGATTATATGTTGCCAGGCAGTTGCTCAAAGAAGATGGCGTGATTTTTATTTCTATTGATGACAATGAAGTGGCTCAACTGCGGCTGCTGATGGATGAAATATTTGGGGAGGAGAATATAGTTGCTGAGCTGCCAACAATAATGAATTTAAAAGGGAACAATGACGAATTTGGTTTTGCAGGCACACATGAATACACGATTGTATATTCAAAGAATAAGAATTATACTTTACTTAATCAATTGCATGTAAATGACGACGAATTAGAAGAATGGGTGGAAGACGATGAAGGATCCTATAAGCAAGGCGCGAACTTAAAAGCCACAGGCACAAATGCTCCACGTGAAAAAAGACCGAATCTCTATTTCCCGATTTTTATTGATTCTGAAGACAAAGTATATGTTACTGATGATAATAATCCGCCCGAAAAGTATTCTGGTGTGCTAACCACGCTCTTACCAATTACTAATGGACAGGAGATGTCATGGCGTTGGAGTAAGGATAAAGTAAGGAGTGAGCCAAACAACATTATTGTTTCAAGGAATGGAAATATCGGGATTTATAAAAAACAAAGGCCTTCACTCGGGGAATTACCTTCAAAAAAGCCAAAGACACTTTTTTATAAGGCGGAATATAGCAGCGGAAATGGCACTGCACAGATAAAATCATTATTCGGTGATAAATATTTTCCAAATCCCAAACCGAATGAATTGATTAAGGATTTTATTGCAATTGGCACTAGTTCTAATGATATAGTATTGGATTTCTTTGCCGGTTCTGGTACCACCGCTGATGCTGTAATGCAGTTAAATGCCGAAGACGGTGGCAGGAGAAAGTATATATTAGTTCAGTTACCCGAACAAATTGACTCTAAGAAAAGCAAACCTGCTTATGATTTTGTTACCAATGTGTTGAAAGCTGAACCAACTATTTTTGAGATTACTAAAGAGCGATTAATAAGGGCAGCAGCCAAAATCAAACGTGAAAAACCAGATTACCAGGGGGACCTTAGATTCAAGATAATTGAAACAATACCGATCTGGGAAGATTATAATTTTGAGGCGGAGGAGTTCAGTCCTGAACAGTCGCTCTTTGATATTGATAAACTAACTACGGCTGATGTTCACGCACTGCTTACCACCTGGAAAACCTATGATGGTATTGCTTTAACACAGGAGCTTCAAAAGATTGCCTTAGACAATTATACCGGCTATTATGGTAAGAGTAAATTATATCTTATGAATAAAGGTTTCACTACTGAGCACCTTAAACTTCTTTTGGAAAAAATTGATTCTGATAAAGCATTTAACCCGACAACCATAATATCGTTTGGACATCATTTTGACAGTAAGAACCTGCGGGAGCTTTCTGAGAATGTAAAGTCTTATTCCAATAAAAAGAATATTGATATAGACTTTATCATCAGGTATTAACATGAAGGGATTTAATTTTGAAAAAAACCTGAGCCATCAATCTCAGGCGGTTAAAAGCACTATTTCTGTTTTTGAGAATCTTGCTCTGATTCAGCCGGATGAGCCGGTAAAAAACTCTGTTAACCCGGTGTTTGATTACATCTCAGAAAATACTTATCCCGGTAACATACGCAAAATTATGGCGGATAATGGCATTGATGAGAAGATAAAACGGAACAGCAACATTATTGATATAATGATGGAGACCGGTACAGGCAAAACCTATACATACACGAAAACCATATTTGAACTGAATAAACATTTCGGACTTTTTAAGTTTATCGTGGTTGTACCGACATTATCAATAAAAGCGGGGACTATCGACTTTTTGAAATCTGAGAGCGGCAGGGAGCACTTCAGAGAAATATATGGCAAGACGCTTCATCTGCACATTATTGAAAGTCAAAAGACAGGTAAAAGTAAAAAGTCATTTATCCCTCCGGCGGTTTCGGGTTTTGTTACTTCAGGCAATCACGAGAAAGAAAGTATTCAAGTGCTTGTTGTTAATGCTGGTATGATAAACTCTGAAACAATGTCAAAAGGTTATGATAAAGAGCTGTTCGATAAATATACGGTGCCGTTTGAAGCAATAGCTGCTGTTAGTCCCATTGTAATAATTGATGAACCTCACAAATTTGGCAGGGAAAATAAAACCTGGCTAAATATCCAGAAGATGAAGCCCCAGTTTATTCTGCGTTATGGGGCGACATTTCAGGAATATGAAAATCTCATCTATACATTATCCGCTGTGGACTCTTTTAATAGAAATCTGGTGAAAGGTGTTATAGGACACATTACCGAGTTTGATGAAGGGCAGAATGCGGTTGTAAGGTTTGTTGATTCTGACGGTGTGGAGGCAAAATTTGAATTACTTGAAAATCAAAAGCGGACATTGGCAGGGGTTTCTAAAAAGGAAGGGTTGAAAAAAATTCATCCTGAAATGATGGATCTATATGTAGAGAATCTGAATAAAAGCACGGTAGTTCTTTCTAATGGATTAGAGCTTAAAAAGGGGGATAAAATCAACCCTTATTCTTACGCTGAAACCCTTCAGGAAATGATGATTCAAAAAGCGATAAAGTATCATTTTGAAATGGAAAGAGCGTTACTGACCAGGAATGTGCGAATTAAACCGCTTACTCTTTTCTTTATTGACAATATTGATGAGTACCGCGGTAAAGAAGGGTATATCAGAAAGACTGTGGAACAGTACATTAAAGCCGAAGTAAATGAACTGTTAAAGAACGAAAAAGATGATTTTTACAGCAGATATCTTAATAGAACCCTGACTGACCTTTCAGCTACACACGCGGGGTATTTTTCAAAAGATAATACCGAGAAGGATGAGGCGATTGAAAAAGAGATAAATGAGATTTTGCATGACAAGCAGGCGATGCTTGATTTGGAAAACCCGAGACGTTTTATCTTCTCTAAATGGACTCTGCGGGAAGGGTGGGACAATCCGAATGTGTTTCAAATCTGCAAACTGCGCAGCAGCGGGAGCGAAATTTCCAAGCTGCAGGAAGTTGGTCGCGGCTTACGTCTGCCCGTGAACGAATATGGCAACCGTGTTAAGGATGAACAATTTTATCTGAATTATTTTGTTGATTTTACAGAGAGTGATTTTGTAGAAAAGTTAGTCAATGAAATCAATCAGAAATCCGGCGCTATTTCCATTGAAGATATCCCCGTAAAACTTACTGAGCAGATGACTAAAAAGATATGCGAGTTGTATGAAATACGCGAGGAAGATTTATTGGAAAGATTGGATAATGACGGAGTGACAAAAAGATCAAACGAGTTTAAGCCAGGCGGGTTTGATTATATTAAGCATAATTTCCCGAAGATCTTTGAGGGTATCAACTCGAATAAAGTCCGCAAAGCAACTGACCCGAAGAAAAAAGTTGTCATAAGAACTGAGAAGTATCAGGAACTTAAAGACTTATGGGAAAAACTCAATGAAAAAGTTATCCTTGAATATAAATTTAAGAGTGAGACAGACTTCAGGATGCTCTTTACTGAATTCTTAAAAACTCAAAGAGACAGTTTTTCACTGATTGGAATACATGAAAGAGTTTCAAAAGTTGAATTTAAGGATAAGAAAGCAGTAATCAATGAGCCGGATTCTGCTTACAACAGAAGAGTTGCCACTATTGCCACCATGAGGTACAGTTATTTTCTGAAGGAGCTTTCAAGGATATTACATATTAATATAAGTACGGTTCATCAGGCAATTATTGATTCAGGTATTGATATTAATGAATATCTGAGTCAAAGCACATTACGGATAATGAAGCAGAATTTTGATATTTTCCTGATGGCAAATGCCATAGACAAGTACAGTATCGAATATAAAAAGGTTTCTAATCATATTCATCCTACGAAATTCACCGATCCCCGGGGCAATGTACGTAATGATATTTCAGCTTCAGATATTGGTGTGATGTATCTGGATGAGGATGTGGCGCAATCGTACTTTTTTGATGAACTGTATTATGATTCCGATTTAGAACGAATAAACATAAAATCGGAAATTGATGAGGTTATTGTATTTACGAAAATTCCTAAGAATTCCATTAAAATTCCGGTAGCGGGCGGAAAGAGTTATTCTCCGGATTTTGCGTATGTTCTCAAGTTCAGAGATGGCGGTCAGAAGCTCAATTTTATAGTTGAGACAAAGGATGTTCATGGTAAGAGTGAGCTTAGGGATGAGGAGAAATACAAAATCAAACATGCTGAAAAGTTTTTTGGCGGAAATTTAAAAATCCGCTTTAAGACACAATTTAGTAACAACAAAATGGTTGATCTTATAAAGCAACTGACTCAGGCAGCAAATAACTGATACTTCTGATGTTTTAAACATTCCGCAATTTTATTTGTGTTCGTGGAAATAAGCCGC
>BTUV01000040.1:7119-24513 GCA_045863035.1 Ignavibacteriales bacterium | reverse complement strand
TTTGTAAACTTTCACATCAAAAGCGTAAGTGATGCTAACGAAGCAGAGTATTTTAGTGTTGTTTGTTGCCGAATATAGTCAGTGGTAATTAATGATTCAAGGAACGGAGTAAAAAATAAATTAAAGAACAAGTGAGAATATTTGAATTGGTACGTTTATTTGGCTTTTTCTGACTCACCCCCAAACCCCCTCTCTCCTGACAAACTTAACTTTTCCCCAAGTATATACTTCAACCCAATATGATTCTTCGTTTACTTAAATCCGCATTGGAAAGAGGGGGCTTCGGAATTGTTCATCGCAGATTCTTAATTTTTAATTTTTAATTCTTCATTGATTCCCGGGCGCTTCCGGAATTCTTCAATGTGCATTGTTCCTCTCAGAAGTATAACAATCACAAGTAAGGAGATTTAGAAGATCATTATTGAGGATACAGTAGCAGGGCAAACTTCTGCAAACATTCAGGAAAAGCCAGAAATCTAAGTCGATATTGTCACGCTGAAATAAAATGCGTCATCCTAATTTGCAGAAGTCAGGAAGAATCCGCCTACCAAGATATATTAACTCCCAACTATAATTGCACATTTGAATTTCTAATTCTTAATTCTTAATTCTTAATTTTTAATTCTTAATTATTTCATTCCTGTGAGTTGGCTTAACTGAATATAAAATCCCATTGCCGCAGAGTTATTGGGATCAAGCTGCAGGCATCGTTTAACCGCGTCAAGCGCATCTTTATTTTTTCCGTTATAGTAATTCGCCCCTGCCAGATTATACCACACCTGCGGGTCCTGCGTGTTAAACTCCAGTGCACCGCTCAGGTAATCAAGCGCTCTCTTATAAAGCCCCTGCTGCAAATAAATTGCACCCATCCACTTATATGAATATTCTGTCGGACCAAGTTTGTGAATAGGAACCAGATATCTCATCGCATCATCAAACATTTCTGCATCAATAAACATTCTGGCTGCCTGCTCATAGTTGGTTATTTTCTGAGGTCTGTCCTGTATCAGAGTCCTTATTTCCTTCTCGGCTGAATATATATCACCCCTCATCAAATGATGCTCTGCCATCCTATAATGCGCATCTTCCCATAAGGTAATCCGGTCAACCACTTCTGCCGCCAGGGAGTCCACGCGGTTCTTCCTAACGAAGTTTTTAATCAGCAGATTTGGCTGCCCCCTCGGAACAAATGGATACCCGCCGAGCAAAATCCGCAGACGCATATCTGCAATCACTGAATCAAGCTGAGTGAAAGGAAAATCCGCTCTGAGAAGTCTGTCCGCCGCTTCTTCAATTTCACCCGGCGGAATTTCCTTACCGGGTAAAACATTATGTTCTTTCATTTTTTCAAAGAAAAGCTCACCGATAAAACTGTAACCTTTTATATTAGGATGCAGGTGATCAGTCATCAGGTCTGCCCCGGTTATACCATCAACAGCAATAAAGTTCAGTTCCTTTTCTGTATCCACCAGAGGCAGGTTAAACTTCCGTGCGGTTTCACGGATAATATCATTCATGTCAGATGAAGCCCTGAAACGCAGCGGATCAAGGTCACGTGCACGGCTGAAAAGTTCGTATGCTTTGGCGGTTTCACCTTTTGCCAGTGCTTCTTTTGCTCGTGTATATATTCCACCCGCGCTGTTTTCGTCAGATACTTCGCCCGGAATAAACGGGGGAAGATCTTTCAGATTCGAGGCAACAGTGCTGAGGATAACCGGGATGTTCTTTTTATTAAATATCTCAACAATATCCTCAAGGTTGCCACGGAACTGCTCATTTCCATTTTTATATACGGATGAACCGTATTCAATCAGATTTTCCCCTATCATTCTCGCCATCAGCGTTTCGTTCGTTGTGGCTTTGCCGTCATCACCTATCGATGCAGCGGCTGACCAGATGCCCTTAATGGAATTTTGCAGAAGCTGAACAATTTTATAGTCTTGAAGTGCCAGCATCGTATTAACAAACCAGCGGTTGGCTCCCAAACTTTGTGTAGAGCCGGCGCCCAAAGCTCCGTAATATTCATTATGACCCGTATATACCAGTACCAGATCCGGCTCATATTCCGCTGCCGCTTTCGCAAAGTCCAGGATAGTATAGCTTGAAATTGCTGAAACGCCGAGATTTATCACTTCAACATGATGATTGATATACAGTTTATGCAGCTTTCTCCGTATATATCGCGGGAAACTTGCATTGGCAGCATAAGGCCAGCCGGCCGCACTGCTTTCCCCCAACACAAATACCCTGTAGGTGTTTGGCTTTTTTTCACGGTAGAAGCCATCCAATATAGTCCCCGGGGGTGAGTCAAGATTTACAAAATACTTATGAGTAATCTCCGGATTCAAAAACAGCATTCCGGGGTACATTTCAGAAAGTTCTGAGAATACCTCATACTCCCTTCCATAATTAAACAACCGCAGACCAGTTTCAAGCAACAGAAGAAAAACCACCGGCAGAGAAAAACCAACGGCATAAAACCACCACGGAAATTTCTTCTTTCCTTCCGGCTTTGGCGATACCGGTTCTCCGGCTTTAACCGGCTTTTGCTGCTTCTTATTTTTCATTTCACAAGAAATACTTTTGCTACATCAATCAGAAGCGATGGTTGATTAATAAGCGCCGTTGTGAAAAGGTTTCCTAACGAGCGCTTTTCATACGGAACTCTGTTAAACGCATGAGCAATTGCATTAAACTTTTCATCCTTAAAATTATATATGCCTTCTTTTATCCGGTTAAAGGTTTCATGACGTTTCCCCAGCCGGTCATGCCACCTCTTTTCATATTCGTGGATGTGGTTAAGTTTATTTTGTTTAATTGCCTCACCGGCGGTAATGCCTGCCAGTTTTCCGCCTATCATTCCGCTTGCAATACCCCCGCCGCTCAGAGGGTTAACCTGGCGGGCTGCATCCCCCACAAGCATTATACCTTTGCCCGTTATCTTATCGAGTGTTGGCGAGCATGGCACTCCACCCGCAATACAGGTCAGAACCGAGGCATTGGGGTAATGCTGCTCCATAAAGTCATTCAAAAATGATTGTGCTGAACGCTTCTTCCCTATTGCACCGCTGACTCCCAGCCCTACATTTGCAATCCCTTCACCTTTAGGAAACACCCAAAAATAACCGCTGGGGGCAACATTCTCTCCAAAATAAAAATAACAGGTATCGGTGTTCAACTGAAGCCCGCTCACTGTTGCCTGAGTGCAACACTCCATATCACGGAAGTCAATATAGGTTTTAAGTCCCGCCCATCTGCCGACCCGGCTTTCAACTCCGTCTGCTGCAATTACTATTTTTGAACGAACTTCTTTCTCCTCACCTCTGTACTGGTACTTCACCCCTTTAACGGTATCATCTTCAATAATCAGTCCGTTCACATAAGCGCGTGTTACATACTCAGCTCCGGCTGCTGTAGCTGATTTTGCCAGCGCATAATCAAAAATCCGGCGTTCAAGTATATATCCTTCACCCGGTAAATCAATTACCGCCTCGGTTCCGTCCGGAGCTATCATTGCGAACTTGGTGATGTGAGCTGTTATCCATTTTTCATCGGGAGTTATAAATTCTGCAACACCATCTTTGCTGATTGCCTCACCGCAGCGAACCGGGTAACCAACGTCACGATCCTTTTCCAGAACCAGAACACTTACACCCTGCTCTGCTGCATAACGCGCTGCCATCGAACCAGCGGGACCAGCGCCAACTACTACAATATCATATTCCTGTTTCATGCTCTTACCTTGCCGGCACTCCGTTTTTGTTCAGCTTTATCACCTCAATAGGGCAGCTCCAGATACATTTAGCGCAGTTGGTGCATCGAGGGTCAATGATATATATTTCTGCTTCTTTCAGTTCAATAGCATCTTCCGGACAGACACCAACACAGCATCCGCAGAAGTCACATTTATCCGGCAATATCTCAATAAGCAGCCGTCCTGTTTTTGCCTGTCTGTAATTTGTTTCACTCATCGTTCTTTACGAAAATAATTCCTTAATATCATCCGCGGTAAGATTTTTAAACCCGCTTCCCTCAAGTGATAACACACTCTCGGCAAGTTTCTTTTTCGCTTCCTGCAGTTTTACAATTTTCTCTTCTACCGTATCTCGCGTTATCAGCTTATATACAAATACTTTTTTCTGCTGTCCTATTCTGTGTGCCCGGTCAGTTGCCTGCTGCTCTACTGCCGGATTCCACCAGGGGTCATAATGAATAACATAATCAGCCGCTGTAAGATTCAATCCGAAACCCCCTGCCTTCAAACTGATAAAAAAGAGCTTCACTTCAGGGTTATTCTGAAATTTATCAACTTCTTCTTCCCTGTTCACCGTTGACCCTGTCAGATACGCATATTTAATTTCACGCTTTTCAGCAGACTGCCTCAGAATTTCAAGCATTTTTGTGAACTGCGAAAATACCAATATTTTATGATTCTCTCTGGTAACTGAATCAACCAAAAGCCGGAACTCATCAAACTTCCCCGATTTATTCACTTCTTTCTGTTTCAGCAGGCGCGGATGATTGGCTATCTGACGCAGCCGAAGCAGTCCTTCAAGTATCTTTATGCGGGACTTATTCAATCCCTTTTCTTCAATCTCGGCAATCAGACTTAGTTTAATGGAATCCCGCCAGTACTCATAAAACTTCCGCTGTTCCTCTTCCATTTCGCAGTAGTGAATAATTTCAGTTTTTTCAGGAAGTTCTGCTGCAACAAACTCTTTCGTCCTGCGCAGGATAAACGGAAACGTAATTTTGCGCAGTGCGGCAAGCGTCTCTTCATCCTGATACTTTTGTATTGGTGTTATAAATGATTGCTTAAATGTGTTAAGCCCGGAAAGCAATCCCGGATTTGTAAAATTAAACTGAGACCAAAGCTCAGCCAGATTATTTTCGACAGGAGTTCCCGTCACACATAGTTTATTGTCGCCTTTGAGGGTAAAAGCAGCTTTTGCGGTTTTTGCTATCGGGTTCTTAATTTTCTGCGATTCATCCAGAATAATAAAGTTAAACCGGATATTTTTTAACTCCTCAATATCATTCAGCATGATGCCGTATGTTGTAATAAGTATATCATAATCCTTTTTCGAGGGCAAATCATGCTCTTTTCTTTCACCGCCAAAATACCGGAGGAAGCGAAGCTCCGGAGTAAATTTCTCTGACTCATTGACCCAGTTAAATATCAGTGATGTAGGCGCAACAATCAGGGATGGCCTGTCCGCTTTTTTCCGCTTTTCATGCAGAAGCATCATCAGCACCTGGAGTGTTTTTCCCAGTCCCATATCATCCGCAAGTATTCCGCCAAAGGAGAACTCTTTCAGAAAATGGAGCCATGAGTAACCGGTCCTCTGATATTCTCTTACCGTTGCGTTCACTTTTGATGGAAGTTTCTGCTCTTTAATTCCCTTAAAATCCTTCAGCCGTTCCAAACGCATGGTATATATTTCATCCATGTCAACTGATTCGGCTTCTTCAGCTATTTCATTTACCAGCAGCGCCTGAGCATGTGTGTACTGCAGGCCCCCGTCTTCCTGATGGCTTAACGGCAGAACACGGATAAACTTCCGCACCCAGCTTTCGGGCAAGACACCCAGCGAGCCGTCATCAAGCCGTATATATTGCTTTCCGGCTTTAACTGAACCGAATAAATCCTGAAGCTGCATAGTATGATCACCAAACTTTACCTCCCCCTTCAAATCAAACCAGTCCTGCCCTGATTTTATCGAGAGCATCAACCTTGGTTTCTGCTGTTTTACTATTAAATTTTTTAGCTCTTTTTCACCGTATATCTCAAAACCGTCTGCTTTAAGCTGATCTAATTTTTTATAAAGAAATAACACAGGGTCATGTTTCGGAATAAATATGCCCGGCTTGGTTTCCTTTAGCGGATATTCTGACAACTGCTGCCAGGCCTCTTTTTCAAACTGCTTTTGTCTGTTTACAACCGTGTAACCATCATGTGTCTTTACTACCTCACGCAGCTTTGCCACATCATGCTGAACAAGAACATCATCATACGCGAACACAAGGCGTAAAACCAGAGACATATCATTCTCACCAAGCAGCACTCCCTTTTTCAGTATCTCCGGCTCTTTAATTCTTTTGAAATTAACTCCTCTTATGTCTATATACTGTATCAGACCGGGTATGAGTGTATCCTCAACAAATAATTTCATTGAAGAGGGGAGCGTAATTGAGCAGCCCTGTCCCAAAAAGTAACGGAACTGTTCATTGCTCAGGTTGCGCAAAGTAAATATCTTACCCTCTCTGAAGACCACCATCGGGCTGAGCAGCAGTCGGTGAACCCGTTCTAATGATGTAATCTCAACTTCTCCCCCTTCAAAGCTCAAATCAAGTTTATATTCCTTTTTCGTAACCTCAGCTTTTATAACCGCGGAATACTCCACTCCTGAAAATACAACTTTCTCCGCCGCATTCTGGGTGTCTTTCCTCCAATAAAGCGCCTCAGAGTGTAATATTTTCTTAACCATTTCAGGATACAGCATAAGCTGCTCCGTTCCCGCATTTGATTTTATCACATAATCATATTCAAAAAATTTCTGCCCGAGATCAAAACTGCTTCCTCTGTTAATAAAAAAACTGAAAAGCATTTCATCTTCAAAGTTAAGTGGTCCCAGATAGCTTATATCTTTCGCGGAAGCTTTCCCCTTAAATACCGGTGGCTGGTCATCTGTATATACTGCCCTTTCCAACGTGATGGTTATGCCGCTTAATCTGGGATTCAGGACAAAAACCAGTTTCGCTCTCTCCTGTGGTCTCTTGACCGGATTTTCATAATCCTGCGGAAGCAGTTTTATCAGTTTTTCCTGGACCCTTTTGTCCATCTCCGCCCTTCGCCGTTCTTCCGCCTCTTTTGCTTCTTTTGCCCTTGCCTCCTTTTCTGCTTTTAGCCGTGCTTCTAAACGGGTGTGGGTTTCTTTTTTATCTGCAGGAGCAGGTGGTCCCTGAACTTTCCTCCCGGCTTTTGTTTGATTTTTATCTTTATCTGCAATTGCCGGTGTTATTAATTTTAACTCTCTGTTCTGCGGCTGAAAAAGACGGGGATGATCTCTTAATGCCGCTTCCATTGTTGAAACTGAATTGTCAAAATAGTGGAACTGATTTAACAACAACAGGCCGGCAGCAATATGCTCACAAAATTTATACGGCGCACTCCTGCCACAAGAACAATTCTCCTGTATAAATTTCCCTGCTTTATCTATCAGGAGAGATGCTTCTTCAGTTGATTGATCCCAAACGGTGAAGTAGAGAGTTTCCTTTTCAATCTTCTGTACGCCGATTTTCCCACCGACAAGAAAGAGCATCGCCTTATACCGTATCTTAGGCGAGAAAAAATTTTTAAAGTCTTTTGCGTATATCATGCCGCGAAAATTAAATCCTATTTGCCTGCAAAAGTGAATTCCTTATCAACACGCAGTTTTTCCTGCGTCAGTTCCCAGATTTCTTTATATAACTCTTCGGCAACCTGTTTATCGGATGTCTCAGCCATCTTCGCCTGAAGTCCTGCTATCCTTTCGTCTAACTGAATGGTTTTAAGTTTTTTAATAGTGTCAAAAGCACGGCGCAGCAGAATCTCAGCCCTCATCATTCTGTCCTCCTCCTGCCAGCCCTTTATATCAGAGTTCCACCGTTCTGAAATCGTGTATTGATCTACTGTAAGAGTATAAAGATATTCACGGAGCTCTTCATCATCAATTTTTGCGTTTAATGATTGAAATGAAACATCATTATTATCATCATATTCAGTATATACGATAACGGCGAGTTTCTGGTGAAGCGGATTTGCAAAATCCTCCGGATGGATATTTTCCGCGATCACGCTGGTTGAATTCAGATCACCTTCATATAGCAGTTTAATCAGTTCCTGTTCCGCTATATTGCGCGGTCTATTTGCCGGCGGGGTAAAAAGTGTTCTGTTCTCAACCGGTGTTTCCCTTCTCTGTTCTTCCCGGCGGTAGTTTTCCTCCCTCCGTTCCGATTTCTGATGGTCTTTTATTAAATGTTTCAGCTCATCATCAAGAATAGACTCCCTCAGCCCTGTCCGTTTTGCCAGATCCTGCAGCAGCAGAGAACGTTTTAGCATATCTCCCATGCGCGCCAGAGGACGGAGCATATCACGTATCGCCTCGCTGGTTTTACCGGGGTCATCAAACGCCCCTTCCAGTTTTTTTGTTTTATACTGAAACTCAAGAAACGGAACCGCCTTACTGACGCGGTCTTCAAACTTTTCCCGGCCATGCTGTTGTATATATGAGTCCGGATCTTCTCCTTTGTCTAACTCCACAATCATGATATCAAAATCCATCTTCAGCAGAATTTCAATACTCCGCATAGCAGCTCTCACCCCTGCACTGTCGGCATCAAAAATCAGATTCACCCGCTTGGTATATCTGCTCAGCAGCATTACCTGATCATCGGTGAGCGAGGTACCCGAGACCGCGACAACATTCTTAACCCCGTGCTGATAGAGGGAGATTAAATCCATATATCCCTCCACGATAATCGCAGAGTCCAGATTGCGAATCTCATCCTTTGTCAGATTAATGCCGTAAAGAATTTTCCCCTTGGTATATATACCTGACTCAGGTGAGTTAACATATTTTGCAATATCGTCACGCTTTTCAAGAATTCTTCCGGCAAAGGCAGCTATTCTTCCTCCCGGCGCAAAAATGGGATATATCAGCCGCCCGGCAAAACGGTCGTAAGTGCCGCGTTCATTTTCCCCTATCACTCCCAGCGCAAGAGCTTTTTGTATATCCAGATTCTGCGCTTTCATCCAATGGTAAAGCTCCGTTCTGCCGCTTAGTGCATAACCCAGCCCGAAAGTGTTGATGGTCTGTTGCTTTATTCCCCGGCTCTGAAGATAGTCTCTGGCTATACGCGCATCGGGATGTTTCATAAGAAGATCATAAAAATATCTCCCTATAGCGCTGTTCAATTCATAAAACTCATCCCTTTCACTCAGCTTTGTTTTGTCTCCGGCATTCTCAAATTCCAGTTTTATTCCCAGCCGGTCAGCAAGCTCGCGTATTGCATCACCAAAGGAGATTTTTTTATATTCAACCAGAAACGTGAATACATCCCCCCCTTTTCCGCAGCCAAAGCATTTATAAATCTGTTTTTCCGGATTCACGTTGAAAGACGGGGTTTTTTCATTATGGAACGGACATAGCCCCTGATAGTTTTTCCCCCGTTTTTTTAGCCGGACGACCGTCTCAATGATATCTACTATGTTGGTCTTGTTACGGATTTCCTCAATGGTGTGGTTTGAAACGTACATATCAGCGCCCCCCGATTCTGGTAAAAAGGGGGTATCGGGCTGCTTGCGCCTCAATTCCTGAGCCGGAGACGATAAATTTTCTGGTTATATTTCTAATTAGCATTTTTAATTTTTGTGTGTATCGGGATGCGGGTTTTTCTTTATCCCGGTTTGAAAATTAACCATTATTATAGTAACAATCAGGCATTTAGAGTAAAGACTTTTGGTTAAAAATACGGTTCTCCTGCTTCTCCCCCCGTCCGGCTTTTCTGATGCAGGGTTCCGCTTCATGAAACAGGCGGTCTCGGAAAAAGGATACAAGCTGGCGGTCGCTTCCGCAGCCACATCCCTGATCACCGGTCAGGAAGGTACTCGGGTACAGCCGGAAATTCCCCTTTACCAGGTGCATGCATCCAATTTTACTTCTCTTCTGATTACAGGGGGAGAGGGATGGCTCAAAACAGACCTCACAAGCGGGTATGCCAAAATCGTAAATGCCTTTTATTCGTCTAAAAGGCTGATCGGGGCGGTTTGCTCCGGTCCGGTCGTTCTGGCTAAAAGCGGCGTGATTACCGGGCTTGCCTCCGTCTGTAATCCACTTTACAAGCAGGAACTAATTAAAGCCGGCGCTAATTTTATTGATAAAGAATACATCATAAGCGGCAGGATATTAACCGGTCGGGATGCAGCTTCCCTTCCTGTTTTTGCGCTAAACTATTTCAATCTTCTGAAAACAAATTGATTATGAACACCCAGGAAACAGCAGAGTTTAAAAAATATTGCAATTCACTCACCCGCTACTCACGCTATAAAACACGTGAAGTGAACATAGGCGATATCCCCCTCGGCGGCTCAAACCCGATTCGCATTCAGTCTATGACCACAACTGATACGATGAATACCATAGCGACAGTTGAACAGACTATCCGCATGGTTGAGGCCGGATGTGAATACGTCCGTATAACTGCCCCAAGCATGAATGAAGCGCAAAACCTTGACGAAATAAAAAAGGAGCTGCGCCGAAGAGGATACAACGTCCCCCTTATTGCAGATATCCACTTTACCCCGAACGCAGCAGAATTAGCCGCGCGCATTGTTGAAAAAGTGCGGATAAACCCGGGCAATTATGTTGACAAGAAAAAGTTTGAAGTGATTGAATATACCGATGCCGGGTACGAGGAAGAAATTGACCGCATCAGAGAAAAATTCACGCCTCTGGTTAAAATCTGCAAAGAGTATGGTACAGCAATGCGCATCGGTACTAACCACGGCTCTCTTTCGGACCGCATTATGAGCCGCTACGGCGATACTCCGCTCGGCATGGTTGAATCCGCGCTTGAATTTCTCCGCATCTGTGCAGATAATAATTACCATCAGATTGTTCTTTCGATGAAAGCAAGCAATACTCAGGTAATGGTTCAGGCCTACCGTCTGCTTATCAGAAAAATGGAAGAAGAAGGAATGAATTACCCCCTTCATCTCGGAGTAACAGAAGCCGGCGATGGCGAAGATGGAAGAATCAAATCAGCCGTTGGCATTGGTGCTCTGCTTGAAGATGGTCTCGGTGATACGATTCGCGTTTCACTTACTGAAGACCCTGAGTTTGAAGCTCCGGTCGCTATTTCACTTGCTTCACGATACACGGACAGAACTTCTCATCCTGAAATTAAAGAAGTTACCTTAAACCCCATTGACCCGTTTGTATATACACGCAGAGCATCAGACGAGATGATTGGCACGGGCGGCACCAACGTTCCGCGTGTTGTAGCAGACCTTTCCGAAGTCTCAATTTCCCGGCCGAATGACCTGAATCAGATTGGCTATTTTTACGATGAGCCAACGGATAAATGGAATATGACTGACTCCGCCCCGGACTTTATATACATGGGAAGGAACCTGCTTCCATTTGATATTCCAAACGGTCTCCGCGCAATTTACGAAGCAAAATTCTGGACGGAGCAAAATCTTTTTGGCAAAGGTCATCCCTGTTACACGATGGCCGAATATATATCAGACCACGAAAATGCTCCCCTCTTCTGTTTTGTAGAGACGAAACTTAATGACCTTACTGAAAAGAATCTGAAGCTGTTAAAACAGGAAAAGAGTGTCATTCCGGTATTTGTAACCGACAATCCTCACGGAATGGCAGAGCAGAGGAGAATGTTCATTGAGTTTCTGAACAACGGAGTCTCAGCGCCGGTTATCATTCGCCGTCATTATTCGGTGAACGATGAAACATTCCGCATCCATTCCTCAACCGATGCAGGCGCTCTGCTTATTGACGGTCTGGGAGACGGTCTCTGGCTTAACTGCTCCGGACTTAGCCCGAAAGATATTAACCGCATCACCTTTGGAATCCTTCAGGCCTCACGTGTAAGAATTTCCAAAACTGAATACATTGCCTGCCCCTCCTGCGGTCGTACGCTTTTTGACCTGGTTGAAACCACCGATAAGATTCGCAAAAGAACTGAGCACCTAAAGGGAGTAAAAATCGCCATCATGGGTTGCATTGTAAACGGCCCTGGTGAAATGGCAGATGCTGATTACGGCTACGTCGGCTCCGGTCCTGGTAAAATTACCCTCTACAGGGGTAAAAATATCGTAAAACGCAATGTAAGTTCCGAAAATGCAGTAAATGAGCTGATCGAGCTGATTCGCGAGGATGGAAACTGGGTAGAAAGCAAAATAATTTCTTCTTGAACCTTGAAAAAGTCATATTTTTTAGTTAATTTGCTTTTTAGTGAAAACGAAAAATATTTTAAGGTTGCTGATTACGTTTTTGCCTGTGCGCAGAAATTTGAGGTTTTAAAAAGGAAAATGCACTCTGATGGTCAGAGTGCATTTTTTTTTCATTTATGACAGTAAAGGATATAGTTAAGTTTTTAGATGAATGGGCACCTCCGGGTGCGGCTTGGGAAAGAGACAATGCAGGTCTTCAGGCCGGGTCTCTCAAGCAAGAGGTTAGTAACATCCTGGTTTCCCTGGATTGTACCCTCCCTGTGCTGGAAGAGGCCATTAAACGAAAGTGTAATCTTGTGATTTCACATCACCCTTTACTTTTCACTCCGCTGAAAAAGATAAATACCGACTCAGACGAAATTTCCCGAATTCTCTCCTTTGCTCTCAAAAACGACCTTACACTTTTAGCTTATCACACAAATCTCGATTTTACCCTTGGCGGAGTTAATACCGCCCTGGCAGACCTCCTCGAACTTAAAAATACCCGATTCCTCGAACCTTCAACAGTCACACAGTATAAACTAACCGTCTTTGTTCCGCAAGATGCTCAGGAAAAAGTTGCATCCGCACTCTTTAGTGCAGGAGCAGGGGTTATAGGTGAATACTCTGAATGTTCCTTTTCAACTGAAGGGAATGGCACATTTTTACCCTCAGAAAAAGCAAATCCAACAGTAGGAGAAAAAGGGAGGCGTGAGTCTGTTCCTGAGCAACGGCTGGAGGTAATACTTTATGAGTGGCAGTTAAAAGACGCACTCAAAGCCCTTAAACAGGCGCACCCATACGAAGAACCGGCGTATGATATTTACCCGGTAAAAACCAATTCAAAATCATTCGGGGCCGGTATCATCGGTGAGCTCCCGGTTCCAGCTATCTGGGACGCTTTCCTGGAAATGGTAGCAGATTATATTAATCCCTGTTTTACCTATACGACGGGAAAACAGGAATTCATCTCCACAGTTGCCGTCTGCGGCGGCTCTGCGGCAGAGCTTCTTCCCAAAGCAATTGCCGCCGGTGCCGATGCGTTTATCACCGCGGATGTTCGCTATCATGCTTTTCACGACGCCCATGAAAAAATTATGCTGATCAGTGCCGGTCATTATGAGACCGAATCACCTGTTCTGCCATATATAAAGAAGCATCTTGACCTTCTGACCGCTTCGGCAAAAAACGATATTCAGATTTTTATCTACAGTGGTTCAACAAACCCTGTTAACTATTATTATAAATCAACGGAGTACTAACATTGAAGAAGTATATATCTACCTTATACGAACTGCAGTTATTGGATGATCAGCTTGATGAGCTTCAGGCCTCACTTGGTGATCTTCCCGCCAGCATCAATCATATTAAAGAAGAAATCCGCTTTCGTGAGTCAGGCATCGAAGAACGCCTTCAGGAAATTGAGGATATCAAAGTAAAGATTGAAAACAACAAAGAAGAAGCTGAAAAGCTTAAAGAAACCATCAACAAATCACAAAAAGAACGTTTCTCTGTCCGCAGCAATAAAATTTATGATGCACTCAGCAAACAGATTGACCATGCTGAAGATACCATAAAGAAGATGAAGCTGGAAAACGAACATCTTGAAGTCAAATCAGAGAACCTGGCCGAGGATATCACGTTGATGCAGCCGGAAATAAAAGACATGCACAAAGAACTGGCTGAAAAAGAAGCAGAGATGGCTGAAATCCAGAAAGCATCTGAAAAGGAAAGAAAAAAATTAGAAGACCGCCGTGCCGCGGTTGAAGCCCAGATAAAAAAACCGGATCTGAATATATATCTCCGCGTGCGTAAAGCCCGCGCGGGTAAAGCTGTTGCCACCATCAAGCGGGAATCCTGCTCAGGTTGCCACAGTGTCATCAGACCTAACAATCTTCTTGAAATCAGAAAAGAAGATAAAATTCACACCTGTGAATATTGCGGACGCATTCTCATCTCAGACCGCATAACCGAGGAAGTCGAAAAAGAATTTTCTATTTAAAACCTCCCTTTAGCAAAAGCGGAGCCCTGACCGGTTCCGCTTTTTGTTTTTAAATCCGCATTGGAAAGAGGGGGCTTCCGGAATTCTTCATTGTGTCAAGTCCTGAAATTACTTTACACTATTTTTATGTTATTTATTTTACTGTTTAGTTAAGTTATTGTTGTTTAGGTGTCTTTCTCTGCTTTGACCCGAACCGGCTGTCACATAAAAAAAATATCTCAGCCCGCCGGATTATCTCCGGATTCTAAAACCCAAAGCGATGCTGCACAATCCCCCTGTTTATTATTTATCGTGCTTCACATAAATCAGCTTATCAGTTGCAAATCCCTTTTCCTTTGCAAAAGTTACAAGCTCATTCTGTATTTCAGCAGGCAGCGTCTTTGTGCGGGAAAGTATCCAGAAATATTCCCGTGTATCTCCGCAGATCAGAACATAGGAATAATTTTCTTTATCAAGTTTGATAATGTTATAACCGCCATAAAATGGACCAAAGAAGGATACCTTTAACCGGCCAAGTGTCGGCTCTGCGACAAAAAAAGCTTTCCCCTCTACTTCGCTCCACTCCCCTTTATCATCTTTGAACCCTTTATTTAAAACTTTCAGACCTCCGTCATCGCGGCGTTGGTATGTTGCAGTCACGTTGCTTAATCCCCGCTCAAATGAATGATCAAGCCGGGCAATTTCGTACCACGTACCAAGATATCGCTCAACATCAATTCCATCTACTGCCTGCAGCCCTTCCGGAATCTCAACAGAACATCCGGTGAAAAACAGACTTAGAAACAACAATACTTTTTTCATGGTAATCCCTTGCGGAAATTTTTTATAATTACTGTTTAAACTTACAGCCGAATTTTGAGATTAGAACCGTCCCTGCAAAAAATAATGCTTCCTGCCTCTCAAAGGCAGCTCACTCGAAAACAGATTTAAACACAAATATGAAATCAACAGAATTGTACACTGTTCATTGTACATTGAATTTAGTGTTCTTCTTTTTCGTAAATTTACATACAACAATGTCTGGAGTTTTCCATGGAAAAACCATTCTTACAAATACTACTGCTTCAATACGATCCGGTGTGGGAAGATAAGGAAGCAAATCAAACCAAAATTCTCAATCTCATCCACCACGCGCAGGTTCCAACTGACCTGATTATCCTTCCGGAAATGACCCTGACCGGTTTCAGCATGAACGCAGAAGCCCTCGCGGAAGATGAACACGGTCAAAGCTGCACTTTTTTCAGTAAGCTCGCTTATAAATATAACTCACACCTTATAATCGGTCTTATTCGGAAATTTGAAGGAAAGATTTACAACTCACTCTTTCATTTTGACCGGGAGGGAAAAATTGTGGCTGAATACCGCAAAATTCACCTTTTTGGTCTGGCAGATGAAAACAAAAACTACACAGCCGGCAATGACCCGGTTATGACTGATATATGCGGCTGGAAGACAGGACTTTCTATCTGTTATGACCTGCGTTTTCCCGAACTTTACCGTTATTACGGAAAACAAAAAGCTGATTTAATGATTAACATTGCCAACTGGCCTGTTCCGCGTGTTCATCACTGGCGTCATCTTGCTCCTGCCCGCTCTATCGAGAACCTTTGCTACACAGTTGCCTGTAACCGTACCGGTAACGATCCATACGTCTCGTATGACGGTTCATCAATGGTCTGCGCACCTACCGGTGAAGTGATTGACTGCCAGACCATTACCGAGGAGACCCTCTATTACACCATTAATAAACAGCAGATTGAGTTAGGCCGGGAGAAATTCCCTTTTCTTGAGGATATGGTACTGGTTAAAGAGTAGGAAAAACGGCACTAATCTCATCGTTCCGGAAAAATTGTGTACCCGATACACGCATATAAAAAAAGCCGCCCCCGTGTCAGGCGAGGGCGGCATAACTGAGCGTCGTATTGAAATTAAAGTTCTATCAAAAGATAAAGCTTATTCCAAATTTAAATGTGTCGTGCGCAACAGGTTCAACTCCGTTAAACGGAAAGTTAGATTCATCACGTCTCAGCTCATAAGCTCCGTAAATTAGCGCACTGCGCAGAATGAAATTCATAACCGGGGCTACTGCCGGGGAGTTGTAGAGTATTCTGTCAACGAACTCTTCAACCGCCCATCCTGCAACGCTTTCAGCAAGAAGTGATCCGGCGGTCTTCCAGAAAAGCACTCTTGGGTAAACTATTGCTCTTTCGTATCCGGCATTAAAGCTGAGATTCGGAATAGGTGACAAACTAATGCCTGCCTCTCCTCTGATGCCAAACCGGAAGGCATCCCGGTAGTCACTCAGATAATTATAATTAACCGGACCGGTAACTGAGTCAACCAACTCTAATTTAGACCATCCAATGCCAAAAGTGTTGTATAAATTTAAACTCGCTTTTCCGCCGAGGTTATAGCCGTAACCTTTATCCCAGCCCATACCAAATCTCGTAAGTTTGCTTTCTGCCAAAGCTGCATCCTTCTTTTCTCCGAATGTAGCTGAGTGAATACTGTAAGTCAGGTAGCTCGCATCGTAATTGGTAAGAAAATCTCTGCGTCTGTGTACTGTTGTACCGCCGTAACCGAGTCGAAGTTCCCCGAACGGCATATCAGAAAGATAATCCTGCTTAAAACCCCCCTGACCATACATAACCGTAATAGTTGGGTTATCGTCGCTGTTCCATACATTAAAATCCATATCCCAGTCTTCATCCCAGTTCCACTCCATCCATTCATCTTCAACATAATTGTTGTCTTTTTTATTCTTTTTCTTTACTTCAGCTTTTTTCTTCTTTTCTTTTTTATCCATCTTCCACCAGTCTTCATCCTCTGAAGATACCGTAGTGTCAACGGTCACTTCAGTTTCAAGTGAATCTGCCGGAGCAGGAAAAAGATTCCGGTTTTCAGCGGATGTAACGGAAATAAAACCGGCTGTTATGAACAGGATAACAAATAATGTAACAGCTTTTTGCATGGTGCTTCCTCTCAATAATTTGGAATTATCATCTTCAAATGCAAATAATATGCCTGAATTTCTGAAGCAAAATTAGGCGTATTTGACGGTTATGGAGGATTTATAGTGATAAGGGGTGAAGTGACTGTACAAATGGCGCAAAGAAGTGTATGAAAGATTAGACATAATTGACTGAGAAAAGAAGGCGGAAGACGAAAAAGCTTCGCTCGGAAACCACCCTCGGCTTCGCTCGGGAACCGCCCATCCTCCCCCGGTGTCCGAGCAAACTCACCCGGTGTCCGAGCAAACTCCCCCGGTGTCCGAGCAAACTCACCCGGTGTCCGAGCGAAGCCGAGGACACCATTTCCACATGTGTAACCACCCACCCATCACCCGGTGTCCGAGCAAACTCACCCGGTGTCCGAGCAAACTCCCCCGGTGTCCGAG
>BTUV01000040.1:0-7019 GCA_045863035.1 Ignavibacteriales bacterium | reverse complement strand
GAGCGAAGCCGAGGACACCATTTCCACATGTGTAACCACCCACCCATCACCCGGTATCCGAACCATCTCTCAACACCCGGTGTCCGAGCAAACTCACCCGGTGTCCGAGCAAACTCACCCGGTGTCCGAGCAAACTCATCCTCTCCCGGTGTCCGAGCGGAGCCGAGGACACCATTTCCATATGTGTTGCCCGCCATCCGGTCTCTGAGCGGAGCTTTTTTTACCCGGTCTCTGAGCGAAGTCGAAGAGCTCTTTTCCGGCAGTTTCCATTTTTAGTAGTATCTTTCAGTATGAAAATGAGAAGAAATTACAGGAGTTTTTATCAGAACGCGGCTCACTAATCCCAATTACTCCCTTATAAAAACCTTCGATATACTTTATATCGTGTTATCACTTTTTTCACTGCTGGGTTCCATACTCATCGGATTTCAGTGGTATATTTTTATTCCAGGTATCTTTGGCTCAGGTCTTTTTATGGCAAGGTGGATTCTCTATTTTTCTGGCCGTCGGGTGATGGGGGCTGCCGAAGCATTGATGAACGGCGAAGGTCTGATTGGCTCATGGGTACTTGATCAACAAAACCTGAATGAATATGCCCGGAATGAAGTGAAGCGACAGTCTGATGAGGCCGTAACCGGATTTTTTGGATTATTCTTTGCTGGAATTCTTGCCTCACTGATTGATCTGATTCCCATCCCGGTTTGGGGCGGGGCTCTCCTCGGTGCCGGACTCGGATGCTTTGGGCTGCTCATCTCCCGTTTTAACAAACGGATTTCTTCCCGGATGATTTCTGAATCAGACGGCTCTATATATATTGGCACTGACGGGGTTGTGATCGGAGGAGTCTATCAGGAATGGCATTCATTAGGAAGAAATCTTGAAAAGGTTGAATTCGATGAAAAAACCCGCTCAATACTTTGCGGTATAACGGTAAGATCTAAAAACGGAATAACAAAAAGAACAATCGCCATCCCCGTTCCTCATGATAAACAGCATGAGGTGGAAGGTATCCTGCGGAAATTCGCGGAAGCATACAAAACAACAGCATAAGCATATATATATGAAACCTGAAATCAGGAAAATCGGGCTGGCAATCAGCTTTTCACCTAACTCCCTGGCGCATCTTGAACTCGCTCGTCAATTGTGCCGCAGGTGGGGCTCTGTCCTCACTCTCATCTATGCGGGTCAGCCCGATGATGCAATGAAAAAACGGCTTGAGGAAACAAAGGAGGAGTTAAAGAAAGAAGCAGTTTCTGCCTCAATTATAACCGGACAGGGAAATCCGGCGCGTGTGATTCTTAATGCCTCAAAAGAACTAAAATTTGATCTCCTTATTGCCGGTGCGCTTGAACGTGAAAATCTTCAGGGATACTATATCGGCTCGGTTGCCCGTAAACTGATGCGAAACTCCCCCTGCTCCCTGCTTATCCTCACGCCGGATTTCAGCAAAAGAAAGCTGCTGCAAAAGATATATATGACCACTAATTTTTCTGAGGCAAACGAACCCGCGCTGTTATATGCCACAGACCTGAGCCGTATGAACGGCGGGTCACTCGGTCTTATAAGGGAGTTTCAGGTTCCCGGTCTTGCCATGACGGTCAACGCAACCGGTTCACTCACGGAAGCAGAAGACGCACTGGAGCAGTGGAAAAAAGAGGAGCAGGCAAAAATGCAGATATATATCCGCGAGCATGATTTCAGCGGAATTCCTGTCTCCGGTGTCTGCATCTACGGCAAAGAAGGTTTTGAAAGCGGCGCTTATGCAAAAGAACAGGAAGCTGATCTGCTGGTAATGACCGCACCGGAAAGGAAACTATGGCTGCTTGACCGGATTTTTCAGCACGATGTTGAATATATACTAAAAGAGCTCCCCTGCTCTCTCCTGCTGGTGCGCTGAACATGAGCAGTTCCGAAGCTGTACTCTTTCTTCTTATTCTTGGCTTGATGCTGCTGCTTGCGCGGGGGCTGGGGGAACTGTTCCGTTTCTTTAAACAGCCGATGGTTATTGGTGAAATACTGGCAGGTATCATTCTCGGCCCGACTGTATTTGGCATGCTTGCCCCTGATATATATAATCACCTGTTTAACAGTTCTGCTTCCATAACCTCAGCGCTGAGCGGGCTGGCTATGCTCGGCGTTGTCTTGCTGCTCATTGTTTCCGGGCTGGAAGTTGATCTCGGTGTGCTTATCAGACAATCTAAAGTAGCCGGGTTAACCAGTTTCACAGGAATTCTCTTTACCTTTATCGCGGGTTTTGCGCTTTCTTATCTTTTTCCTTCTTTTTTAGGATTACCCGCTGATCAGAATCCCCTCATCTTTTCTCTGTTTATAGGCACTTCACTCTCTATTACTGCACTTCCTGTTGTTGCAAAAATACTGATGGACCTTAAACTCTTTAAATCTGAAATCGGATTCACAGTTGTAGCAGCAGCAATGTTCAATGATATAACCGGGTGGATAATTTTTTCGATTCTGCTTACACAAATATCAGACTCTGGTCACGGATTTTCACCGCAGACTACTATTGCGCTCATGTTTGCTTTTTTACTTGTTACGCTGGTTGTCGGCAGGAAATTCTTCAATCGGATTTTACCTGTCATACAAAGAAAATTCTCCTTTCCCGGAAGCGTGTTGAATTTTATTTTCATCGCAGGGCTTGCGGGTGCTGCATTTACTGAGTATATAGGGATTCATGCTATTTTCGGAGCTTTTATTGTCGGCATAGCTATAGGTGACTCCGCGCATCTTAAAGAAGATACCCGCGAGATAATTCAGCAGTTTGTTACAAATATTTTTGCGCCTTTGTTTTTTGTTTCCATCGGGCTTAGAGTAAACTTTTTTCTGAATTTTGATTTCTTTCTCACACTGACTCTCGTGGTGGTTGCAACAGCAGCAAAAGTTACCGGTTCAGCGCTCGGCGCAAGGGCAGCGGGGATGGGTAAACTTGAATCTAAAGCAGTGGGTTTTGGAATGAATGCTCACGGAGCCATGGAAATCATCCTTGGGCTTCTCGCTTTGGAATATACTCTTATTACCGAACGCACCTTTGTCGCGCTGGTGATTATGGCAATTATTACTTCAGTCATCAGCGGTCCGCTCATGTCTGTCTATGCTGAAAAAATAAAAATGCTGAGAACTCTGAAAGGACTGTTAAAACCTTCATCTGTATATATTACCACTGCTTGCTCAAAGGATGAGATAATACGTGAGCTCTGCGCAAAAACCGCCGCGGCGCATCGCTTAGACCAAATTGCGCTCCGTGTTGCCGTATTAGCCCGCGAGGAAACATCTTCAACCGGACTGGTAAACGGACTTGCTATCCCTCATGCACGTATATCAATAAAGGAACCTTTGTTAATGTGCGCGGTTTCTCAGCAAGGAATTGATTTTGATTCCCTCGATGGAAAACTTTCCCATATTTTCTTCCTTCTTGTGACCCCTCAAATCATGCCAGAACTGCAGCTTCAGCTTCTTTCTGATATTGCCAAACTCTTTAGCGATGATGAGCTGAGCAGACAGGTCAGGGGAAATCCGGAAGGTTTTTATCAGATAATCGCTTCAAAGCTCCAATAATATATACTGCTGCTGATGTGCTATAGTTCAAGTTGTTCCGGTTCGGAGTAATAAACCCTTCCCAGATAGCGGTCAACGGAGTATTCACGCAGAGCCATAATAAAGAAAGGCAAGGGAAGTATAAAATAGGAAATATCAAACCGGTCACCAAGCACCGCCTGTTTAAGATCCGTCTGATTGATGGTGCTGAAAAATGAAATGAGCACTAAAGAAAAAAGTATCACTCCTGCTGAAAAATATATTTCCTGATGATTCCCCGATAACCATCCCGCGGCGAGTACCACTACGGGCGCGGTTATATATACCCAGAGCGGAAGATACATCATCTGAATGGCAAAAGGTCCGCGCTCAAGAAATACTGCCGGATTCCATAACCAAAACGGAGCTACAATAGCCGCAAAAGCAAGCGCTGTAATGGCAGCAGAAACAATAAGCCACCTGAAATCCTGACGGTAGAAAAATAACACAAACAATAACCATGGGATACCCACAGAAATTCTTGTCGCGAGCACCGCACCCCAGGCGGCTGCCATCACGTAATGAAACACCGGCGGCTGCTCCTGCGCTCTCCTGTCGCAGGTTATGGAGATAAGGATAATTGCCAGCGTCATGTTAAAAATCAGCTCGCTTTTGGTCAGAAACTCATACGAAACCAAAGGACTTAAAAAAAGCAAAGTGAGAGAGACAGTGACCTCCCTGTAGGTTCTTTTTTCGTATAAAACAGTCCCCGCCAGAAGCGCTATACCAAGCGGTACAATCATCGCGGTTGAGCCAAGATAATAAAACGGCAGTGCCAGGAAGAATAGCATCGGCAGTCCGGAAGGGTTGGCCGCCCCGCCATAGGGAAATCTGCCATTGTTAAAACTTTCAAGCCATTCGTTAATTGCATAATAGCGCCCAACGCGCGAGTCCAGATCGAGCATCAACATCCCGAAAGTAAAGATTACCCCAAGATAAATCAGCAGTGGATAGAGCTTTCCCTTAAAACGGATAATTTTCATCGGTTTGAGGCGGTTCTCAGCCCACATTACAATAAAAAATATTCCGGCCGCAAAAACCAGAGCGGGAATGACCGCCCAGCCGCCAATGACCCGCCAGCCATACTTTATCAAGAATAACATTCCCGTACCGGTAACCAAAGCAAAGGAAATTGTGTTAATAATTTTAGTAAATTGGAACAATATACAGTTCTGATTTTGTTTAAAGGTAAAAATAAGGACAAACCATGAAAATGAACACGATAATATTAATTTTATCCGGACTTTTACTGGCAGGTGGCGCAGGGTTATATGGGTACTACTCTTATATGACCTCCCCCGTCATGGCAAAACCGGGAGAAGGAGAAGTTATGAATAACAACATATCTGATGTTTCGATGAAAGATATTGACGGGAATCCGGTAAATTTTGCGGATTATAAGGGTAAAGTGCTTCTGATAGTGAACGTGGCAAGCAAATGCGGTTACACTAAGCAATATGCAGACCTCGAAGTCATTTACCAGAAGTATAAAGATCAGGGATTCCTGGTACTCGGCTTTCCCTGCAATGATTTCGGCAATCAGGAGCCCGGAACCGCGGATGAAATTAAAGAATTCTGCTCAACAACCTTTAATGTCAGCTTCCCCATGTTTGAAAAAGTTACGGTGCTGGCAAATAAATCGCCGCTGTTCGAAAAACTCACCAACAACTCAGTCACCGGTGACTCCGCCATCAGATGGAATTTTGAGAAATTCCTGATTGACCAGGAAGGGAACATCATTGCCCGATACAGAAGCGGGGTTAAACCAACCGATGAAGAAATTACTAAAAAAATTGAGGAAACAATAAATAATCAGTAATCTGCAGTCTGTAATCAAAGCACAATAAGCCGGAAAACGCATTATATACTGCAGCGTAAATCAGAAGTAACTTTTTTGGGCGACATACTGAGCAATGTAACAATGACAGAGCACGCTCTTCCAAAAATCTGATTTTTTGCTTCATGCTCATTGTACTTTGAAGAATTTTTTCTTAACGTCTTTGCGCGGGCTTTTAGCTTAATACTATATATCTGATAATTCGGCCGACGTACATTGATTATCGTTCATGGTGAATATATTGCCTGTACGGAGTATATAAGTATGGAATTTTTAGACTGCCCGTGCGTGATTAACATCACTGCTTTTTTGATATATCGCCTGTCTGTAAATGTTGTCGTTTACCGAGATGTCACTTGCTGACTAACACACATTCCCCATGTAAATGTCCCTAAATTGTAACCGCAAAAACTATAATTAAAAACATAAAAAAGGACATATTATATGAAGAAGCAATTAATTATACCGGCAATTTTACTGATGCTGACAGTATTTCTTACATCGTGTAAAGAGGATCCCGTTACACCTGTTGGCAATAACGTATCAGTCAGTTATTATACTGACCATGACGCATTCTACAAATCGCAGGCCGATACGCTGATTATTGATTCTGTTAAGATTCTTATCAAATCAATCAAGCTAAAACCCTCAACCGGAAACGACAGTACCGATATTAAAACCGGTCCGTTTGTGGTTAATCTCTCAGCAAACAATACTCTGCATCAGGTAGCTTCAAACAGTATTCCGGCCGGGACTTACGACAGAGTTCGATTCAAAATTCACAAACCTGAAGCTAACGAATCTTTTGTTGATACCGCATTCTTTAACGGCACCTCAGAAGACCGGCGTTTCTCGGTAATCGTCAAAGGAAAATTTAACGGGGTAAACTTTGTTTACCGTTCAAAAAAATCAGCCGACCAATCAATCGTATTTGAAACACCGGTAACGATCGGGGCTACCGGTAATGAAAACCTCACCCTGCTGGTTAATCCCTATGCCTGGTTTAAATCATCCGGCGGATGGATGAACCCTGATCTTTCAGCCAATGAGAATGATATTGACAACAATATAAAAACATCATTCTTCCGCGCATATAAGGATAACAACAAAGACGGCAGAAAAGATAATTAGCAATTAGTAGTTAGTAATCTTTAGATAGTAATCAATGAATAAGTGTATGCAGTATATACTTCTGCTTTGATTCTTGAAAACCAGGGAGTATCAAGAGGGAATATGACCACACAGTATATACAAAAAGACCCGCCAAAGCGGGTCTTTTTGTAATTTTTTTGCTCCTGACTTCCGCCAATTAGTATGACGTGTTTTATTTCAGAAATGACAATTTCGGCTTAGAATCCTGGCTTGTTCCAGAATGTTTGCAGAAAGTTTGCCCTGCTGCTGTATCCTCAATAATGATCTTCTAAATCTTCTTACTTGTAATTGTTATACATCTGAGATGAACAATGTACAATGAACAATTCCGAAGCCTCCGGGAATCAATTAAGAATTAAAAATTAAAAATTAAGAATCTGCAACGAACAATTCCGGAAGCCCCCTCTTTCCAATGCAGAACTTAATAAACATAAGTGTC
>BTUV01000039.1:0-25465 GCA_045863035.1 Ignavibacteriales bacterium | reverse complement strand
TAAATTCACCCCATTATTTTTATATGGTTAAAATTAAACAAATTATCACCTAAACGCAAATACTACCGGATTCATGGTTTAGGAATTTCTTCGTATTTTTCCTCATTCCTTCAACAATTGTTTCCAGCGGGTTAGAGTATGAAACAGCTTCTTTTGGTTTTGGTTCTTGTTCAGGTCTCGTTTGCGCAATGGGTTTCGCATCAGCTTCCCTCACAGAGCAAGGTGATTCTGGAGGTGAGTATGCTCTCTGTAGATTTAGCTGCAGTAGGCGGCTGGGGGTTTGGTCCGTTCAGCGATATCTCAGCAAGGGGATATTATACTTCAAATGGCGGTGCGCTCTGGAATGTTTCCACACTTCCTGACTCTGCCCGTGTTATTGTTGATATCGGAAGAATTTATCCCTGGGGCTGGTTAATTGCTTCCGGGGCACGTAACCTTACTACTTCTAAGAACTCCGCAATTGATGTTTTCCACGAGTTAAAAGAAGCACAGAGCAGAGGTGATTATCACGCAATGCAGGAACTTAAAATCGGCAAATTCCCTCGGGAAAATGAACTGTATGAAGGAGCGATTTATAAAAGTACTGATTTGGGCGCAACATGGCGGTTTTTCGGAGAACTGCCGGACTCAGTTACCTACCTCAAAAAAATGGTGACAGGAACTGACATTAGCAACAACATAATCTATGTATGTGCCTCTATGAACGGCGGAGACCGTATCATTTCCTCAGCAGATACCGGCAGAACCTGGCAGATAAGCAGTCCTTTTCTCCCCGGATTAACGCTAAACGATGTTACCATGACCGGATGGGGAATCGTTTTCGCAGCCGGGCATATTTCTGATTCATCCTCATCAACCGGGGTGGTGCTCAACAGAGATGAAAATGGTATCTGGAAAACGTATTACTTTGCAGAGATCTCGACCTTTTCAACCGTGGCTTCTACCGAGTTTGGATCTGTAATAGCAGGCGGACAGGACTGGAACCCGGATTTTCCGAACGCGGTTATATATCGTAATAACTATTTTAGTCCTGATTCCATTAGGTGGGTACCAGTAAACTTTAACGGCGCAGGCAAAGTTATTAACCGGATAAAATTTTATTTCTACCCCTGGTCTGCAATGTCTATAATCCTTGCTGATACAATAACCGCCACCGGCTTTAAACCGCTTATTATAAAAAACACTCCCGATGTTTACGGCTGGATGACCGATAAATATTTTTCTGATAGCAGTGTGCTTTTTCTTGATGATGCTGATCTCTATACCTATCAGGATGGCCTTATTGGAGGAATGGGTGCAAGCAGCGGACTGGTGCTTTATAACCACAACCTGCAGCTTCCGGTTGAACTCACATCATTCACCGCATCACAAACCGGCAGCACGTTGCAGCTCAGATGGAGCACCGCCTCAGAGACCAATAGTCACGGGTTTGAAATTGAACGAAGCACTGATAACCAGCAGTTTTACAGAATCGGTTTTGTAAATGGGGCGGGCTCAACTCAGGAGCCGCAGAAGTATATATATACCGATTCCCCTGATCAGCCCGGCACCTATTACTATCGCTTAAAGCAGACTGACCTTAACGGCACATACAAATACAGCGATGTGATTACGACAGAATTCACCGGGAACATGCAGGAGTATATACTCGAGCAGAATTATCCAAACCCCTTTAATCCAACAACCCGGATAAAATTCTCCATCCCGCAGCAGAACGGGGATATGCCGCAACTGGTTACCCTGACCGTGTATGATATCCTTGGTAATCAGATCGCAGTACTAATCAATGAAGAGAAATCACCGGGCAGCTATGAAATTGATTTCACTGCTGATAACACATCCCTCAGCGCGGGTGTATATATTTACCGCCTGAGAGCTGGGGGCTTTTCTGATACTAAGACGATGATACTGCTGAAGTGATATTATTATGGAGGAAACTTCCCCTCCCGATAATCCGGCTGAATGATTCTTTAATGGGGGAAGAGGAAATGTTATATCAGGATTGGTCTTTAAGCGAATTTATTATCAATTGAATTGCGGTGGCATAGTTTACAAAAATCCACATTTCCGAACTTTCCGAACCATACCCACTGCTTAAGTTGTTGATTTATAGTAAGTTAGCAAAACAGCCGGTTCACGTGGTTCGGAAATTCTGTCTGATACAAAGGTATGTGCGAATGTATTTTCTTTCATCATTTTCTACTACCGTTCAGGCACTTCGAGTTCAACTCCGGTAGAAATTATCTCCGCTGCAAACGGGTCATTTATTACAAAATCAGATTCACGGAACGGATGAGGTTCTATATATACCGCCTCATTTTTCCGCAGAATCATCATCTGCCCCTGGATGTCGAACAGGTTTTCTGCCTCATCAAGGATAATTGCCAGGTCAATATCGCTATCCGGATGCGGGTTGCCGGCTGCATACGCTCCAAACAACAAGACCCTTTTTACCGGGTACTTTGCAGCCACAAGCCGGACATAATCCTGCGCGATTTCAAATGCTTTGGCTCTTTCCATCAACGAAGGGAATTCTGTAATTTTTGCTCTCTCTTTATCAATTATACCAAATTTTATACCGAGGATTTGCACAAGATTTTTTATCATCAGGGCAAGGGGCTCACTCTGAAGAAACCTCAAGAGTAATCACTATCATTCCACCCTCTCCCGTTCATAACTTCTGATTTTTCAAAGACTTAGCGAGAGGCCTTATTCCATGTTCGCAAAATCAGTACCCTGCCAAAAGTCTATAAAATGGACGATTTTGCCCTCAAACCCACCTCCCCCTTTTTAATCTTTAATTCTTCATTCTTCATTAACCCGGTTCATACTTCATATTTCATACCTCATACTTCATAATTCATAATTCATACTTCATCCTTCATAATTGTTTACTTTTCTTTCTCCCTTAAAATTAGTAATTTAGCGCAGGTAACCTGAAGTAAATTCTGAGACAGGATTACCGAAGTCATTTTTCCATAAAAACAGTACCGGATATGAAAAAGTCTGTTATTTTTTTCCTTTTATTGCTCATCACTGCTCCGTCATTTTCGCAGGGCACCGCCGGAGATGCGGCCAGCTACGAGTACCGCAGTCTGATAGATATGCCCACAGCCGGAGTGCTGAAAAAAGGGTTCTTTTCAGTTTCCACCGATGTACAGCCGCTCGGAGTGCTTATTGCCCGGCTTGAAGTCGGCGTGTTTGAAGACCTCTCCTTTGGTATCTCCTACGGCGGCAGCAACCTGATCGGCACCGGAAGCCCCAAGTGGTATAAGCTCCCCGCTGCATCCATACGCTACCGGATCATCGGCGAAAGCGTCACCTTTCCTGCATTCACCCTCGGCTTTGACACGCAGGGCAAAGGTGAGTATTTTGATGATGATGACCGATATGCCATCAAATCACCGGGGCTGTTTCTTGCCTCGATGAAGAATTTTGCATTCCTTGGATTTCTTTCTTTTCACGCGACCATGAACTACTCGCTTGAGCGTTATGACGGTGACAATTTTGTAAACCTCCAGGTGGGCGCTGAAAAGACCATCGGTTCAAAGGTATCTCTCATAGCAGAATACGATTTTGCGTTTAATGACAATCAGTCGGTTAACTTCGGCTCCGGTTCCGGATATATGAATCTGGGCGTGCGGTGGTCCGTGAGCGAGGGCTTCACGCTCGGCTTTGACCTCCGCGATCTGCTGAGCAACAAGAAGTGGTATCCGGGCGCTGCTGACCGTGCTATCCGGCTGGAGTATATAAAGAGTATATAATGCAGAATCTTCTCTTCGTTGTCATTGGCGCGGGCATCGGCGGGGGGATGCGGTATTATATATCAGGACTGTCATTCCGCTTTCTGCCGGAAGTGTTTCCGTGGGGGACTCTGCTGGTTAACGTCATCGGTAGTTTTCTGCTTGGGCTTATTATTTTTGCCGGGATAGAAAGGATTGCTTCTCCTCCTCACATAAAAAATCTTCTGACTACCGGATTCTGCGGCGGCTTTACCACCTTTTCAACATTCTCCCTTGAGACCATCAATCTGCTCCGAAGTTCAGAATATCTCTACGCGCTGCTGAATATCACCGGCAACGTAGTGCTCAGCTTACTTGCCATCATCGCCGCATTATATATATCTAAGGTAACCGTATAAGTAATCCATGAAACACTCACTCCTCCGTATATATATTGGCGAAAGCGACATGACCGGCAGCAAACCGCTGTATGAGGCGCTGCTGCTTAAAGCACGGGAAGCCGGACTGGCCGGGGCAACAGTGTTCAAGGGCTTTATGGGCTTCGGTCACGCAAGCATCATTCACACCGCAAAAATTCTGCGCCTGAGCGAAGATATGCCGATTCTGATTGAAATAGCAGACACAGACGAAAAGATTGACAGCTTCATCCCCCACGTAAAAGAAATGCTGAATAAATCCGGCTCACACGGACTGATAACAAGGGAATTGGTGGAGATAATTCCGTATCGGGAGTAAGGAGGCGTAAATGCATGGGTTTTTAAACTTTGGTGCCGACTATCGGATTGAATAATCTCTTGTAATTGGATTATTAGATAAATATATTTAGGTATGGAAATGCCAGGAAAATTAACCCCAAAAGATGCCTTTTTAAACGGAATGGCTTCATTATTTAATCTGTTCCCCGAAATACGTTTATCAGAAGATACTGAGGAGCAGGACGCTGAAAATATTCACAGCTATTTTGTTTCAGTTCGCAATGATATAAGATCGGGAATGGCGGTTTGTCAAAGGGAATTGGAACTTGGAAAAGAAAAATCATCCTCAGCAGAATAGTAAAAATCCCGTCCTCCTGAAAAATACCCAAGAAATTTATTTTGCATTAAATCTTTTCTTTCCGGCTTAGCGTCTCCGCGCGATCCATGAGAATGAACAAATTTAAAGCTCTGCGTTACTTCGCGATAACTTTATTTACTTTGCGTTAAAACTTTTCTTTGCGTCTCCGAGCGAACCCTTTCGTCCCCCGGTTTAAAATGAAAAACCCGCCTTATCCGGCGGGTTTTTTCTTGAGCTGGGAAAGAGACTTGAACTCTCGACCTGCTGATTACAAGTCAGCTGCTCTACCAACTGAGCTATCCCAGCAATTATTTCAAAACAGACTTTAAATATACCATTTCAGGGGCTGAAAATCAAAAACCTGGACGTGCCAAATTTTCCCTTCGGCAGGGTTTTTCTCTTTCCGTATCTTGCGAAATAGCTTCATTTTTCCTTAAAAATCCAGGATTTTGGTTGAAATATCTCCTTTTTTGGCTGTTCCTTTACATTTTTACAACACCCCTGTTACTTGCCCAGACGGGTGAATTTCAGAAGGGGGTGCAGCTCTATCAGCAGGGTAAATTTTCTGAAGCAGGAGTCGTTTTTGAACAGATAATCGAAAAGGGAAACGCTGCTCAGGAGGTTTATGAAGGCGCGGTTGACTGCGCTCTTAAAACCGGCAGCTTTACTAAAGCAATATCCCTGATCGAAAAAACGATACAGCGGTTCGGTCGTAATTACGGCTATGAACTTACTCTGGGTCAGCTTTACGCCCAGACAGACAATTTGAGCAAATCTGCTTCTGTTCTCCAGAAACTCACCGCCACATATCCCGACTCCTCCGAACCGGCTTTGCTTCTTTCAGATGTTTTTGGCCTTATGGGAAACAAACACTATCAGGAGTCACGCTACAGTGATGCGGTAACAGCATATATATCCTCCCTGAAATACAATTCGCGTAATAAAGATATCCGGCGCAATCTTATCTCAGCGTATCTTGTTCTCGGCCAACAGGACAAGGCAGCCGAAACTGCCGAGACAGGTTATAAATTTCACGCAAAGGACAAAGAGTTCAGGCAGATATATCTTGAAACGCTCATTTATGCTGAGCGGTATGAGGATGCGCTTAAAGTAATTCAGATAATAGCAAAGGAAGAACCTGATAATCTGCAATCACAACTGAACCTGGCGCTTCTTTACCGCTACAGCCGGCGCGCCGATGAAGCACTCAGGGTGTATGCCCAACTTCGCGCCAGATATCCCGCCTCAAAAGAAGTATATACCGCTGAAATCAGTTATCTGCAGCTTGCCGGTGCCGGTGATACTATCATCAGCCGCTACAGGGAGTTCCTCGCGAATAATCCGGATGATACTGATTTCATGCTGCGGCTTGCAAAGCAGTATGAACGGAAAAAACTCTATGACTCAGCCCGCTCCGTGTATGCTGAACTTGAAGCAAAGGATCTTTACCGTGATGCACCGGTATTGACCGCAAAAACCCGGATCGAGGAAGGAGATACAGAAACCGCGTTTGAACTGCTGAACAAGTATATATCATCAGGAGGTAAGAGCAGTGACGGATTCCTTGAGCTCTACCGCATTCTCATCACCCGGAATGAAATCAATCAAGCGTCTGATCTGCTTACCCTTGCAATTGAGCGAAGTGATAACAAAGTGCAGTTCCGTATTCTTCTGGCAGCATTGTATCTGGATCAAAGCAGGGCTGATGATGCAATTGCTCTGCTGGACCCGGTCAGGGATGAAATGAAATCCTATCCCGAAATTCCTTTCCTTTCAGGGCGGGGATATATACTAAAGCAGGATACCTCACGCGCTGTGTTTAACTTCATCCGCGCGGTTAAGTATGCCATTCAAAGCTCTCAGTTGCTACAGTCACAGCTCGCTTCACAGTCGTCCGGAAGCAATATCATGAATCCCGATTCACTGGATATGCTTAAACAAACCTCAGGCGCGCTTGATACCGTTTCCTCAGTGCTGAAACAAAGTTTTGTCTATCTTAAAGAGCTTATGGGTGAGGAGGCATTAGTCAGAGATATATCCGGGCTCATTCTTGAAACACCCGGCGCGGCTATTCTCTATCTTCAGCGAGGAAAAATGTATCATCTGCTCGGTAAAAGTTCTCAGGCCGAACAGGATTTCACTACGGCGCTTTCCCTCTCTCCCAATTCCGAAGAGATGCAGTTTGAGGCAGGTCTTTTCTTTGAGGCATCAGGTAACTTCACCAGAGCATATACCGCATACCTGAACGCCTGGTCATTGAACAGAAAAAATCCCGCCCTCTTCAGAAAAGTAATTGATCTTGCACATAAGACAGAAAAGTTAGATGCAGTGTGTGACTATTGGCTGAATATATATACTACTGACAGGGAAAACGCGATGCTGCGGGAGTTTCTGCTTGAGGCGCTTCACGCCGCGGGGAGGCACGGTGATGCCTCCCGTATCATGCAGCAATAAATCTCTTTAGATGCGGTACGTCCAGTTAAGAGTAGTCATATACTCATTAAATTTCTGCTTGTTAGTTCCTTTTCCCGTAAAGAATGTTCCCCTGAAAAGCAGCGCAATAGCACTCTGCTGAAACAACTGATAAGAGCTCTGAAAACCGAGCACGTTAGTCGCGTGAACATCTGATGAAACCGCGGATATTGTAAGACTGTTTGTCAGTTTTCCATCAAATGCTTTATGATTCACTTTACCATTAAACGTAGAAGTGCTGTTCTTGCCAATCGGACCAAGATCAACTTCGCTCATCGCTCCACCGATAGTTGCCGAAATAGTTTTTGAAAAAACAGTGCTCAGACCCGCGTTGATGTTGGTTGATACAATTTCGTTATCGCCGCGGAGTTTACTTTTGGATACATTATTCACACCGATATAACTCACGGTGAGTATATGCTTCAGGTCAAACGCGTCAAAATTATAACTGCTGTTCACCCCGAACGTTGAGTTCGTGTTATCAATTTTAAGAGTATCATTTGTCGCGCTGTTACCCATCGTGTTTGAGTTTGACATAACGGTTAACATAAACGATTTCCAGGGTCTCATTGCTACAACAACTCCGAGTGTGTTCCGTTCAGAAGTAAACTTCTTCTGATTCGCGGTATTATCGGTATGTTGTTGAAAGTTTGTTTGAATGGAAAGACCTCCTGAGAAAAGATTAAGACCCACACCGCCGGTGATAATTTGCCGGTCGTTAATCAGTGAGCCCAGTCCGTGTGATGAATAACCCGGTCCAACCAGGGTATAACCACTTTTAAGTGATACTACTTTAGTTGTAATGGACATTTCAGTTGCAACGGCCGCATCACCGCTGGTTGTTATAGTCGGTGAAAAATATTTACTCAATGCTTCAGGCACATCCTTATTATTTATTGCATCAGCGTATGTATCACCGGTGAATAAACTTAAAGCTGCTTCGGTTTTAATTTTAAACGCATCGTCAAACAGGTGCAAACCCCAGTTAGTACCGAGTATCAGATTTTCCTGCGGCTTAACTCCTGTATAAGAACTGTCTATCCTCGGTCCCTGACCGGTTATCACCGTATCAACCTGCAGGAAGATACTGCGCGAAAGTGACTTCTTATCATCGTAGCTTCTCACAAAGTTAAGATGAAAATGAGAACCATCAAGCTCGCCAAGTCCTATTTTTCCGCCGTATATAGTCCGCTGGAACATAGAAGTTGAACTTTCAAGAGCAAGAGCTTTCTGGCTTGTTCCGCTGAAAGCCATCACTTTGAATATACCGGGGAAAAGGTCTATACCATAACCGTTAACCTTCACATCTGCCATGGTGAATTTTGAAACTTCCATATTGAAGTCGCCGTAATAGAGTTTACCCCAGCTCCATTCCGGACTGAAACCGACTGTATTAATTTCCTGCCGTGCTGAGCTTCCTTCAGAAGAAACAAACAGATCAAGACTTAACGTAATCCGGTCATATATACTTATTGACGGGCGGAAGAAGAGACGGCCTGAACTGCCGGGTCTTCTGCTTTCCCTGCCGGATACACTGTAAAGCTCTCCGAATGCTCCTATCTCTCCGCTGAATTTTATATTCTCCTGAACATTATCCAGTATCTGATCACTAAGTGATGTATCAGCCGGCTGAGTTGTCGTGTTATCAGGTGTTTCGTTGTTCTGTGCCTGAAGCGGCAAAACCCCGAAAGCAAGAATGCAAAGCATCAGTACCGCGCTTCTCATTCGTTGCCTCCGTCCTGAAACGGTTCATCCGGTGATTTTGGCTCCGGCGCCTTTTCGGGCGGAACCTCTGCTGCCGCATAGGGGCTGAACTCACTCTCATTGCCGGAGGTGTCAATGGCTTTAATTTTATAAAAATGATTCGCGTTTCCTGAAGCATCCTTGTAACCGGCAGTTTTAACCGGTGATGCATTAACCTTTTCATAGGTGCCGCTGGGGAGCTCTGAGCGGTATATATTATATCCGGCAAGATCATCTTCAACTACCGCAACCCATGCCAGTTCAGTTCCGCCTGTCTTTAGTACCACAGCAGAAACAAATGGTACTGCACCGGGAGCAAACATATCACGCAGTGTTATCGGTTCTGTTTCGCTCTTCGGGCTAACATTGCCTGAGGAGTCAACTGACTGCGCCGTATATATGTAGGTTTCAAGCAGTTTTCCTTTTTCATCAATGTAGGTAAAAGGAAGCGTCTTGTTCGTTGCTACCACTTCATCTTTACCGTTGACTGCTCTGCGGAAGATGGTAACCTTAGCAAGATCTTTCACCGGAGTCATACCTACGCGCACCTCAATCTTTTTGTTTTCAAGCAGGATGGCTTTCATAGGGCTTGGCGCCGGAGGCGGAACGCGGTCAACATAGCGCACCAGTACCGTATCGCTCCGGTTACCTTCAAGATCAAATTTATCGGTTGCGGTGATGGTGTAATGATAGTAGAATCCGGGAGTAAGGGGCTTTCCGCCGTAGCCACTGTCAATAAATGAAGTCCCGGTACTGCTTCCTGCTTTAGCGAATGCCTCGCGGTCTTCGCTTCTGTATATATTATAATGTTTGGTATCACCGGAACGGGAAGCTTTCCATTCAATACGGACAAAGTCCCCGCTGAATGAGGTCTTGAGTGCTGTTGGCGGTTCAGGAGGTGTAAGGTCAACCAGTTCGGCAGCAGCCATTCCGCTGAACTTACTTTCCTTATTCGTTTTGGATACTGCAGTAATAAAATAATTATAAGAAATACCTGCCTGCATGGAAGCATCTATAAAAAATGGTGATTCCCGTCCAATCATCTGGCTGTTTATTTTAACTGCTTCCGAGCGGGGCGAGTCTCTGCGATACACATTATATCCCTGCACATTTGGTTCAGCGGAGATATTCCAGACTAACTGAATAGTTGTGGTCTGCACAGTAGCCGTCAGACCGGTCGGCGGAGAAGGGAGCTCATCTGAAAGCAGTTTTACTTTAACCGCAGGTGATGGTCTGCTTTCATTGCCGAGAGGGTCAGCCGCTGTTATATAATACTCTGCCTCAGCATCATTGCCGGTGATTGCTTCCTGGAAAAAGCCGGGGGCTTCATCATTACGAGCAATAAGCGGATGCTCCAGACGCTGAAACTGCCCCTTCACTTTCTTATATACAAAGTATCGTACTGCATAGTTGGTTCTGTCAGACTCCCACTTGGGATACTGCCACTGCAGATTTACCAGAGTTCCGGTAACCTTTGCTGTGAGTCCGGAGGGAGAAGCCGGCTGTGAGGTAACTGCGGTAACCGATTTACTGAATTCACCGTTAATATCACCCCGCTCATTCACATAAATGAACTGATAATCATAACCTGCTCCGGTTGTAACCGTGCTGTCATAAAACAACCGGCCTGCGGCAAGCGCCGCGCTCGGGAAAATCAGAGTGGCAAACGATGCCCGTATGGTGTTACCCATTATGCCGCGCGCTAATGTACTCTCATCATCAGCATCAAGATAATTCATCAGCATATCTTTATCACCGCCAAGAGCTTCCTGAACTTCAGCATCCGTCCTCAGCCGCTGCAGCGGATTATTCGGGTTAAGCGTGTCATAGTCCGCGCTGCCTGATCTTTTGCGGAGTATATATATCTGCTCATCATATTCCGGAGCTAAGGTCAGGTAAAGCCCTGCCTTTTTTCCGTCATAAAGAAAGAGGAGATCACGCTCCCCCTCCTGCGCAAAAATCGAATATGAAAATATATTTACTACAAATACGAACAAGAGTATTCTTACCATATAAACTCCTTAGTGGCAACAGGACTTTCCAGTCCATCATGATTAATCATCTTTATAGATACTTTCCAGAGTTCACCTGCGCTAACATACGAAGTACCTGAAGTATTGGCTAATCTGTAGGCCAAAAACTGATTAGTAAAATATCCAGTCCACAAATCATAGCTAAGTACATTTCCGGTTTGTCCTGGCACCTGAGTCCAGACAAGTTTCTCAACACTGGTTGCAGTTGTTTCCCATCTGCCATTCCGGAAAACTTCTGCTTTCATGTAGTACCTCATCTGCTGACCTTGCGGCACAACTGCATTCAAAGTAAAGGAAAGCCGGGGTTCAAACCAGACATAGGCGCCATTAACTTTCTTAACAAAATTAATGTTAAATGCCGGCACAATAGGCGGCTTTGGCGGCAGAATCATATTCTGGCACTCAGCCATTTCATACGATCTTAAGTTGCGGCTGACTGCTCTCACCCTCACTTCAAAACTTCTTCCCGGTACTAATGCGCTTTCCGGAATACCGTTAAAGAAATCCGGACCCATACGCACTATCCTGTCCTCCGGAATCGGGCCAATATCCCGATACTGCGTAGAAGCACCAGGAAGACCATTCGCAAACGGGAAGTTAATGGTATATTCATACCTTTCTATTCCGGATTCATGATATGAAAGCTGCCTAAAATAGAGATTTATATTACCATTTGGCAGAGAGCCGGTATGTCCCGGAGGTATTCCGGTGAACCAGTCAACATTAAATGTTCTGGGACCCGCATCAACCAAGTCACTGCCATTATTTGTGAATGGAAGGGCCAGATGATTTTCGCTGGTCACCAGATCTGAATATGCACCGGTAATTGTCTTATAGGCAATCTCCAGACGGAATTTTTTATACTTCTGGAATCGTGACGGTATCAAAACCTCTTTCCCCTGATAAGTTACGCCGTTCCTTTTAGAATAGAATACCCTGTTATCTCTCACCCAGTCGTCGTAAACCGGGATATCATCCGGCAGTGCATATACTTTGTAGATATACTCTCTCACGTTAGCGGGCTGATTCATGGGGTACCATATTTTGAAGTCGCCCATATTTATTGTTGACGGGGCTGCAAGCGGAACAGTAACCTGGCGGCCGAGAACCAACTGATATGATTGCTTAATTGAAAGAGTATGGTTAACCGTCTGATTAATAAAAGTTATCAGCGGCGCTTTAGTAGTATCAATTATAAGCGCAATGCCGTTTTCTTTATAACTGTAAAGACCCGCACCGTTTTTTGCACGGATGGAGATTACATACCTCTCCATATCATAATTTTGGCTTGTAACCCTCGCCTGAATAGTCCCGGTGCTCAGAACATTTTGCAGATGCTTAAGATTGAGACCCTGGATCAGGTACTCATTCACTGCACCAATATTCGTCCAGTCTCTTATTGTTTCAAGTGAATCGAGATTGTTTCTTTTTACTATCCGGTATTCATAACTGTTAATACCGGTCTCACTATCGACTGCTGAGAAAGAAATCTTTATTTTATCTGTTTCGCTTGATACGTAGTGCCTTATATAGTTCTCATTGTACGGCTGTCTCCTGAAGAGCATTCTGGATCTTTCAGTATCATAGATATTATGTGCTGTAACAGAGGTAACATAAGGACCTGTATTATCAGTAGGAATCGCGTTATTTTGCGGACCCGGCAGTGAGCCCATATTTGTATCAGTAAAGCCCAGGGGTACGCTCACATTGACCGGTTTTATTAAGGTAAAACCGGAGCCGGCACGTGCACGGATTTTCAGAGTAATTCTTCCGTCGTTGTACTCTCCGCCATACTGAGGCACTTCAAAACCGCTTATCGTAGTTCGTTTATTTATAGAACGGAACGGAGCATACATGCCATAGTCCGGATTATTAACACTCGGCTTATTGTACTCAACTGAATACTCAGCTATCCCGTCAGGATGATTACCGGACCAGTTAACGGTATATACGCCATGCGAACGTCTGTTTTCAACCGTCACGCTTGAAATGTTCAACTGAGGCGCCGTGTTGCTTGCCACTAATGCATTCCGCTTCTGATTAAGAGTGGTAATAGTAGGCGCCATGGTTCTGTAATCAACCGATTTGTCATAATTATTGGTTGTGGCACCATTCTTCCAGTATATAAAGCGTTCAGTAACCTCAAAAAGATTTTCTGACATCTTTCTGCGTTTTGCAAAAAGCTCGTCAAGCAGGCGTGTATATGCCGCTGCCATCTCATTGATATTGGCAACTTTATTCCTGAACTCTGTATGCACGCCCCTCAGCAGATCAAGCCGGTTCTGCTTAAACTGCGTGAAAGCGTTCGCCGGAATGGTCACGTAGAGATTACCTGCCTGTGACTTGCTTTCCTGTCTTCTTCTGTCATTGCCCCATGAGTTCCATGCGTTGTCAAACATGCTGTGATCCCACGGTGTTGAAAAACTTCCGCTCAGCGTGCGGATTCTTCCCCATCTCCGGTACACCTTCTTCTTCAATTCTGTCAGATTGTTATTTGAAGGATACGTCAGATCAATAGAATTCAGGAAATTGGTTGAGTCTGAAATCATCGTCCGTATATCCTGAGAGCCCTTAACATCTTCAAAATAATACTCTGCTAATTTGCGGAAATAATTCTGCACCTTCTGTTCAACCGCAACAAACTTATCTCCTATTGCCAGATAGGTATTATTCTGCTGCTTAAAGATTTCATCAAACTTTGTGATTGCAGTTTCAATTTTTTCCATGTTCCGTTTAAGAATGTCATGGAAATTTTCCGCTGAAGCCATGTAAGAATTCACCAATGTATTGTTCTGAATAAATGTAGCTTCATTCAGGTTAAATGTAGGTGCATTCGGCTGCGGCTCAACTGAGCGTACGGCCGGATATACAAATGAAGTGCCCGATACCGGATCCGTAACACCCTCAGGTGCACCGGCCGCCGGAACCTCAACCGTCAGTGTATATTGGCTTAAGGCGGTGGACATATTTGATACCGCCGTTTTGTATTCATTGATCGCGGAATTAACCTCAGTAATGAGGTTAACAAGTTCGCTTCTTCTTGAGTCACGGCCTTCATCCAGCATCGCGGTTTCAAGTCTTGCAATATAGTTCATTACACTTCCGTTGCTTTCAATTGACTCTGAAAGCCGCCACTGGCGCAAACTGTCTTTTTCTGCAGCCGTCATACGGTTATTCTCGGGAAGACTGCGTGATTTTTGCAGAAGTTTAAGCAACTGAGAAGATGCCTGATTGATTACTTCAGGAGTAACGCCAAGCGTTGGGATTGGTTTATTATTTATCATATCCTGCTTGGCTGCCTGAACTGCGGCAAGCATATCATTACCGGTTTTTTCTGCTTCAGCTATTAACCGCTGAACTGCATCATCTTTACCGAAACCGGCTCTTATACCGTCTTTTTTCAGACGCACCCATACATCACCACTCCAGGAGATAAAGAGCAGGCGTATTTTGAGTGAAACACCGCCGGCAAGAGCAAACTCCGGTTTCCCGAGCATCACTCCTTTCACTTCACCCGAAGCGCTTGCTATACCGCCAAGTACAGACGCTCTGAGATATATAGAGAAATATCCGCCCCATGAGATATTCGGTTTGTACCATGCTTTAAGCTGCATTCCGCCGCTTACACTTACAACCCAGACGTCAAATCCTCCGCTGAAAGAAACTCCGGCGTAGAATCCTTTATTACCTGCGTAAAATTCACCATTGCCCCTGAGTACTCCCTTAAGAACCTGGAACTCAAACGAACCGATCATACCCCAGTTCGTTGTTGAATAGAAGAAGAAACTGGTCTGACCGTTTGCCGCAAGCAGATATCCTTCTGCCATTTTGACGGTAACAGCAAGTGTTCCCTCAGCATAATATTGGGTGAAGCCAATTTCAATATTAAGAAGACCGTATATCTCTTCTTTCCGTTCAAGTACGTCAACACGTGCGTCAACAATAAGTTTCGTGTTTGATACCGTCAGCATCGCGCGTCCGGCAAGCAGACCCTTATCTCCTATTGCCACAGCGCCATAAACAAATGCTGCAAACAGAGGCGGCTGAGATACAGGTGAGCCGCCGACTTTAGCTTTAATAGGAGCAGTATATTCATCATCAAAGTCACACATATTTCTGACTAAGGTGATATCCGCATCGGTGGGATTATAGAAGAATCCTCCTCCCACTCCGGTTATTTCAACCGGCCCGATTTTAATATTCAGCCCCTCAGTTGCCGCGAAGAATATACCCGCTGAAAATTTACCCTGCCATTTGGCAAGTTTACCCACTGCGGCAAAGCCGGTTTCGTTTACTTTTACAAATCCGCCGACTATTACAACAAAATCGCCGTTCTGACCGCTCAATTGTGTCATGTTCAGCTTAAATTCAAACTTGTCGTACTTTTTGAATTCAAAGTTTTTAATAACAAAACTTGAACCGCCGGTAGCTCCGTTCGGCAGTCTGGTAGTAAATACAAGAAGCGAATCAAGTGATCCTTCACCCATGCCGCCAAGCCGCATGCTTCCGCCGAATTTGAGGTAGAAATTAACCGGCTGTGCAATGGTGATAACCGCGCCGGCATTTGGTCCGGTGGTTTCTTTCCGTCCGTTCGGATCGGGTATATATATCGTTGTCGGGTCAGCGCTGAATCCGACATTGGTGATTGAAGCTGAAAACGTTTCGCCGGCTTCTATGGAGCCACCGGTTATGGAACTTCCGAGATTTTTCACTTGATTGTTTGAATGAACTTCCAGACCGTTAAAATTCAGAGTTCCTGAAAATCCGGTTATACCCAGAGTGGCAGAGCCCTCAATGGTAAGCATGAACCCGCCGTTAGTGGTTGTGTCAAAACCGATATCCTGTTCATCCAGATCAAATCTGAGATTTCGGTATTTGAAGTCACACGCCTGTGAAACTGAGAGTTCATCAATCCAAGTGTGGGAATTATTAAATGCAATAGCAAGGCCAGGTTCAACCGTACCACCTGATACACTTCCAAACTGGATATTCTTCTGCGTCTGTTCTCCGTCAACATAAAAGATGGAGACCATTTGTAATTCAGAATTCGCCGGTTCTTCAAAATCAAGATTAAGCCCGACATAATAAACATCATACTTACCTGCCCAGAAATCTGTTCTGGTCGGATCAGTACCCGCAAGCCCCGGACCCTGATTCAGGAGTACTGCGGTAAACGCATCCTGACTTCTCTGGTTTGAAGGGATAGAATAGGTATATGCCTGCTCCGTCTGAGTTGCCGGTGCCGGTAGTTTATAAGTTCCGGTTACCCGTAACGATGTTGCATTATTCGCGGTAACTAATGATAAACCATTGACCCAGAGACGGTCATTGAGCAGGGTAAGGCGTGCTGTCTGTGTAACAGTAAATCCGTTGCCCGCTCCTGCTGCAAAAGCCAGTGTTCCGCTGCTGTTAACCTGAAGTCCTCTGAATGCTGCATTCTGTCCGGCGAATTTCATCGCACCGTTCATATTCATTGAGAATATATCCTGCAGATAACTGAAGGAGATCGCGGGAATTGTTCCTGACTGCTGCACGCGGAAGGTTGAACCAAACATCTCAAACTCCTGCTGGTCATTTGAGTTCTGTGCGGTTACATTATTTTTTGTAATGGTAAGACCACGGATGGTTGACTCAAAGTTCGCTGAAATCTGAGTCGCTTTGATCACACCATTAAGTACAAGACTAAAATCTGCCGCGGTAAATGTAATTGCCATCGCAGGACTTGCACCCACCTGCTGCGGAACCATCTTCAGACGGTTCATATTCAGCCCGTCAATGTTTCCGGGTGAAAGAGTAAATGCAAAATTGTTATTTGTATATTGAGCAACAAAGTGAATACCTGCGGTATCACTAACACCATGTTTAAAGAGCTTACTCATGATTGCGCCGCTCACACGGTAGGAGGGCTGATCTCCGAAGGTATATTCAACCCCCTGAAGTTTGAATACCGATGTTGTTCCTACCAGCGCGGATTTCTTATAACCCGCTGAAGGAGAATAACCGGATGTAACCGCGCCGTTGCTCACAAACCCTGAGAGTTTACCCTCATTAAAAGGAATATTGGTAAGATCAGCGTTGATTGCGCTTAATACATCAGGGAGCTTTGTTTTTCCGTCAGCGGTTAGTGTATATCCGAGTTGCCCGGATGTATATTTAATACCGGTTACCTGGAACGGTATGCCTCGTCCTGATAAGTCAAGAAGCACCTGACCTGCTGCTGCCTGAACTGATACCGAGCCGGATACAAACGCAAAGCTGGATTTATTTACCGTTACATCAAGCGAAGTAAGAGTAAACTCCGGATCAGTGGTCTGACCATATTTCAGACCTGGTACCACCAGACGCAGCGTCTGACCGGGTTTACTGGTATATCTCACTCCGTTTGAAACTTCCTGTGCATTAACCAGTTCGTTAGTGCCGTTTTTAAGTACAATATACGCATTGGTCTCACTTCCAAGCGCGAGCCGTTCAGGAGTTGGTGGAACAGGAAGAGCAACAACGTTAATGCCATTTCGATCAATATATGCTGTACGCGTTGTGCCTTTATATATATCAAACAACTGCGGATCAGTAAGTGATAACCCCGGTAATGAAATAACGGGATTATTTTTTATTGAAAGTGAAAGATATTTATACGTTTGATTATTTGAACGGAGATCAGCCGAGATTGAATCCCGCAACTGAATTCCATCAGCAGACAGTGTAAAACCCTTTACTCGTAGTAATGCTGAAGCATGGTAGGTCAGGGTGAAATTGGTATCACGCATCTTCCAGTAAGTCCATCCTGTGCCTGCAGCCACCTCGGCAGCGAGCGCACCGGTGTGGGAAAGACTTCCTCCAACAATGGAAAAATCTTTATCACTAACGCGAAGTGTGCCTGAAAGCTGTGCGTTTCGCCCGTCAAGCGTCAGGGAGGCATCCGTTATCGAAATTCCTTCATGGGTCAGAACCGCTTTTCCACCAGGTGAAAAGAGGGTAAGGGATTCCCAGCCAACGGGCAGGAAGAAATTAACATTACCAAACAACACGTTGGTACCCTGCTCAAACTTTTCTGTTCCAAGATTGAAAACCCAGAAGTTACCGTTACGGTTAATCCAATAGCTAAGTCCGTTCTTTGCCCATAAATAGACCTTTGACCCGACCCGATTGTAATTCCACATTAACACTGAGGCAGTATCAGCAGTAACATTAAAGTTCATTCTTAACTGCAGCGGTGCCACATCAATTGCTATTCTTCCCATCCTCAGGAAGCTCTGAAGCGCGCCCACACCTTTAGCAAAAACGGTACCTGTGATGTCACCGTTCGCGGCAAGATATATACCACTGGCAAGCGGCACAACTGCATCTGCGTTAACTCCTCTCAGTTCCTTCGGTACAATCAGACCGCCAAAGATTGCGGCGTTTAATATCTGCGCGCCTGCTGTGGTTGCACCAAACTGGGAAAAAACACTATCAACCTGAAGTCCGGTACGATTAGCAGCAAAGGTAAGCGTTTTTGGATTCAGGAATTTCTGTGCATCTGATTTTCCTGTAAGCAGACCCTGCGCGTTAAGCGACGCGTTCTGCATATACATTTTCATGCCGCGCAGATCAGCCGGCCATGATGCAGGGAACTGTGATGATGAAATGGTAAGATCAAACTTCATGTTTGCGTTCGGCAGCAGAGAGTTTACCTGTGCCGGAGCAAAAGATTGAAGCGCAAGCGAACCGGATCTGAAATTTCTTACCTGAACAGAATAACCGCTCACGCTCAGGGGCGTCGGGCTTTCTTCAAGATTATTTAACTGAACCGCGGGGAGTGTCAATCCGTTGCTGTTATACGTCATTTTCTTTACGGATGGTACTTTGAGTTCTGACCCTGATATATCAAAGTGGTAACTTCCGTCAAGTTCAATTGCAAAAGTCCATTTACTGTTGATATAATTCAGCGAAGGAACTCTCATATCAGAGAATCCGATTTTCAATTTACCAAGATCTAACTTCTCAGTACCAAAATCATCACTGGTAAGATTATTAATCTGAATATTGCCGTGGGTTACTACAAAATGTGCATTTATTCCTTTATAGAAAAAAGCGGGGGTAGGCCGAAGCAGAAACTTCAGACCGCCTTTAATGGTAAACTCATAATCAGGCGCTGTAAAGTTGAGGAGTTGTGTCTGAAAAGAACCGCTGACGGTATCCATATTGAGGGCAAGTCGCGCTGCGTTATTGCCGTCATGTCCGAACGATGCTTTCCTTGTGCTGGTGATATCAACATCTCCGGTCAGTAATCCGGAGCCGTCAACCTGCAGATTAACAAGGTTTGTTCCGGGATTTACCTCCTGATTAAACAGCCGTATGACTGAGCCGAATGTCAGTTCATAAAGTCCTGAAGCATTCTTTGCGTATCTGAAATTCCTCAGCGATGCAGGAATCTCCTTACGTGAAAGCATAAACGCAACAAGCTGATTACCCGGTATATCCGCGCTGATTGTTCCGTCAATAATATCATAGTTGTTTTTATCCAGCAGCAGGTCAAAAGTCACCGGCACTGCAGGAGCAACATTATTATTATTGAACTTCATTACATTAAAGTCAACATTCAGCGGAGTATTCGGCTTGGTTTTAATTCTTATACCGCCGGACTCATGCGCATAATCAACCAGATAGCTGCTGCCTTCTTTAAGCTTTATCTCAGCAATGCTGTTGTTAAGCAGCGCAATCTTTTCCGGAAGTACCGGAATTGCACTTCGGTCAATGGTTAGTCCGTTACCGGTAATTGTTCCGAACTGAATACCGCGTATCAGCAGTTCTGCACTCCCTGATTTTGCCTTTAAAGGAGAAAAGCTGCCGACAAACTGATTATAGACAACAGTTCCTCTGTAAACTATTCCGTCAATGCTTATAAATATACTGTCGTTGCCGGAGGGTATATTTATTCCCGCGGAAGTATATTCGGTATTATCCGGAGTATTTATGTTCACTCCGTCGTATCCGGGCGCAGAGGAGCTCTTGTTTCCGAATGTATATACCGGATTGTTATCGCCGCCTCTCAGATCCGCGCGGATGGCAAATCCTTTATCAATCACTATCTTACCCGAAGTCAGTGTAGCATCGGCGAATGAGAATACCAGTTGAGAAGCAGTTGCACTCAGATCGGTTTCTGTTCCGAATTGCACATTCTGTCTTCCTGTCACTATTATTCCGTTTGTATCCACTCTGACACTGGTTGCTTTTAACGTAAAGCCAGATCCGTCCGCGGGAAGCCGAATCCCAAGTGTTCCTGAAACAGAACCGGTGAGTGTTTGAAATTGATTTGCAATAAGATCATACCTGAAATTAATGCTTACATCGGAGCTGCTACCGGTAAGCGGCTCAAGATTCATTTTGCCGCTGCGCCCCATATATACTTTCTGTGTATCGTTAACGGATTCCAGAAATATTTCAAAATTGTTAGCTGAGCTTATGGTAAAAAGACCTGCTTTGGGTGCATTCTGTTTACTGATATTTGCGGCGGTTCCCGTTACAATACCTTTTCCGTTCACACGCAAATTAGCCGCGCTCAGATCAAGCACTTCACTTGAGGAAGCGCCGAATACCCCGGTCGGAAGGGAAAGTTTTCCCTTTACCGTAACAGAGGATGTATATTCATACGCGGTATTGCTTATCGTACCACCCAGAGTGCCCTGCATGCTTGCAAGATCAAAACTCAAACCGCCTGGCATTGCGATAAAAGAACTGGTGAAGTTTCTTGCCGGAATGGTTATTGAGAATCCGGTACGCGAAAATTCAGCATTCGCCGGTATATCAAGAGTAAATAAATCCTCGCTTGAACCGGTAGGAAAATTCAGAAACCGCACGCCGGTCTCTACGGTAACTCCCGGGTTAGTGGTACCTCCGTTATATAAAACCTCACTTGCTGAAATTTTTGAGAAGGTAATGCTGTATCCGTCAATGTTGCGGCTGTTTCCGCCGGTAACATCTGACTCAAGCGCTTTAGAATATATACCCGGCAGCGCAATCCCCCTCTTTGTATATGAAATGTCCTCAATAGCCGCGGCGCTCAACTGAAGACCCGGCAGACGCGGCGTAAGTGACATCGTCATCTTAAAATCAAAGTTACCGTTCGTATAAGTCAGTGAATCAAGAGTCAGACTGTTAATACCAAGCTGATACGACTTTCCGAAAGCAACTGCATGGTTAGTAAGAGTTGGCTCTTCGGTAGAAAATGAACCGAGACTTGAAATCTGAAATCCGTTTCCGCCCGGCGCGGCTGATGAGTGCACCAGTGTTGCGGCAACATCGGCAGACCCCTTAAAGGCCTGGCTGAATATATTAGTTACATTGGTTACAAATTTAGCGCTCTTGAGAGTCATATTGATCGAAGAGACCTGCGATACCGGTTCATAACTGAACGTTCCGCTTATCCCCTGAATACTTAACTGATATCTTCCCGCTGAGCCGGAAACAAAATTGATATTTACCGGATTTGTTGTGTCAATGGTGCCCGTTAGTTCTCCGGCATCATTAAACTTGATGTTGCTGATTTTGGCGGCAAGTTGGTCATTGAATATGATTAACTCACCTGAGAATTTAGCAACAGCTTCTGGATAGACAAGTTCATATTCGGTAATGTTTATTCTTACTGCTGAATTGCCAAAAGTATATATCGGCTCCCCTTCAAGTTTATTTTTATAGAAAGCTCCGGCAAATAATTCTGCCGCCACATTACCGGATGCTGTTACCGGATTACCGCCTATACCAACAAATCCCCTTATACCGGCAAAGGAGTCACCGGCATTATTCCCCGGAAGCGGTGCATAACCGGAAGAACCGCCGCCCGAGCTCCCTCTTCCGCCGCTGCGGTATTTTATTTTTGCATCCAGAATTCCGCCTGGTTTAATCGGGACGATTCCGGGTATCAGAATAGGAGACCTTCCCCCCGGTATCTGTGCCTGCCCTTTCAGAAAAAGTTTATCATCAGTATTATATTCAATGCCCTGCGGTTTAAAGTGAGCAGTTAATAACTCAGCCGGCAGTGTGCCTTCCGGTATATCTGCTGAAATGCTTCCTGCGGTAAAGATGAAGGGGTTGTATTTGTCTTTCCTGAACGAAAGATTTACCGCCACAGCAGAAAACTCCCTGTTCACACCGTCGGAAAGCCGCACGTTAAGAGTGGTTGCACCGTTCACAATATAGTTCTGCTCGTCGGCTGTAATCTGTGTTTGAGAAAAATCAGTGAACCAGGCAACATTTCTCTCAATTTCAACTGATGTGAAAGGTAGTGATGAACCGGGAGTGTTGGGGCTGAAATAGGTAAAAGTCCAAAACTCACTGTTTCCGTCATTAGAGGTCAACGGATCACCATTGCTATCCAGCACCCTTACCCTCCACACATATTCTTTACCGTTAACAAACGGAAGAGCATCCGGAGGATATACATAGCTGCTGTTTGTAGATATACTTGCCGAATGGTGGGCGGGATTTGCTCTGAGCGCCTGAGTGGCTGACTGCCCGCTTAACCGTTCAACTATCTTTAGATCATAGCTGGCTGAAATGGTGGTAGGAAGATTAACCTGAGCCCAGGAGAAAACCGGAAATTGAAAATCGACTGTGCTCTGGTTCTGTGGTCCGAAAAGTACAGGGGAATCAGGATATATAATTGTGAAATTTCCGGTTGCTTCGGCAAGGAGGGTGGAGCCGTTTGATGCAAAAATTTTAACATTAAGCGTGTACTCCCCTTCCGGAAAGCGATTTGATCTTATAATCTGCTGAAATGTCGTGTTGTCATACGTAATATCACTCCAGGAAAGAAGGTCGCTGCTTTGATAAAACTTTGTATCTGGTCCACCGGTGAAACTTTCAAGAGGGCTCTTTCCTTTGATCAGTTCCTTATTCCGGTCATTTTTCAGAATTACCTGAAGCCGGTAGTCAGCCGGAGCAGTACCTGTATAAACAGCGGTAAAACCGGAGGTGCCGGGGTTTGACTGCCATACAGTAAGAAACGATGTGGGATACGGCTCAATACTGAGAACCGCAGACCACTGCGCACTCTGCCCAAGCAGATTTACAGACATAATGATACATACACACAAAAGAATATACTTCTTCATGTACTTCTTACTCCTTGTACGAAGACGTTAAATTATCAAGCATTTAAGCTTGTTACACACACACAATCGGGATGATATTTAAACCTCGAACTCCGGTAAAACATTCCTTCTGCAGAGGGCGGGAACGGAATTTCAGGGAGTCTGATAGACAAACTATAAATAATATTGGTAAGCGCAAAAATTTTTTTTTGCATTCCACCCAAAATTTCCCTCAAAATGAGCTTTTTTCGCCGAAATGTGCGCTAAAACATTTGACCAAAACCCGGAAAAAGAATTTTTCTTTGAAAAATAGTTGACTTAACTTTAAAATTTGTTTTAATTGCCATTCGCTGAAGCCGGAAAATGTCACATTTCAGACCCCAAAGGGGAGTGGCTGTTTCAGTCTGATTTTTCGTACTATACTATAATATTATTACATTTATGAACACAACTTTAGAACCACAGAAAAAGTCAAATTTTATTCGGGAAATCATTGATGAAGACTTCAAAACAAACAAGTGGGGCGGAAAGGTGCATACCCGTTTTCCTCCGGAACCTAACGGATACCTTCATATTGGTCATGCAAAGTCTATTTGTCTCAACTTTGGTCTGGCCGAAGACTATAACGGTAAGTTTAACCTGCGATTTGACGATACCAACCCCGAAAAAGAAGAGCAGGAGTATGTTGACTCCATTGCGGAAGATGTCCGTTGGCTCGGCGGCAACTTTGAGGATCGCCTTTTCTACGCTTCGGATTATTTTGATACAATGTATGACTATGCGGTTAACCTGATAAAAAAAGGGAAAGCATACGTCTGTGAACTGAACGGAGATGAGATCCGTGCAACACGGGGCACTCTGACCCAGCCCGGTACAGACAGCCCTTACCGCAGCAGAAGCGTTGAAGAAAATCTTGACCTTTTTACACGAATGAGAAATGGTGAATTCCCTAACGGCTCAAAAACACTTCGCGCTAAAATTGATATGGCCTCCCCTAATATCAACCTGCGCGACCCTATCATGTACCGCATCGTTCATGCGGAGCATCACCGCCAGGGGAACAAATGGTGTATATATCCAACGTATGACTGGGCACATGGCATCGAAGATTCCCTCGAAGGTATAACACATTCTATCTGTACACTCGAATTTGAAAACCACCGCCCGCTTTATGACTGGTTTTTAGATGAACTCGGCGTATATCATCCGCGGCAGATTGAGTTTGCACGGCTTAATCTCAGCTATACAGTGATGAGCAAACGTAAGCTGCTTGAACTGGTAAAAAATAATTACGTTGACGGCTGGGATGACCCCCGCATGCCGACTATCAGCGGTATGAGAAGAAGAGGATATACACCGGAATCTGTGCGCAATTTTGCTGAGATGATCGGCGTGGCAAGACGTGATGCACTTACTGATATTGCTCTGCTTGAATTTGCTGTCCGTGAAGATCTTAACAAAAAAGCCCAGCGCGTTATGGGAGTACTCAAACCGCTCAAAGTGGTTCTGACCAATTATCCCGAAGACCAGACCGAAGAGCTTGAGGGTGTGAACAATCCGGAAGACCCTGGCATGGGTACCCGACTGATACCGTTTAGCAAGGAACTCTATATAGAACAGAGTGATTTTATGGAAGTTCCTGTTCCCAAGTATCACCGTCTTTCACCGGGAGCAGAGGTGCGTCTGCGATACGCATATATCATCAAATGTGAAGAAGTGATAAAAAACGAAGCAGGTGAAATAGTTGAGCTCCGGTGCACATACGACCCGGAAACCCGAAGCGGTACCGGCACCTCACAAAAAAAAGTAAAAGGAACCATTCACTGGGTTTCCGCCAGACATGCACTTCCGGTTGAAGTCCGTCTTTATGACCGCCTTTTTACCGTAGAAGACCCTGGCAGCGAAAAGGAAAAGGATTACAAAGAATATATAAACCCAAATTCGCTTGAAATTCTAAGCAGTGTTGTTGAGCCATTTGTTAAAGATTCAAAACCCGGAGCAACCTTTCAGTTTGAACGAAACGGCTACTTCTGCGTTGACACGAAATATACAACCGCAGAAAAAAAAGTTTTTAACAGAACCGTTACACTTAAAGACACCTGGGCGAAGAAAAATAGTTAAAAATTAAGAATTAAGAATTAAAATCGGAAAAAGAAGAATATAACATTTCCGGATCCGTTTTTAGTTCGCGCTGCTTTGCAACCGTAAAATCTGCGTGATTAAGAAGAACCTGCTTTACGGAACCTTGAGCAAAACTCTGCGTTTAAAAAGAGAAAGGCGTGATGCAAACGCAAACACCTGACTTCTGCCAAAATCTGACCAAATCGTAAAAATCTTCGAATACGATCTA
>BTUV01000038.1:0-25782 GCA_045863035.1 Ignavibacteriales bacterium | reverse complement strand
TTTTTTTGTCCTTTATTTGGTTAATTTGGTGTCAACCTATTTCAGGACGGTACAATTTTAAATCACTGCCCCGCCTATAACACTTTATATTTATAACCACAGATTGTAATTATGTCTCCAGGGGAAAGTTTAACCTGTCGTATTTTACTATCATTGACATAAGTACCGTTTTTACTTCCCAAGTCAGTGAGATGCCAGCTTTTACTGTCGCTATTAAAAGCAATTCTGGCATGTTTTCTGCTCACAACGGGGTCATTAATCTTTAACCCTGAGCCAGTTCCTTTGCCAATCAGATGAGATTTTCCTTTCAGCGTAAGTTCTTTGTTCGTGGAAAGTGACAGCAGTTTTATTTCCAGCTGTTTTTGGTTTGTAATAAAATAGACACCGACAGAAATCCCAATAAAGAAAGTTATTAGAATGATAATGAATATAATTCTGCCTGACGGTTTCCCATCAGTTTCAGTGATGTCAGGGGAATCCAATTCAGGGTAACTCTCATCCGGCGAATTAATAACCTGCCGGTCTTGTTCAATTATTTGTACCTGACCTGTCAAAGGATTAACCGCAACCTGCCCAGAGACTTTTAATCTGGTGTTAAGGACTGTTGGGGCAGCGTTAGAAAGTATCATTATTACCGCGCCAGCATCACTTTTCAGGATATACTGGCCTGAGCCAATATTTTCCTGAATTGTACCTATAACGACAACATCCCGGCCGACAAACGCAGTTTCTGATTCAATCAATTCTTCAATAGTTGTTTGCTGCTGCGGCTTCAGCGGAACAATCATAATAATCAAGAGACAGAGTAACCTGGTCAACATTGTAATTTCTCCTTATTCAAATGTTATAAATGATCCGGGAATCAGGCGTTTTTTTACATCAGCTGCATGTATCGTTATCTAACAGCTTTTATCGAATACTGCGCTGATAAATCCAGTGGCTATCAATTCTTTTTTGCCATTCACTTCGGCATACAAGGAAGTGTTTTTTTGTTTCACTGCTCACTGCTTTGTGCCAAAATTGACTGTAACAACCACAGGATTTGTTCCGATAACACTCTGTATTTTATATTTTGCAACCGGAGCAGCCACTGTTGTAAAACTTGAAACAGAACTCCAGTCACTAGGACTACCATTTAACAGAGTCCTGACACGCAAAAAATATCTGGTCCGATATTCAAGATTTTTAAGCATGATTTTTTCTTTATTCACCGTGTACTCACTGATTATTGATTCAAATCTGTTGTCTCCAGCGATCTGCACAATAAACGAATCAATTCCACTTATCACGGCCCAGCTACAATCAACTATAACAGGCATACCCGCAGCATTATCCAAAGGAGATATAATCTCCGGCACTTCACGATAAGCCGTCAAAGTGTCAAGAGATAGAAACTTATTTTCAGGGAGATTTCTTGAGAACTCTACCTCTATGAGTGCTTTATGAATGAAGGCAACATTTCTGTTATCAGTAATCTATCAAACTCTCCGGTTTCACCAAGAATCAGAAATCGTGTACCTTTTTTTATTCTCTAACTATTCTGTGAAGTACTGTCAGTAAATTCAAGCAGTAACGAATCATCAGTGGGCACAGCAAGCCCATACCTCCAGAGTGCTGATCTGAGCGTAAGTGTCTCTACAATTTGACTATTCATCATGAAATTAAGCTGATATGATTCACTTAATAATTCCGAACTGTCAAAAAAGTTTAATAAGTTGATACAATATTTACCAACACCCTGTTCGCGGACCGCTGATTTCTGTCCATTGCATTCAACTGTTAGTATACTTCCAGGAACTATATTTCCCCATCCACCGACACTATCTCTGAATTCCACACTTCCCTCAACTATTTTTCCGTATAACTCACTTTTATACAATTGCGTTATTCTCGTTTGAACAACTTCACGACTATGAATCGTAATACAGATTTCCGGGTTTTCTCTTTCAGGGGAACCTACCACTTCTAATTTGAACTCCGTATGGTTTTTTTTTGAGTCTTCACGGTCGAAAAAATGAATCTTTAATCAGGACCTGCACAGCCGAAGAAGGCTAAAAAACTCATAAGAAAAAAAATAACTTTTGGGGCCATAATTATCTCCTACTGAATTGATTCGTCATTTATCCTATTAATTATCTGGATTTGTCCGGTCGCAGCATTCAATGAAAAAATATGCCACCACCTTCCGGAGTTTCCAACCGGGAGTGTAAACTGTCTCACAAGTCCTGCGGATGAATACAATTTGACAACTGCATCAGACAGTGGCAGGTTTCCATCTGAAGAATACTGATGCACAGAGTAGTAATACATACCGGGTAATGCTGTATTGATTGTAATAGTTTCAGGTCCATTTCCATTCCTGTCATCAATATCGAGAGTAGCAAAGGGGAAATCATTTTCATTACCTTTGTCCCGATAAAAAATATGACCTGCCGGAGCAGTGTTCTCCGGAATCTTCAAATGGGAATCAAGGTCACACGGAGAACTCCCCCATGTCAACACGATCCTGTATGTTTCATTACTTTGCAGAACCGGAGACATCACGATCTGAAGACTGAGTTTGTCTTCCGGAAGTAAATCGGAAGTAATACTCTCAGGGGTATAATTATCTTTTGAAAGAAAAAACGTAAAATCAAGCAGAGGTGAAGATGAAAATTCAAAAACCCCGGAAGCATTTGAATAAACAGTATTCACAACCGGTGCAGCAGGATTATTTCTGCCCATTTTGATTTCTATTTTTACTCCAGAAAGAGGGAGATCCGTAGTAGCATCTTTGACCAATCCGGCAATTCTTCGAGAGCTTTTATTTACCAAGGCAATCGTTCCGCAATCAATTTGATTTTTCAAAAATGAGCTTTGATAAAGGGGCTTTTCAATTTTTTCATAATTGATAGACTGAATAACGAGATTGTAGTCTGCTTTCGGTATCGTCAGACGAAAAAACCCTCCTCCGTTTGTAATTCCAGAGCCGGCGAATGCTCCTCGCTTATCGGTGATTTTTACCAGCATTCCAGGTACAGGTACACCTTCAGTCAAAACCCTCCCGGAGATAATCACATGCGCAAACTCTCCGCTTCTAATGGTAATTGATGAAAAGGCACCATTATCCCTGTACACGAGTGCAGCGGAGAAGATATTAGCAACTGAAGAAACTGCGGCCAGTAACCTAACCGGCCAGAGCCAGTTTTTAAGAAAAGCTGTGGCGGCTCCATGGGGCAGAACTTTCAAAAGTGCATCTCTGAAGAGAGTCTTATTGTTCAACATCACCTGAAAAACAATTTTACTCACTTCAACAACAAACTTCCCATATTCATTATTGTTAATATATTTTGTCAACCGTATGACAGAACCAGAAACGAAAACCTGTCTGACAGAAAGTTTTATGAGTTCACTGAAAGGATGGCTGAAAGGACGGCCCCTCAGGCTCATATCGCACTGAAAGCCGCTGACCAGTTCAAGCATTGGTACAAACATATCAAAAACAGCACTCAACACAACAGGCGTTATGACCTTTTCCCGTTCTCGCTCATTCAAACCGACCAGCATATTACCGGGACCATAAAACTGATACTGAACCTCACCCTCACTTTTAAGGAATTCATGTTTTGTACTCTCCTCAAAACCATCCATTCCCTGACTGATCAGAAGAGACACCAGACTTTTATCAACAGAAGGGATTATATCAACATAAGTATCGCTGACAAATCCTTCATTATTCTTTTTGTAGACCGCTATCCATCTCCTGGCATAATTCCGAAAAAGGAAGCCGGTCTTATCCCCTTCTTCATACAGTTTTTTGACCTCCAGATTATTTGACTGATAATCCGGGAAAAAACTTACACGCTGAGCAGTTGCATCACTGCGAACGAACAAACCTGAAGCATAAACAGGGGTAAAAGAGCCACCATGATTATCGGACTGCATCACTGCAGCGGTGTTCGGGTGGCCTCCTTGAGGATCATTGACTGCGCTGCCAGAGGCTAATCCTTCAATAACTTCCTGTAAAACCGAATCTACAAGGGAAAACAAGTCTTTATTCCTATAATCAACACTGAACTGCCCGACCCTAATTTGTGCGGTAATATAGTGAACCAAGGCCGGAAAGGAAGAGGCTGAACGAATACGTCTTTTTACCATTTCCGTTTCAGCCGGATCAGTGGTCAGTAAGAATGGGTTCATAAAAACGACCGATTCAGCTGTGGTGAGTTCATCTATTCTTACCGAGGTCCCCGTATTCCCTGCATTGGCAATAGACATCATAACCGGATTGCCATAATCATCGTTAATACTAATCATCTGAGCAGAAACAGATGATACCCGCAGGCTGAAAGCATCTTTTTTGAGAGGCACCGTTTGACCACCCGCGACCAATACAAGCTTCTTTGCATGATACGACGGCGGAACCGTATAGATAAGGGAAATTTCTGTCCGCTCTCCCATTCTGAAATACTTTTTCCCGCATCCGGCGAGCAGGATAACCGAAATCAGAACCAGTATATACATCAGAGGCGTTTTCCAATTATGCATATATCAGCTCTACCAGTATTATATTACTATTTATTTACCAGCATTGACAAGGCGAGGATGTTGCGCTGCACCAATGTCAAACTGATGCTCAAATTGCAGCTTTCGCAATCAAGAATTTTAGCTGTAGCAATTCCTATGACTTCCCCGTACATATTGATAACCGGACTGCCGCTGCTGCCAGCTGAGATAGCAGCATCGATCTGTATAATACCTTTTGGATCATCCTGATACTTTCTAAAGGCAGAGATAATGCCCCGGCTAATCGTGCTTTCAAGACCACGGGGATTGCCGATTACGATAATATCCTCTCCACGGACTCCAGGGGAAGAACTGATTTTCAGTGGCTTATATACTTTTAGGTTGTCCGTACGGAATACAATGTAATCCAGTTCCGCGTTAGCATAGATTTTACCGGTAACATCAAGAACTGTACCGTCGAACAGATGAATTTTCTGATATGCTCCATTCTCAAAGACATGCGCATTCGAAATGGCTGTATTATTATCACCTATAAAGAAACCAGTACCAACTCCAACCAACTTGCCACGCCGATTAAAATTTTTAATAATAAAAACAGAAGATTCAGATTCACTTACTATCTCAGGCAAATCTTTCCTGTGGCGATTTTCCATAGAGGCAATGGTAAAACCATTGAGGGAAACAGTTTCAGAACTGAATATGCGGTAGGCAAGAAGACTGTCAAAATTATAGCCAACATCAATTTTTGCAATTTTATTCCGCAAAAGAAATGAGTTGATGCAGGTACCGTTTTTAAGAACCAGATAGCCAGTTTTTATTCCAGAGGCAGGAGGAGCAGACTGGTCAACAACCAGACGAGCATATTTACCGGCCAATTTTTCAGACAAAAAAGCTGAAGAATTTTCTGTATCAGAGACACCGGCAAGTTTAACCTGCACTTTTTCAGCGCCCAACACAAGGAGATTACCGGAGAGAACGCCTGTTATTTTTTCAAATTTTCTTCCTGATATCTTTGCGCAACCGATAACCGTTAAAAAAAACAATGCCACTGTCACTGAAAACAGTGCAGTTTTGTGTTGGATGAATTTCATACGGCTATGAGATGCATTTAAAGACAAACTCATGGTCATTTATTTTTATCACGTCTCCATCCTTCAATTCTGAATGATAGGTTTGTGTATCGTTTATCAATGTGCCATTTGCGCTGCCCATATCGTCAACAAAATACTGATTACCAACAATCCTGACTTTTGTATTCTGTTTAGAAACCTCATCATCATCTATAACGATATCACAGGAATCCGCCCTGCCTATGACAACTTCCCGTTGTTTCAATTCATATACCTGCATGCCGTATTTTCTGCTTCGCATGATTAAGTACCCGAGCAAATTAACTGTTTGGTATTTCCCCTTATTCACAACGACAGTCTTTTTTTCTTTAATCTGTCGGTTAAATTCCTCTTCCCAACCGGTTTCATCGTCGTCTGAGTCAGCGTCGTCCGTTCCGCCACCGGAATCAAGGCCGGTGATATGATCAGTTGAGGAGAGTCCGAGATACATCTGATCTTGCTGTTTTTTTCTCTGCAAAAAATAAATCAGGATAAGTAAAAGACTTAACACTCCGAGTCCAATTGCAATATACACAATAAGATGAGTTATGGCTTTTATCTGACGCTTCGGCAGAATATACTCAGCTTCATCATTGCCACTTTCGCCCAGGTAACTTATCTGAACCCCAATTTTCCTTTTTGAACCTTCAGTTGTGTTTAGGGAATCGGGTGTCCGGAAAGAAATTTCATAATTCTTTTTCAGGTTTTCATAGATATTACCAATAACAAACCTGAGCTCCTGAGGGTCAATCCTCCCTGAGTATGATCCTCCTGTTTCTTTTGTTATGCTACTGAGACTATAGAGATCGGCATCAACACCGAGTGCTATTGAAAGTACTTCAATTTTTTTCGACTGCACCCTTTCAATTGCAGACTGCAGATTAAAAACGCTCCCTTCATCCTTACCATCAGTAATCAGTAATATCGCATTTCTGCTATTTTCGAATGCTGAAAACAATTTTGCAGATTCAATTATACCGTCATTCATTCTGGTCAGAGGACCAAGTTTTATATTAGTTATCAGTGGTGAAAGTGTAAAATATTCAGTGGTAAAATTTGAAAGCACACTCACATTATCACTGAAGGTGACCATTGCACACTCATCCTGTCCATCAAGTACAGAGAGAAATTCATTGAGTGCAATTTTAAGACTGTCAAATTTCACTCCTTTCATGCTGCCGCTTACATCGAGCAGGATAACAAGTTTAAGCGGTTTCTGATTTTTCCGGATATCAAGGGAAAATTCACTTACCGGTTTTTTATCTTCGAAGAGCCGTATATCTCTTTTCTGGAGATCCTTTATAAAAAAAGCCTTATTGTCAAAAAGATTTAACCTGACCGTTAACCGCGGAAATTGCGCAGTATCAACTTCACTAATTTTGACTTTCCAGTCCTGCGGTTTCAATGCAGCCACGAATAGCAGGGTCAAAAAAGAAATTGCCAACAGATTATTTTTCACGGGGACTCCTCATCCAGCAATTAGTTTGAGTACAGTAACAAGAGCGATAATTATCCCCGCAATGAGGATCAGATAGCCAACCGGATTCGCTACGGCAGATTTCCGGACAGAAATTTCAAGCCAGGTGCCATTGGGAAGTCTCACCCGGTTTTTCCCGGGATCAAGCGGATATATATCATTTCTGATGACCGCGGTATTAACAAACAATTTCTGTCCGGACATTTCCCTGATGTAATATTTTTGTTCAGCAGTAACAAGTATTTCTGCATGTTTTGACAGTATTGCCTGCGAGTTGGTGGCAACAGGAAAAAATTCGCGCAAACCACCCGGCTGGTTGATTATAGTTTTACCAATAATTACCGGGAGTTTTTCGAACTGCATTTTTCTTACCGGGCGTCCGTTGTCGATCTGAACAATGGAGCTTATATGTACCGTTCTGCTGAACATCGTATCAGTTGATACCGATGTTGCCGATTTTTTCAGCTCAGTGGTTGTCTGTTCAAGCATCTGCCGTGCTTCGGCTGCGCTCGTTGGTCTTTTGGAAGGATTTTTTTCAAGAAGACGGAGAATGAGTTTCTCCAGACCTGCATCGATTCCATTTCTCAGCCTTGTCGGAGGGACCGGCGAACTGCCCAACTGCTGCTGAATAATCTCTGATCTGCTTCCCTTGAAAGGGCGCTCGCCGGTGACTGCTTCATATAAAATAATCCCGATTGAATATAAGTCGCTTTTAGCTGTAACATCACCGGGGCTGGTTATCTGCTCAGGAGACATATACGCCGGTGCGCCGAGCAAAGTAACTTCTCTTGTCAGATCCTCACCCCTTGTAATGCGGACATCAAATGTTTTAGCAACTCCAAAGTCAGTGAGTACCGGAGCAAGCTTTTCCCCATGTTTCTTCAGGAGAATATTTGCCGGTTTGAGATCACGGTGATATACTTTTTTCTGATGGCAGTAGTCAAGTGCATCAAGAATTTTTGAAAAGAGACTGTTTATCTCGCGAGGTGAAAGTACTTTACCAGGTTTGCTGTTTATATAGTCCTTCAGCGACAGACCAGGGCAATATTCCATAACATAAGCATAGTTCGAATAGCTTCCCCTGTTATTGCGAAACTGCATTTTTTTTGCAATTTCAATGACCCTGATAATATTCGGATGATTATAATCTTTAATAATCAAAGCTTCGTTGTGGAACCGGATACGCTTATTCCTGTCAGCTGCATGTTCTTCTTTGAGTTCCTTGATGGCAAAGCGCCGGCCCTGCTGATCTTCGACGAGGTAAACATTTGCCATCGCACCTTCACCAAGAGGTTTAATAACTCTGTAATTATTAATAGAGCCCATCACTTGAACGCAACTGTTTGTGAGGAGGAGAGGTAGTCCGGCTGACCTGGATATTTAATTCTCAACTGCAGCTTATAAGTACCTAAGCCAGGAAGCTGATATGAAAAAAGACCGCCAACCACTACCGGGACTGGAACCTCCTGATTATGGATTATCCCCTGTCCGCTGCCAATAACCCGGAGGAATAGCTCTACAGAATTACTATTCATGGATGGATCCAGTTCGTATGTATAAGCAAACCTTACAGACCCATTAGACAGAACAGGTGGAGAGACAAAAGAAACTGTTATCAGACTATTGCGAACAGTTTTCGAGGCGCTGTTTATCAGGGTTCCATTGTCATCTATTCTGAGCAAAAATGAAAATGAGGTAAGACCTGCCACAGGGAACTGAATATTATTGCCTGCCGGATTAACATGGGTTGATTTGCCGTTGATCACAATATAATACTTTTCTGATCCGCTCAGACTGAATCCAGAGGCATCAAAACTGAGATCAAGAATACTGTTGTTAAAAGAAAAAGAACGAATTTTCAGTTCAGGCGCCTTAGGACTCACCATGACATTGTGCACAATGAAATTACTCACCTCACTTGTTACCGTATCAATGATACGGGCCCGAAGTTCGTATTCTCCGGGATCAAAGAGAATTACCGGGAAAGTTTTCTGCGAGATGTTTTCATATTTGCGGAGAACAACTCTGCCGGCGGTCTCTGCCTGAAAATCATATTTAAGGTTACCATCCTGAACTGCACTGATATAATCGAGAGTAACCTGCACCGGTGTCGCGACAGTTATTGCTGAAGGAATTAGTATATTCCTGAGCCGTATTGATTCTGTAATCCGCTTGAAACTAACCCTGCCATAAAGCCAGTTGCTCTGGCGGTTGTTTTCTTCGTCAATAATTCGAACCGAAAGTTCCTGTTCATTTTCAAGATCCCTAAATCCCTCATCATAAAGATTAATCAGATCGCGGTTTAAGGTTCTGACATCACCTCTGTCCCGGTACGGTTTAATCTGGTATTTCATATAAGGAGTAAACTCCTCACTCAGACTGACAGAGAATCTGATATCTTCGTCAATAGTCAGTTCGGAAGGGTTTATTTTCAGATTACTAATGAGAAGAGGTCTGGTAACTGCTGACATACCAAAGTAGAGACCTCCTGCGCTCAAGCCGAGCAAGAGAATCACTCCAACTATATACTGCCGCCAGAAAGTCTGATGATGAGGTGTTACAGAAACAGGAATGGCATTTATTTCAAAATAGCAACGGTCACTGCCGAAAGCATGCTTCCCCGCACTGAGTCTTTTCTTGCCCGCAGTAATATTCACTTCTTCGGGAATGGTAAGGGTAATACCGGAAGCTGGGCTATAATCGAGCATCACTGCTGAGGGAGATGCGCTCTGTTTATCAATTACGACATGAGGAGAAGGAGAAGAGATATATTCAACCGAGGCAGGGAAAGAAGCTATTTTCTTTTTTACATGCATTTTGCTGCCGGGAGCACCTGTAACCATCATCAGTTGCCTGGCCGGTTTCGCCATTTTCTCAAGTACCGAGTCAAGTTTCGTCTGAAGTTCCCTGGCGGACTGGAATCTGTCCTGAGGTTTCTTTTCAAGAAGTTTTAAAATAACCTTTTCAAGTTCTTTTGAAACATTCGAATTAAACTGTGAAGGCGGAAAAGGTTTTACCGTACTATGCAGCACTGACAATTGCTGCATTGAGTCTCCCTGAAATGGAAGCTGCCCGGTAACCATTTCATACATCATTATGCCAAGTGAGTAGAGATCCGTTGCAAATGAAAGTTTCCCCGCTTCATCGAATTGTTCAGGACTCATGAACTGCGGGGTTCCAGTCAGTGTAATACCCACACCGGTATCTTTCAGATTAATCGAAGATCCGAAATCGGAAACTACTACCTGGTTATCAGTACTGAAGAGGATGTTTGAAGGTTTCAGATCGAGGTGCATGTGTCCCTTGCTGTTAAGGTAATCAAGTGCTTTGCAGACCTCAGCAGCAATAAAGATCACTTCACGGTCCTGCAACTGGCCCCGTTCCCTGATAAAAGCATCCAGGTTTCCTTTGCTGTAATATTCCATACTGAAATAATACGGGGGCTGATTGTAGGGTCCGATATCATATACCTTCACAATATTCGGATGCCCTATACCCTTAAGCAGATTAGCTTCTTTAAAAAAATCCCTGATTGTTGCGGTTCTTTCCGAGTGGCTTTTCTTCAGCACCTTTACAATATATTCCTTATTATCCTTTTCAGCAATGAACACATTAGCCCAAGCCCCCCCAGGGACAATTTTTGCCTTTAACTGATAATTACCTAAATATTCCATGACTACTGAATAGTAAATTTTCTCTGAAACTGCACTTTGCGGCTGCCAGCCAGTGTGACTGCTGCTTTAACAGTCTTTTCCCCCGGAGTTGTGTAGAATGTTTTAGCTTTCTTAAAAACCTGTCCATTCAGAACCGGTCCTTCGCCAAAGTTTATTTCATAGTTTGCAACATCCGCATCTGTAATAAACGAAACCTCGAAGGCACGCTGCGGCTTGATTTCTGAAATCATAGTTACACCTTCCCTGTTCTGAATTTCCTTGCGGAATGAGAGGGTAAACGGTTTAACAACTTCGCTTTTCACAAAATCATACTCCTCAGATGAAGGCCGTATCCTCAGTTCAAGTTCGGATTCAAGTTCACCGGGGCGGCGGGGCTGAACCCAGGAGGGGAGTAAAAATCCTTTTTCAGTAAAATCTGCATGGGTAAGCTTCAGCGAATCTGATTTATTACCATATACATAGATGACAGAGAAGGAGATTTTTGCAGTATCCACCTGCGGATTACTTATAAAAACGATATTCGAAAGCCGCACTGTATCGCAGTGATTAATCACCACCGATGTCAGATAGAAATTTTCTATATCAAGCTCTTCATTCCCGAACGGTGATATTTTGAACATTGAAGCTGCGCTAAAAAGAAGAGCAAACAGAAGAATTGTAGCACCGGGGATCATAATCCGCTTATCTAAAAAGAGTTTTGGAACAATACCGGGTTTGCCTGCAAAGTTATTTTCCAAAACCACACGGTACCTGCCAATCTGCAGTTCAATAGCCCCCAATGCAAGAAGAGATTTTTCCCTTTTTACCGGACGGTTGTTAATTTTCGTACCTGTTTCACTGGAATCCTCATAATAGAGTTTTCCTTTTTCAACGCTGAGCGTGCCATGCTTCGGGCTAATACCGTCACCGGTCAGGGGAATAACATTCGGTCCTTTCATGCTGCCGATATGCACAGGAAACTTTTTCACCTTGAAGGAAATATTCCTGTCCTTCATTAGAATCGTAATTCTTAAATAATTTTCCATAATGTATTATCTATTTTATTGTAAAAGTAGTCCAAGTTCTTTCTTTTTTTAGCTTAATCCTCAACACATTACTACCAGCAGCATTTGTAACAGTCACTTTCTTTGTATTCTTAATTTGCAGCCCTTTAAACCCATCAACTTCAATATCATTGAATGAACCCTTGATTAAGGTAAAGGTAACATCCTGTCGTCCTTTTTTGACTGAATTCTTATCAACGTAATCCGTAATTTTTTCCCTGTTGGGATTTTCATGCGTATAAGGCTTGGGAACACCAGCTAGTCCGTCCGGTGCAATGAGGATAGCTTCAAAATCCCAGTAGTCAATACCCTTGTATTCATACTCACGAATTAAACTAATCACACCACCCGATGAATCGATCTTAAATCCGGATTCTGCAATAGTTTTTGCGGGATAGACATTACTATTTTCTTTAAACTGTAAACTAAATCCAGTAATGTTATTACTTGTAACAGATTTACTAAGAACATTTATTTTTAAGGTAAACCGTCTTTTTTTACCTAGATCTATTGTCTCAATGCTTATTTCCGGTCCTTTTTCAATTGTCCCATTGCCAGCAGTCTGATTTATTTCCGGATCAAGGTCAAGCTTATCAGATACACCTTTCGAAGCCGGTTCATGTCCTTCACCAAGGTAGATATATCCGATTACAGATGCCAGCAAAATAAGCAGAACCGCGCTGCCAGGGAGCAGCAGCTTAGTGAATGATGACTGCTTCTTAAACCCTTCAGAGAAGAGAGCAACTGAAATATTATCCTTGCCTCCGAGGTTATTAGCCGCATTAATAAGATTTCCTCTCAGTTCTTCAAGTGAAGAGGCATGCTGATGAATACCCCAGATTTTTTTATCGGAAACGAGGCCATGCAGTCCGTCAGAACAGAGGAAAAGCGTCTCCTGTTTATAGAGTTTAACCGCATAGATATGAATATCATCCACCACCTCACCCCCAAGCGCCTGCGTGACAACATTCCGCTCCTTGTGGGTATTCATTTTATCTTTGCTTATCTTACCTGCTTTATACAGCTGCCAAACAATGCTGTCATCATCAGTAATCTGATCAATGCTTTTTTTAGAAAGTTTGTAAGCACGGCTGTCACCCACATGACCGATGATGACGGGGCGGAAATCAGATCCTTCGGCTGCCTTAAATATCAAAGCAAGGGTACAGGTAGTGCCGCCCGCTTTTCTTTTTATCTCTTTATGGACAAAGCGGAAAGCTTCCCTGACAACTGACTTAAAGAATTGCAGGGATTCAGGATCTTCCCTTATCCCTTCCTGCCGGGCAAATGCCTTATATTTTCCATCAGCAAAGAGTTCCTTCAGGATATCGCGTGCAAGCCCTGAGGCAATATCGCCTGCCTCATGCCCGCCCATGCCGTCAGCCACCATCATGACATACTCATAGGGAAGGGAGACATCAGCCACTTTCGCATAAAAATGGCTGTCCTCCTGCACCTTTCTTTTTTTGCCGAAATCAGCATCAGAGATGATAACCGTGCTCATAGTATCTTTTTATACCTGTATATATACTAATTCAACCGACTCGCCCAAGGTAATAATATCGTGGGACTTCAGAACGATATTGGTGGCAGAGGCACCATTGACCATTGTGCCGTTGGTGCTGCCGCAGTCAAAAAAGAGGAACTCATTGGTGCCGGGGTTTTTGCGTATCCGGCAATGAATTTTGCTTACCTCATCATCCTCAAGAATAATATCGCAGCATTTCGGGCTTCTTCCGATTATGATATCATTTTTCGTAAGGTCGAACTTTTCATTTTTTCTTCTTCCTTTTTTGACCACGATCAGACCAAGGATCTGGGCTTTGCTTCTGCCGCCGGTCAGGACCGTTTCACCTCCATCATCCTCATATCTGCCGCGTCCTCCGCCGTAATCGTCATCATCGGAACCGAAGCGGGTTCTGTCATCATCATCATCGCCCCCTCTGCTATAACCGCCTCTTCCTCCTGAATCATCTTCAGGTTCAAAATATTCGCGTGTTGCGTCATCATCATCAAAAAAATTCTTTTTAGCCATGGCTTTTATCCTTTTTGTTATCTGTTAAAAAAATACAATTTTTGCTTCGTGGCTGCCGAAACCTATCCTGTCATCAGAACGGAGCAGGATATCCTCTTTGACCGGTTTTCCGTTGAGCATGGTGGTTGCAACACTCGCGCGGTTACGCAGTTTATAGCGTCCGTCTATTTCAAAAATCTCGCACTGCACCCTGCTGATTCTCTTTTCAGGATCTTCAACATATACATGAACCAGTTCTTCTTTCCTTCCGATAAGCACATTCTTGCCGCGGAGCGTGAAGTGCTTTGAATTCATCAGACCTCTTGTGAAGATAAGTTCGCCAAACTCTCGGCCATTCATTGAGGGTCTTCTCGGAGTGTCATCAAAGCGGCGGGAAGGTTCCGGTACAGTTTCCCGAATCTGCTCACGAAGGGAATCTTTATACACCACAACGGTTCTGCCTAATTTATCATGCCATGTTTGTTTCTGGGGATCAAAGCCAGCCCATGCAAAGTTAAGAATATTGACAAAGGGTATAAAACTAAAAAGCTCGAGGGCAAAGAAACGCCCTATTGCCTTACCAATAGTAATTTCGCCAAGATTGTCGTAATCCCTGATTTGTATATTGGTCATAATCTTGCCTATAGTTTGACCGAATTTGATATTGAGAACAACAAAATAGCAAAAGTATATAATCATATAGAAAAGCATATAGAGAACAATTGCAGCGGTCCATTGATCAATATCAAGTAAAAAGTAATAGACATCCCAGAAATTTGAAAATTGCGCGTCAAAGCTAAGATAAATCAGCAGCCAGATAATCAACATAACTACCGTAAGGATTAAACCGTCAATCATCCGTGCCAGAACACGAATCCAGAACCCAGCCCAGTGAACAGAGTCAAAGTCATACGATGACTCAGAAGAATTGTATCTCATTTTATCTTCTCTTTCATTATTTGTTATTGTTTATTAGTTTTTCTTTTGCTTTCTCTACATCAAGAATCAACTTAATGACATCTGTTGTTCCTGACTGACTGTATTCAGTCCTTGTGCGGTCAGATGCGCCTATTTCCTTGTCAATAAATTCTTTAAGATTATTAGCTTTTGTAAGAGCAAGCTGCGGGCTGTTTACCCTTATAATCCATGAGGCGGCAGGAAATTTGTTAAAATATTCTTCGATGAGATAGAGCCGCAGCGCACCGGCGATATGCGGGTTAAGCCCGCCGTCCTGCAGAAACGGAGGGAGCTGAAATGAGAAATCAACGGGTTCTGATGAATACGCTGTTTCAAGTTTATCAGGGCAGCCGTCTTCATCTTTAAAGAAATTATAATCCTCTGGCTGGTCAGGGCAGCTATCTACAGTATTTGGAACTCCGTCTCCATCAGTGTCAAGCTGCTGAGCTGAGCATCCATCCGCATTAACCTTTTGGCCTGCGGTGGTTCCGGGGCATCTGTCTCTGTCATTAGCAATACCGTCCTTATCGTCATCCTTCTGGTAATCAGCACAGCCGTTTTTATCAACCTGGGTATTCCGGAATGTATCGGGACAAAGGTCTGCATCATCTTTAACGCCATCACCGTCAGTATCTTTTTGCGACGGAGCACAGCCGAACGCATCCACTTTCTCATTGGCGGGGGTACCCGGGCAGCGATCTTCTGCATCCGGTATTCCGTCCTTATCCGTGTCAGACTGCGATTTGTCACATCCAAATTTATCTACCGCTGCACCGTATATACTGTTCGGGCACATATCAAGCAGGTCGGAGACTCCGTCACCATCTGCATCATAAGTCCGAAAGAAATTAATCCGCAAACCGATTCCGCCTGTAAGATACATATCAGATTTGCCTGATTTTATATCATCCAGGTAATCATTAAACGGAACATAGACAGCACCGGCATCAATCAGCAACGACACTCTGGGGGAAAATGGAATGTTCACATATATATCCCCCTGAAACGCAGGAGCTGACCGTATATATACACCCAGCCGGTTATTCGGCATAAACTTACCGTCAAGCATTTTCGGATCAAAATTTATGATACCCGCGAGCAGATTCATGCCGACCGTTGTGCTTCCCTTTTGGGAATAAGAGCCCCAGGAAAGCCCGCCGTAAAATTCATACAGAGATGACTGGAATGACTGGGGCCAGTAATAATCTGACCTTCCGGTAATCCTGCCGTATCTGAAAACCCCTTTCAGACCAAATTCAAAATCCTCAGACAGTACCGGAAGGTAATAGGTAAGACCGAACTCCCCCATATATCCGGGTTTCATCACCTCGTAATCCACCATTGGAAGAGTGGTCATCCCCTTGAGATCAAAAGAGAAACTGTTCTGCCGCAGAATATTCTGCGCTGAAAGAACGTTATTACAACCCATTAGCAGCATAACTACTACAAAGAATTTCATCCTTACCATAAACACTCTTCAGTCTGTTTCTTTATTTTAACAACATCATTTTTTTCATTGCAACACGGTTACCCGAAGCAACTCTGAGATAATAGACACCAGAGCTGAGTCGAGCGGCATCAAAGGGATATTCATGGTATCCTGCCCTGAGGGTTCTACCGTTTATGAGAAGTGCAACGCGCTCACCAAGAGCATTATATATTTCCGCGGTTACTTTCTCTTCCTCAGGGAGACCGAATCTGATCATTGTCACCGGGTTAAAGGGGTTCGGATAATTCTGATATACAACAAACTCAGCAGGAAGAAGAGCATCAAGCTGCTGCTGTACAAAACCGGCCGAACCGACAACCAGACTGAAACGCTGATACTGCTTAACCGGATTAAGTTCAACCACCGGCTGTTCGCGAAGATTATAAGCAATGCGGGCTTCAGTATCGATGAGACAGAGAGATTCTGCGCCAATGTTTACAGGTTCCGTTACGGTAAGAATCTCCATTGTATTTTTGGGCTTTTTAACCCGGAGCGAAAATACCTGCCCATCATTCATATTCTGCCTGAATTCCTGGCTGACGAGTTCCCTGCCGATATCCCCGTTCTCTGCGATACCATTCAGGCGGAACTGCGGCATATCAGCCGGCGGACTTAGAATATCGTGAGTGTCATAACCATCAGAAGAAAGCGGATTAATGCCAAATGTTAATTGATCACGAACGTTTCCTTCTTTATCACTAAGTCTTATTACCGAGGACCAGTTGGTTTGCCGTTCAAAGTCAACTACCGGAGATGCAGAGGGTCCGCCCGAGACGTTGAATTTGAAAGGAATCTTCAATGAATCACGATCATTAACACTTCTGAAGTAATAACCGATAAAGGGCTTCAGTTCATCAGCAACCGAATAGCCCGAGGGAGATGAGGGATCATATCTGAAGAACTTAAGTGAAGTATCGAGTCCGTTTATCGAATAAATTTTTGCTGCCATTACTTCATCCAAGAAAGGCGAGCTGATGATATTCCATTTATTCTTCATCAGAGGGATAGCAAAGTATGGTGTGCTTTCATTTTTATATGCCAGTTTCACCGACTTAACAGTATCAGGAAGGGTTATTCCCTTTTTAGAATGAATCCAGTAGGCGGCCCCCGGAGTAAAACTGAAATTATCAGCACCAGAGGGACTCCATTCTCTGAGATAGTCTATTGAGTCGCCATTATCCCGGTACGCTTTCCAGTCTTTCCCTGCTTCACCGCCATTCATTACAGAAGGAACAGTCAGATTATCATCACCGGGAATACCGAGCATCCTGTAGCTTGAAGATTCAGAGTACTCACCGAAGGAAACAGGCGTTTCGGCCCGGACTGTCTGGCTGACAGAATCTGTTGTCTGATACTTAAAGATACTCACGGCTTCTGACTTGTCTTCCACCACCGTTCCGGTAAGAGTTGTATCTTTTGAAGACACCTTAAAAAGGTAACTGCCGGAAACAAGCTGCGAATCAGCTATCCAGATGATACTTTGCAAGGAGCTGTCCGAATATTTATCACTAATTTTTGTCCAGTTCGAATTCTCAAAAAGCCTGTACCAGATAGCAAGAGTATCTTTAAGTTCATCCTTCCAAGACAGGGTGAATCGTTTTCCACTTTCCCAATATTCCCCGCCAGATGGTTTGGTGATTTCAATGGACGGTTTTGGGATGATGAAACTGATTGAATCACGAACCTTGCTGAAATCAGCATCAACTATCCGGATATGCGCCTGTTCCGTACCGTTGGGAGAAAAATTTGATTTATCAACTCTGATACTAAAATTTTTTGTTGTCAGATTACTATTTATTGGCTTATAATTAATGCCATCATCAGAAACTTCAACATTAAATTTATTTACAAACTCTGAATTCCAGGAAACCTTTATTGAATCGCCAAATACTTTTTTCTCCGGTGAGGAGGGTTTACCTGATATAACAATATTGGCCCTGACCACCTTGACGGTGACTGTGTCAAGAATCCTGTCATTATCTTTATCAACGATTGATAACTTGTACCATCCGTTAAGATTGCCGGGGATAGTCCATTGATAGGAGGAATCGCTTCTGACAGCAATTTGTATCTTTGAAGAAGAATTCAGTTGTTGATAACTTAAACGCACCGAAGGGACTGCAACCTTGGACCATCTGATATTAACCGTGTCTTCAACTTTAAGGGTCTGCAGGCGGCCCGGATACTTAAATGTAAGAACAGAACGGTAAGTCCTAATGGTTACTGTATCCCAAATACGATCATTATCTTTATCAGCAACTCTCATCTGCATTGCATTGGATGCTGTATCAGGGATGTCAAATGTATATGTATTACCCGTAAGTTCAGGAGGCAGTTCGACCCAGGTGGAGAGCGTATCAATCCGGTAATCAAGTTTATACTTTGAAATATTGCTTGCAGACCATGCAATATGAACAGTGTCTCTTCCCTGCAGCCGGGCATTTGCCTCCGGCCAGGTAAATTTAACCTTTGACTTATATATTGTAAAAGCCGGGCTGATACTATACACACTGTCATTCTGCACATCAGCAATTTTGATTTTTGCATTTATTGAATCCTGAGGAAACAGAGGAATATCCCATGCATACTCCTCATCATCAGCATCAACTGACTGAGCTATCGGGGAAGTATTATATGTTGTTCCGCCATTTGTGCTGAGCAGAATTTTTACAGAATCAACATCTCCGGCATCCCACTTAATTTCCTGAACACTCTGCATCTGCCATCTGACCGCCGCTTCAGGGTCAGAAATAACCAGCGATGATTTAAAAATTTCAATACCAATTCTCGAAAAGACATTTTCATTCTGTGTATCTGATATTCGTATGGCAGCGTTGGGAGCATTCATATCCGGAATATTACTCCAGATATAAGATCCGACAGCAACAGGAATACTGTCCACCATCTGCGTATAACTTCCACCATCGAGTGAGTATTCGATTTTTAGATTTTTTACCCTCACATAATTCCAGCGAATAGTCACTTTACCCTTGCCCTGAATCCTTTGACCGTTAACCGGTGAAGCAATAGCAAGTGAAGATTTATAGATCTTAAAGGGAACGCTAATTCCGTAAACAGAATCATTATCAGCATCAGCGATCTTCAGCCGTACATTGTCCGATTCGATGTCTGGAACCGATGGCCACAAAAACTGCGTGCCTATCTGATCCGAAACTATCGGATTCCAAACTATGCCGCCATTAGCTGAATAACTCAAAGTTACACGGGGGACTTCTATCTTGTCCCACTTGATTAGCCAATTTCCCGTGGCCTGCAGAGAGTCATTCATCACGGGTGAAGTAACGGAGATGGCAGACTGGTAAATTTCGAATGTTACTGAGTCCTTAATACGGTCATTCGTCTGATCGAACACTCCGAATTGCGCGGCATTACTGACTGTATCAGGCAGGCGCCAATTAAAGGAACCACCGGTCAAATTTCGTGCAATCACCTGCCATGGATTCTGAGCCCTTGAGCGGTACCGGACTTCAAATGTATCAATATTCTGCCTTGTCCATGTAACCGTAACCGTATCTTTGGCCTGCTGCCGGGAATTACTGCCGGGCCAGCCTATAGAAATACGAGACTGAAAAATTGTAAAAACCGTGTCACTTCTGTCAAAAACAGATGCGCTGTTATTGTCAACCACTCTTACAAGGCATTCATTTGAAGAAGAATCCGGAACCAGCCAGGTATAACTCCCCGGTGATACTGGTACTGATTGAACGATATTATACCATGCTGCACCTCCATTGAGACTGTAATCAAGTTTAACTGTTGTTAAATCATCAGACGGACCCCGGTTTATTTTCCAGGTAATATTCTTAAAACTATTCCCCTGCCATCTTACCGGTGTATTTGGTGAGGTGATTTCCAGATTCTGGATCGTAAAAACCGCATTACTACTATCAACCGCATAGGGGAAGGTATTACTGGATACCCTAACCCGGCAATTCTGGGAGGGAGTATTGGGGACATTCCAGTTGTAACTCCCTGCACTCGCAGTTATTTCAGGCACAACAACACTCCATTGCTGACCATTATTAGTTGAGTATTCTATCTTAACGGTACCGGATGTACTCGTTACATTCCATCGAATGGTGTACGAAGAGTTGACCTCAATAAATTCACCTCCGTTGGGATGTGTAACGCTTACAACTGCCTGAGTAACGATAAAAGGATTATCACTCGCATCATGTATTGTTGTGTCTGAAGCATCAATGACTTTTACCCTGGCTGCTGTGGAAAGACTGGCAGGAACGGTCCATGCATAGCTGCCTATATTTGGTATACTTGACTGCGTAACGGGTAGCCAACCTATACCATCATTCGTTGAATACTGAATTATAACAGAATCCGCAGGATTTAGCTGATCGTTCAACCAACTGATTGTCCTCATACTGCCCCGAACCAAGGTATCTCCGCCATTAGGGCTAGACAGTATCAGGTTAACGAGTCTGAATGAATCACTTGTATCCGATGCAAACGGATACTTCAAACTACTCACTCTTACTTTTGCCTGAGCAGCAGTTGTATTTGGAATCATCCATTGATAAACGGATGCATTTGCAACGGTATCTTTTACCGGGAGCCAGATGCCTCCATTGTTGGTAGAATATTCCAGCTTAACTTTATCCCCGGCATTTATGTTTGTCCAGGAAATGGTTTTGCTCCTTCCAATCTGCCATTTTTCCCCGCCGGACGGAACATCCAAAGTAATATATATATCATATGTGGTAAAGTTCCTTACCACACTCCAGTCACCCCAGCCGGTCTGATTAGAAGCACGAACGCGCCAGAAGTGTTTTTTATTATGTGTAAGTTCAGTACCGCTTATTGTGTAACTTGAGTCAGTCAGTGTTGAATCATTTCTGACCGGATTAGTAAAAGCTGAATCCACATCCAGCTGGAACTGATATTTCTGTATGGCCTCGATTCTTTCCTGCGGCTTGCTCCACCGGAAAAGAAGTCCCATTACCGGCTGATTGACGGAACTATCTGCAGGAACATACAAGGTGCTTGCATACGGGTTGCCCAGCGTCTTGAAGTTCCAGGTTGCTGACCAGTCGCTCTGTCCTCCGACGTTTACTGATTTCACTCTCCAGAAATATTCTGTATAGTTATTCAGGGTTGGCAGTACTTCGGTCAGGTCTGTCTGGTTTGAATCATTCACAACAAAAGTATTAAAAGTATTGCTGGTTGAAACCTGCAGGATATACTTCTCTGCTCTTGCTGATGAGTTCCAGGTTAGGGTTACCGGGTTCAGCAGTCCCTTGCTGTTATTGGCTGGAGCTGACAGGGTAAAGTTAGCCGGTTTCTCGATGATGGTTGTTGTGTTCCATACCGCTGACCAGTCACCCCAGCCGGTCTGGTTCAGAGCTCTTACTCTCCAGTAATATTTAGTTAAGTAGGTTAATCCGGTTAAGGATTTTGTTGTATCGGTTAAAGTAGAATCGTTTGTGATAATAGTTGTGAACTGTGCATCAGTAGCAAGCTGGAACTGATACTTCTGTATCGTCTCGATTCTCTCCTGTGCCTTACTCCACTTGAAGATTAATCCGTTTATCGGCTGATTAACTGAGTTATTTGCTGGTATAAACAGTGTGCTTGCATATGGGTTACCAAGGGTCTTGAAGTTCCAGGTTGCTGACCAGTCACTCTGTCCGCCGACATTTACTGATTTCACTCTCCAAAAATACTTGGTATAGTAATTCAGAGTTGGCAGTACTTCACTCAGGCCTGTCTGATTAGAATCATTTACAACTAAAGTGCTGAAATCATTGATTGTGGATACCTGCAGGATATACTTCTCTGCTCTTGCTGAGGAGTTCCAGGATACGGTTACCGGATTCAGCAGTCCCTTACTGTTGTTGGCAGGACTTGACAAAACTACCTGTCCGGGCGCAGCAACAATCGTTGTGAAGTTCCATACCTCGCTCCAGCTGCCAGTACCTCCAACATTGCTTGCTCTGACTCTCCAGTAATACTTTGTTGAGTTAAGCAGACCCCACATCTGTTTGCTGGTGCTACTTAGTGATGTATCTTTTATAATCGAAACAAAGTTAGCATCGGTTGCAACTTGCAGTTGATAGGTCTCTGCTCCTGATAAAGCATTCCATGTCAATGAAGTGTTTATTGCCTGATTTACCGCATTGTTTGCCGGGCTTAATAAAACTACCTGAGCCGGTGCAGCAATAATTGTTGTGAAGTTCCATACCTCACTCCAGTTACCTGTGCCGCCCAAATTACTTGCTCTGACTCTCCAATAATACTTTGTTGAGTTAAGCAGACCCCACATCTGCTTGCTGGTGCCACTTAGTGATGAATCTTTTACAATCGAAACAAAGTTTGCATCAGTTGCAACCTGCAGTTGATAGGTCTCTGCTCCTGATAAAGCATTCCATGTCAATGAAGTGTTTATTGCCTGATTTACCGCATTGTTTGCCGGGCTTAATAAAACTACCTGAGCCGGTGCAGCAATAATTGTTGTGAAGTTCCATACCTCACTCCAGTTACCTGTGCCGCCCAAATTACTTGCTCTGACTCTCCAATAATACTTTGTTGAGTTAAGCAGACCCCACATCTGCTTGCTGGTGCCACTTAGTGATGAATCTTTTACAATCGAAACAAAGTTTGCATCAGTTGCAACCTGCAGTTGATAGGTCTCTGCTCCGCTCAGCTGATTCCAACTGAGATTTACATTTAATGCCTGATTGGTTGCATTGTTTGCAGGACTTGATAAAGTTAACTGACCCGGTGCAGCAATAATCGTTGTGAAGTTCCACATCTCGCTCCAGCTGCCAGTACCTCCAACATTGCTTGCTCTGACTCTCCAGTAGTACTTTGTTGAGTTGCTCAGACCCCACATCTGTTTGCTGGTGCTACTTAGTGATGTATCTTTTACAATCGAAACAAAGTTAGCATCGGTTGCAACCTGCAGCTGATAGGTCTCTGCTCCTGATAAAGCATTCCATGTCAATGAAGTGTTTATTGCCTGATTTACCGCATTGTTTGCCGGGCTTAATAAAACTACCTGAGCCGGTGCAGCAATAATTGTTGTGAAGTTCCATACCGCGCTCCATTCAGTACTATCAGCAGATGTTAATGCTTTCACACGCCAGAAATACTGAGTTGAGTTACTTAAATCGGGGTATTGCAGAGAAGTTGTAACACTCCCAACTGAATCTTCTTCAACTATTGTTGAAAAAGCAAGATCAGAGGCAACCTGAACCCTATATGCAACTGCTCCGGTAAAGACATTCCAAGAAAGAGTTACAGGAATGGTAGTATTTACTGCACTATCGGCAGGAGACAAAAGAACAGGCACCTGCAATTCGCCCTCAATTTTTGGGTAGAGTGCTGAAGTTGAAACAATAACTGCCGAGAGAAGAAGGACGATAAAGTTTTTCATAATTCTCAATTCCTGGTTTATAATCCGTTTAACTTCAGTGCTCAATTATTCGGGCGGCCCGGAGGTGAAGCGTATGGTTTATCTTCCTCCTTAGGAGGCTGCAAAACAAATATGCCTACACCAACAGCGACAACTGCTGCAACACTTAACCATCCCCAGTTAATTGAACCTGGTTCTTTATGAAGATAGACCGGAAAAACTTTATGTCCAGAAACCGTTGGATCTGAAGGATCATAAATTCTTACTGTAACATTATCCTGTTCCTTAAATCCGGCATCGTCCAAACTGAATTTTACTGTTTGCTCATTAGAAGAATCCGGCACAACAGCAACCCACTTTTCATTTGCATTCACCGAATACTCAAGAAGAGGCGTTACCTTATAGGATGATGTATAGTAGAGAAAAAAGTCAGCTTTTGCGGCAAGTGTATCCTTAAGCGTTAAAGAAGGATTGCGCAAACTCCCGCTCAATGAAACAACGCTGATTACTCTTTTTTTGAAATAGATAGTTTTTCTGTCTTTTTCAAAATCTTCAAACATCACAATCAGGTCAACGGAGCCACTGTCAGATTTTGCAGCTTTTATAATATTTGAAACCGGAATACTGAAAGTACCGTTGCCGAAATTTCTCTTTTCCCCATTTGGAGCAATCAGCTGTATTTTATCGAAGTCGGCTGTATCAATACCTTCAGTTACAATATTACCTGTAACCGTTTCGTAATCAAGATAAACTTTATCTTCTGTATGATTTTTGAGATTTATCATAGCAACAGTTTTAAGTTCCTTAACCAGATGATAGCTTATTTCAAACTGATAGTCAGAGTCTTCGATTTCCTTAAAATCCTCTCCAGGTTCATCACGCGCCCATGTAAGTTCTAATGGCATTCCCTTCAGATATTTCTCAATAACCAATGGCTTTGCCGCGGTTGATTTAGTAATTTCTGAAAAATACCCTTCCTTACTTATAACTCTTAATCGGATTTCATATTTGCCATTAACAGCTCCCGGATTGAGTTCATACTTAATTGTAATACTATCAGCAGAAACCGGCTTTTTAACTTCGCGTTTTTTAACTTCAACCCAGTTTTGAGAATAAATGCACTCAGAAGACAATAAAAACAAGATAATCATTGCTGACAAAATACAATTTATAAAACGGTTGATTTCCATCATAAAGACGCTCCTTTTTGTTTCCACTTATAGACCATCAAAATCCAACAATTTAAAATAACAAATTTATAATAGAACCAAATGGTCTGATAATATTTTTTTAAACTTTTTTGTATATCTCATTAAAGCATCAGCTTAGCATTTTATTAACCCCTTTATTAACCCTTTTATTAACCCTTTTATTAACCCTTTTATTAACCCCTTTATTAACCCCTTTATTAACCCCTTTGCTAATTGAATTTTTTATGAGAAAAGTAAAGTCCCGTTATATATTATTTCTATTACATGAAATAGGATTTTACCCAATCTTTTCAATGCGTCACTAATCTAAACAACCAGGGGGATTAATGATTGCATATTAAATAATCGAATTAAAAATATTTTATTTGAGCATCAAAAAAATCCTGAAAGGTTGGAAAACAAGCTGTTTTCTCCACATGATTTCATCAAAAAGGGATGCTGATTTAACCAGAAAAACGTGAATTTTCACACCGTTTAATACTATTTTTTGGCTCTTTTTACAGCAATATTGCCCAGGTATTCTCATTCCAAATGGAAATTGACCAACTTTTCCAGCCGAAAATTTTTCTATCCCCATTTGGGTATTTTTATAATGCACCATGAGTTTAACTGGTGACCTTTAGTAAAACGACGTTCAGAACGGATAAAGAAAGTCTTGGTTCCTGTTGAAAACTGCGTAAGTATGCAGTCCAATAGAAGACAAAACCCTGCTCTGTGAAAAGGTGTTATAACGAAAAACTCACTTTGAGGATGTAAAACAGTTAAAAGAGCACTTGCCTCAAAAAGCTGCCGGAATACTAAAGATGATAAATTTCACTCCCACCTTCAAATATGGTAAGAATAAATAACTATTCAGTATGAGCTCATAAATAGCGAAATTATGCTTCAAAAAAGATAATTTATGAATATTGT
>BTUV01000037.1:1581-26227 GCA_045863035.1 Ignavibacteriales bacterium | reverse complement strand
TTCTATAATAATGTCACCCCTTCGGGGTTGGTTTTTGTTTTGTTTTTTTTGTTTCTAGAATAATGTCATCCCTTCGGGATTAAAATTTTACTAATTACTAACTACTAATTACTAACTACTAATTACTAACTACTAATTACTAATTATATATACTAATCACTCATTTTTAATTCTTAATTTTTAATTCCAAAAACTCTCCGATTTTTCTGTTCACCGCGTCCGGGTTTTCCAGAGGGGACATGTGTCCGGCTTCGGGGACTTCATAAAATTCCCCCTGCGGGGCAAGGCGCGCCAGATCTTTCATCAGGGAAGGGGGCGTCATGGCATCATACGCGCCACAGAGGCAGAGCACCGGGAATGGAAAATTCTTTACCGCTTCGGTGGTATCGGTTCTGCCCATCATCGCCAGAAGTGCCCCGATTACTCCCTCCGGCGGATTTTTTACCCACTGGGCTAAATTACTGTCAAACTCTGCCACATACTTTTCTATAAATGACTGGTAAAAAATCCCTTTTACAAAATCTCTGATATACCCCTCGGCTCCTTCCTGCTGAATCCGTTTTATGGCAGCGGCTCTGCGCAGTTTAACTTCATCCGGGTCGGAGGCAGATTTTGTATCGCAGAGAATCAGCCCTGAAAACATCTCCGGCGCCCGCTCTGCAATCCGGAGTGCAGCATATCCCCCCATGGAAAGCCCGCAAAGCACAGGTTTTTTGAGGTAAAGTGTTTCGATAAGGAAGAGAATATCGTCTGCATAACCTTCCATCGTCTGGAGACCTGTTGTGGGGAGGGAGCGACCGAGACCCCGGAAATCGGGAGTCACGCAGTAGTAGTTCTCCTGCAAAACCGGAATTTGCTTCTGCCACATGCTGCTGCTCAGGGGAAATCCGTGTAAAAATACCAGGGGCTGATTCTTTGGGTTGCCAAAGGTACTGAATGCCTGACCTCTTATCATATTCATAATCTGCCTTTCATTGTTTACTTTTAAATTTGCAATTTAAGAAAAACTGTAGAGTGAAAAGATCCAAATGAATAAGATGAAAAGAATAACCCTGCTTCCTGCTTTCCTGCTGATTCTTGCCGGATGCGGTTCCGTCCCGGAGTACACGCAAAAATTTGCCCTCTCAAACCAGAAACCTCTGGCAGGCGAGGAGGTAACGGTGTATTACCTCCCGGATGCACAACCGGATGAAAGAGATGTGGTTCTGAAAGTGTATGAATACAAAGCTAATCTGACTGATACAAAAGATTATCCGATGAAAAAAAACGGGAAGGGATATACTGCGTCCTTTACTCTTTCAGAAGGAATGCGCGGCGGGCTGCTTATCATTAAAGATGGCGATGAAACAGAAAACAATAATGGCTTTGGCTACTATGTTCAAGTGCATGGCAAAGACGCACTTCCAATTCCCGGTTCTGATGCCGGAATGGCTTATGCAATGGTTAACTGGGCTGAAGGGGCGCTTGATCTGAAAAAAGATTCGGAGAAAGCGTATGCACTGATGAAAAATGATCTGGAAAAACATCCCGGTTTGCAGAGAGAATTTGCGCAGCCCTATCTTAATTTACTGAATGCAGTTAAAGGAAAGGATGTTGAAGCGCTGCTTTCGTCTGTTGTTGCAGAAATTGAAGCAGCATCTGATAAAACAGAAGATGAATATACATTCCTCATTGCTTACTACACAAACCGCAAGAATCCTGAGAAGGTAAATGAAGTTAAAGCTGCTTTTAAGGAAGGATATCCGCGGGCGGTTTATTTCCAGCGTGTACAGTTTAATGAGTTTTACCGCGAACAGGATATTACCAAAAAACTTGAGCTTGCTGATAAATTCAGAAAGGACTATCCGGTTAGTGATTATCTCAATGATCTGAATGATTTGATTATTAACTGGTACCGTGACAACAAAAAATATGATGAGGCAATCAGATATATAGACATCCATAAGGATAAGGTGATGCCGTATCGCTATTATATGCTTTCGCTCAGAATGTATGAGGAAGAGTATGATGCACAGACGGCGCTCAACGTGGCTGAGATGGGTATCGCGAAAGCAAGGGCTGAATATGAAAACCCGACAGAGAAAAAGGGAGCCACTGAAAGCATTGCTGAGTGGAATGAAAGCCGCGCTTCAGTTATTGCAATGAATCTGCACGTCAAAGCGCTATTACTTGAACGTCTTGGTAAAACGGCCGAAGCGCTTGCGATCATGGAAGAAAATTATTCATTCGCAAAAGGGAAAGATGATAAATATAACGCGCTTCACTCACGGCTGCTGCTGGCAGTGGGAAAAACTGCCGAAGCGATAAAAATCTGCGAGGATGCTGTTTCGCGCGGATATGATAATACGGATGTAACAGAAACTCTGCGCAAAGCATATATACAGAAAAACGGCAGTGAGAACGGATTTGCCGAATATCTTTCGGTACTGGAAAAACCGCAGCGCGATAAACTTATCAGTAAACTGGAAAAGGAACTGATACATGAGCCGGCTCCGCAATTCACTCTGGTTGACCTGAACGGTAAAGAAGTTTCTCTTGCTGATTATAAGGGTAAAACCGTGATTGTGGATTTTTGGGCTACCTGGTGCGGACCCTGTCTGCAGTCTTTCCCCGGTATGCAGAACGCGGTTGACAAGTTCTCAAAAGATGAAGGTGTGAAATTTCTTTTCATTAATGCGTGGGAGCGAGTGACTGATAAAAAAACCAACGCTGAGGATTTCATCGCGAAGAAAAAATATACATTTCACGTGCTGATGGATTATGAAAATAAAGTAATAGGGGAGTTTGGCGTGCAGGGCATCCCGACAAAGTTTATCATTGATAAAAACGGAAACATCCGCTTTAAGTCAGTTGGATTTTCAGGTAATACCGATCACATGGTTAAGGAAATTGAAGCCATGGTTGCCATGGTAAAATAACAGCGATGGAGCAGGCCGGACTTCACAGAGCTCTCTGGTGGGAGGAGCACAACTCCGGCAAACTACTCTGCACCCTCTGTCCACGATACTGCACTATCGGCGAGGGGCAGCATGGTTTCTGTTATATACGGCAGAACCACAACAATATATTATATACATCGGGCTATGGCAGACCGACCGGGTTTGCCATAGACCCCATCGAAAAAAAACCGCTTAACCACTTCCTTCCCGGTTCAAAGATTCTGAGTTTTGGAACCGCGGGCTGCAATCTCGGCTGCAAATTCTGCCAGAACTGGTCTGTCAGCAAAGCGAAATCAGATGAAAACGGGGCGCTCTTTGTTACACCGGAGCAGGTAGTCGCGCTTGCAAAACAATATCATACACCATCAATTGCTTTTACTTATAATGACCCTGTCATTTTCGGGGAGTATCTTATTGATATTGCGCGGCTCGCAAGGGAAGAGGGAATTCATCCCGTGATGGTTACCGCCGGATATATAGACAAAGCCGCGCGAAAAGAAGTCTTCCGTGATATATCCGCGGCTAATGTTGATCTGAAAGCATTCAGCGAGCACTTTTACCGGAAACTGACCGTCAGCCATTTACAGGATATTCTTGATACCTTAATCTGGCTTCGTCATGAAACGGATATACATACGGAGATTACCACACTACTGATTCCGGACGAGAATGATTCGGATGATGAAATTAAAAAAATGTGCGGCTGGATTCTTGAACACCTGGGGGATGATCTGCCTCTTCATTTTACGGCATTTCATCCTGATTATAAGATGCTTTATAAAAAACCAACACCTCCTGCCACGGTTAAGCGGGCGTTCTCGCTTGCGAAATCAGCAGGCATCAAATATGTATATACGGGAAACATCCACTGGGATGAAGGTCAGGTTACCCTCTGCCCTTCCTGCGGAAAGGAGCTGATTAAGCGAAGCTGGCATGATGTAACAGTGAATCGTTTGGACGGGGGAAAGTGTTTCCAATGCGGTTACATGATTTCAGGCAGGTTTTTATAGTGTGCGCTGAGGCAATATAAGTTGTTTGAATTTGTATTTTATTTATAGTTCATAAATAACGAAATCGGTCGATGAAGGCGATGGAACAGAGAATTATTGATTTTTTAGATATTGAAAGAATAGATAAGCTGCTTGAAGGATTTAATAAGTCCACAGGTTTCGTGGCAGCTATTCTTGACCTGGACGGAAATGTATTATCGAAATCCGGCTGGCGTAAAATATGCACTGAGTTTCATCGTGTACATCCGGTGACTGCTGAAAAATGCACGATAAGTGATACTACACTGGCTAATAAAATGAGAGGCGGAGCGGAATTTTTTGTTTATCCCTGCCTGAATGGACTTTTTGATGTTGCTGTTCCGATTATTATTAACGGAGAGCATATCGGGAATCTTTTTTCAGGGCAGTTCTTTTTTGAAAAACCCGATATTGATTTTTTCAAAAATCAGGCACGGGAGTATGGTTTTGACGAAAGCAGTTATCTGGAGGCGTTGAGTAGCGTTCCGGTTGTTTCGGAAGATCGTGTTAAAGCGGTTATGGATTTCCTTTTGAATATGACCCTGCTTATCAGTGATTTAACATCACAGAAATTGCAGCAGTCGGAGATTAATGACAAGGTATCGGAAAGTGAACAAAAATATCGCCTTCTCTTTGAGAGTAACCCGCACCCGATGTGGGTTTACGATTTGGAGAGTTTACGTTTTCTTGAAGTGAATCAATCAGCAGTTGAGAAATATGGTTACACACGAGACGAATTTCTAAAGATGGGTCTGGGAGATATAAGACCTGAGGAGGAGTTGCAAAGACTGACTGAAAATCTGCATCAGGAAGCTGATACATATTCATTTTCCGGTGAGTGGAAACATAAGAAGAAAAACGGGGATGTCTTTGTGGTTGAAATAGTTTCCCATAGCATCAATTTCCTCGGTAAAAAAGCACGATTGGTTTTAGCAAATGATATAACAGACCGGAAGAAAGCCGCCGAAATTCTTAAAAGCAGAGTTGAGGAACTGGAAATGTTTCACCGCCTGACAGTCGGACGCGAACTTACGATGATTGAGCTAAAGAAAGAAATTAATGAACTGATGAAAAAATCAGGTAACAGACCCAAGTATGTGATTGTTGATGAAACAGACGGGTGAACCATTTGAATGAGGAGTTATGATTTGTGAATTATTAATTTTTCAAAAACAAAATTAACGCGCCCTTTCCCTACTATGCTCTCTTCAAATAACAGACCACCGCTCTCGCGGTTCATTTTGGATATGTTTGCCCATGATATATTTCTACCAATTTATGAATCCTCCGGATTCAAAACTAATTCCGGAGTAATTGCAGATTGGTAGGAAGGGGATTTTCCGGGATAACCAATTCCGGAGGAATTGCAGATTGGTAGGAAGGTTATAAGGAAGAACAACATCCGACCCCGGCGGGGTCGTAGGTTTTGGGGTTTGAGGTGTTATATATATAAATAAATCTGCATAACACCGCAGCGAACGGGTCACCGCTAACGCGGTTCATTTTGGATGTGTTTGCCCATGATATATTTCTACCAATTTATGAATCCTCCGGAGTCAGAGGGTTTTTTTTCTGTGATTCGCATTTTCTACCAATTTTTTGCGGCGGACCTAAATTTTTCGTCCCCAATTCATATTTTCATAAATTTTAGACAAATGACTTGAAATATTGGACAAATATCTATAGATTTGGTTTGAAAAAAATCTAAGAGAAGCAAAATGGCGAAGGATATTTATTCACAAAATTCAGGAGAAGATGAAGAAATGCTTTTAGTAAGAGACCGTATGGAGCTTTTCAGAGTATCCTCCAAAGGGGTGTCCTCAACCTTAATCCCCAAAGCACTGGCTTTGACCGGGCTTCGTAAGGAAGCTCTTGCCACTATTCTTGGTATTTCCGCTAAAACTCTTGACCGTTATCTGGTTTCACCGGTAAAATTACTGCCTGCCTCAAGTGAGCTCCTCCTTAAAATTTTTACCCTTTACCAAAAGGGGGCATCAGTTTTGGGCTCTCCTCAAAACTTTCGTGAGTGGATGTCTAAACCATCCTTTGGGTTAACCGGGCTGATACCTCAATCATTACTCACAACTGCCTCAGGCATTGACCTCATTTTTGAAGAATTAGGAAGGATCGAATTCGGCGATATCGGCTAACCTTACCGGATAATGAAGATTTATAGAATAACCACGGAGGAATGGGCTGGTAAGCTAAAGCCCTCCGGATTTGCAGGAAGATGGAATTTCGAAGGGGATTATGTGCTTTATGCTTCTGAGCACCGCTCGCTGGCCTGTCTGGAAAATCTGGTACACCGAAGCGGAAACCCGTATGCCGGAAAATTTTACATTACCGAAATCCTGATTCCTGATTCAGTCATTGTGGAACGCCCCTCTGTGGAGGTTCTGTTAAATTTCAGAAATACCCACGGAAGTTTGATTGTTACAAGGGAATTTGGTCATCAATGGTACTCATCCTTCAGAAACGGTGTCTTAAAAGTACCATCCGGGATAGTCCCTCAAGAGAGCAATTATGTGATAAATACCCGGCACCAATTATTTGCAGAAATCAGGGTGGGGTTGATTGAGCCATTTGAATTAGACCCCGGAATTTGAGCTTATCCGATGGGTCTTAAAGCAAGGCGCTCAAAGTTCTCAGCGAAACCGCTCAAACTTTAAATTGTTAGCTGAATTTTACCCTAAATCGCCCTGCGCTGCTCAAAACAGCACCATGTTACCTCCTTTTTACCGTGTCCCCAATCTTAACTTCATAATTCATAATTCACAATTCACAATTCATAATTCATAATTCAAATCCGTCCTTTATTAATTATACCATAAGATTTCACGTATTTCCGTAAATTTCATACTTGTATTTAAATAAACCCGTTCTGCCCTGTTTTACTCCGGGCTGAAGCAAAACGGGCAGTATTTTTCGATTTTCAGGATAATGAATGTTTAAGAGAACACTAATAATACTTCCTCTGGCGCTGCTGGTTTTTGCCGGATGTACCGGTCTGAAAGAAACCGCAAATATGTCGGTTGAGGAGCGGTTTGCCGTGGCCATGGAATATTTCAATGATGAGAGCTACGATCTGGCGATCAATGAGTTTGAAGCCATCATGCTTCAGTTTCCGGGCAGTGAGCAGTTTGACGATGCTCAGTTTTATCTGGCGAAGTCCCGTTTTGAAAGAAGGGAATACCTGCTTGGGGCAAGCGAGTTCAGCAAATTAATTCGCAACATCCCCGCGAGCAGTTTTGTGCCGGAGTCTCAGTTTATGCTGGCGGAATGTTACTATCAGCTTTCACCGCCGTTTTCTCTTGATCAGCGTTACAGCCGGAAAGCCATAGAGGAGTTGCAGGCATTTATAGATTTCTTCCCCTCAGACCAGCGCGTGCCGGAAGCTGAGCAGAGAATTAAATCACTGACTGAAAAGCTGGCACAAAAGGAATTTAACAGCGCATATATTTATGAAAAAATGGAGTATTTCACCGCCGCGCTGCATTATTATGCTGCCGTAGCAGAAATTTACCATGATACAAAATATGCACCCCTTGCCTCGGCTGCCAGAATCCGTCTTCTTGCTGACCGCTCCCGCAATAAGGAAGCGCTGAAGGAAATAGAAAACTTCATAAAGCGGTATCCGGAAGATGGGGCATTGAAAGAGATGCTTGATCTTCAGACAAAGATTGCACCTTCAGTTCTCTCGAGCAATTAGATGAGTGGTAAACTGATGAACCTTTCTGTGGTAACCATGACGGAACTGGTTCTTCCGCATCACACTAATACGCTGGGCAATCTGCTCGGCGGACAGCTTATGCACTGGATTGATATCTGCGCCGCTCTTGCCGCTCAGAAACATTCCGCCCGGACCTGTGTAACTGCATCGGTTGACAAAATTGATTTTCATCATCCGGTACGGCTCGGCGAAATCGTGACGCTGATTGCTTCAGTGAACCGGGTGTTTAATACCTCCATGGAGGTTGGTGTTAAGGTATATACCGAATCATATATACAGGGGACAAAAACCCATTCCAACTCAGCATATCTTACTTTTGTCGGGGTTGATGGTGCGGGGAAACCCGTGCCGGCCATTCCGGTAATTCCCGAAACAGATGAGGAAAAGCGCCGGTATGACGAAGCGCTTGACAGACGTGATGCCCGGCTTTCTGCCAGAAAACCTCTTTCGTAAATTCCTTTTCCTGATTCTCCCGGCGGAACTTCTGCTTTCACAGATTCCGGTCGGGGGGTTCGTCCGTTATGACCGCTATTTGGTGCCATCCGGATATTCTTCCTTTATTACGCTTAACTATAACGATGATGCTTATACTGATTTCCTCCTTTACGGCGGTGCCGGAAAGGAGATGGAACTGGTAGCCGGTATCAAGGGGAACAAACTGAGAACAGAAAGAAAAGTGCGCCCCTCAATAAAAGCGGAGTATATACTCAACCTCCGTGAAAAGGGAGTGAAGGGTGAATCGCTTTTTCTGACTGCTCCCTCGGAGCTCAGAAGTGAATTTGCGCTTATTACCGGAAGAGGGAATTATTCATCGCGAAAAACCATAAGGCACGGCGGATACCCCCGTTCAGTTTCCTCAGAAGATGTTAACGAAGACGGGACGCCCGATTTGCTTCTGGCAGGTATTAATTACAGTGGCATGCGCGTGCTCACCTCAAAGGGAAACGGCTATGAGGAAACAATTGTAAATAAAGGGGAATCATTTGAATATGCACTTTTTGCCGATGTGAATCATGACGGACTTCCTGATATACTCGCCTGGTCTCCATTCCGCCATGCAATATATATCTTCAGCAATAACCGCCGCGGTGCATTCCGCTTTGAAAGGAGCATGAGCACATCAGACGGAGTGAAGGGCATCTGGGCTTACGATGTTAATCTTGACGGTTACAACGATATGCTGATTTTATATGATGACCGTGTTATAATCTATTACGCTGAACCGACCGGAGCGTATATACGTTCGGTTGAGGTATCTGCTGATCAGGGAGTGGTTAAGATGGTTATAGGTGATTATAACCGCGATGGACGCATTGATCTGGCGCTTCTGTATCTCCCCTCCGGCAGAGCCGCTGTGATTTTTCAGACAGGGGATGATAAGTTTTCAAGACCATTCACTGTTTTTAGCGGTCAGGGTATTTCGGATATTACCAACTATTTCAGTCGGTTTATTGACGGTATTGCCCTGCTGGATACGGCCGGATATATACATACGGTTACGCGTACCGGCTCGCCCGCGGATGAATTAACTATGGTCAGCGGCGGCAGGCCGGGAGCAATGAGCACCTTTGATATGGGGAATAACGGTATCAGCGATCTGGTGTATTATGATGTTGAGATTTCATCTCTGAGCTTTATGATGCGTGACGGCGCCGGAAGACCCGCGCAGATTTATACGCTCCCCGTGATGTCTGCTCCTGACAGAATTTTCGTGAGTGATGATCATCCTGTGGTAAAGTCACTCATCCTCTGGAAACCAGGAGGGCGGTATATTGAGCTGATCAGCGCTAATCTGGAGTTATTCAAAACAAAAAGGCATGACCTTTATCTTGACGGAAAAATTGAAGATATCCGATTCGTTTCAGGCGGGCAGGAAACTGAATTTGCAGTGATAACGAGCAAGGCAGGGACCGGCAGATACCGCAGATTTGCATTCAGGGAAGGGAAGCCGGAACGCATTGCTGAAATTGAACTTGGTACGGCAATTACTCATTCGCTGATTGACAGGGAAGGCGGAGCATATCTCTTTAAAAATAGCGGACTTATCACTACATTGGAATACCGTAAATTGGGAACTGCCGAACCCGGTACCACTCTTTTCAGAACGGAGAGAGGAATGATTTTTCCGAAATCGTTTTTTCTTGTTCCGGTTGATGAGAAGGGAAGCGAAGCGGTTTGCGGACTGGTGAATAAGGACAGTGAAGAAGTTTTTTTATTAAGGAATTCGCGGATTACAGCATATATAGACAATAAGCGCGGCACTGATGCGGCCATTGATGCTTCAAAGCAAGTATCTGAAATTTCACAGCGCAGAAAGGAACGTGAAGTTTCCGTATGGTTCCTGACCGGTGCGCCGCGGGAATTGCTGAACCTCAGCTTTTCAACCCTTAACGGTAAGTCAACTTCCAGAAAAATCAGAAGAGCTGATGATATTAGTGATATACTGGTGCGCAAACTTACGCGTAACAGAAGTTATCTGGTGACTTCTTCTGAGGATGGTTTTATCAGGTTCAGAGGACTGTGATAAGGATACTCCTTTTTATGTCTCTTTTCCTGTTCACGCAGCCGATGCTCGCCGGAGAGGATACCGGTAAATCACTTTCCGCAAAAAGAGATTCACTTCAGATGATACTTTCGCCTGAGTATGAAGGAGAATCAGTTAAATGTGCATTCGGACTGGTCAATGACGTGCTGTTAGGGGCAAGGGCAACTGACCGAGACGAACATCCGCTCCCCGCAATGCTCTTCCGTCCCTTTACCGATACCTCAGTTATAACTCCGCGCGGATATTTTCGCGTGCATTACAACACTTCTGGCAATGATGCTCCGGCGTATGATCTGCAGCAGCTCCTTCTTGCGGCCGATTCAGCGTTTATATATGAAACTTCTTACCTGGGTTTTCCCGCGCCTCCGTTTGATAATGGTCAGGGGGGGGATTCACTGTATGATATATACATCCTGAATCTCGGCGGTGTATATGGCTTCACTGAGATAGAGGATGAAATTGTTCCCGGCTCCCAAAGATATACCAGCTATATCATGATGGATAATGATTTTCTCGGATTTTATACCACCGGCATTGAAGCAGCCCGTGTAACCGTTGCTCACGAAATCCATCACGGCATTCAGATTGGCAATTATATTGTGCGTCAGCAGAACGGCGGGATTATAGATACCTGGTTTTATGAATTGAGCTCCACTGCGATGGAGGAGTTTGTCTTTGATACAGTAAATGACTATTACGGTTACTTGAACTCATTTTTCACCGGTGCAGACCGCTCGTTTGCCCAGAACTCCGGCTATAACCTCGCTCATTGGAATATATATCTCCGGGACAAACATAATGATCTGAGCATCTTTACGGATCAGTGGATGCTCATGAAAAATTACAGAGCGCTTGAATCAGTACAGTACAGTCTTACTGACAGAGGGCTTTCATTTCAGGGGGCCTTAAACGAGTTCTCCGTTTGGTGTTATTTTACCAATTACCGGTTCAGGCCGGGGTACTTTGAAGAGGGGATGTATTACCCCGCGGTGAAATCAAAGGTTACTGCAAATATGAACTCTCCACTTCTGACTATGCAGTTTTTACTCAAACCGGCTTCGGTTAATTATATTCAGTCCGTTAACAACCGGGGGGGGATGAGTGATACTCTGTTTGTCATATACGTAAATGGTGACGTACGGCTGGGGACTGACAGCATGAATGCGCTGATTGGGTTGAAGATGCAGCTTTCTGATTATTATTCTGCTGATGCAAAAAAGATTACCGATTATTATTATTTGAAAACAGAAACCTTGCAGCCCCTCCTTTGGTCATACAGCGCCGTGCTGAATAATTTTTTTATTCCTTCAGGAGGGATAGGCGGTGTTGCAATGAAGGATGCTTACCCCTCGCCGTTTTTCTACGACCGTCACAACGGACTGACCATTCCTCTTGAACAGAGCCGGATTTCAGGAGAACTGGATTTTGCGGTATATACTGCTTCAATGGACCTGGTCTGGTCATCTCTGGTAAGAACAACATTTGAGGGGCAGAATGTGGTGAAGTGGTCGCCGGTTCGGAACAGCAGAAATGAAAAACTCCCCTCCGGTGTATATATCTATATCCTTCGCAGGGACGATGTAGTGCAGAAAGGAAAATTTACGGTTATACATGAGTAGTTATTCACTTTCGGTCAGCGGACTGACAAAAGTTTTTGGTCGCCGCCTGATTTTCAGGGGGATTGACATGGAAATCGCTGAACCGGGCATCTATGGCATATCCGGTATCAATGGTTCGGGTAAATCCACGTTTGTTAAAATAATAGCCGGGCTGCTAACCCCCACAAAAGGAACAGTCGGGCATAAATTGAACGGAAAAAAAGCGGAGGATGAAGAGCTCCCGGGTATTATCGGTCTTGCTTCCCCTTATCTGATGCTCTATGATGAGTTCACGGCGGAAGAAAATATTGACTTTTTTTCTAAGGTGCGGGGCGGTAATTTCAGCAGTGAAAGAATGAGGAATTTGTTCGACTATTTCGGTCTGACAGAGCGTAAAGACGACCTGCTTAAAACATATTCTTCAGGCATGAAACAGAGGGTCAAATTTATTTTTGCCCTGCAGCATCAGCCCCCTTTACTGATACTTGATGAGCCGGTTTCCAATCTGGATATCGCCGGAAAAAATCAGATTTACGATATGGTCAGGCAATACGCCGGGGAACATGTGGTGATTGTTGCCTCCAATGAGGAAAGTGACCTGGCTCTTTGTTCGAGGGTGATATATCTGGGAGATTATAAGAATGACGGAAACGGAGGGGGGAGATGAAACAGGCAATTGCGTTATTCCGCAAGGATCTTTCATCGGAAATCCGTACCCGGTACGCGATTAATTCTTTGCTGATGTTTATCATCGTTACAATCAGCGTAATACTTTATGCAATAGGGCAGGAAAAAATCTCCGATTACCTGACCGGAGGTTTACTCTGGGTGATTGTGTTTTTTACCTCGATGTCGGGTCTTTCACGCACGTTTGTTTCCGAAGAGGAGCGCGGGACGGTGATGGCGCTGCAGTTGAGCGCAACACCGGAAACGGTTCTCTCCGGTAAGTTTTTGTTTAACCTGGTGCTGATGTTCTCTATGAATGTCATTATCCTGGTTCTTTACAGTTTGCTTTTTGAGGCGTTTGTGCTGAAAAATCTGAATCTGTTTCTGGCTGCCTATCTGCTCGGAAACATCGGAATTGCATCAGCATCAACGGTAATAGCGGCTATAATCTCAAAAGCGGGCTCAAAAGGTACTCTCTATCCGGTACTGGCGTTCCCGATTCTCTTGCCGCTCATGCTTACACTCATCGAAACCACAAAGATGTCAATGGATGGCACACCTTTTGATGAGTCTTTAGTAGAACTTGCCGTACTTGGCAGTTATAATGTCGTAATGATAGCAGCTTCCTATCTCTTGTTCGACATTATATGGAAAGATTAAAAGGGCTAATCACAAAAAAATAAAGAAAATGAAAAGCAACATAGTAAAAGTGTCTCTTTTCCTGCTGATATCGTTTGTTATCGTGGCAGGTATGGCGTTTCCCATAGTTGAGAAACCGGCTCACTGGTATGAGTTTCCTCTCATTCCTGGCTTGGAAGAGAACGCAAAAATCATCTTTTTTCACGTACCCACAAGCTGGGTTTCTGTAATTGCATTCTTCATGTCCACGGTTTTCAGCATCATGTATCTGCGGAAAAAGCGTCTTGAGGATGACCATAAAGCATACACAGCCGCACAGCTTGGCATGATCTTTACCATCCTGGCAACCGTTACAGGAGCTATCTGGGCTAAGTTTGCCTGGGGAGCATTCTGGAGCTGGGACCCCCGGCAGACCTCCATTTTTGCGCTTATGCTTATTTACGGCGCTTACTTCGCGCTCCGTTCGGCTATTGAAGATGATGAAAAGCGCGCGAAGCTCTCATCAGTATATTCAATTATTTCGTTTATAACCGTGCCTTTTTTTGTGTTCATTATGCCAAGAATAATGCGCGGACTTCATCCGGGTTCAGCAGATGACAATCACGCAGGTCCGGTGGTCAATTTTAAGATGGATCAGAACATGCTTCTGATCTTCTACATCTCGCTTTTTGGTTTTACCGTTCTTTACTACTGGATGTGGTCAGTAGGGCACCGGTCTCTTACATTAAAAGAAAAAGTACAAAAAAGTTACAATTGAGGAACCAATGGATTTTTTATCACAAAACGCAATATATATCGTATTAATCATCGCGCTCATCGTGTGGGCAGGGGTCTTCGGCTACCTTTACGCCCTGGACAAACGTCTGCAGAGCATTGAAAAGGAAATGAAAAAATAAACATCAGGACAGACAGTTATGAAAAAGAATAAATTTATGTTTGGCGGCATCATCGTGACCGTGTTTCTCGGTCTCATGATCTATCTCTTTACACAAAGCAACATACAGTACGTAAGCGATTTCACCACCGTAATGGAAAAAGGCAGAATGGTTAAGGCAACAGGAAGCTGGGTGAAGGAAAAAAATTATGAAATTGACAAGCAGAATAAAACCTTTACCTTTTTTATGAAGGATGAAGCCGGTCAGGAGATGAAGGTAGTGTATGCCGGCACCATCCCGAATAACTTTGAGGTGGCAACCAGCGTGGTGGTTACCGGTAAGTATGAAGGCGGTTACTTTCATGCAAAAGATATTCTTACAAAATGCCCGTCAAAATATGAGGAGCAGTATGAAGAAAAAGGCGGTGAGCATCCGGAGAATGTAAAAATATGATTGGCAGTATTGTTTTAACTCTTGCCCTGGCAATGAGTGTTTTTTCCATGGTGATGTATTTCTATACATATCGTGGCGCAAAAAACACCCTTGCGCTTGCGCGTCTTTCGTATCATGCAATGGCAATGCTTGTTATTATTGCATCAACCATCCTCTTATATTTTATCCTGACACATCAGTATCAGTATAAATATGTTTACAGCTACTCAAGCAGTGATCTTCCTCTCGGCTATCTGATTGCAACGTTCTGGGCGGGTCAGGAAGGAAGCTTTATGCTCTGGCTTCTTCTTACCTCGATCATAGGAATTTTCCTGCAGTCGTATGCCTCAAAAATGGGAGACCTTGAACCCCGTCTGATGATGGTATATGCTCTTGCAACATCATTTTTATTGGTAATGGTTTCGCCTTTGCTTAAAAGCCCCTTTGCCTATCTCTGGACTGACCCCGTGTTCGTTGATGTGAAAAATGTTAATCAGGCGATATTCAGTATGCAGGCGCTACAGGGATTTTTCTTCAGTGATCCTTCGAACGGCTCTAACTTTCTGAAGATCAGCTCAGAGATACTGCCGGTGCTTTCCAACCTTGGCATGTCTGTTAATGATGTGATTACTCAGGGAAAAGGTCTAAACCCGCTCCTGCAGAATTTCTGGATGCAGATTCATCCCCCGATTCTTTTTATCGGCTTTGCGATGGGAACCGTGCCTTTCGCTTTTGCAATGGCTGCTTTAATTAAAAACGATTACCGCGACTGGGTACGCCAGTCATTCCCCTGGGTTCTCGGCGGAGCAGGTGTGCTCGGACTCGGCATTATGCTCGGTGGTTACTGGGCGTATGGCATACTCGGCTGGGGCGGCTACTGGGCATGGGACCCGGTTGAGAATTCCAGTCTGGTTCCCTGGCTGATCAGCGTTGCGGCTATCCACACGATGGTGGTGCAGAGAAAAGATCAGGGGAAAGACCCCAATCGTATAGGCAGATATGCAGTTACGAACCTGATTCTTTCGATGAGTATATATATACTTGTTCTTTACAGCACCTTCCTCACCCGCAGCGGCGTGCTTGGTGATGCATCGGTTCACTCCTTTGTTGACCCTGGTATGGTTGTATATCTTTTTCTGATTACGCTGATTGGTTCGTTTGCTCTCATGGGTGCAGTGATGATTGCTTATCGCTGGTCAACGCTCAGCAAAGCAGGCAGTGAGGCAAACAGTGAAGAGTCGCTCCTCTCGCGTGAACTTTCACTCTTTACTGCCGCTGTTGCGATGACTGCATCAGCGATCATCGTATTCACCGGAACTTCAGCTCCGATATTCGGTCAGTCAGTGGATATTGTCTTTTACGATGATATGCACATCCCTCTGGCGATTATTATTATGTTTCTGAACGGTATGAGTCTGCTGCTGAAGTGGAAAGCGACCAAAGGGGCAGAAATTTTTAAGAAGCTGCGCTGGCCTGCGATAATTTCACTTGCAATAACCTCAGCGGTTATCATCTTCGGCGGTGTTACCAATATCATGATGATACTGATGACACTCAGTGCGGCATTTGCACTCATTGTAAACAGTGAAATAGCTTATAAGATTTTTACCGGTAAACCGAAAATGGCAGGTGCGTATATAGCACACATGGGTATTGCGTTCTTTATCCTTGGCGTGGTTGGGTCAGCCGGTCACAGCATCGAGAAGGATGTTGATCTGCCCAAAGGTGAGTCGGTTGAGGTCTTCGGGCATAAGCTCACCTTTACCGGATATAATGGTATTGAAAACAACAAAAAATTTGCGTTCAATGTGAATGTAACCAAAGGCGATGAAAAATATACCATATCACCGGTTATGTATATCAGTGACTTTAACCAGGGACTGATGCGCGAGCCGGATATCCTGATGGGACTGACAAAAGATTTATATATATCACCGCTCGGATTTGATGAGGGAGGCGCGGATCACGCTGAAGGTAACGAAATCACCCTTACGGTGAATGAAGAAACACGAGTGCAGGGACTTAAAATCAAGTATGTTGATTTTGTGAAACCTGACATGACCGCAATGACGAGCGGCGGGGACTTTGCTATGGGTGCAAAACTTTCTGTTGAGCATGATGGAAAAGTATTTGCCATGGATGCTCTGATGAGAAGCGCCGGGGGCAGTGTGACTTTTGACCTGCTTGAAGTACCCGGAACTGATCTTAAAATTCAGTTAAAGAAAGTTGACCCTGCGACAAAGAATGCTGACTTTGTCGTCTCGGGCGGCAGCCATGACGGACATAATCACGCGACAAGTGAGGTGCTTAGCGTAACCGCAAGTATTAAACCTTACGTAAATCTTGTCTGGCTCGGAGTAATCGTAATGACCGCGGGATTCTTCTTCTCGATGTTCCGCCGTCTTGATGAAACCGTCCCCTCAGGCAGCAGCGACAAAGAATAACTGAAAATATGATATAAAAAAAGCCCCGCCTCGCGGGGCTTTTTTGTTTTTATATATTCGTGAAAATTCGCGTCATTCGTGGCAGAATGTACATTGTAGATTGTACATTGTAAATTGGTATGTATTCGTGGCAAGGTTTTAATTCTTAATTCTTCATTGTTCATTAAATCTGATTCGTGTCAAAAATTCATAATTCATAATTCATACTTCATAATTATCTTCCTGTGTATTTCTGTACCGTCTTATGCAGCAACGCGAACACGTATCCCAGTCCGAGACCGATCAGTGCGCCGCCGATGATGTCAGACGGATAGTGCAGTCCGAGATAAACTCTGGACAAAGCTATCAGGCCCGCGGTAATGAAGAGCAGATACTTCAGGTTCGGATAGAGCCGGACAAAAAACATCGCCACGGCAAAATTGTTCAGCGCATGGTTGGACGGGAATGACCAGGTACCGTTGCAGCCCAGCGGGGTTATGACATCACTCAGCGCGATGCAGGGTCTCGGCCGCTGAAAATATTCCTTCAGAATCCGGTACCCAAGCTGATCAGAGACCACCACCAGCAGAATCACAAAAAGCACAGCCAGCTTTCCCTTTTTCCCGTCATTAAAGAATAGAATACCCAGCAGCACCGCGTAGGTGATATACCAGTTGTTTACGTTGGTAATCAGGGAGAAAAACTTTGTAAAGGCAGCGTTGGATATGGTATGGTTAAAAAAGTAAAACACCGCCAGGTCTGTCGAATAAAGAAAATCTATCATGCTTTCATGGTAATCAGAGTGATTGAACAGAGAAAATTTTGCCGCAGAAAATATGTGCTTGTGCCTGACCCTGCGGTCTAAAATTATTATATTTGCCGGGAAATATAGAAAGAATTTGTTTATACTTGATGAATGAAAAATAAAACGAATGCGACGGTAATCCAGTTCCTTTATGATCAGGAAGAACCGATTGAAAAGAAAAAACAGCTTTACCTGAAACAGCAGGCAGAAGAGAATCTTATCCTCCCCCTCAGGGTAATGTCTCTGCTGATCCTGCTTTCCGGACTCTTTGCGATGGTCTTTGAGGTCAGGTACTTTGCAGAGCACTCAATCGAGGTTTATATTGTCCGGCTGAGTGCCACGCTTGTATCGTTTATCGTGCTAACCCTGCTGTATTCCAGATTTGCTTCCTTCCGCCCGGTACTGCTGGTTCATATTCTTCTGCTGACCATCGTCCTTTCCAGCGGATATATGATTCTTCTGCTTCCTTCTACTCTCGTCCTGAATAGCCAGATTGTAGGATTGATGATATTCACTTCCGCCCTCTTCCTGAGCTGGGATGTAAGGAATCAGATTATTACCGCGCTTTATTACTATCTGGTGTTTGCCGGTGCAATTCTGCTGAATGACCGTAGTATTTATTTTCTGCCGAATACGTTTGAGTCTGTTCTGTTTGTCGGGTTTATGGCATTTATTTCCGTGATCGGGAGCGCGGTTAACTTCCGGCTGAGGGGTGAATTGGCGGAAAAATCTGTAAGAGTAATTCTGTCAGAAAAGAAATTCCGTTCGATTATTGAGCAGTCAGCTGATGGTATCTTCCAGACATCGCCCGAAGGCAAATTTCTGACAGTCAACCCGGCTCTGGTGAGAATACTCGGCTTTGATTCAGAAGAGGAATTAATGGGGCTGGAAAGCGTGGCAGAAATCTACGCTGATCCGTTTGAACGTGCCGCCCTTCTTGATCAGGTGATGAACAAAGGAGAGGTGAATGATTATCGTCAGAAATTGAAAAGGCGGGATGGTGAGATTATAACCGTCCTTTTGAATGACCGTGTTGTAAGAGATGATGTTGAAGAACGCTATTACTTTGAGGGGAGTCTGAGAGATATTTCAGCCCAGGAATTTCTTGAAAAGCAGCGTAAGGAAGCAGAAACAAACCTGCTGCTTGAAAAAAACCGGGCTGATGAACTGGCGCGCGAGGCGCTCAAATCAGCAGAAATTAAAAGTCAGTTCCTTGCTAATATGAGCCATGAGATACGAACTCCCATAAACGGTATTCTGGGTTTTCTTGGACTGGTGGAAAATAAATCGTACCGTAACGATCAGGAATTGAAGGAGTTTGTGGCAAGCGCCAAGAACTCTGCTGAAACGCTGCTTGATTTGATTAATGACATCCTCGACTTTTCAAAGATTGAAGCGGGTAAGATGTATCTTGAGCATAAGCCCTTCCGCATTCAGAAAGTGTTAGCAGAGGCGGTTTCTATTGTTTCGCCCCGTGCTAATGAAAAAGGGTTAAAAATAGCGACACAGATAAAACAGAACACAACAGGGCAGCTCATCGGTGACGCGGTACGGCTCAGACAGGTATATATAAATCTTCTTTCAAATGCGGTGAAGTTTACCCAGTCGGGCGGGATTAAAATCTCAGTAAATATTGAAAAAATTGATGAGGATAATGTTCGGCTGACCAGTTCGGTGAGTGATACCGGCATTGGGATTGATGAAGAGAAAATCCCCCATCTTTTTCAGCCCTTTTCGCAGCTTGACGGCTCGTACGCCCGGAAGTTTGGCGGAACCGGACTTGGACTTGCTATCTGTCGTCAGATTCTGAATCTGATGAACGGAGGAATCCGGGCAGAGAGTGAAAAGGGAAAGGGGAGTACTTTTAGTTTCTGGGCAATGATAGGAAGACGAAATCAGCCGGCTGAAAAAGTGATAACCCACATCCTCCCCGGAATGGAGGAAAAACCTGCGCAGCAAAGAGCGCTCACCTCTATCGAAATCCGCTCAGAGGAACTGAAAGCCCAGCGAAGCAAATATACTATCCTGCTGGCGGAGGATAACCCGGTTAATAAAAAGGTGGTGATGAGGGTACTGGCTGACTCCGGTTTTACGGTTGAAGCGGTTTCTAACGGTATTGAGACAATTAATGCACTTAGCGAGCCGGGGAAATATCATCTGATTCTTATGGATGTGCAGATGCCGGTTATGGATGGTCTGACTGCAACAGGTATGATTCGCAATCTGGAAAACGCATACAGCCGCATTCCGGTAATAGCCCTTACCGCGCATGCTCTCTCCGGTGACCGGGAAAAATGCATCTCGGCGGGAATGGATGACTATATCACAAAACCAATCCGCAATGATGAACTGATAGGGGCGATTGACAGACATCTTCGGATTGATTATTCTCACCTTCTGAATGCAGCACCTGAGCCGGTGCCCGCTGAAGCAGAGGTGAAATCAGGGACAATGATCTTTGACCGCACTCACTTTGGCGCGATCAGTCTAGATAACCCGGAATTTCAGAAAGATTTGATGCAGACCTTCATTCAGGACTGCGGCAGAAGGGTTGATATGCTTCATCAGGCCATTGAAGATCATAATAAGGCGGTAATCATATCGGAAAGCCACACGATAAAGGGTTCAGCATTTTCAATAGGAGCCATGCAGTTGGGCGAACTGGCCAAAGAAATAGAAGAACAGGCAAAGGAAAATAACTCCTCCGGAAAACTGACAGTTCTGGGCGAGCGACTGAGAACCGGATTCCACCACCTCTCAAAAGAAGTCCGCGACATCATCGACTAAAAAATCCGCGAATTCCGCATAATCCCCTCAATCCGTGATCCTTATTAGTGATCGTTCGTGGCAACATACCTCATTCCTCCGTATATTTGCACTCTGAATTTCTGATTTTGTGAATTATGGCGCCCTTCTGGTTCCTCGGATGAGACTTCATAATTCATACTTCATAATTCATAATTGATTATTCCTAATTACTAACTACTAATTGATATTGTATGGGCTCAACAACAGATTTCAAACCGGGACTGGTTATCAGATGGAACAACGAACTTTGGACAATCGTGGAATTTCAGCATGTAAACCCCGGCAACTGGCGCGCCTTTGTAAGGGCAAAGCTGAAGAACATGAAATCAGGCAAGGTGATTGAAAACCGTTTCCGCGCGGGGGAAAGTATTGATACGGTTAGGGTAGAGCGGAAAGTCTGCCAGTTTCTCTACCGCGATGGAAATGACTTTGTCGTGATGGACAATGAAACCTTTGACCAGTTTAACGTTTCCATTGACCTGATTGGTGACGGTGAAAAGTATATGAAGGAAAGCACTAACATTGACATTCTGTTTGACGGAACAGTCATTATTGCGATTGAGCTGCCAATCTTTATGAATCTGAAAGTAACCGAAACTGTCCGCGGGGAAAAAGGTGATACCGTGAACAACGTTCAGAAACCCGCAACACTGGAAACGGGTGCCGTGATAAACGTTCCGCTTTTTGTGAATGAGGGAGATGTTATAAAAGTGGATACAAGAGTTGGCGGATACGTCGAACGCGTAAAATTGTAAATGAAAAAGCCCCGCATCGCGGGGCTTTTTTTTATCTAAGTGATTACTAATTCCTGTTTAACAAAGCGGGTTTTTTTTATCTAAGAGATTACTAATTGCTAACTGCTAATTCCTGATTAACAAAGCGGGGCTTTTTTTATCTAAGTGATTACTAATTACTGACTGCTAATTCCTGATTAACAAAGCGGGGCTTTTTTTATCTAAGTGACTACTAATTACTAACTGCTAATTCCTAATTAACAAAGCGGGGCTTTTTTTATTACGTTATTATCACCTGAGCAATATCATTTTCTTAGTTTCAGAAAAAGCGCCTGATTGCAATGTAAAAAAATAAATCCCTGACGGATAAGGGGTTGCATCCCATTGAACCTTGTATATACCGGGAGAAATCTGCCCGTTTACCAGTGTTTTGATTTCCCTCCCTGTAATGTCATATATACGAAGTGAGGTTGCGGCAAAATTACCCGCTCTGCCGGATATTTCATAAGTCAGAGTTGTAACCGGATTAAAAGGATTTGGGAAGTTTTGATGCAGTGTGAAGCCCGTCCCGGCTGATGATGCTGTGTTTACGGCTGCCGGTTGTATAAAAACGCCATGCGGAATAGAATAAACAAGCTGATTGTTTTTAGAAACCGAGTAACGAAGGTTGTTCATAGCAACAACTTGCCGCGGTGCAATGCTGCTGCTCGCGCGGTAAACGGAGGAATCACTCTTTGATGTATATCTTGCGTCAACAAGAATGAAGGGAATGGAACCGCTGCCGGAAATGGTATTTGCAGAGCGGTTGAACACAACCCGGTCAGTGCCGTCAAGATATATACCGAGCCGCTTTCTGTTGCGCATTAAACCCCACAGGACTGATGAGGCGCGGTTCTCAGCATAATCGCTGCTCTCAAATATCCGGGGCTGAAAAATCAGGTCTCCGAAAACAGAGAGCCCCTCTCTGTTGTTCATTTTTCCCCGGTAGGAAGCATATATATCGGTGTCGGTATTGTCAATAAACATCCCGCCTGCTGTTTTTCCGCTATTACCAAAGAAGAACATTGGTGTGCTGCTGCTGACCTTCCGGTAAAAAGCTGAAGCCACTAAACCTGATGTATCACTTAATAAGCTAAGAATATTGAGGGAATCACCAAAAAAAATCATGGCAGTCGCGTTATCGGTTTTTTGAACGGATACGGGGTCATTCATTGATGAGCCGGAAATGAGAAGAGTGTCATAGGTGTAGTTGTGAGAAATAAGATAATTGGTCAATGGTGCAAAGCTCATCTGATAGCCGGGATGAGATATGATAAGTATTGCCCCGGTATTGACGCTATTAAGAAAAGCAGGTAAGTTGGAAGTAAGATTGGCGGTTAATGCATTGCTGCCGGTAAGGTGGAAACCGGAGAGAGGATATTCCCACGCCCTGGCGGTATCCATCGCTTTTGCGGAAGCCGGAATAGTGTGGATTTTTCTGCTGGTAAAATCGAACGCCCAATTTGCTGTAAGCTGGTCGCATCTCAGATTCTCTATAACATAACCATCCGGTCCGGAGGAGAAATTTGTTTTTTCATCCTTTTGGAAAATTGAAACAGAGCCGCTCCCCATAACAGTACCGATACCCGCCGTGTCAATGCAGAGAGCGGTGCGATCATCAATTCCAACCCCGAGAATTACCTTCTGCATAGAGACTGCCCCTTTAAATATCATAGCCATAAGCCGCCCAAACCTGCCCCGCTCAATGAAGTGAGTGTCAAACAGTACAGTTGGCGTGAGGTTGAGAAAAGTGGTATCAATGTCAATCGCGCCGGCTAATGGGTTGTTTAAGCCCTCTTTTGATGTGATGCTGCCGTAACGAGCGGTAAAGTTGAACTGACCAAGGACCATTGCTCCGGCGCTTGTACCGGCAATTACACCGCCTCTCTCAAAAATTTCATAAATCGCCTGCTCGGTCTTTGTTCCCTTCCAGAGGGTGATATATTGGTTCTGGTCGCCTCCCTTCAGAAAAATCCCGTCTGCTGTCAGAAGTTCATTATACGTGGACTGATCATCGGCAATCGCTCTGGTATGGATTTTTTTATTGTAGGCAGTGTCAGCTCCGAGTGATTGGAAATATTCAGGCAGCCAGGAAGTAGCATCAGAGTAGGAGAGGATGATTATTTTTTTATTGGCGGCTTTCTGAACAATCCACCGGTAGGGGGCGTTGCTCCAGTCATTATAGTTTTCTGAACCGCCTCCAACCGCGCAGATATAGCCCTGTGCTAAACCGCTTCCGGAAAGAATACAAAGCAAAATAAGGGCATAGATGCTAAAACTTTTCACTGATATAAAATTTTCTCTTCTTTTTATCAATAATAAAAAACCCCCGTTCTTGTAATGAGGAATTAGCAGTTAGTAATAATCGGTATAAAAAAGCCCCGCGATGCGGGGCTTTTTTGTTCAATAATTGTTCATTGTACATTGTTAATTGTACATTGATTTAGTTCGCTGATTGTATTTTTTCTCCTACAATACCTCCGATATAGGATGAAACCAGACCTGCAGCCAGAGCCACGATAACCGTGGTGGTAGTGAGGTAGTTGGTATCAGGATCGAGGGAAAGTTTGAAGATATCAAGGTTGAGCACGGTGGTAATAAATCCGGCGAGGGTAGCTTCCTTAACTGTGATGCCGGGGGACTTCCAACCGATTACCAGACCGGTGATAAAGAGTCCGAGTACCAGTGCCAGAAAGAATGGGGTATAAACCAGACCTGCAAATTTGAGGATGATGTTTGCCACGATCATGCTGATGGTAATCCCGAGTATTGACCCGGAGACAATCCATCCCCATTCGAGATATTCAGAAGGTTCATCGCCTGAGGATTTTTTCTCGAAGGTGCCCTGGAACTTTTCACCTGCCCAGGCGCCTGCAAATGTGAGGATGATACCATTAAAAATGACAAGAAGGATATTGGTGGTAAAAACATCTCCTTCGAGCATGCTGAAGCACTTCAGTTCCATGGAAGAAAGAATGACGTAGCTGAGAGCGCCAACTGCCAGAGAGGCGGCACCGGGCTCAGCGATAGTTTCTTCTTTGGAGACAAACCCCACGAGAAGGCCGGAAATGATGAAACCGGCAAGCATTCCCATAAAAGGGAAAACGGGAGAGCGGAAGTCAGTGCCGCTCCACCAGGTTAACAGCACGACAAATGCTGTACCGACCACCACAGAGATACCGGCGGATTTCACATCGAACGTCTTGGACATATAGCTCCTTGAAAATGAATTCTGAAAAGGGTAAATATTCTGCCTAAAATTATCACATTGAGCCCTGTAAACCAAAACAAAAGTAGTGATTAGTGGCTGGTGATTAGTGATTAGTTCGTTCTTGGTTCTTGGTTCTTGGTTCTTGGTTCTTGGTTCTTGGTTCTTGGTTCTTGG
>BTUV01000037.1:0-1481 GCA_045863035.1 Ignavibacteriales bacterium | reverse complement strand
TCTTGGTTCTTGGTTCTTGGTTCTTGGTTCTTGGTTCTTGGTTCTTGGTTCTTGGGATTCGTGGTTATTGTAAATTGTACATTGTTAATTGGCTGCCAATTCCTAATTCCCAATTCATAATTCATACTTCATAATTCATACTTGCTTTGTGTTTCCTGTCAAAACCGGTAAAAAAGTAACATTTTCTTAATTTCTGGAATTGCCTAAAGTATAACCGATTACTATATTGATATTTCAATTTTGAATAATAGGGCACAAAAATTACTTCTGCCGCCGCTGGAGGATAAAGAGACCGAAGGCGGGCTTATCACTCTCTGTGAGTGATGGAGCGGAGCTGTGTTCAGATGAACCGGCTGTAAATGTCAGTGTAAACGCAAGCAGATGAAACAGAAAATTCTAATAACAGGCGGAGCCGGCTTTCTGGGGGTAAATCTCGTCCGAAACCTACTCTCCAAAGGTTATTCCGTCTCGTCGTTGGATCTTGTCCCCTTTGACTATCCCGACTGCCGGGATAACATTCTTTCGGTGCAAGGGGATATCAGAAATCCGAAAGATATTCAGCAGGCAATGAATGGCGCCGACATGGTTATTCACTGCGCGGCTGCCCTCCCCCTTTATTCAGAAAATGATATATATACAACCGATGTTGAAGGCACGCGCCTTCTGCTGGAACATGCCTTTAACCGTGACAAGCCCGTGGAACGCTTTATTCACATCTCCTCTACGGCAGTTTATGGCATCCCTGACCATCATCCGCTTTATGAGGATGACAAACTGGACGGGGTCGGCCCCTACGGCAAGGCAAAGATTCAGGCGGAGGAAGAATGCCTTATATACCGGAGAAAAGGTTTCTGCGTCCCGGTTTTACGCCCGAAATCTTTTATCGGTCCTGAACGCCTTGGCGTGTTTGCACTGTTTTATGACTGGGCAAAGGACGGACACGGATTCCCGATGATTGGTTCAGGCAATAACCGCTATCAGCTTTTGGATGTCGAAGACCTCTGCGAAGCGGTATATAAAACCATGACGCTTGATGAGGGGACGGTGAATGATACCTTTAACATCGGCGCGAAAGAATTTGCCACGATGAAGGAAGATTATCAGGCAGTGCTTGATGAGGCCGGATTCGGGAAAAAGATAACCGGACTCCCTGAAATGCCGGTGATATATACGCTGCGACTGCTGGAAGCATTGAAACTGAGCCCCTTGTATAAGTGGGTCTATGAAACCGCGTCAAAAGATTCATTTGTCTCAATTGAAAAGGCGGAACAGAAACTTGGCTACGCGCCGAAGTACTCCAACAAAGACGCGCTGATCAGAAACTATAAGTGGTATCTGGAAAATCTGGACAAGTTCACCGGCGAAAGCGGCATCTCCCACCGCCTCCCTTGGAAGCAGGGAATACTTGCGCTTGCGAAGAAATTCTTTTAATCAATTAAGAATTAAAAGTTAAAAATTAAAAGTTTGATGTACTTGGTTCG
>BTUV01000036.1:8230-26531 GCA_045863035.1 Ignavibacteriales bacterium | reverse complement strand
TACCAAATGGTGCCCTTATGTACAGCTCCGGGTCACCTGGCAATAACAGAATCGTACAGGAGAAAAAAACTTTTTACTTTAACAAAATCAGCTTTCTGCTTTCTCTGTATGTGCCGGCTTCCAGACGATAGATATATACTCCGCTCGGCAATGAGGAGGCATCAAATTGCACTTCGTGTCTTCCGGCATCCCGCGCGCCGCTTACCAGAACTGCCACTTCACTCCCCTGTGCATCAAAAACAGTTAACGAAACACTGCCGCGCTCAGCAAGTGAATATCTGATTGTTGTAACCGGGTTAAACGGATTCGGATAATTCTGCCCGAGCGAAAATTCTGTTACCGTGCTAATCTCTGCCGTTACCGGTCCGTATATACGCATGCTTCCGTCATAGTCATATTGCAACAGCCGGTAAAACACTGTGCCTTCCGGCGCATTATTGTCCGTCCAGGTATATTCAGTCTGCTCTGCTGATGTACCGGTTCCCGGTTTATATCCGGCAGTTATCCACTCCGCGCCGTTAAGCGAACGCTGAATCTCAAACCCGCGATTGTTGGTCTCTGTTGCGGTTATCCATCTCAGTTCTGCTCCGTTGACTGATACAGACGCAGTGAACGATGTTAATTCAACCGGAACAACTCCCCAGGTGTATATACCAATATCATCTAAAAACCAGCCATCCTGATGTATGCTGCCGTCTGAGCCAAGTTCAAAGCGAAGTTTAATACTTTGCCCTGAGTAGGAGCCCAGATCAATTTCTTCCTGCACCCATCCGCTCTGAGTTCCTTCATAAACGGGAGCCCCGGCCGGAACCTGTTTGCCCTGCCCGGCCGCGGGTTTGGTAAATCTTCCGGCAAGCGGAGTCCAGGTTGATCCGTTGTTTGTAGAAATTTTTACAAATCCTGCATCCCAGTCTGCTTCAATGAACCAGCGTGACCAGAATGTTAATCGCGGATTGGGCACACCGGCAAGGTTTACCGGATTTGTCATAGTCATTGTTACAGTCGCGTTGGCAACGTAGTTACCGTCCTTACTGTCAGTGTATGAGTTAGGCGAACTGTTATAACTTGAGGAAGTTGCCTCCCATTTTGGCGTGGCAGGGCTTGCGGTAATCGTCCAGAGTGAGGCCGGATTATTTGTTGTGTCAAAAAACGTATATACCGGCATTCCGATAATAATGCGCACCGTGTCGCTGCTCATCAGAACCCCCTGTGAGTTCGTTTTGATAATAAGTTTATGCTCTGAACCGATTGCCGCATCAGCCGATATGGTAAACGAAAGCGGTGAGGTAATCTGATAATCGCTTCTTGCGCTGATCGAATCTATCTGCACAACTGCCGTCCCTGCGGTTATCTGCGGGGATGCACTGACCAGCGAAAGCGCCAGATTCGTTGCGACTGAAAGTCCTTTATTCTTTAACTGCACAAACATCTGCGCGGTTTCCCCCTGCCCGAAATACTGGCGGTCGTAACTTACATTCTTCTTTGATACATAGTCACCCGCCGCCCATGCGTAATAAAGATTCGGGAAAAGATTTTCCTGCACGTGCGGATATATACGCGACTGCGGCGGCCAGAAACCATCTGAGGTGGTTCCCACTTCCGGCGTCATTGCCAGAATTTTTCCTCTTGTGGTCAGGTCGCCGTCATACATAAAGTCGTCACTGTTGCCGCGGGTTGAATATCCCACAGTCTGCATATCTGTACCCGGCGAGTAACCGTTAAACTGCGTCATCTCAGTTGCGTATTCCCTGAAAATCATTGAGTCAGGCGTCTCATGCGAAAGAGCTCCGTAAGGATATATAAGAAGATTGCTATAGGTATGATAGTTTAGCGCCACTCTGAACTTACGACTGTTCACCAGATCACGCAGCGCCTGTGTTTCCGGTTCAGAAAAAGGCGCAGTACCCCGGTAGGTATCAGAAGAAGGTGAAGTGCTTGAGCCGCCGTTTGGCGCGTTCCAGTATGCCTGCGGTCCGTAATTACGGTTTAGATCAATTCCATAAGAGCTTCCGTTATTCTTCCGGTTTTTGCGCCACATCCCCCCGCCGCTTGGGTTTGTTGTGCGGTTGTGTTCGTAACCGTCCGGGTTAACAACCGGAATAAAATATAACTGACGGTTATCCACCAGGTATTTTACCGATGGGTTTGTAGCATAGTTTTCGAGCAGATAATACATAAAATAAATAACGGTCATCATTCCGCCGGGTTCGCGCGCGTGGTGCATTGCGGTATAAAGTGCCTCCGGTTCAATCTCCTCCATATCGGGGTTATCGGAAATCTTGACCATATATATCGGGCGGTTTTCAACCGTTGAGCCAATCTGTATCTTAGAAGTTATCAGATTAGGATACATTACCTTCATACTGTCAAGCTGAGCCATTGCTTCATTAAAGGTATAAAAGCCCGCCAGACTACCAAGTCCAAAGCCCTCAACTCCATATTTTTCCTTACTTTCCTGCTTCAGAGCTGCTGTTTCCTGGTCGCTTAATTGAGGCAGCTTTTCAAAATGCTCGGCCCAATCCTCAATCAGGACGTCCATCCGGTAACCCCTTCTGTTCAGCTCCTTATAAGCGGTCTGGTCCATAAAAATCACGTAACTGCCGTCTTTTTCGACAATCGCATGCTCAACATCAGCGCCAAGCTCCTCCATCTCTCTAAGCTGGGTCTGAGGATTGGGTACATAAACCTTTACCTGCTTAAAGGTCTGGCTTTGCAGCATAAAGGAAAGAAACAAAAACACAAAAGCGGCTAAGAAGCGGATCATGGGTGGTATTCCGGTTAAAATTTGATGTAAACCGGAAAAATAGGGGAAATTTCTGAAAAAATCAGGGGTTATTTAGAGTCAGGAAGAGGAATTTTTCCCCCTGATCGGGCAGGGGGCATTCCTCTTCCATCCTCAAAAAGTTACCTCAGCAGACTCATTTTTCGGCTGATGCTCATCCCGCCGTTAACAGTGAGCGTATATATATAAACTCCGGAAGCAAACCTCTTACCACTGAACCGTACGCTATGACGCCCCTGGTCATAGAGCCCGTCAGCCAGTTTTGTGATTTCTTTTCCCAGCATATCATAGACTTTTAACAAAACATGGCTCCTGGTTTTCAGGATAAACGAAATCTCCGTTGTTGGGTTAAACGGATTCGGATAATTCTGCAGCAGCTCAAATGAGTCCGGTATCTCATTATGATCTTCCACACCGGTAAAAGGGGGATATTTTGTACGGATGTTATCAGCATGCAGATAACCGGTATATATATTACCCGGCACTCCGCCGCTTCCCATCACCATTGTTACGGCGGTAAGGGTGAGCGGATATACCACTGTTGCGCTCTTCGGAAGTGTTGCACGGATGGTTTCAAAAATATTCGGATTTGAGAGTGTTTTATGACCCATCGTGCGGTATTTTGCTCCGTTCATATCCTCAAAATCAAAGAAGATTCTGTGGGAAGGACCATCACCTTTAACATCAACCAGAACCGAATCAGGCACGCCGTAAATCTGCCGGCTGGTTTTCAGATATATATAATTATACATCCCCTGCACAAACGTAAAGCGGTAATCAAGCCGCAGAGAGCTTCCCCCGGCTGATGAAAGCGTGTCCGCAAGCGAAATGGATGTATATATTGAATCATAATTATCGCCCCCTAACGTCCATCCGGTTAATGATTCAACAGAATCAACCGTACGGTAACCCATACCCACCTCAACACGCACCGTGGCGGTATCAGCAAAATTCTGAAAGCGTGCAATAACTTTAGTAAAGCCGGGTGAAGCACCCTTAAACTGCCCCACGCCGTCTATCTTCCCGACCAGCGTGTCCGTCGAAGTCCAGGTAAAATTCTGCTGCGGAATTACCTGCTCAACCGAATCAGTATCAAATGCCTTTGCGGAAAAGGTAAGCAGCCGGGTTAAATCAGTCACTGCCAATTTAGGTACAACCTGTATATAATTGAGCGCCTTTGAAATTATCAGCGCGCTATCCTTAATTCCGCCATAAGAGACAATCAGATACCCCGTATCAGCAACCGCGCCGGCAGTATATATACCCCCCTGCGTAACGGTTCCCAGAGTCGGTTTGCTCAGCGTAAATCCGATGGTTCCCGGCGGTATTGGTATCGGGTTAAAATATTCATCGGTAGCTGAGGCGGCAAAAGTAACACTGTTGCCCGCAAATACCTTTGCCATTTTAGGAAATATCTCAAGGTGACTCAGTGTTCCCGATGGCGCATTTGAAATTACCAGAAGTGCATTCGCGACTGAACGCTCACCACCCGGGTCAGAAGGGGAGTTCATCACCTGTGAACGCACCACCATGGCTGTTGAGCCGCCGCCGTCAAGGTTAACTCCCTGATATATACCATGCCTTAGCATCAGGTTAGCAAATTCAGTAAGATTCATCCCCGCGCTTAAACCAACCTGTCTTCCGTCAACGGTAATCATATAAAAGATTGTAGTGTCAGCGTTAAACCCGACACCTGTTCTCGGATGACGGGCAGTAACAAACGGGTCTCCCAGATTCAGATTAGCAACAGCGCCGTTTTCTACAATAACCGGTCTGCCGCCAACCATCCCGATAAGGTTTTTTACAGAAGGCATTAAATTCATGATCAGACGCACGGTATCACCCTTGACCGCCCTGCCTGAAAGCAGCGCGGCTGTAGTTCCCGCGCCTGAAAGCACAACGTGATTTGCAAGTGGATGACTTCCGCGCCCGATACCTACCGAATCAACCACGCAGAAAACGGTATCATTCATCCGCCAGCCGCCTATGGCGCGGAGCATAACCTCGGTGCCGCTCCCGTCTGTGCCGGTTGTTGCTCCGTAAAAGGTATTGTAGTAATAAATCTTTCCTGTATCGCGAGCCACATTTATTTCACCGAATGTTGAACTGCTGCCGTTCTTAAATATCACTTTCCCGCTAAACGCAGGCGCGGTGATGCTAAGATCATTCTGATCATTAAAACCCAGAGCAGGCCATCCATTTTCCCTCTTGGTAATTTGTCCGTTGCCAACATGAGTATTAACTGTTGCGCCACTCGCTTCAAAAAAATCCGCATTCACTGCTCCCACCACCCAATGACCGGAAAAGTTTCTGCGTGCCGCCATCTGACTTGTGGTCTCCCGCCCGCCAGAGATGCGGTCAAGCGCCTTTATAGCTTCTAATTTAATGTATGGATTAGTCATATCTATCCGCAGAAGATCAATGCTCCACGGAATAAGGGAGTCAACCAGCTTGGTATAAGTAACACCAGGACCAACTGTCCGGTGAACTATGGTATCCTGCTGATTTTGGGGATAAAGCCCGGAAACCAACAGAACAAGAAGAAGAGGTAAAACCGTAAGTTTCATTTGTAAACCAAAATGATGATGAATTGTATGTATAAATTAAGCAAAGATTAGCGATTTTTAACCTTGAAACATAACAACAAAAACCGGCAACGCTCCGGCTGCCGGGTAATCAAAAAGCAGTAACGCTGATTGAGCAAACCCCCGGAAAGACCGGAAAACCCGGAACTTAAAAAAAAAATTTTTTTCGCCAACCACTCCCCCGCCCGCTCTTTGGAATACCGCTCCTGCCGGGCAACCGCTTTATGTCCGGGTTTTTTTGAACAGAACTTCTCTAATAAGACTTCACCCCGTCTCTTAACTCCTTACTTGTTATTTAATTCCTTAACAGATAACTCACTTTGAGCAAAATTTGTTTTTGCCCGGCAGAGGGAGCCGGAATCATGGAAGTAGTTACATCATTAACAACAAAATATATATAAGAGAGCGGCTGGAACTCATACGATGCTCTCACATTCAAAGCAGTAGTCTTGGTGAGTGAATTGTATTGATAGAACAGATTCAGATGCGCGCGCGGATTAAGCGAAAGCCGCAGCTCTGGCGCAATAACCGAGACATCTTTGTTTTCCTGCATCATACCCAGACGCGTGAACTGATAAAGCTCCCAGTTTGAGGCGAAAACTAAATGAGGCACCGGATTATATCTTACTCTGATGTTATAATGGCTCATTGCACCGTTATAAAAATCACCGCCGTCATACTGAACGCTTGCGCCTATGAAATATGACTGATCTGAAGTAAATCTGAACGCATACCTCAGATAATCATACTCACCTGGATTGATCACCGTGCCGCTCAGATAAAATCTGCTCTTTGGTCTCTGCCAATTATAATTTATATAGCTCTCAAATAAACTGTTATCCTGCATCCTGACCGCCAGCGGAATGATTGAAACAAACCCTTCACTCAGTTTTCCGCTTCCGGCTTCATAATAGAGCTGCGCAAACCCGCCAGGTTCAAATGAGCGTATATATTGGGGTTTCCACTGCGGACGCAGGTTGAACACCGCGTAAGGATAAGTCATTATGATATTGCTTCCTATCTGATAACCGGCATCAGCAAGATAATTCGCGGAAATTACATTGTTAACAAGGCCCAGCGCACCCCAGGATTCAATATTGCTGATTGCGTGATATAAAGCGAATCCGTCACCCTGTCCGTGCCAGGTTTTTGAACCGGAGAGTGTGAATTCAGTTGAAAACGTCTTACTTAATCTGAATAAACCGTCTGCCGAGAAAGTTGCGTTTATTCTTCCCTCAGGCGCGCCGGAGGTTGCAGCATCACTTCTCACCGTCATTAACGCACCAATTGTTGAACGGTTACCGGTAAACTCTTTCAGACGCAGCACTCCGAAGTGTGAGGCCGGCTGATTTACCGATGCCTCATGGTGTATATATAGCGCACCGATATTTCTGTCAGTTGATTTACTTACAAATCTGGCTCCGCCGGTTACCGGTACAGGATTTCCGGCGGGGTCAAGTCCTATCTTTCTGCTAAAGAAAGGATAAAACGAATTGTTCCAGCCGGCGGTAAACAGCTTTTCGTTTTCCAGAAAAAATCCACGCTTTTCCGGAAAAAACACTGAAAATCTGGTAAGGTTAATTACCTGATTGTCAACTTCCGCCTGTGCAAAATCAGTGTTATAGGTAAGATCAACCACGGAAAATGGATTTACCGCCCACTTAACATCAACTCCCGCTTCTGCCGTATATCCATTCGCGTCAGAATACCGGCTGTCGGAAGCCAGTATATACGGCTGCAGATCAAGATTCAGCGGAGCCGGAGGCGGATGTATTCCCTTTAACCTTCCTGCATAGTCCATCCTGTAACCTGAGAATGCTCTCGGATAAAGCGACCAGGCAGTAAACTGATTCATCCTCCTGATTAATCGCGTAAAGTTGATGCCCCATTCATCACTTGCTGAGGGATAACGAAGTGATTTCCACGGAATAATGATTTCCGCATTCCAGCTTGAGTCTGTTATTGACGTTCGCGCATCCCACACCGCATTCCAGTTCCGTTCAAATAATAAATCCTCAAACACCTGTATATCACGAAGTGCACCGTATGGATTCAACTGAAATGAAAGTGAGGTTTTTCCGTCCAGGAATGAGTCGAAATTGATTCCGAAAAAATCAGTTTCAAAGAATTCAAAATCCCGTCTTAAACCCTGCGCGCGAATTCCTTTTCCGCCGGGTTCATCGTAGCACACCGCCCCTATATATATCGCCTGATCATCATAAAACATTTTTACCACTGTCTGAAATGACGGCGCTGCCCCCTGATTAGGGTCTATCTGATAAAAATCTCCCGCCGCGGGTGTCTTTTTCCAGACCTCCTCATCCAGAATTCCGTCGAGGGTAATCTCTGCCTGCTCTTTGGAAAGCTGATAAGAGCGCTTTTCCTTCGGGGGCGGAAATACCTCGCTGTTCTGGGCATAAAATATCGCCGCCGGACAGAGGATGAGAACTATGTGGAAAAATTTAAGAATTTCTGCTCCTGGTTGCTTGTTGGTAAACTACCCTAATCCATGAAGAACCCACACAAATATTGCAGAAATAAATGAAAAAACCAAATCCATTCATGTAAATTCCTCCAATTAGTCGCAAACCTCCCGTGTCAGGACTTTACACTATGGAACGCTGTTTTGAGAGCCCTGATTTATTCTAAAACCATCCGGCGCCTTCCGGCGTAATTCGTGTCAAATCTCCCGCAAAGGCCGCGTAATCTGATAAATCCGTGATCTTGCTTATCTTTGTGGTTGAAATTTCCAAAATTGATAACCAAAAGCGACTTTACCTGATGCGTCAAAGCAAAATTTTTATCCCGACCCTTAAAGAAGTACCAAACGATGCTGTAGTGCCAAGCCATGTTTTTATGCTGCGCTCCGGCATGATGAGACCTCTGGGGGCAGGCATTTATTCCTTCCTTCCACTGGGCTACAGGGTTGCTAAAAAGGTTATGGAAATCATCCGGCAGGAAATGGATGCTATCGGGGGACAGGAGTTTCACCTTCCCGCACTCAACCCAAAAGAGATATGGGAGGAAACCGGTCGCGTGGCAGCATTTGGCGATATCCTTTTTTCTGTGAAGAACCGGGAGTATGTTCTGGCGCCGACTCACGAAGAAATTATCACCTTTCACGCCCGCAAGGTTGTCCGTTCCTATAAGGAGATGCCGCAAATCTGGTATCAGATACAGACTAAGTTCCGGAATGAACCGCGCCCCAAAAGCGGTGTTCTCCGCGGTCGCCAGTTTACCATGAAGGATGCCTATTCACTTGACTCGTCATGGGAAGGACTTGATAACTCTTACGCACTGCATGACCAGGCCTACCGGAAAATTTTTAACCGCTGCGGATTAAAGTTTTTTGTAGTCGGTGCATCAAGCGGAGCAATGGGAGGCAGCGGCTCTGAGGAATTTATGGTTAACGCTCAGGCCGGTGAAGATACCGTTGCTCACTGCGAACATTGCGGATATGCAGCCAATGTTGAAGTAGCAACTTCCCGTGCTTCAGTGGTTACCCGCCACCCGGATAGCAAACAGAACGAACTGATTCACACACCTGATACAAAATCCATTGATGAACTTATTGCTTTCCTTTCAATAAAAGAAGAGGAATGCGCAAAGTCCCGCGTATATATCGTTGATGAAAAGCCCGTGCTTGTTCTGATGAGCGGCAACGATGAAGTGAATGAAACTAAATTACAGAAAGCGCTTGGCTCAGAACCACGCCCCGCGCATCCTGAGGAACTCGCTGAGATTACCGGCGCTGATGCAGGTTCAATCGGACCAATCGGCTTTAAGGGAAGAATCATTGCTGATCTCCGTCTGAAAGAGGGCAACAATCTCTACAGCGGCGCAAATAAAAATGATTACCACATCGGCGGTATTGATCTGAAACGCGATGCTGTGGGTATTGAATATTTTGATCTGCGCACCGTTGCTTCCGGTGAGGGCTGCCCTTCCTGCGGAAAAGTGATGCAGGTTTTCACAGCTATTGAACTCGGTCACATTTTCAAACTCGGTACAAAATACTCTGACGCAATGGGCGCTACATTCCTTGATGAAGACGGCAGTGAGAAGCCAATCATTATGGGAAGCTACGGCATCGGTGTCGAACGGGTGATGGCCTGCTATATCGAGCAGCACCATGATGAGCGCGGCATCATCTGGAATAAAGCTCTTGCACCATTCCATATTCATCTTCTCGGTCTCAACATGAAGAAGGAACCCGTTATTAAAGCATCGGAAGAGCTATACACCGGACTGACCGCGGCCGGTTATGAGGTTCTCTTTGATGACCGTGAAGCTCAGGCCGGATTTAAGTTTAATGATGCAGACCTGCTCGGAATGCCTGTACAGATAATAGTGGGAGAGAAGAAACTGGCAGAAAACAAAGTAGAGGTAAAGCTCCGCGCTACCGGCGAGCGGCAGGATGTAAGCATCGGCGAGCTTGAAGTATATATACGGAAAGCGCTTGCCTGAGAATGAACGATATATATATCTACTCAGAGGAAAATCTGCACGCCCAGATTGAAAAAAGCACGTATGAACTCGGTTTTTACCGCGTAAAGTTTTATACCAAAAACGGACTCCCCGCTGACCGGCAGACCACAACCATTGATGAATTTTATCTCTACCCCAGTGGCGGAACGCTGCGTGATAAAAATTTCAACATTATTTTTTACAGTTCTAAGTTTGATACCTACCGCGGATTTATACCGCCCCATTTAAAGTCGTAATCCCCCAAACCCTTTAAAACAGTAGAGACGATGCATGCATCGTCTCTACAAATGCATCGTCTCAACAAATGCATCGTCTCTACACAAACACAACAACCTATAAAATCACTTTAAAACAACAGAGGCACGCCAACCGGAGTGCCTCTGTTTGTATATATATATTCTCTTAACAAATTCGAAGTGCGAATCCTGTCAATTCATACTTCATAATTCATAATTCTTACTTCAGATATACCATCTTCCTGGTTTGAACAAAATTACCTGCTGCAATGCGATAGAGATAGGTTCCGGCTGAAACAGTACTTCCGGAATTGTTATCACCTGCCCACTGAACTGAGTAGCTTCCTGCTGCTTTTGTGTCAGCGATAAGCGTCTTCACCTCACGACCAAGCATATCATATATCTTTATCGTTACATACACTTCCTGCGGCAGATCAAAATTGATAACTGTAGCCGGGTTGAACGGATTCGGATAGTTCTGTCCAAGCGCGAATTCTGTAGGTATAACTGTCTCCTCTACACCGGTCGGGGTGTTCGGTGTAAATCTCTCCGCTTCTGAATACGCTGAATAAAGCCCCTGCGCATTCTTTGAACGGACTCTCCAATAAATCGGAGCTCCGGTCGGCAGAGCATTAGCCATATATGAAGTGGTTGTTATATTTTCAACCGTTACTGCGTTGCTGAAGTTGCTGTTCTGTGAATACTGCACCTCATAGATCAAACCGGTTGTGAAGCTCGGCAGGAACCATGAAAGCTGTGCATTATTTGTACTCAGCCCGACACTGTTAACCGGACTTCCGCCCATCGGACGAACCGGGCTTGAACCTGCCTGTGTAGCAAAGGTTTCAGTATCTGACCAGTCTGAATAAATCGTGCCGTTGTGGCTTCTTACTTTCCAGTAGTAAATAACTCCGGGTACCAAACCGGTTAACTGTGTTGTAGTGCTGCTTCCCGGGTTAACCGATACCGCATTGCTGAAATCAGATTCGCTTGCATACATCACCTGATAACTGATCGTTGGTGATGATCCGTTTACGTACCAGTAAAGATCCACAGTTGTGCCTGTAGCTGCCCCGCCTAAAGGCCAGGTGAGAATAGGAACAAGCGTACCGGCGTTTCCGGTTACTGTAAATGATTCAGCAGCGGTCCAATCCGAATAAGCGTTTCCATTATACGAACGAACTCTCCAGTAATAGGTTGTACCTGCCTGGAGTGAAGTGACCTCGTAGGAGGTTCCACTTTGTACAATTGTTGAGGTAAAACCAGGGCTGCCTGCATTGATTTGCAATTCATAGGAAATTGTATTAGCCGAACCAACAACGTACCAGTTAAGCGTTGTAGAGCTTGAATAAATGACCTGCCCGCCAATAGGGAATGTAAGTATCGGCTCAATTTCACCTGTTACACCAAAGGTCACAAATGATTCATAAGCAGACCAGTCGGAAGTTGTTGTGCCATTGTTGCTTCTTACCCGGAAGTAATAAGTAGTACCCGGCAAAAGTGCTACAGGATGCTGATAGCTTATATCTGTAATTCCAGTAAGACTATATACAGTATTACCTTGTGTGGTCATATCTATCTCTACCTCAAAAGTAAGTCCTGCGTGAGACTGCCCTATCCACCAGTAGAGTGTCGGCATAAGAGTATATACCATCACGCCATCTGTCGGATAAGAAATATTTGGCTGCACTGCAGTTACTGCCGAGGTGCTGTAAGTTTCAAAGGTAGCTGATGCAGACCAGTCTGACATATCTACTCCGTTGCGGGAACGAATCTGCCACTCATAGGTTTTACCCGGCTCAAGAGTCTGTGCAACACTTATCTGGCTGCTCAGTAACGTAGTCCACGGTCTGAAAAGCCATGTAGTGGTGCCTACTTCACGATAACGGACCCGGTATTCATAATTGAAAGATGAAAGTCCAAGATACCAGTAGAATGTAGGACGGAGTGAGTAAACTGTCGCTCCGCCAACCGGCCAGCTCTGTGTAGGGATGGTGTTAACTTCACCGTAGGTGGTGAAGCTGCTGTGGGCTGAGTAGGTAATAATTGCAGTGGTATTCTTGCTTCTTACTCTCCAGAAATACTGGGTAGCAGGCAGCAGTCCGCTCAGGGTATCAGTGATTGCAGCGCCCGCGTCAAGCGTGGTGGTCAGTGCAGCAGGGAAGGTGCTGTCAACTGAGTACTGCACATCATAGCTGATGCCCACACCCGAGACACTGATATTCCAGTGCAGTGTCGGGCTCAGAGTATATACCAGATTGTTATTGATCGGATGAGTCAGATACGGAATAACTTCAGTAACGGTTCTGAATACGCTGGATGACCAGGGGGAAACATCCGGATTTGCATTTTCAGCATACACTCTCCAGTAGTAGAGGGTATTGTTTGCCAGTATGCTGTCAATATATAACGTTGTATCAGTCATCACGCTGTCATACATCAGAACGGAGAAATCTGAGAGAGCCGAGAACTGAGCGCGGTAATTATCAGCGCCGTCCACCGTGTACCACTTTAAAGTCGGATGAATGGAGTTACCGGGTGAAAGGTATCCCGGTGAAACCAGATCCGGAGCATCAATTTCAGTTTCAAATGACCGTGCAGATGAATAGTCAGTTTCATTCGCACCGTCAAACGCGCTTACTCTCCAGTAATACACTGTATAATAATCAAGCGCGGCTGAAAGTGTGTGCCCGCTTGATCCGATACCGGTGATGTTTCTTACAACATTGGTAAAACCTGCATCGGTAGCAACCTGCAGACGGTAGCTTGTTGCACCGGTTACATCATCCCAGTCAAACACTGTGTTAACCGGCTGAACAACTGCGGCATCAGCAGGTGAGCTGAGTACCGGTGTTGTGATCAATGTTCTGAATGAAAATACAGATGATTCATCTGAAGTTTCAGAGCCATCACCTGCAGTTACCTTCCAATAATAATTTGTATAATAGTCCAAAGGAGTTGTAATAGCATAGTTACTTGAGGCAAGGCCTGTAACTGTAACCGGGGAACTAAAACCCGCATTATCATCATAAGTGATTGTATATTCTGTAGCGCCGGTTACATCGTTCCAGTCAAACGATGGGGTGAGGAAAGCAAAAATTGAAGCGTCTGCCGGAGTGCTAAGCACCGGAGCCGCCAGCTCCGTTCTGAATGAAAATGCTGCCGAGAAAGAACCCCAGCTTGATCCGTCATAGGATCTGACTTTCCAATAATACTGGGTATAATTGCTAAGGTCAGGGGTTAGATGAGAATAGGACAATGAGGCAGTGTATTCATCTATTGCCAGAGTCGAGAAACCAGGGTCAGTTGAAACGATCACATTGTAATTAGTTGCGCCTAAAACCGAACCCCAGCTAAAAACCGGATTTACTGACTGAGCCGTTGCGCCGTCTGACGGAGCCGAAAGTACCGGCTGGGCTAAAAGACTTGTGCTCAAAAGAGCTACAAACCCAAGCGCCATAACCGACTTGGTCAAATTTGTAAAAAAGTTATTCATGCTATTACCCTTTGATGAATATAAAATTAAAAAAATTATTAAAAACCTGACGCTCCCGCAGAGGTGAAGCCCACTCAGAATTCAGCAAACCCGCCGGAGAAAAAAGCTCTTTGCTCTCACCTCTCCGGATACTGAATGTATCTGAATTAGAAAAAATCTGCCTATGAACTTGGTCCCGGAAGGGAACCCTCTAAACCACGAAAAATGTGTTAATGTTTTGGAGAAGACAAACAAGCTCTCATCACTGCATCTGCTCCTGCGGTTTACCTTACAATAAGAGACTTTACCGCAAAATGGATAGGCAAAATAAAGAATTTCTTCGTTTTCACAAGAAAATTAATCGCTCATCGTTCGTTTTTTCATCAAAAACAGTGATTTTGTGATGAAAATCTCATCGGTTACCGATATGCATCTATCGGACGAAAATGTGGGTCAGCGGGAAGCCCGAACGCTTCTGTTTTTGCGTTAATCTGCTGATTTTGCTGCAAACTCCCATTTCATACTTCATAATTCATAATTCATACTTCAACAGGTGTTTCTTTCCTGATGGCTCTTTCGCTTCAATAGTATAAACGCCCTTTTCAGTCACATCTTTAGTGAAAAAGTGGTCAGTCATATACGCTGCTACCCAGGCGTGTTTGGCAGGCATACCATCCCCGTCAAAAAGGTCAACCGCCCGGCTGTCTTTGGTTAATTCGCGGGTCATGGGACCGAGTTTGTCGGCGCCTTTATACAAACTGATTTCCCATCCGGCATCAGCAGACCAGACGTTTGCCGCCAGGATGTTCCTTCCTTCGCGCGTATATATCATCGCCTCCATCTGATAATCATCCGGCCGGTTTGTGCCCTTATAGCGCCGGTTTAAGTGGCTGCCGTTTACTTCATAGACCACGTAACCGTTCGGTGTGCCGTCTCCGCAGATATCTGAGGTCCACCATGCACCGCAAACCGCCCCGATGATATCAATGCTGCATCCGCCCTCCTGTATATACTCGCTCTCGTGAGTATGACCGCAGATGATGGTTGACTGATACGGCTCAAGCAGGCGGTAAAGCATTTCGCGGTTAGTGACAACAATTGAATTGGATGGCGTTTTTTTATCATTACGCTCATGCTGCTTTGAATACACCGGAATATGCGTGAACACAACCACGCGGCTTCCTTTTTCCACATACTGTAAATCTCTCTGAAGCCATCTGAGCTGATGATCAGGTATATACCCGATATATCCGCTGAACCAGAAAACATCATCCAGCACCACGTAATGCACCTCTCCCCGGTTAAAGGAATAATACGCCGGACCAAACTTCTCTTCAAATCCGGCGGCTGACATTTCATCGCTCTTTGAACCAGGCACCACATCGTGGTTGCCAATCACCTGTAAAAATGGCAGTCCGGTCTTTGCAACACCTTCTATATAATCCGGGTACAGATCGAGTTTGTCAAATACAATATCACCCACAGTAACTCCGAACATTCCCATTCCCGCGTATTTTTTGACCGATGCGGCAATATCGGGAACGGATTCGTTATGAAACCGCTCCATATCCTGCCTGTCCCACATCTGTGTATCACCCAATGCAAAGAAGATATGATTTGTTTCATCTAATGAATTTTTTTTAAGATCGAATGAAGCGGCAAACTCACCATTGCCGCGGGGGGTTATCTTTCTGAAATGCCGCGCGAGCCCCTTTTCATTAACCGGCAGTATATATCCGGAAGGTATTGAGCAGTGAACAAACCGTGCTTCTGCCGAGGTTACCAGCTCATACGTGCCGTCTGCCGCTGTGACGGTTGTCTGAAATCCATCAGATACTACCGCCCCCTTAACCGGAAGCGCTCCGGAGGAAACTTTGCCGCGTATTCTTATCCTGCCGTTGGTTTCGCTTAACGGGCGAAGACGGGCAAAGACCTCAGTGGGGAGAAATGCCGCGGCCGAGCCGAGCAGTGAGTATTTCAGAAAATCGCGGCGTGATGCCATGGAAATTGCTCCGGATGTTTAACCAAAACTTACGGAAAACATGAATAACGGAGAATTATTTTTTTGTTAAAAGAGCTTGTTTTGCCGGCTATGTGGATAGTAATCTGCCTCGACTGATCTCAGACTATTTTTGTCCCTGTCTGTCTGCAGTCCTTATCGTCCTTAAAGTCCTTGCTGTCCTTCTTTTACTCTTTGCGGCTTAGCGTCTTCGCGCGAGATAAAAAAAGCGGACTGCCGGCTCCCGTGGCGGGGGGCAGGCATCCGCTTTACCGTATATATAAGAGAAGCTTTAGTTTACTTCTTTATTAACTGTACTTCAGAGAGGAGCTTTACCTCATCTGATACGAGAACTCCGCCTGTTTCCAGCGCGGCGTTCCAGAGAAGACCAAAATCTTTTCTGCTGATTTTTCCGCTGAGTGAAAATCCGGCTTTGGTGTTGCCCCAGGGGTCTTTCATCAGGCCGCTGTATTCTGCATCAAGAGTGATGTTTTTTGTCACGTCACGGATGGTGAAGTCACCGCTTACTTTATACTGGTTGTCATCTACCTTCTTAATTTCAGTTGAAACAAAGCTGAGCTTAGGGAATTTTTCAACTTCAAAAAAGTCAGCGCTTCTCAGGTGTGCGTCCCGGTCAGCGTTTGCGGTGTCAATACTTGTGGTATCTGCATTAAAGCTGATTTTTGACGTTTCAAATTTATCATCATCGTTTTCGATGGCTGCTTCAAATGAATTAAATTTGCCTGAAACGTTGGTAAACATCATGTGCTTTACTTTAAAGCCGATTTCTGAATGTGTCGGGTCAACTGCCCATACTGATTTTGCCATTTCTGGTCTTCCTTTCTTTTATATATATGATTTATTATTTAGAATTTTCGTTTATCATCGGCACTTCCATCAGCAGGAATGAAGCGTCTGATTCTGCTTTAATTACCGCGCTGTTTGTTTCCCAAAGCCCAAATCCGTCCCGGTCATTAAGCTGCTGTCCGTTCACGGATATTGTGCCTTTCAGATTGAATATATACAATCCGTTTCCTTCACTCCTGAAGGTGTATTCGGTTTCGTTGCCCTTCTCAAAATCCGCGAGATGAAACCACGCGTTCTGGTGAATCCATACTCCCGCGTCATCGCTGTCGGGTGAAAGTATCTGCTGAAGTTTGTTTTTTCTTTCAGCCGGGTCAAGCGTTATCTGATCATAGCGCGGGGTAACGTTGCGTGTATGCGGAAAAATCCATATCTGTAAAAACTTTACTTCGCGGTCTTTATTTTTATTGTATTCGCTATGACGCACTCCGGTTCCCGCGCTCATCACCTGGATATCGCCGTGTTTAATGACTGTGGTGTTACCCATGCTGTCCTTATGCTCAAGATCGCCTTCAAGCGGGATTGAGATAATTTCCATATTGTCATGCGGATGAGTTCCGAAACCCATACCCGGCGCAACGGTGTCATCATTCAGGACACGAAGCACGCCAAACTTTACTCTCTCAGGGTTAAAATACTCTGCAAAGCTGAATGTATGTCTGCTTTTCAGCCAGCCGTGGTCTGCTTTGCCGCGGCTCTCTGCTGTATGTAACACGGTTTTCATATTTGTTGTTCCAGTTAATTAAAATTTCTGATACAAAATTACCGGTTCGGCAGGGGCTGTGAAATGAACCAGCTTAAGAAATTGTCTTAAACTAGATTAAGAGGGTTTTGGGGGAGGCATTCTAAGGACATTAAGGACTCTAAGGACAGCGGAATTTAAAACTTTGCGGGACTTTGCGTTATACTTTGCTTACTCGGCGTTTAACCTTGGGCAGCTATGCGCATATCAATTGTACATTGTTCATTGTTCATTGTACATTGTTCATTGTTCATTGTTCATTTACTTCAGCGCTTCCCCTCTGATCTTACTCAGGAATTCAGGCGTGATACCGATATACGATGCAATCAGTTTTTGCGGAAGAGTATTGATGAGTCCCGGATAGGTGTTGCAGAATTTCTCATATCTCTGCCGTGCGGTGGTGCTCATGTTATCCATCAATCGCTGCTGGGTGCTCACTAATGCTTTCTCTGTTATTACACGAAAGTAGTGCTCAAGCTGCGGAATTTTTTCGCACAAGGTCTGCTGATCTTCACGCCTTAGTATCAGCACTTCCGTATCAACCAAAGCATCCACATTCAGATAACTTTCCTTGCCTGAAATAAAGCTGAACATATCCGTAATCCACCAGTTCTCCGGCGCGAACTGAAGGATGTGTTCAAAACCATTCCGGTCTATGGAGTAGGAGCGCAGGCAGCCGGAGAGCACAAACGAGGCAACTTTGGCTATCTGATGTTCATGCAATAGAAACTGCCTCTTGCGGATGGTCTTCTTCTCAAGAACATCTTCAATCTGTTTTTCATCATCCGCTGAAAGCTGCGTCAGGTTTTTAATATGCGCTAATAGTGTGTTTGCCAAATCAAATCAATGTACAATTTACAATTAACAACAGGGTAAGATAAGCAGAAAAACTGAATGTTAGCACGGAGTAATCAGCGCAAGGACAGTAAGGACGAAAAAGACTTCAACGACCGGGAGAGTAAAAATTCATAATTCACACCTCATACTTCAAAATTCTCAGACAGATTGTCATCTGCCTGTACCAAAGTTGAACGCTTTATGAATTGTACGTTGTTCATTGTAAACTGTACATTGCAAATTCATAATTCACACCTCATACTTCAAAATTCTCAGACAGATTGTCATCTGCC
>BTUV01000036.1:0-8130 GCA_045863035.1 Ignavibacteriales bacterium | reverse complement strand
CTTTATGAATTGTACGTTGTTCATTGTAAACTGTACATTGCAAATTCATAATTCATACTTCATACTTCATAATTAAAAAAGGCACCCCTTGCGGAGTGCCTTTTTACTAGAGAGATGTTCGTGTGTGGTGAAGTATTACTTCATCATAACCATTTTCTTAGTCATCGTGTAGGTGCCTGCACTTACTTTGTAGAAGTAAACGCCGCTTGCTACTTTGGAGCCGCTGTTGTTTTCACCGTTCCAGGTAACTTCATATTTCCCTGCTGTCTTTGCTTCGTCAACAAGAACTTTTACAAGGTTACCCATTGCATCATACACAGCCAGTTTTACATTTCCGTTAACCGGAACTGCAAACTTGATGGTGGTGCTTGGGTTGAACGGGTTCGGGAAGTTCTGCTCGAGAGCAAATTCCTGCGGAACCTGACCAAGGTTAAATTCGATTTCTTTTGTATAGGTGTAAGAACCATCCAGATCAACCTGTTTCAGGCGATAAACAACGGTACCGTTGATGTTTGCGTTGCGCAGATCATCGCTATAAGTATAACTTGTAGTTTCGGTGGTTGTTCCTTTACCGTTAACAAAGCTGATGGATTGCCATTCGCCGTTTACTTTTCTTTCAACATTGAAGCCCTTGTTGTTAACTTCTGAGCCGGTTTCCCATTTCAGATTAACAACGTTATTATCAAGAGCGCCGGTGAATGAAAGCAGTTCAACAGGAACGTCTCCGCCAATCATATAGATTGATTTCAGGAGTACGCTGATGGTATATTTGGTATTGTGCATTCCATGGCTGCCGTCACCTTCAATAAGCTGCAGATTCCAGTATGCTTTTTTCAGGTTCGTGTTGTTTGGAGTGTCACGGATTAACTGCCAGCTAACTGAGTCAACCTGTGCAGGTGGCAGCCAGTAAATTAACCAATGAATAAGACCTTCAACTTCATGCTGAACACCTTCAATAGTGCCGTCATTATCATAATCCATTGCAGCAACAAAATCGTCAAAGCTGGTTTTGGGACCATGGCAGCTCTGGCAGCCAACAGTATATTGGAAGTTGTTAGCTGGATTGCGAAGTCTGAAGGTATGGTCACCAACAGTGTTGCTGTTAGGAGTAGGAGTTGGATATGAACCTATGCCTGGAACCATGTGACAGTCAACGCAGGAGTTAGCAACTGCATATTTGTGGTTTGACTGTGCATAAGGACCATCAAACTCTGCGGCATTCTGACCTAAGAGGATGTCAGTTTGTGCATTGTGATGTGGTCCCCAGTGAGCTGAGGTTACGTTCGTAGCAACATAGGAAACATTATCTCTTCTTGCTTTATGACAGCTCATGCAAAGTTTTCCTTCGCCGCCGAAATCACTTCCGGTTACGCTGTATTTGAATCCGTTGCCGAGAGTGTCGCCTGCAACCGGTGAGGTGCGGAGTTCGGCCTTGTGAGGATCGTGGCAGGTCTGGCAGGTGATTACATTGTGATCTGTTGCAAGCATACCAGTGGTGTTAGTGGTTTGACCAATGGTATAGTTGATGAATCCTTTTGCATCGTGGCAGCGGATACAATTCTGCAGATCGTTTGTCTGGCTGGTTGTACCTTGTGCAAATGAACTGCTCCATACGGCTACTGAGTGCATGGATGCATTATACTCTGCGCCGCCGTTGTGACGGTCATGGCACTGTAAACAGACACCTTCATTAAGGGTAATCTGGATTTTCTTTTTGTCACCCGCCTGAGCATGTTCACTGCCAGCACCGTGACAGTTTTCGCAGCCGATAGTTGCATGGTTAATAAGACCAGGGAAACCGGTCTTTAAGCTGTCCCATTTAGCCGGGCTTGGAACCGGAGTAAATACCCAGCCAAGCTGAGTAGCCAGATCATTGAATCCGTTATTAGCTGATTCGATGAAAAGGTCTGGTCCGGTAGCGTGACATTTAATACAGTTAGCGCGGAAGTGATGAGTAGCGCCGTTATCGTAGGAAAGAAGGAGCTTCAGACCCTGAGCGTGTAAGGATGAATTCCACTCGCTAAAGATGGTCTGGAAAGCCGGCATTGAGCCGTGGCAGCCCATACACTGCGGGTAAGCCGCGGTTGTTCCCTCAAAGCCGCCAACACCAACGTAGCTGCCTGAGTAAACAGAAATTGTGGTATCATCTGTGCCTGATGCTGTGGTGATAACAAGTTTAACTTTGTATTCACCTTTTACATCGGACTTGAAGTTGAACCATCCGCCACCCTGGATTGTGTCAGCCATCTGATTGATGACTGCCGCTGATCCCGCGGGCTTTAATTCGAGAGTGAAAGTTTTGGTAAGAATCGGTTCGGTGTTGCCAATGTTTTCAGCTACAAAATAAGCATATTGTCCGTTTGGGATAACATACATACCGGTAGCAATAGAGTTGGTTCCAACATTTGTTAACATCTTATAGGTAACCGTTTCTAACCGGATTTTTGCGCGCTGTGCATCTGCGGTTGTTACCAGCATCAGAGCAGCGAGCACGATTAGTAATTTAGATTTCATTTAAGAACCTCTGCATTGTATAAATTAGTTACAGAATACTCTTTGCGCGTCTCAATATCTGTGCCACACAAAAAGATATATAAATACTCTTAAACCCCTGTTTTTAGGGTTTGTAAAGATTTTCAGTTTCTATAAAAGAGAAGTTCTACTAAAAAAGAGAATTAGTTGCTACTCTGCAACTAATGTTTATCGGGGTTATATTTATAGCTGTCAGGTTTGTTGAGATTAGGAAAAAGGGGGAGGATTTTATTTCATTTCAGTTCTTAAATTCTTTTGCGCTGACAAGAAATTTTCTGCGCTTATCTGCGAGGGGGGGGTATTAGTTAAAAGAGAAAAGTTAAAAGTTTTACGAGAGACGGCTTTGTTTCCGGTTTGTCTGCGGGAGAATTTTCCGGGTTTGCGGTGCGTACGACAGAACCCGCGCAAAGAGCATCCAATGATTTTTGGGTTTTGTGCCCCCGAGAGAAACCGCCCCCGAAAAACAAGAGAAAAGCAGTAGAGAAATATGCAATGTAACTTCTTGTATTCCAATGGGTTATCTGCCCTGTTCAAAGAACACCTTACTTTTTATTGCTTCACTTTACTTATTTTTGCATAAAGTTTGTGACCCACATGTGACCCGGAATTTGATAAGGTGCAATTTTAAAGAGGAACAGAACCATGAGCAAAATTCAAAAGCCAAAAAGGAAACGGAAAATTCAGTTTGTTTACCTCAGGGAGAGGAAACGGCAAAGAGGAATTTATTTTCAGTTTGATTACCGGGATATAGGGGGAAGAAGAATTCAGGAGGCGCTACCTCAGGCATTTTCTCTCAGGAATGATAATAAGGAACTTCATGCAGAGATAAGAGCACAGGCGGAATTTTTACGAGCCCAAAAGGAAAAGGAACTTCTTCAGGGGAATTATGATATTCAGCTCAGACAGAAAAATATCCCCTTCACCCCTTACATGATTCAGATAGGTGAAACCAAACCGAACAACCGGAGAAACTTCTTTGGGGCTGCAAATTGGATTGAGAAGCACTCTCCCGGAATCAGAATTCAGAATATTACCGCAGATTACCTTAATGGGTTACGGAAATTCTTACAGGAGCAGAAACTAAAAGAGAACACTATCAAGACTTACCTCAGTAAAATCAGAATCACCCTAAGAACAGCAATTCGGGAAAAGGTCATTTTCAAATATCCGGCTGAAGGGTTCACCGTTGGTAAGTATGAGCCGAAAGCGGTTTTTCTGAATGAGGAAGAAGTTAAGACCCTGTTAAGAACTCCCTGCAAAAGTGATAAGGTGAAACAGATTTTTCTTTTTCAGCTTTTAACCGCCCTAAGAATCTCCGATGTAAGAAAAATTACATGGGGAGATATTCAGGGAGACCGGATAAAATTCAGACAGAGCAAAACAAGGGGGCTACATGAAACCATAATCAGCTCCCAGATTGAAACACTTCTCGGACTTGATAAGGGTATTATTCCCTTTGATAAAACAAAGCCCATATTTGATGTGCCCTCAATTGATTATGTGAACAGGATTCTTAAGCAATGGGGGCAAGCTGCCGGAATATCTAAAACGGTAACAACCCATGTAGCCCGACACACAGCAGCAACACACCTTTTGAGCACCGGAACAGATATTAAAACGGTTTCCGGCACTTTGGGGCACAAAGATTTATCCTCAACAATGATATATATACATGCAATTGATAAGGAGAAGCAAAAGGCGGCAAACAAATTAGGGGAACTGGTTTCAATATGAATGAAGAATTGCTGATTGAATTATTAGAGCCGTTACTTGATTTTAACAAATTCAAAAAAATACTTGGGAAACTTTCTCAGTCTGAATTTGATGATGCTCTAAACCGAATTGAAAGAGATATTTCGGAAATTGGTGAAGATTCCAATGATGAAGATTCATTATTCACCCTATTTTCTGACCTATGGGAAAATGAGGAAAAACCACCTCTCAAAGTAGCACTTGCGAATTTTTTATCCAAAGGGCTTACCAAAACCGATATATTCACCCCTGAAGATGAGGGAGATGATTACGGACATGGTTTTATGAAATTGTTTTTGAAACGGAGGGAATTAGTCAAAAATGAAGATGAATATTCTAAATATACAGATCAGGTTAAATTAGGAATTAAGAACCGGAAAAAAGCCCATGATTATTATAAAAAAACTCTCGCTAAGAAGATCAAGAAACTGAGGAAAGAACATACTTCAAAGCAAGTGAAAGAATTGAATTCTCCGGAATCGAAAATTGAAGCAGTTGAATGGAAGAAGAATGTTACTGATTTATACAGCTTACTAAAGCTATTAAGGGATTATGGATTCATAGAGCCGGAATGGACAAAAATAGGGAGGTTTTTCAAAAAAGAGGGGGAATTAATCAGCGGAAAAAAAATTAAGAATGGAATAGCTGCGATAAAGTCAGACGACAACAGATTGATTGGTTCTTCAGAGATTCAAAATCTACAAAAAGATTTTAAGAATCTGACAGGAGCAAAAAAGACTTAATTAGGTATGTATAAACCAGTATAAGCCGATTATACAGGATTAGACAAAAGAGGTAATATCCGTCAATAAATTTGGTTCATAGAATTTCAAATAATCAGAAAGGACATGAACCAAATGGTAACAACCACCCACCTACAGGAAGGATTTTTGGGAGCTGAGGAAGCGGCCGAATTCCTGAATATCTCAAAGAGTGCACTCTATAAACTGACATGGAAGAACCGGATTCCCTATTATAAGCCGGGAGGGAAACTAATCTATTTCAGGAGAGAGGAACTTGCCGAATGGGTTAAAAAGGGAAGAGTAAAAACCCCCGAAGAAAGGAAGGCAGAGATTAACTCTTTTCCGGGAAGGGGCAAGAGAAAATGAAGACCTCAAACATACTGACCGGATATTTACTCTTCAAAAAAGATAATAGTTGCAACAGTAAATATATCAAGATTTCAGAAGCGGGAGAAATCCCTCAGAGCTTATCTGATGATGTTCTCTACCTTCACGATAGGACAAGCCAGGTTGTTAAGAATCTTGTAGGAAAGATGAAAGGGGAATATTTGCTGAAATCAAATGACAAGGTTTTTCAGACCTCCCTATTTCTTTGGAGTGAGGGCAGCTTCAACCTAATAGCAAGCGGAGATATTTACAGAACCCAAACTTTGCTAATAGTGTTCTTCACTCCCGGAGTGCAGATTGAAATATTTATTGCACCCGGCATGAAGGATAACAGAAGCGACATGATGTTAAAGGTTCTTAATGGAAAATATTCTGATGTGCTTGAAGCCCTGAGAAATTCAGCCGGGCAGAACCAATGAAACACCTGAGAAAATCTTATTCAGAGCAGTTGAAAGAGAGCCGGAGGAATCAGAGAGAAAGGAGGGGAAACTCTGATTCCTTTAATATCTGTAATTCGGCAACAAACATTACCGCAGAGTTATACAATGACTGACTTACTCCGGTACAGGATTGATGGATATATGAAGCCCCCTTCTTGCATGAACATTACAAAACAATATCCTAACTCCCGGGGAGAGATTCAGACTGAGGGAACTATCAGAAACATGAAAGTTACCTTCACAGAGAGAGGAATTTTCGGGAATGGCAGTCTAACAAAGTTTCTTTTCGGAAACAATATAGCTGATTCAAATTACTCTGATCTTTCTGATGCTGCCGAAGAGCTCTCTGATTTACTTGATACCCCTCCCAATGATATTCATATTTCTTCAATGGAAATAGGGTTCAATCTTCTCATGAGGAAACCACCGAAGGAATATCTTTCCCGGGTAATTGGAGCAAAGGGATTTCTCATTCAAGAGTATGAAGCCGGGAAGCGGTTCATCAACAAGGGGGGCAGAGCCATAAAGTTTTATGATAAGGTGAAAGAGTTTCAGGGAAGAAACAGGAATGAGATTCTTACTGATCTGAAGGGATTGAATTTTCTGAGAGCTGAAATAAAATTGAACCGATTAAACACTCTCGAACTTCCTTCTCCGGGAAAGCAGACTTTGAAAAGTATTACTCAGGGGAATCAATTGCATAGATTCACAGAAATATTTGATTCACAGATAAGAGAGGTAACTTTTATGAGACAAATTACCGACATTGCCGGAAAGATTAGGACTCAAAAAGACTTGGAGCAATTCTTCAGGCAGAGCGGAATCAGGTTTTCAAAAGAACAGGGAATTGATATTAAAAATATTATTTCCACACTCCCAGTAAAGGAGAGGCAAAAGAGAAACCTTAGAAAAAAATATCTGCTGCCGGATTATTCCTCAGAAATATATGAGCCCTCAGAAGAAGAAAAAGAATTTAGGGAGAAACTCTCTGAGAAGATTGATATTTTCAGAGATTCAATTTCTTAAATAACCCTCTAAAGAATACCCTAAGGGAGAGAACACTAAAAGATGTGTCCTAATTGATAATATAGAGACAACACAAAAAAAAGATACCATTCTCTCTTTTGGTAAAATCACCTATTTGATTAATATCTAAGCGAGAAAGCACTTCTTTTAAAAATAAGATTATGCTTCTTTAACAAAATTATTAGAATAAAAATTATCCTGAAACTGAAAAATCAATTTAGAATTACTTATAAAAACAACTGCCCCGAAGTTATTGTTATTTGTTAATTTCTAAATATGATTTAACTTGATCTTGTTCGAAAGTATACCAAGCGCCAGTAGCAGCATCAATTACAACAGGTAAAAGACCGCCCAGGATATCTAAGACAACCCACCCTGCACCCACTTTATTATTCAGAATTACGGTTCGGCTTGTATAACCTTCTTTTTTAAATTCTATAGTGTATGTTTTACTTGGTTTCAATGCAAGTTGGAAGGGAGTTGTACCTAATTTCTGCCCGTCAATATAGACATCCGCTCCAACAGGTTCAGATGCAAAGCTAACCGGCTCTAAAGAACTCTTAAATATAGCCGCACAACCCAAATTAAGTATACTGAATATACCCACTATGAGAAATGCCCTGATAAGTACCATTTTTGATTTCATTTTTTTTCTCCTTAAAAAAACGGGGCAATTGTTTTGTTAAATATAAAGGATAATTACCAAAGAAAAGCAAACATTAATAATTTAAGATTTAAGCTCAATAAATTATCCATTTAGACCGCCTTGTGGGAAGTCAAAAGATACCTTCAGGGAGAGAACCCCTCTCAGAAGCCCTCTAATTGAGAAATTAGGGGGTTTTCTATAAAGGATTAAAATAGATATTCCTTTTGACCTGAATTTTAACAGAGAGCCGGAGCAAACACCCTTCCCGGTTTACCTTCCCTGAAGCCAATTGCTCTAAATTAGAGCAAAAATAGTGGAACTTAGTGCAAGATAGTGCAAGCCCGGAGCTACATCCAATTGAAAGAAAAATGAAAGAAACTGCAACAGAACCGGAGGATAAAAAGAAGAGGAGCTTAAGACCTGTGCTATTTTAAGACCCTCAATTCTTGAGGTAAAAAAGGGCTGTTTTTATGTTGGTTGTGACCCACAAGTGACCCAAAAGAAATAAAAACCTCACAACCTCTTTTATAACAATCAGTTATGAGCATTGGTTTTGTGCCCCCGAGAGGAGTCGAACCTCCGACCAACAGTTTAGGAAACTGCT
>BTUV01000035.1:0-26606 GCA_045863035.1 Ignavibacteriales bacterium | reverse complement strand
AATTCACAATTCACAATTCACAATTCACAATTCACAATTCACAATTCACAATTCACAATTCACAATTCACAATTAAAATAAAAAATCCCCGCCGTATCATGCAACTGAAGCAGCGGGGAAATTTTTCTGTCAGTAAAGTATTACTTCACTTCCCAGGTATTTGCACTGGTAAAGAGTTTCATCAGATCGCCTTTGCCCTGAGCATTGGTGACATCATCAATCTGCTGCTGAACATCTCCGTCATAGGTGTTTTTTGTTGTCTGACGGAAGATACCAAACGGTACAGGAAAATTTTCCATCTCAGTGAAGTGAGAAAGAATGGTTGCCCTAACCGGACTCTTGTCGAACTCATCATGCACCCAGCAGTCATCTGCTGAATACTTGCCGCTGCTCAAATCAACAACCTCAGGAGTAAATCCGTTCAGGCGGATTCCTTTTTCCTTGTTCTTGCCGAATAGCAGTGGTTTGCCATGTTCAAGAAAAACAGTGGTATCTGGTTTCTGATCTTTTTCAGTCAGGTGTTCATAAGCACCGTCATTAAAGATGTTACAGTTTTGATATACTTCAATAAGTGCTGTGCCTTTATGCGCAGCCGCTCTGTTCATCATCAACTGCATGTGCTTTGCGTCTCTGTCCATTGTACGCGCAATAAAGGTGGTATCTACACCGAGTGCCACAGAAACCGGATTAAACGGATGGTCAATTGCTCCGTACGGAGTGCTCTTGGTTTTCTTTCCTTTTTCTGAAGTAGGGCTGAACTGCCCCTTTGTCAGACCGTATATACGGTTGTTGAAAAGGAGAATCTTCAGATCAACATTTCTTCTGCACGCATGGATAAAGTGATTACCTCCTATGGAAAGCAGGTCACCGTCACCGGTCGCAACCCAGACAGAAAGATCAGGGCGGGCAACTTTTACGCCTGTTGCGATAGCAGGAGCGCGTCCATGAATGCCGTGAAATCCGTATGTATCCATATAATAAGGAAAACGGCTTGAGCATCCGATACCGGAAACCCATACAAAGTTTTCTTTTGCTACATTCAGATCAGGAGATACTCTCTGCATCTGTGCAAGAATTGAATAATCACCGCAGCCAGGGCACCAGCGTATATCATGCGGTGTCTGAAAATCTTTGACGGTTAATTTAGGGCCTTCAGTTTTTACTTCTACAGCAGCCATTATTTACCTCCTAATATACTGATAATTTTTTCTTCAATTTCTGACGATTTGAAAGGAAGCCCTTCCACTTTTGTCAGACTTTCTACCGGATAGAGATATTCAGCTCTTAATATATACGCAAGCTGACCAAGATTAATTTCAGGCACAAGCACATGTTTAAATCTCTTTAATACCTCACCGGTGTTTTTCGGCATCGGGTTCAGGTATTTCAGATGTGCCTGACTGAGTTTGTAACCTTTTGCAAGCAACCTCGTTACCGTTTCAGTTATGGCGCCGTATGTACCGCCCCAGCCGAGGACGAGAAGCTCGTCTGACTGGTCGCCGCGCACTTCAAGATCGGGTATATCATTTTCAATATGCTTAACTTTCTTTGCGCGGGTGCGTACCATTAAATCATGATTCTTTGTATCATAGCTTACGTGTCCGGTGATATTTGCTTTTTCAAGACCGCCTATTCTGTGCTCCAGACCCGGAGTCCCTGGTATTGCCCACGGACGTGCATAATTTTCGTCACGCAAGTAGGGGAAATATCCTTCTTTCTCCGTTCTGAAGGTAACTTTCATTTCAGGAAGTTCTTCAATCGCGGGAATTTTCCATGGTTCTGAACCGTTCGCAAGATACCCATCCGTTAGCAGGATGACCGGTGTCATATATTTAAGAGCTATGCGGCTAGCTTCAACTGCCATGTGAAAACAGTCGCCCGGTGTAGATGCAGCAAGTACGCAAACCGGTGACTCACCGTTTCGGCCATACATCGCCTGGAAAAGGTCTGCCTGTTCAGTCTTTGTTGGAAGTCCTGTACTCGGACCGCCTCTCTGCACATCCACTATAACCAGCGGAAGCTCAGTCATTACACTCAGACCAACTGCTTCCATTTTAAGCGCGAGTCCCGGACCTGATGTTGTTGTTGCAGCCAAAGAGCCGGAGAAGGATGCACCTATCGCAACGCAGATACCTGCAATTTCATCTTCCGCCTGAACGGTTTTAACACCAAAATTTTTGTATCTGCTTAATTCATGCAGAATATCAGATGCCGGTGTGATGGGGTATGAACCGAGGAAAAGCGGGATGCCTGCCTGATGAGATGCTGCAACCAGACCAAGAGCAACAGCTTCATTACCTGAAAGGTTACGGTACATGCCCGGCGCTAATTTTGCCGGTTCAACTTCATAACGGGTTGTAAAAATTTCTGTCGTATCACCATATCCGTACCCTGCTTTCAGCGCACGTTTGTTGGCTTCCCTTACTGTTTCATTTTTCTTAAACTTCTCCTCAATCCATTCTATTGTTGGTTCAAGCGGTTTTGAATAAAGCCAGAACATAAGACCGAGCGCAAAAAAGTTTTTACATCTGTCTTTTTCTTTCATAGACAGAGTTAAACCATCGAGCGCAGCGTGTGTTAATTTGGTCAGAGGTACGGGAATAACATTATAACCTTCAAGAGATTTATCTTCAAGAGGATTAGTTTCGTATTCAGCGAGTTTAAGATTTTTTGAATCAAATGCATTTTCATTTGCGATGATGGTTGCATTTTTCTTGAGATCATGCAGATTTACTTTCAGCGCGGCCGGGTTCATGGCAACTAAAACATCAGGACTGTCGCCTGGTGTCTGGATGTCAGAACTACTGAAATGAAGCTGAAAACCGCTCACGCCATAGAGCGTTCCGGCAGGGGCACGGATTTCGGCCGGGTAGTCCGGCAGCGTGCTCAGATCATTCCCCGCAAGTGCGGTTGTGTTGGTAAACTGCGATCCGGTCAATTGCATTCCGTCTCCGGAGTCTCCTGCAAAGCGGACCGTCACATCTTCAAGAACTTGGACTTCTTTTTCCATTTTTAGAACATCTTCCGATTATTTTTCAATTAAGAATAGTTTTTTTTATTTATAGCAAATACCTTTCCAAACTTTTTCCCGTTTTATACCAAGAAAACCCTATCTAATCGCATTAAATGAGGTTCGGCACAAAATTCGCTTATCGGAATTTCTTAGAATTGGAAAGAAAACTTACTATTCTTATTCCTGTTAATTTACTGAATTTAGCATTGCGAGGAACTCCTCAGCATTCACAAATCCGGTAATTCTCTTAACTTCTTTGCCAGATGAATCAATTATCAGTACCGTTGGCACCCCGATAATTGAAAACTCTTCACGTAGTTTTTCAACCGCAGGTGACATTGATTTGGTCAAATCTGCCTTATAAGTTTTAAACTCTTCTGATTTTGCTATAACTGACGGGTCAGAAAAAGTAAGTTTGTCTAACTCCTTACACGGAATGCACCAGTCAGCATAAAAATCTATAATTACTTTATCTCCCCCTTCAAGTGCCTGTGAAAACTCTTTCTCGTCAAACTTATTCCATGCGATTGATTGTTCGTCACTCGGAATCAAAAACCATACGGCGACCGCCAGAATAAGCATGGCGAATGAATTCTTAAATACCTTAAACCCTTTCAGTTTATCTGATACCTTTTCAAAGAAAAGCAGATATAAGGCGGCAAGTACCATAAATACCGGAAGTGTATATTCCTTAAAAGGAGATGGAAGCACCGGCAGGAGGAAGTAAACAGCCATTCCAAGAAGAATAAATCCAAAAATATGCTTTACTGACTCCATCCACATACCTGCTCTGGGGAGCGCTTTAATCTTTCCGGAAAATATCGCCAGGACGAAATAAGGAAGACCCAGACCCAGCGCCAGCACAAAGAACATCAGGAAGCCATAGAGGGGGTCAGACTTTGCGGCGACCACAGTAACCAATCCTAAGACAAATGGCCCGATGCAGGGGGCTGCAACAATTCCCATAGTCAGACCCATAAAAAACGCGCCATATAGCCCTCCCCTCGCTCCGCCCGCCATATTAACTAAACCGGATGGAAGCTGAAACTCATACACGCCGAACATACTAAGTGAAAGCGCAACAAGCACAAGCACGATCGCGACAATCACATACGGACTCTGCAGGAGAGCACCGAACACTGCACCGGTAAGTGCAGTAACAACCCCCACAACAGAATACATCAGCGCCATGCCAAGCACAAAAAGCGCACCCAGCATCGCAAGTTTTTTAGTGTTCCCCTCACTCTGCCCGCCGAAATATCCGACCGTTATAGGAATAAGCGGATAGACGCAGGGAGTAAGATTTAATGCAAGTCCGCCAAGGAATACTATTAGTAAACTAAGGAGCAGACCGGAGCTTTCAAGAAGCCCGGTCAGTCCGTCATCATCTTTTTTTTTTACATCCTCAACCGGAGGAGTGTAGCTCATATCAATATTTTTAAAGATCTGCTGATTCACTTCATTAATCAGCTCGGTCTTGGGAGCCACGGTCACCACAAGCGTATCTGTTATGAAGTTGGGGGCAAGACAGGTTGCATTGTCACACGCCTGGTAATCAAGCCGTATGGTGAGTCTCAGTTCCCCTTCCGGTATATCACCAGGAATCTGTATAAGCGCGCCGATATATACCGTTCCTTCAAATACCGAAACCGGCACATCAGAAAAACTGAACTCCAGTTCTTCCGGCTGGGGGAAGACCACCTTGTTTACATTAATCGGTTTGTCACCGGTAATGCTCAGTTCAGAAGGGATGAGGAATTCATCCTTCGGAGCATTTGAGTTGATATGCCAGGTGCTGTCAATGGCAACCTCAACTGCAAGCTTTACCTCGCTGCCGGAGTGCACCTTGTCAAATGATATATATGATTTTATTTTAACAAGATCCTTTTTACCGCCGAACTGTGCCTGTGCCTCACGAGGCAAAAGAAGCGTAAGTAATAAAAAGAATGATGTAATAAAGCGAAAATTCATTCTCTGCTCCATCGTTGAACAATTGGAAATCTGCGACCGTAGCCAAATGCTTTATAGGAAACTCGTAAAGCAGGGGCGGCCTGTTTTCTTTTAAACTCATTTAAATCAACCAGCCGGAGGATTCTTTTTACCGTTTCCGGTTCACCTACCACGGAAGTTATCTCCTTTATCTCCATATTTTCTTCAAGATACATTTTAAGTATCCGGTCAAGAAGATCATAGGGGGGAAGTGAATCCTGATCCGTCTGATTATACCTCAGCTCCGCCGAGGGTGGCTTGGTGATAATACTGCGCGGAATTATTTCCTCCTCACGGTTAAGATATTCCGCAAGAGCGTATATATCGGTCTTATACACATCCGCGATCACTGCAAGTGCTCCGCACATATCACCATAAAGAGTGGCATATCCGGTTGCCACTTCTGATTTATTCCCAGTGGTGAGCAGCAGATGCCCATGTTTATTGGACAATGCCATCAGATAAACACCACGGGTGCGGGACTGAAGATTTTCCTCCGTCACATCCGCCGGCTTCCCGCCAAAATATGGGGTTAAAACCTCCAGCAGCTTTTCAAACACCGGTTGAATTGAAATTGATAATGATTGGATTCCTGTATTGGCAATAAGTTTCTCGGAATCCGAAATACTCCCCTTAGAACTGTAAACCGAGGGGAGCATAACCGTATAAACATTTTCCGGTCCGATTGCCCTGGCAGCCAGAACCGCCACAATTGCTGAATCAATACCCCCGCTTAAACCAAGCAGTACGCTCTTAAAGCCGGTTTTACCACAATAGTCACGGATACCCAGTACCAGTGCATCAGTAACTTCCTCCTCAAATGACCGCTCAACCAAAACCGGCTGTCTGGGGAGCGTATCGTGGGTATCAAAGATGAAAAAATCTTCCGCAAAGAGTTTCCCCATTTTTACCAACTGACCTGTGTTACCGAAGCAGAAACTGCATCCGTCAAAAATCAAATCTGTCTGACAACCGGCATTGCAGACATACACCAGCGGCACCTGATACTTCTGGCTGATGCTTGAAAGCATATCACGCTTTTCTTCTCTTTTACCGTATGAGTAGGGGCTTGCACTAATGTTGATGATAATTTGTGCCCCCTGCGCAATCTGGCGCTCAACCGGGTCAACCGGGTAAAGACGCTGCTTCCAGTAGTCTTTATCATTCCAGATATCCTCGCAGATCGAGATACCTAACTTCTCCCCTCTGAACTCAAAAATATCATTATGCACGGCAGACTCAAAATAGCGCATCTCATCAAAAACATCGTAGTTGGGCAGAAGCGTTTTATGCTGGGTGAACCGGACTTTTCCCTCAAAACAGAGATACGCAGAATTAAACAGGTTTGTGCCGATGGTATCATGCTCCTCAGCAATTGCGCCAAAAATGAGCCCCGTTTTACCAGTTGAGCCGGCTATCGCCTCAATTGCACAGGAAACCGCCTCTCTGAACTCCCGCTTTTCAACCAGATCGAGTGGCGGGTAGCCGAGCAGAGCCATCTCAGGGAATACAGCCAGATCTGCACCGGAGGCAGCGGCACGGCTATAGCCCTCCAATATCAGCTTTTTATTGTATTGAATATCTCCGATGACCGGATTAATCTGGCAGACTGCTATTTTCAATGATCAGGACACTTTCAAAAAAATCAGTTGTAAATATAGGCAGATCAGCCCTATTTTTTGGGGTTATAAAGGGAGACAGGCGGGCAGAATCCTGGTTGTACCGGGAAACAGGTTAAAATTACAGAACAAATTTATCGTCTCGCGTCTGCCGGCCACAGGCACCGCTAATGAACAGATCACAAACAATAAACATCCTCGGTAGAGAAGATGCAATCGCCAGGATAGATTATTATAAACGAATGATTTTTGCGATTGAGTCGTCTCATCGTGAATCTGCGTTTTACAATTCGAGGTATCCCTTATTCTACCCTCAGACGCCGCAAATGAACCGTTCACAAACAAATAAACATCCTCGGTAGAGAAGATGTATGCATCGTCTCAGCAAAAACATGTTTAATTTTTCGGTAAAAACGATACAATCACTCAACCTAATATATATCGTCAGACGTATTCCATTTCCTTCCCATAGAATCTGCAACCCAAATGGTATTAAATTAAGAAATGTGATTTAATCCAATTCACATTGTATAATTCAATGCTCAAAATTATTATTGTATGGTGATTCTGACGTCAATACCTGCTTCGTTGGTGGTTGTAGGCGGAATTCTTGCAGCACCTTCCGGTGATACGCTTGAGCGCTTGTAAAAAATGGACATTGTTACCCTTGCACTTAATACATACTTAATTCTCGGTTCAAGCGATGTACGGGTTGTACCATCTTGCGGAGTTCCCTCCTCTTTGAAGTTTGCCATATCAAAAACAATAGTTGATGATCTGGTATTTGTATAAGAGAATATAAATTCAATATCATTCTTTAGATCAATACCAAAGAGCGGGAGTTCAAAACCTGATTTTGAATAGTTAAGGGATATACCAATATCGCGAGAGAATCCTTCTGTAATATTCTTGGTCGTTACTCCAAGGTCAAATGATGACCTTGTTGAATATTTTACGTTGCCGGAGAGATTGCCATCCCATAGTGTATTAAACGTGACATTCATTCCTAAAAGCGGCTGGAATCCGAGAGTAATTTTCTGACTCTGCGTGACCTGTGTGCCGTCCGGATTTAATTTCCACCCTTCTGCATAATCAGACTGATACGCATGATCAAGCGAAACCCGTTTGGTAAAACTACTAAAGATGCTGTATTTCTCAAGACCGTCCCAGGTAATTCTCCAATTAGGACGCGGTATATAATTGGCCACATCTTCAAGAAAGCCCAAACCGGAAAGCAGCGGCAGTGACTCAAATCCTTCGACAAATGCCTTGGAAAGACTCTGCGCCTGATTGGGGTCAGTCGGGCGGTAGAGTTCGTGCACTCGCTTAATTCCTGAATTAAGTGCGCTCAGAAAGAACACCGGCGGTATGCTCATAAATGAGCGGTTAATAGAACCTGTCGAGGTAATGTTAGTAACACGCACGTTACCGAGCGAATCGCTTCGCAGGGTGGTATTTTTATTGGTTGACCACCCGAGTTTCCAGTTGATTTCTATACGGGCACCCTCCCACAAAGGACGTGAGGTGCGTATATCAAAAGTATATTTCTGTGACGGATTATCCTGAAGATTTCCGTTTGCCGCTCTTCTGCCCGCATTATTGCTCAGACCAAGCATAAAAGCACGCCCGGGTCCTTCATCCGCGTTTTCTTTCACACCAAAGAAATTCCTGAAACCGGTTCCGGTTCCGTATATACCAGAAGCACTCATCTGGTTTCCGCTGCTGAATGAGATGTTAATATTCTCATAATCGAAGAAGATAAAACGCGATGTTGCTTTAAGGAAAATCAGCGCATTAGCCAGTGTAGAAGGTTTCGGAGGTCCTAAAACCGAATCCTGCACTGTTGAATCTGTCCTGGTTGTATCAGTGAATGTCAACTCAGTATTTGGCTTATCAAAATCTCTTGTTCTGTCACGCGTCTGCTGCACCTGCTGTGTCGGCTTTTTTTCTTCCGGTTTCACATCCAGGTCTTCAAACCAGGTCTGTGTCAGTGCCTTCAGTTTAACAGAGAGCGAAGTGTTAAACGTACCGGTTGCATTGATGCTTCTGCCAAGATCAAGCTGACGTATGTCATCCTGCCATCCGTAGCGGGCGTTATATCCTGCTGTTACGGTAAAGTATCTGGATATATCCCAGAGCGAGGGCAGACGCGGTGAAGTCTTTATATCAAATGTCTGATTATACGTCAGGTCTCTGCCAAAAAACTCACCAGTTACAATATCTTTCCAGATTTTTGATTCAGAGCGCTCCTGATTTAATTGATCAACTTCAAGATATGCCAGAGTTGCGGCTGCATCATAGTTATAGGTTGTAGTGATATTAAAAAAACCATTCTCAGTTAACTTCCAACCCACTGCCATACCGCGTGTTGTGCCAAAATCTCTTGAGATGGCTTCATTTGAGAGACCTGCCTGCGCAAGACGTGTGGCACTGTAATTTTTATTTCTTTTTGCTGTTATGTTATAACTGAATGACTGCGGAGTAAAATATACCTTTGCATTACGGTAATCCTTAAACACATCTATCAGAGCGCCCAGATAAGGAATTTTAGCAGGATAGAAAAAATAATCAGGACTTAACGTAATCGCATAATTCATATTTGCGTTCCAAATCCAGTTCTTGCTTGCAAGGGTTGAAGGATTTCGGCTGAATGATTTATTATAGTTAAATCCGAAGGTAAGTGCGTTCCAGGTATCACGAATAAGCCAATAGTTACCTGGTATCTTCAGTTTAATGGTGCCAAGTGACCATGAGTCAGAAGTTGACAATGACTGTGCATCAATCGAAATCTGCCTTGCCAATGCGTCAGCTTGTTGTGGTGAAAATCCTTCCTCAACTATCAATCTCTCCCGGTAGAGGCGAACCGCTTCATCAACCTTAATATCGGTAGCAGGCAGATAAAGGGGTTTCCCAACACTCTCGGTACGACTGTAATTTAACCGGAGAGTGCTACCCGGTAGATTTACCGGAATCAGGCGCAATACATCTATATCAGCCGCAAGTCCCCAATTCACCGATTCAACTCTTGAACCAAATCTCTCAGCAAGCCGGTGAAAGAAAGGATTAGTCTGAGCCATATTAAAACTGATAGTCATCAGGTCTGCAAACTTTATGGAAGTAGCCCCGCTGTAAGCCCAGCCAGGAGTTTCATCCGCTCCAATGACACGTAATTCATTAACCCAGATTTCACCGCTGAGTGCACCCACTGTCGGACCGTCAAACTTGTTATATATACCCACCTGTAAAAATTTTACCTGGGTAAGTGTCGGGTTACCTTTAACCTGATAATAGTGCCCCGGTTTGCCGGAGACAGCTCTTCTGAAAACAATGTTAGCTGAGTCTCTTGCCTGCTTTAGCGCGGTTAGTTCACTAAATTTGATCGTTATCTCATTCCACCCTTTTCTTACCGGCTGACGGTATTCGTAATAACTGTTTGAGTCACTGCCGAACTGAAAATATACTTCGGCTTCATACTGTGTTTCATCCGGAGAATAAGAAATGGAACCGGGTATGGCGTTTTCTTCACCGTGTATAAAAAGTTTCATCTCTGAATAGTTAAACACGTCAAGCGGTCTGGTGAGTGTTTTAACTGCTTCCCGTTTTTCTCCGTCAGGAAGATCTTTTATGATAAGACTAAGCGCCTGTTCATTGCGTAATATATCCTGATCGGGGCGGCTGCGGTCACGTTCTCTCTGCACTCCGTCAGGGCTGGTGTAGTTCGGGTTATCTTCTATATTTACAACTGAAAGTGAAAGGACTGAGTCTTCCGGCCGGTTAGCAACGGTTACCTTTCTCCATTGATTACCCACTAAGTTAAATTCGGTCATCCTGAAATGAATCATATCAGACGCGTCTGTGGTAAAAAGCCGTATATATTCAACCACTGAAAAACTGGGGTCCCCCACCTTGTCAGTAAAATCTTTTAGCGGAATGCGGAAAAGATACCAGTTATCGTTATTTCCTCCGCCTACAACAAACGGATTTGTAGTGCGGTTGGTATCAAGCGGTATTTCAAAACGGAAATAATTATTCAACTGGTCCAAATTACCGTTGCGATTCAGATCTTCAGTATCAGGAAAACGTCCGATATCTGAAAGCGCGGCATTACCTTCAGTTCCGTTTATATTAAAATAGTCATAGATATTGTATTTACCGGAGAGACTAAGCCCGAAGTCATCGTTTGAAGGGTCAGGGCGGTTGCTGCCAAAGGTTGTTTGTTCCGCTGCAGTAACCAATCCGTCAATACCGGTGTCCTCCCCCTGGTCTATCAGGTCGTTTTTATTTATATCTTCACTGTTTAATGCATTATTGGGAATAACATCCTCAGAAATTTTACCAAGGTCTATATATATCTTTCCGTCAGCAGGCGCCTGGCGTATCTGCATCCAGAATTCGATGAACTCAATATTCTCATCCACCAGATTATTGGCAGTAGTTGAGAGCAGTTTCATCATACCGCCCCAGGATTTACGCTTATCAGCAAAATCAGGATTATAATTGTATGTACCAGGGGTATCCGGAACGAAAACGTAATCAAGCACCGTAACCGCTTCATCACCGCGCGCTACTTTTCGGTCAGGCCAAATCTGATTTACCACTACATTTGAAGGAAGAAAGTTAAACCACCACGCTTTACTCTTATAATTCATCCGCTCAAGCACAAGTTTGTTTTCGACATCAGAGTAGAGTTTTGGCACGCTCAAATCGCGCCAAACCGTATAGCTGATGCCAACCGGAATAATTCTTTTTGCTCCCTCAAAGTCGTCTATATACGCAATACTCTTACCTCCGTCCGAAGAAATTGTGCTTTTCTTCGTATTCGGATCAGGGCTCATATAGGCGAACTCTCCGCGAAATGACATGGTCGAGGGTGTCCGGGTTGAAATTACATTGTCGAGCAAAGTTGTAATAAACGGAAGGTCAAACTCGGTTGAGAAATCCAGACCGTATATAGAGTTACTTAGCGGTTCTTCGCCAATTCGCACTTTGTCACTCAGCGTCTGTTCAGATAAAGTAAGCGCGGAAAAGCCGAATTTTGTTTTCTGGCTCACATCCACTATACCCCTCATACCGAAGAGTGTTTTTGATGCGATCTGAAAAAGGTCATTCTCCTCATACGTTATGCGCAAATTTGCGCCCGGAACCAAAGCAGCGCTATTGCGTATGGTAAGATTGCCAATGTTATAATCAACAACATAATCAACTCCGGCGGTCAGTTCTCTTCCGTCAAGTGTAACGCGTACTGAGTTTTCAACTACGTTAAACCCAAGCGGATAGTTTGAACTCGCCTCGCCTGAAACCTTACCGGTAATGATAAACTTATCTTTCAGCTTATTATACTTGGCAATCGTCTGAGTTGTGTCATATACATCTAAATATCTGAGCGAATCCGCGTTAGGCAGGTTTTGCGGGATATTTCGACCGAATGGCTGAAGCACCGGAAAAATAATTTCACCGGTTTCCGGCATCACCGTTTTACCGACAAGAAAGTCAAATAATCCGTCTGCTCCGGGGTTGCTGCTCTGGTCAATCAGGTCAAACCCGAACGCATTCATTATACGCGTATTACCGAGTATCGAGACCGGATCTTGTCCGTCAATTTCATATTTAATATCAAGCTCAAAACCTTCTTTCTTGATATTACGAACACCAAGCGGATATATATTTTTCAGAAGCAAACGCCAAGCAGTTGTATTTGAGGGCTGCAGATTTTGTGGTTTAATCAGTTTCAGTACCAGACGTTTTGAAGTATCTGATGTTGCCTCAGACAGAAACTCTCCGAAAAACTGGTCATCGGAAGGACCTTCCAAATCACCGTCTATTGAGTATGAAACTGCGAGTATATCAGTTTCGTTTGGTGTTGCCTTAAACGATACAAATCCTGCACCGTCGTTTATTGTATAATCTTTACCCTGAACCAATTTTATAAAACGACCCTTAACAATTCTGCCGTTTACTTCCTCAACATCGCGGTACAGGTCATTGTACACCTGACCGGAGGCAAGGGGTGGCAGGTTTATATATGCTATTACGTTTCGCTCAGTCGGGTCAAACAATGCCTGACCGACTGATTTCCAGACTTCGATATCTTTAATCTGATACCTGGAGTCAATCTGAGGAGTCGGGTTCGCGTAGTATTTATTAAAAAGATTGAAATTTGAGGATGTATCCGCATAAATTGAATCCACAAAATAGTGGGCTCGTGAATACTCATGCGCGCGGATGGTGAAATCCTGAGAAGATGTACCGCCGGTCAGTGCTTTTTCTTTCACTTCCCCTTTTTTCTGTGAAGCAAGTGCAGTAAGGGTAAGCGGTCCCATTTTGAAATTAGCTTTCACGCCAAAGAGTGCCTCACTACCGCCCACCAATGGCGAGGTCTGCAGTGAAACGTTACCTGCCTCAATGCTCTGAACTATTTCATCTTCGTAGCCGGTATATTTGAGTTTTAACTGATTTTCGTATTCGAATGTTCTTTCTGTGTTCCAGTCAGCGTTTATCTGAAGTTTGTCACCGATAGTACCATTCACATTAATCTGCACCTGCTGTTTGAAATCCGGTTCATTTCTTGTGTTACCGAGCCGTGAAGCAGTTACCCCTTCAGTAGTTTCATTTCGCCATGCACCGTGTATATCAACTGCACCGCCGATACGCAGACTGATTTTGGGTGCGCCAAAAATACTCAGGACGCCAACTGACGGAAGCGGAATTTCAAAATCAGTAAAATCTTTAATCAGCCCGGCTAAATCTTTTTTATTGTCTTTCAATTCATATTGATAAGCAAGAGCATCCCACAGTTCTCTTTCCCTGCTTTTCATCTTCATTGAAAGATACTCATCTATCGGAATGCGAAGAGTCAGTTTTGTCTGTTGGGTTCCGATAAATTCCTTAATTTCAACAAACCGGCCGGCTGAGTCAATTGTAACAGTTCGTTTTTTCTGGGAAGTACTTTCGGTAAAAAACCGGGATGGCTTTTGTGTATAGAGAGAAATATAGGGAGAATCTTTTCGCTTATACCTGAAATGAGCGATTCTTGCGGTTGAGTCCAATGCCATTGAGTCAACTTTTACCGTATCAGCCGGAAGTGTGGTCTGAGTGGAATCAGTGAGCAAAGAATCAGGATATTCTTCCTCGACCGGCTCCTCTGAAATTTCAGGTGTCACAAGTGAATCGGCAGCAAACGGAAAGTTTATCGAAATATCAGAATCGGGAGTTTCACTTAGCGAAAGGGATGTTTGACTCTCAGAGAGCAAATCAGCATTAAAGCCGGAGCCAAACTGACCTGCGGTCTGCATGGAAAATATGGCACCAAACCAGAGACGTGCATTCACCTGGCCTGAATCAGCAGGGTGAGCCCCCATAACAAGAATTGAGAGCACTGAAATAATACCCGGCAGGAGAATAGTAAATACTTTTCCTGCAGCTTTAAAAGCGTTTTTTATTCTTGAACCTATTGAAAGTAAATAACTTGTAGCAATAAAACGATAATGAACCGGATATTTTTCAGACCGGAAATATAAGAAAAAGAGCCAAAAACCTACTCAGTAATTATTACCTGCACCAATTTTTGCCTTATTTTAATCAGATTGTCCGGTTCTCCTTAAATGAGGGAGTCGCCCGACCGGGGTTTCCTAATAATTACTCAGATCCAGCGGGATAGTAGGTACTGAAAGCGCATCCACAAATTTTCCGTTTTTAATAATAACCGCACTCAATTTATTGCGGGAATAAGCGCCGGTATCAATGTATAACGCTTTTGTTTGTTCGTGATAAACCACCTCCAGGCGGTGCGTATGCCCGACAACCTGAATTTTGCCGATATTAAAAAGTTTCGACCGGTTCCAGAGAATTCCCTCCCGCTCACTCAGCCGGTCAAAGAAATAACGTTCAATTTTGTCAGCATCATACACCTTTCCAAGCCCTAACTCCTTCCCCGCCTGCTGTGAAATTCCTGCATGAGAAATCAGACAGTCAAAGGAATCATAAAAGAGGGGAAGCTGACCGATAAACGCAACATGTGTATCAAGAAGCTGGGAATGCTTCATATATGATTGCAGTGTGGCTGCATTTCCGTTAATATCCCACAACTGTGAATCCTGATGGTTCGGGTCAGTGAAATAGAAGTAGAACATACAGTCATGATTGCCAAGTACACACTTAATATTCTGGTCAATCACAAACTGTACCGTTTCAGCAGAGTAAAGCCCTCTGTCCACAAGATCACCGACACAATATATATCAATTTTCGGATACTTGGTAACAATAGTGTTATATAACTCAATCAGAGTATGATAACAGCCGTGGATATCCCCGATGATGGCTTTCATTTTATCTCCCTCTGTTAAATATATTTTTGTTGCTTAGCATAAGCAGTGAGTTCATCCCTGAACTGCGGATGCGCTATTGAAATGAGCGCTTTCACTCTCTGGCGGATTGATTTTCCGAAAAGATCAACCTCGCCATACTCAGTTACAACATGGTGAACATCAGCGCGGGATGTTACAACGCCCGCGCCCGGCTTAAGCTGCGGCACAATGCGCGAAATTTTTCCGTCCTTTGTTGCTGATGGAAGCGCAATTATAGGTCTTCCCCCTTCTGAATGGGCTGCTCCCCTGATAAAATCAACTTGTCCGCCAAAACCACTAAAAAGCCGCGTGCCTATTGAGTCAGAGCATACCTGACCGGTAATGTCAACTTCAATTGCTGAGTTAATCGCAACCATCTTTGTGTTCTGGGCTATGACGAAGGGGTCGTTTACATATTCCTGCCGGTGGAATTCAATAAGCGGATTATTGTCAATAAAGTCGTAGAGACGTCTTGTACCGAGCACAAACCCGGCAATAATTTTACCCGGATGAATTTTCTTTCGGCTGTTATTCAGTATTCCCCTTTCAACCAGTTCAATAATTCCGTCTGAAAACATTTCCGAGTGAATACCAAGGTCCTTTTTGCTTGTAAGAAACTGCAGCACTGAATCAGGTATAACCCCTATACCCATTTGCAGTGTTGAACCGTCTTCAATAAGATTTGCTATATATTCACCAATCTTAGAGTATATATGCTCCTGCTCCGGAGATAGGTCTCTTTCACCCTGAGGCAGCTCTGCAATTGGGTCATCGCACTCAACAATATAGTTTATCTTGCTAATGTGGATAAAACTGTCACCCAAGGTGCGGGGCATGTTAGGATTAACCTGCGCAATAACGACAGATGATTTTTCCGCGGATGTTTTTGTAATACCCACTTCAACACCATAACTGCAGAAGCCATGTTCATCAGGCGGCGAAACATGAATCAGTGCAGCATCCGGCTTGATTATTCCCCTTGAAAACAGAAGCGGATATTCAAACAGAAATATCGGAGCAAAATCAGCATCCCCCTCGGCAACGGCTTTCCGCACATCCGCCCCCATGAAATATGATTTATGCCTGAAATGCCCTTCCATCTCACTGCTCAAATACGGAAGCTTCCCCACGCTAAGCACATGAATCATCTCAACATCAAATAATTCATTTTTTCGGAGGACCAATGCATCAATTAAACGCATCGGAACTGCACAATTAGAATGAACTACTACTTTATCGCCCGATTTAATAACGGACATTGCCTCTTCGGCACTTACTAATTTACTTTTATAACTTGCCTGATAATTTGAGGCATAATTGGTCTTTTGCATGGTTTCTTTAGTCTGTATCATCGTATTTTTCTCAGTTTTGCGAGAACAGATGTATCCTTCTGTACTCAAGATTAAATATATCTGCCACTATTTCATTTGAACAATAACCATTATAGGTGCACGCGCCTGCTATCAGACCCGGATCATCAATCAGTGAGTGATTCAGCCCCTTGTCTGCTATGGAGAGTATATACGGCATTGCTGCATTGGTCAGTCCGTAACTTGCTGTCCGGGCAACCATCGCCGGCATGTTGGGCACGCAATAATGGGTTACGTCATGTAATATATATGTCGGGTTTGAAAGAGTAGTCGGCCGTGAGGTTTCGATCACCCCACCCTGATCAATGGCAACGTCAACTATTACCGCGCCTTTTTTCATCTGTTTTACCATCTCTTCAGTTACCAGATGAGGTGTTTTCTCCCCTTTCTTTAAAACTGCCCCTACAAGCACATCAGCAAACTTCACTCCACGGCTTATGGTGTAAGGGTTTGCAACTACTGTGGTTATCTTCTTATCAAATGTTGTGTCAATATTTTTAAGCCGTTCGATATCGGTATCAAGGACAATAACCGAAGCGCCTCGGCCCAGCGCTGATTTGGCTGCATTGGTGCCAACTACCCCGGCTCCCAGAATAACCACCGCCGCCGGTGCAACCCCGGTGATTCCTCCAATCAGAATTCCGCGACCATTCTGGTTGTTGCTTTCCAGCAGATTTTCAGCAACCTGTATAGCAAGTTTTCCGGCAATTTCACTCATAGAGTAAAGCACGGGCAGACCTGCTTTGTTTTCAATCAGTTCATAACCGATTGCAGTTATTTTCTTCTCAAGGAAGGTGTTAATAATTTTCTTTTCTCCCACTGCAAGATGAAGAAATGAAAAGAGTATCTGATTTTCTTTCATCAGCTCAGTCTCTTTTTCAGTCACGCGGTGGATTTTAACAACCAGATCAGAACGCTGGTAAACCTCATCAGGTCCGAAAACCAATACTGCCCCAAGATTTGTGTAGTCATCATCACTGAAATGACTCCCCTCTCCGGCACCTTTTTCTATAAAGACCTGATGACCTGAGCGAATTAATGAGTCAACCCCGGCGGGGGCAAGCGCTACACGTTTTTCTTCAAATCTGATCTCTTTTGGTATGCCAATTTTCATCTGCTGAACCTGTTAAATTATCGAACAGTAAAGTTACAAAATTATAAATATACAATTTGAGTGCCAATTCCGGAGTGTGACCTGAAATATAAAAAACCTGTTTAATTATTCATTTTACAGGATTTCTTAAAAAAGAGAGGATTTATTAGTGATGAGGTTTTCTCAAAAATGGGTAATTTTTGATTGCGGGGTCATTATTTCGCTATCCCTTCTTCTTTTCTCCGCAGCCGGCTGCCCTGTTCCTCCGGGTCAGTTTCTTCCCTTATTCCAATCCTCCCTCTCAGATTTTTGACCTTAAAACTTTCGAATGAGTGACCAGTTTTCTGATCTGAATTTGTAATAAATCATTAGCGAGTAAGATATAATATAGAGAGGCAGCCCCAGCCATGCCCCCGCCAGACCGTAACCTGATGCAATACCCAAATAATAAGCAAACGGAACAAAAATCAGCAGATTTGAAAACGCCTCTGAATACATCACGTAGGAAGAACGTCCAATCGCCTGAAGTCCGTTGGCAAGCACCAGCCCTGTCGCATAAAATATCTGAGCAAACCCTGCAATTTGCATAGCCGGTATTGCAGTCCTGATAATTTCAGCATCCTCTGTAATAATTAAAAGAATATACTCAGGGAAAAAATAAAAAATAACACTGAGCGATAGAGTATAATATGTTGCAATTTTAGCAGCTTCAAACCCATAAAGCCGGGCAAGGTCATTTTTACCCAATCCGGTGTTATTACCCACAAGTGTCTGAACTGCTATGCCGAAACCATAACAGGGCATAAATGAGAGAAAAAGCGCGCTGATGACTGCCTGAGTTGCCGCCTGCTCAACCGTTCCGATAAGTCCGGTGATGGAGATAAATATGAGAAACCCCAACAGGATAAACATATTCTGCAACGAAACCGGTAGCGAAAGGGATATCAGAAGCCGGAGGGTCTCACGGTCAGGGCGAAAATGAAAAGTAAGGTGGTACTTCTTTCTTAAACCGGTCCCGAAGCTTACCACCAGATAAAACACAGCATCACAAACAGTCGCCAGAGAAGACCCCAGCCCAGCCCCGGCAACTCCCATTTCGGGGAATCCAAAATTCCCGAAGATGAAAACATAATTAAAGAAGATATTTAGCAGATTTACCAATATAGCAGATATCATGAAAATCTTGGTCTTGCCTACCCCAAAATAGAACCCCCTGAAAGCTACGGTAATCAGAAAAAACGGAAGTCCGAGGAAACGATAAAAAATGAATTCTGATGCATACTCCCCGACAATATAATCTTTAGCAAAAAACTGTCCGATATTCTCAGAAAAAACCATAATGAACAGAGTAAGAATTGTACCTGAAATAACCCCCGTAATGATTGAATTCATCAGGACGTTATTCATTGCCTGAGGGTCTTTCTCACCATGTCTTCGTGCGATCAGGACGTGAGTACCGGTAGCCAGACTTGAAAAGAAACTGACAATCGCCCAGGTAGCCATCACTCCTATACCCATTGCAGCAAGCGTATATTCCGGCTGTGGAAGCCGCCCCACCATGGCTGCATCAACAAGTGAAACCAGAATCTGCGTTGAAAGCCCGGCTATGGCAGGCCAGGCAATCCGGAGAATCTGTTTATAATAGTTCCCTACCGGGAGTATGTACAAATGTTTTCCTTTATTAAAAACACAATATAATAATTCTGAATTGTGAATTATAAGTAGTGAATTATGAAATTTTATCCAGTGGTTTTGATGAAATACCAGACTCGTCAGACCACTGAGTATGAAAATCATCTTCAGGCGAGTTCGTTCAGACGGAAGTTAACAATTATAATAATTCTTTTGTTTGGTCAAATATTCACATAATTTTGATATGTCGAAAATGAGGTATTTTCCATGTCGAAGAGTTCAGGTGTATCGGAGTCCACTGCCCAGCCGGTTAAAAAGCCGGATTCATCAAATTGGGTTGGCGACATCATGGGAGGTGCAGCATCAATGCTGGTTGCCCTTCCCTCAGCCATCGCGTTTGGGCTGATTATCTATGCCCCTCTGGGCAAAGAATTTTCGGGGCAGGCAGCGCTCGGCGGTATTATTGGTACTGTTATGCTTGGTCTTATCTCCCCCCTGACCGGCGGAACTAAAAAATTAGTTACTGCCCCTTGCGCACCCGCCGCGGCAGTGCTTTCAGTGTTTGTTGCAGAAATGTTCTCATCGGGCACTGTTCCCAAAGAGATTATTCCTGCCTATGTTACATTAGTTGCGCTGCTTTCCGGCGGTTTTCAGATTCTGGTCGGGTATCTTGGCGGCGGAAAAATTATCAAATATATACCATACCCGGTGGTAGCAGGTTATCTGAGCGGTGTAGGGGTTCTTATCTTCTCAGCACAACTCCCCAAAATGCTCGGTATTACAGAAAAAGTTTCGTTCTGGACTGCGCTCGTCAGTTTTAATCTTTGGCAGTGGCAGGCAATTGTAATCGGAGTAGTAACCATCATAATGATGGTAAGCGCACCTAAGATTACTAAAAAAATCCCCGGTTCGATTATTGCACTCACCTCAGGTGTTGCAGCATATTTCACTCTTTCATTCTTTGACCCCGCGCTGCTTCAGATGGATGGAAACAAATTTATTATTGGCGCAATCTCTGCATCAATCACTGACCTTACCGGAACTGTTACAACTAATTTTGCACATTTTGGTTCTATTGATTTTTCACAGATTACGAGTCTGATTATCCCTTTCCTCACACTTTCAATTCTCCTTTCCATCGACACGCTTAAAACCTGCGTAGTACTTGACGCACTCACCTATTCGCGTCATAATTCCAATAAGGAGTTAATCGGGCAGGGTTTGGGTAATCTTGGTTCGGCGCTTGTTTGCGGTATTCCAGGAGCAGGAACCATGGGCGCTACCCTGGTCAATCTTAACAGTGGCGCCAAAACTCAGTACTCAGGTATGTTTGTCGGCGTCACAGCACTGCTTGTACTGCTTTTATTCGGCAACCTGGTGGCCTGGATTCCAACCTCAGCCCTTGCCGGTATTCTTATTGTTGTAGGCATCAGAATGATTGATAAAAAGAGTTTTGCTCTGCTTAAATCAAAACTTACTTATATTGATTTTCTTGTAATTCTGGCTGTTATTGTTGCAGCAGTCGGCACCAGTCTTATTACCGCTGCCGGAGTTGGTATTGCCTTTGCCATCATCCTTTTTCTCAGAGAACAGATCAGAAGTTCTGTTATCAGGCGCAAGATGACCGGTGACAAAAAGTTTTCCAAAAAAATCCGCCTGCAGGAGGAGATGGATCTCCTAACCGAACATGGGGATAAGACAATGATTATTGAGCTTCAGGGGCAGCTTTTTTTCGGGACGACCGACCAGCTTCTGAACGAACTTGAATCATCCATCAGCAAAAATAAGTTTCTGATTCTGGATATGAAGAGGGTGGTTTCCATTGACTTCACCGCAGTTAATATGCTCAAACAAATTCTTGCACGACTGAAAAATAACGGAGGCACGCTCATTTTTTCATCTGTCCCTTTAAGTCTTCCTACCGGTCAAAACATAAGAGACTACCTCAGAGATTTAGGTCTTGCGGAGACAGATAATCTAAAATTCTTTGACTCACAGGATGAAGCGCTTGAGTTCACTGAAAATGCCCTGTTGCGGGAATTTTACACCGAAGTTGATTCTGAATCGCGGGCGCTCTCAATTGATGAAATTGAATTATTTTACGATTTCCCTGCCGATGCACTTAAAACCATTTCTTCGGTGCTGAAGTCCGGAACATATCAGCATGGCGAAAAGATATTCTCCATCGGTGACAAAAGTGATGAAATACTTTTTATCGCGAAGGGAGTAGTGAAAATAACCCTGCCCCTTTTTGGCGGGACATTCCATACACTTGTGTCATTTGCGCAGGGTAATTTTTTCGGTGATATGTCCTTCCTTGATGAGGGGGTCCGCTCCGCGGATGCAATAGCCGATGGCACAGTTGAGCTTTATATACTCTCGCGTTCAGCTTTTGATGTTATATCAAAATCAAACACGGCAGTAGCCGGGCTATTCTTTGAACGGCTTGCCTTGACCATTGCTAACCGGCTGAGACATAGCAACGTGGAAGTAAAAGCATTGCAAGAAGGATGAAAATGAATTGTGAATTGTGAATGGTGAATGGTGAATGGTGAATAGTGAATGGTGAATGGTGAATTGTGAATGGTGAATTTTCACTCCCGACTCCGGCGGAGTCGCATCTTGTTAGAAAACGAATTTATCAACATATCCTCCCGACTCCGGAGGAGTCGAAAATTGGTAGAAAAAAAATTGTGAATTTTGAATGGTGAATTTACCTCCCGACTCCAGAGGAGTCGAAAATTGGTAGAAAAAAATTGTGAATTTTACCGTTTACCGATTCAGGTGGGGTCGCCCTTGGCTTTCTGCCCGAAAAACCGGATTTCCTCCTCATTTTGTCTGCCAATTCGCCAAATTTGCCAATTCTCAGATACAACCCTGGTGAAGCATTTCTCCCCCCTTTTCCTTGCTTATTTAGCGTTTTTTTTCTATTCTTCTGATTCATTTTAAACAATTATTCACTTTCCCGGAGGCACACTCATGAAGAATTTGTTTTACATCTTCGTATTCACTCTCCTTTTCACATCTGTGAACTATGCACAATCATTTGACGGTACTTGGAATTGCGCTTATGCAACCTGGGATGACCAGCCAAACTCAACCGGTCACAATACTCCCGCAGTTGCAACAATAAAACCAAATACTTTTGTTGCTCTCATTAACCGCAGAGCTGCAGTCGGCAATTATCTTGTCGGATATACTAATGCAACTGATTCCACCGGACGCATGGGCTATTACGCTTATGGTTCATCTGGAATCGGAACATATCAGATGCCGTGGGTCAGCGGTTTTGATCTGGTGCTGATGACTGAAGCTCAGGATCTGGCCGCTTCACGCGACTCAATGATCTATGTTGCGAATAATGATCCCGAAAGAAACATCCTTGTTTTTAAGATGGGCGCTGATTCTGTTTATTCAGCTGACTACCGTCTTGCAACCAATGCTGACTCCCTCTGGGGAATTGATGTTGATGACTTCGGCAGAGTATATGTAACTGTTATTAAAGCAGGACAGCCGGGTCAGGTTCGCGTGTATGCCGGCATTAATGATAATGCTGAATGGGGCGGAGGCCATGCCGGTACAGCTCTTCAGACCATCACAGTCCCTGATACAGGTAATCTCTATGGCGTAACAGTTTCAGGTGACGGTTCAGTTATATATGTTTCCAATTATACTCTCCGTAAGGTTTACTGCTACACAGGTAGCCCTGCAGCAGGATATACCCAGCTTAATTCTTTCCAGGTTACACTCAATGATACTCTTACTGCTACAACCGGTACTTTTGTAAATTCTGGTCCAATCGGTATGAATCTTTTAAGAGGAAAGAACATCCTCGCAGTTGCGACCGCAGTAATTTTTACTACAGGAGGCGGTTATGAACTTTCAAGAACCTATTTCCTGAATCCTAACACAGGCGCAGTGCTTGATACGCTTGATCATGCTGCCTGGAATTTTATGATGACAGGAAGCTACACTAACAGAGGCAGTGCAGGTCTTCAGCCGCAGGTTTCCGGGTATGCTTCAAACTATTCTGCCGACTGGGATGATGACGGTGGTTTATATACCGTTTCTCATTACGGATGGACCGTTGACAAATGGACTTTCAGCGGTGTGCTCCCCACCATTCCGCTTACCATCGTAGGTGTTGAAAAATCAGAAACCATTTCACCTGACGGATTCTCTCTTGCACAGAACTTTCCGAATCCGTTTAACCCGGCTACCACTATTGAATTTTCACTCTCACAAAATGAGTTGGTTAATCTTTCAGTATATGACATAAACGGTCAGTTGGTATCAGAACTTATTTCCTCATCTATGGAAAAAGGAACCTATAAATATACCTTTGACGCATCAAAACTGGCATCCGGCACATATATATACACTTTAAAAGCAGGCGCTCTTACTGCCTCAAAGAAAATGACTTTACTTAAATAAATACGGAGAATAGTTCGATGAAAAGAACAATACTAACAGCAGTTATGGCTATTACACTGCTGTTTACCATTTTAATTCAAACCGAAACAAAGGCGGATGTGTTTGCCCACAACATAAGGGTAACCCAGCCGGGCAGTAATGCTCCTTTTGACGGCAGATTCGATGACAGTTCAGGTGCGGCTATCCGCTTCACCCTGGCTGACCGCGCTGACTCACTCTGGATCAATATATTTAGCGGCTCAACCTTAGTAAGGACCATCACGGCAACCGGTTTCAATTACGTTGATTCAGCCGGAGTCCAGGATACCTTTGTTGTATGGGATGGTAATAATAACGGCGGGACAAGCGTTCCTTCCGGAAATTATACATTCGAAATCAAAACCTGGAACTCAGGTTATGCAACCTATAAGACCATTCACTACTCAATCCCGGCAATATTTACCCGTGGCGTTACAACAATAACAAATAAAGCTCTGAAAAATTTCGGCTTTATTTACACTGCTGGTAACGGTGGTTACGCTACCGGCGTTGCAAGACATGCTGCAAACGGTGAGCAGTGGGGCAATGCTCAGGGTACTGCTCTTCTGACAACCACCGGCGTAACGGTCGGTCCATCAGAAGTGCGCCACTCATCTGAAGCAGATGCTGATGGATATATCTATCTCTTAAGCACCTCACTCAAAAAGATTTACCGTTATCACACAGATACACTTAATGTAGTTGAGATTGACTCAAGTTACCCGGCTGCAATCCGTGGTCTTCAGGTTACCGGGTCAGGTGCTGATAAAAAGCTCTACGTAATTGGTGATACTGTGGTTTACCGCCTTAATATCGGAACCAACTACACCTTTTTTGGTGAAAAGGAAAGAGTAATCTCAACACAGGGCACTAATATTGCAATGTATGATGCAGTTGCCGGTCGTGATGCTAACAACTCACTCTATGTAACTTTTGTCGGCATTCCTAACGGTTCTACAAAACCGGGTCTGGCAAGGTTCCATTTAGGCAGCTCATTCACCGGAACCAAAACCTTTGCTGATACAGTATGGACTGTCCGCAATGACACCGGTCTGGTAACTACTGCGGCAATCTACTACGGTGCGACTTCAAATGATGATATCATTTATTTCACCAGATCAAGAATTGCCTCAGGCAATCCTCCTGTGCAGGGTATTTATGCGATAAATAATATCTATAACAACGTTGCTCCTGCTTCAGAAATGGTTTTCCAGGATTATCAGAACAATATCACTTCAATTCGCTCAGATATTACTGTTGATGCTGTTGGCAACCTTGTTTTCTTTGAGAACTCTACTGAGGAAGTGATTATAATCTCACGCCCAGGCAACGGTAACTCATTTACCACACCTGCACACAATCCGATCAAAGTAATTTTTGCTGAAACTATTGCAGCAGTGCGTATTGATGCAAATAATGACTTTGTGCCGGATCGTTTGAATGAAACTGTTACAGTCATCGGTGTAGTTAACTCTGTTAACTTTACTGCTTCTTCCAACAGATTCCAGTACGGAGTTCAGGATGCTACCGCCGGTATTATTATCACTAAAGGAAGTGAAACAGGCGGAGGTACGGTATATAACATCGGCGACCGGCTTCTTGTTACCGGTACAGTTGGTCATTTTAACGGTGTTACCCAGCTTAATCTGACCAATCTCGCGACTGACATCGAGCTGTTAGATATCAACAATGCTCTCACTCCTGTTGAACTGAGTCTTACTCACTACCTTGATGCAGCAGAAAAATATGAAAGCATGCTGGTTAAGATTAATGGCGTAGCTACTACTCCGGACAATACCGTAAACTGGCCTGCGAGCGGCGCTGACGCAAACATCAATATCTGGGACGGTTATTCAAAAGCCATTCTCAGAGTTGACCGTGATACTGACTGCGATGGTCAGCCGGCACCCACATATCCGATTAACGTTGTGGGACTTGCTACACAATACTTCACCGGAACACCGGCAAACGGTGGTTACCAGGTATCACCGAATGCTTATGCAGGCATAACTCAGGGTGTGAACACTAATCCGCATCCATATTTCTTCCTGAATGCACCTGCTGATAACGCCACGATAACTGTTACAGACTCCTCACAGAGTTTTACAGCTAACTGGAGTAAAACCATTGATGTTGACGGCGAGGCAGTTCAGTACCAGTTCCAACTTTTGAAAACACCTGTATTTGGTTCAAATCCGTTGAATGATTCTTCATTCACATTTACCGGAACGCAGGCATTAGGTTGGTTGGGAACCGCTGACACACTTAACACAAAATGGACAGTACGTGCCCGCGGTGGAAACAGCATCACTTTTATTCCAAGTCAGGATACATTTAACATCAGAATCATCAGAGCGATTCCGGTTGGAGTTAAAGATGCAATTCCGACACAGTTCTATGTAGATCAGAACTATCCGAATCCGTTTAATCCGAGCACAACCATTAAGTTCGGATTACCCTCAGCGGAAGTAGTTGATCTCCGTATATACAACATGCTCGGACAGCAGGTTGCAGTACTTGCAAACAACAGATACTACGAAGCAGGCAGTCACAGTGCTGTTTTTGATGCGACCCGGCTGGCAAGCGGTACCTACATCTACCGTTTACAGGCAGGAAAGAACGTAGTAACCAAGAAGATGCAGTTACTCAAATAAGCTGAGAAAAAACTCATAAAAAAGAAAAAAACCCCTGCCGGGTCAGACCGGCGGGGGTTTTTTATTTTAGAGAGAATTCGTAAATTTGCGGAGTGGAAATGGGGCTATAGCTCAGTTGGGAGAGCGCTTGAATGGCATTCAAGAGGCCAGCGGTTCGAACCCGCTTAGCTCCACTCATAAACCCTTGTAAATCAATGACTTACAAGGGTTTGCTGTTTTAAAGGGAATCCCCAGAAGCCATTGGGAACAAAATTGGGAACAACTTTGCACGCGAGTTGCACTGCTGATGGGGATTTAATTGTTCAGTTCAGTCAGAAAAGATATCGTAAAGATAAATATGAATTTGAAAAGCAGATTAAGCGGGCAAAGGACTCCATTGCGCAATCACCTGACTTCTGCCAAAATCTGACCAAATCGTAAAAATCTTCGAATACGATCTAAA
>BTUV01000034.1:16937-26705 GCA_045863035.1 Ignavibacteriales bacterium | reverse complement strand
GACGGTGAGCGAAAATGTGAGTGGGAATCACTTGGGACGGTGAGCGATGAAGTTAGCAGGTGAGCTTCGGGGTGAGTGAGGGTCGTGATTTTCGGCGGTTTTGGCAGGGGAGGAGTGACTAACAAATCCTGGTTTTCACAATTCATAAATCACAGTTACTATTTTGGAATTGCTTAAATTTGAGTTTGAATAAGTAATTTTCAGGCAAGTTTGACGTACGTAAAAATTACATTAATCGGGCTTTATACGCTGTTTCTTTCAGTATTTGCCCTTCTGTGTTCTCTGGTTGACCGGAGCTTTAAATCGTATTTTTTGATTTCCAAATTATTCGCTTCGGGTGTACTCGGTATAGCAGGGGTGAAATTAAAAGTAACCGGTATTGAAAACCTGGAACCGGATAAAATCTACATTTATGTTTCCAATCACTCAAGTATGTTTGATATCCCTGCATTGCTGGCGGCGTTCCCGGGCAGAGTGAGCATTATCTATAAGAAGGAGCTGAGCCGCATTCCGGTTTTTGGCTGGCAGTTAAGAACAGGTCCGTTTATTTCAATTGACCGGCAGAAAGCTGAAAGCGCGATGGGGAGTATCGAACGCGCAAAACAAAGGATGACGAAAAATAAGTTTTCGGTGATTTTATTCGCCGAGGGGACCCGGAGCAAAACAGGAGAAATTCAGCCATTCAAACGAGGAGCTTTTTACCTTGCCGCTAAAGTCAGATTCCCCATTGTACCGGTAACAATAAACGGGGCATCCAAATTACTGCCTAAAGGCAAGCTGAATATCAAAGGAGGGGAGATTATGGTTCACTTTTCAAAACCAATCGTTTTTGATGAACTGAAAACCAAAAATGACGAGTTAAAGCTGATGGATGATGTCCGTAATGAAATTTTAAAAAATTATCAGGGGGCCTGAGATGTCTGTTACCATAGAAGAAGTGAAAAAAATAGCAGAACTTGCACGTCTGAGCTTCACCGAAGATGAGTATATACAGTTCACCGGTGAAATGAACTCGATACTTGAGTATATGAATAAGCTGAATGAACTTGACACAACCGGTGTTGAACCGATGTCGCACCCTGTTGGCGGTGTCAACTTCATGCGGGAGGATGAACTAAAGCCCTCCGTTACTCCTGATGAAGCGCTGAAAAATGCTCCGGCGCGTGAAGATAATTTTTTCAGCGTTCCGAAAGTTCTCTGAAATACAAGCGTCTGATGAATACATGATTGTTGGAATTATACCTGCCCGGCTTGGCTCAACGCGTCTGCCCGGAAAACCTTTGGCTGATATTGGCGGAAAACCGATGATATATCATACGTACAATAGCGCATCGGGCTCAAAGCTGATAGACCGGCTGATTGTTGCTACCGATGATGAGGTGATATATAATACTGTCACGGAGTTCGGCGGGGAAGCAATGATGACTTCTTCAGATATTAAAACCGGTTCCGACCGCATTGCTGCCACTGTTAATCAGCTCCGCAATATTGATATTGTGGTAAATATACAGGGGGATGAGCCGTTTATCCCCTGGAGGATGATTGACAAAGCAATAGAACCCCTTTTGTTTGATAAATCGGTTGAAGTAGCAACATTGGTAAAACGTATTACCGAGCCCGTTGAATATATATCGCCCGATACGGTTAAAGTGGTTTTTGACTATTTTAACTTTGCATTGTATTTTTCACGCTCGCCTTTGCCTCATGTGCGTGAGGCAGGTGATCCGGCAGAAATTGTAAAGAATTATGCTGTATATAAACATATCGGGCTCTATGTCTATCGTTACTCTGCTCTCATGAAATTTACCAAATGGCCTCAGACGGATCTTGAGAATCTGGAAAAACTTGAACAGCTCCGCATGCTTGAAAAGGGAATGAAGATTAAAGTAGTTGAAACCGATGAAGAGAGCATTGCGGTTGACACGCTCGAAGACCTGAAACGTGTGAGAAAACTATACGGATTTGAGGAATAGATATCATGCTGATGCCCCCGCGAATATCACTGGCATTTTTGCCGACTCCGATACAGAAGATTATATATAAGGATTTTCCCCTTAGTATCAAGCGGGATGATCTGACGGGAATGGAAACGACCGGAAATAAAATCAGGAAACTGGAATATATCCTGGCTGATGCGTTAGCCCAAAAAGCGGAAATCATTTTTACTACAGGCGGGGAGCAGTCCAACCACGCCCGTGCCACTGTGGCTGCATGCCGGTCACTTGGGCTGGATGTAAAACTTTTCCTTTGGGGTGAACCCAAAGAAGTGGTAACCGGAAATATCTTCATTGACCGTTTTCTCGGCGCTGATATACAATACCTCAGTTATGAAGAATTTCTGAAAGCTGATGAAATTATGAAAGCTGAGCAGGAAAAACTAACTGCGGAGGGAAGGAAGGTATATATCATACCTGAAGGGGGTTCCTCGGCTGAGGGAATTACCGGATATATACGGTTTTGGGATGAACTTGAACAGCAGATACATCTTTCCGAAATTGATGAGGTGTATGTTGCCGCCGGTTCCGGGGGAACGGTTTCCGGACTGTTGGTCGGTGCCGCGTTAAAGGATATTCCTGTGAGGATAAACGCAGTTTCTGTTCTTTATTCCCCGGAAGTGCTCGAAGAAAAAATCCGGCATATCCTGGAAAGTTTCATTACAAAATATGCCCCGGACCTCAAACTTCCGGATCATCAATTAGAGATAATCGGTGGTTACTCATCTGAGGGTTATAAGCAGATTACCGCTGAAAAAATTGCCGTCCTGCGGGATTTTGCTATGAAAACCGGAATTATACTCGACCCGGTTTATACCGGTAAGGCCTTTTTTGCATTTCAGGATAGATGCATAGCAAGCGGGGCAGAGAAAAAAGTTCTTTTCCTGCATACAGGAGGGCTTTTCGGTGTTTTTGAGAAAAACCGCGAGTATCTGCAGTTTCAGGAGGGACTTGGTTAACAGTCTGCCATTTGATATTTTTCATTAATGGATTGTATTTTTTGTAAAATCATTGAACGAAAAGCCCCGGCTGAAATTCTGTATGAGACGGACACTGTGATCAGCTTCTTGGATATTCTTCCGGTCAATTTCGGTCACACGTTAGTAGTTCCGAAAGGTCATTATTGTGATCTCACTGAGGTTCCGCACGAGATTATCGGAGATTTATTCAGCGCGGTAAAACGGCTTAGTCCGGTTATTACCGGAGCTGTTGAGGCGGAAGGATTTAATATCATAGGAAACAATGGCGCCGCCGCAGGGCAAACCGTCTTTCATTGTCACATACACATTATTCCGCGTTACCATAATGACAAGGGAAGATTCAGGCGGCCGCAGTTTCTTCAATATAACAACGGATCATTCGGCGAATACGGGCGGAATCTTCGCGAGAGCATTCTAAAGGAGTCATTGACATGGAAAGAAAAATAAGAGTTCTGGTTGCTAAGGCAGGTCTGGACGGACATGACCGCGGCGCAAAAGTAATTGCATCCGCGCTTCGCGACTCAGGAATGGAAGTAATATATACCGGGCTCCGTCAGACGCCGGAAATGATTGTTGAAGCTGCTATTCAGGAAGATGTGGATGTGATTGGCATCAGCATTCTTTCAGGCGCTCACATGACTATCTTCCCCCGCATAAAACAGCTTATGAATGAGAAAGGGGTTAATGATGTCCTCCTCACCGGGGGCGGAATTATTCCGGATGATGACATCGCAGAACTTGAAAAACTGGGTGTCGGAAAGATTTTTACCCCCGGCGCACCCACTCACGAAATATCCGCATATATAAAAGACTGGTGTTCAGTTAATCAGCGTTACTAAATAAGTAACAGAAAGGAGAATAACATGAGGGTGCTTGCTCTCATCGTTGTACTTTCATCAGCTCTGTTTTCTCAGAGTCTGGTACAAACCATACCACTCCCGCGATACCCCTATATGGATCAGGGATACGGGCTTGTTTTTAATAATGGAAAACTCTGGATGTCTTCAGGGTCTAGCTCGCCTACCTCTAACAAAGGGAAAATAGTTTCTCTTGATCTTAACGGTACGGTGCTTGATTCATTTAATATCAATTATCCTACAATCAACACATCTCAGGGTCTGGCGTTTGACGGTACCAACTTCTGGTATGTAGAACGAAAAACAGCCCGGTGCGATCTCTTCAAAGTATCCCCGACAGGAACGGTTCTTGACTCAATCCCCATTGCTTCAGCCGGAGGCACCACCTCCTGGTATCTCGGCGGCGCTGCCTGGGATGGGCAAGGTCTCTGGATTTCGCTTTATTCGCCTAATGCATCAGCGGCTTTATACAAAATAGATGTAACTGCCAAAACCATAATGGATACAATTCCTGTTTTTGGTTTGCAGCCACAGGGTATTACAGTAAGGGGTGATACATTGTTTTATGTTATGGATGGTTTCGAAAATGATCCTGAAAAAATCTATGCCGTTGATCTTGCCACCGAAGATACCCTTTTCTCTTTCCGCGTACCTGAGCAGGCAGGCGTGAGGCAGAATCCCCGCGGTCTTGCCTGGGATGGCTCTCATCTCTGGCTGATGGCTGAACCGGTAGGGGCCTCAGTCGGAAGAGCGTTGTTTAAATATGATCTTGGCGGTTCAGGTACCCCGGCTATCTCGGTACTGACTGCTAATTTTGATTTCATGAATGTGCAGGTGGATACCATTAAAAAAGTTACTGCCACACTTAAAAACTTTGGTACCGCCAACTTAGTGCTGGATTCAATAAGCATAAGCAATCCGGCCTTTACCATCAGCATAGCGCAGTGGCCGGTGACCATTAAGCCGGATAGCTTTTATTATTTTGATATATTCTTCAAGCCCGCTGCTGCACAAAACTATAATGATTCGCTGCTGATTTATCACAATGACCCTAATTTTGCGTTCAGCAAAATAAAATTCCAGGGCGCGGGGGTATATACAGCTCCGTATATATCATTTAACCAGGACGCGTTTAATCTTGGCGGCAGAAGAGTTGGGAGTACATCCTCATTTGTGTTAACAGTTCGCAATGATGGTTCCGCGCCGCTGCGGATTGATTCATTACGCCTTATGACGGCAGATTTTTATTTTGAGAAACAACCGGCACAGGTGATTATAGACTCGCTTTCAAGCTGGTCAGGCCGGCTGTGGTTCAAGCCAACTCAGTACAGAGGTTATGCTGATACTATAATGGTGTATAACAATGCTTCGAACGGTGCTCTTAAGAAAATTATCCTCACTGCTTCAGGCGCGCCGTTTGACTCTGCACTCGGTAATATCGTCTGGCAGGGTGTTGTGCCTGATAATCCGGGAACTAACTTTGATGACTACACCGCCCGGATGATAAAGAGAATTAAGGATATCAACGAAGACGGTGTGGATGATATCATTGTAACTACCGATAATTATTTTGTGGTTGCCTATAACGGTAACAGTTCTGTTACTGCTGATGTTCTCTGGACTTTCCGTACAAATCCAAATAACAACAATACCGGTAATGTTGATCAGTATGAAGCATTCCAGATTGCTGAAGATATGAACGGAGACGGAATTCAGGATGTGGTTGTAGGAACAGCAGGCGGCAATGAGTTTGTTTACGCGCTCAGCGGTCGTGACGGTTCAAAACTCTGGGAGTATGGCGACTCTGTTAACTACGCAAATGGCGACATTATGGGCGTTGATGTCAGGAAGGATGTTACCGGAGACGGTATTCCCGATGTATATGTAAGTGCAAGCGGAAATGAGACAACCTATGAAGGCAGATTTTCAGTTTATTTATTGAACGGCGCAACCGGCGCGGAAATGTGGCGGATTGACCAGAGTGCCGCGCGCAAACTGAAATATGGTATTGTTTCGACCGATGAGGGAGGAGCAGTTGCTTCACGTGTTTCAGGAGGCACCCCCGGTGAAATTATCGGTTTTGATTCACTTGGCAATTTAACATGGGCTTATCCTACACTTGCAGGTCCATGGGGTATTGATGAAATTGAGAACATCGGCGGACTTCCTACATCTGATATCATTGCCGGTGATATAAATGGTAACGTCTATGCCATCAGCGGTGACGCGGGCGTTCAACTATGGAAAACAAATATCGGTAATGTGTTCATTGAAGATTTGTTTGTGGTTCCTGATATCAATGGCTCCGGTGTGGATGACATAATGATATCCGCGCTCACGCCAAACTTCTATGTACTTGAAGGATCAACCGGTGCACAAATTGTGGCAACCCGCACCACAGGCAATAACCTGGGAGTTGGCCTTCTCGGAGATATGAATGCGGACAGTATTCCGGAGTTCGGTGTTGCATCACTCGACGGTAAAGTTTATGTATATAACGGACGCGGCGGTGACCCGAATCCGCTCTTCACCTTTACTGCCGGAACCGGAAACAGTACTGCTCCTGAAACCGTCTGGAAGATGGGTGACCTTGACGGCAACGGCTCAAATGAGTTTGCTGTTGGTACCCGTGACGGTCGTGTGTTTGCTTTCTCAGGCGGCACGGATGTGATTGTTGTTTCATTGAAATCAAACCATGAGATTATTCCGGAAGAATTTTATCTCGCGCAGAACTATCCTAATCCGTTTAACCCGGAAACAAAGATAGGATTCAAAATACCGGTTGAAACCAAAGCATCGCTCAAGATATATGATGTGCTCGGCAGGGAAGTAATGCAGATCTTTAACGAGCAGCTAAAACCTGGATATTACGAGTATCTGCTTGACGGGTCATCACTTGCAAGCGGAGTATATCTCTACTCGCTTATTACCGAACAGCAGACACTCACCCGTAAGATGATAATGCTTAAATAATTATGAAGTATGAAGTATGAATTATGAATTGGACTTCATTTTTAATTCTTAATTTTTAATTAAAAAGCCCTGGTTTTAAGCCGGGGCTTTTTTGTTTTCAGGAAAAAGTTAAGAAATATGACTTCCCGGGATCTTTCAGATACGAAGAGAGGAGTTTCAGGGGAACCGGGCCGAAGGGGAGCAGCCGGGCAAGAGAAGGTAATAACCGGGAGAAAATTATTTTGCGGAGGGGAAAATATTTTCTATTTTTCAGGGAAGAGAATGATTTACTCTACAGAAAATAGCAGACGGAGAAAACGGTTGTGTTGGTAACAGAAAGAAATAAGCCGGAGACAACCATGCATTTACTTGTGTGGAGCTGGGGCAGCGCAGTATGAGCTTGTCAGCTAAAATTGCAACCGGACAAAAGTTGTATGCCGGGGAAGCGGTTTTCATGCCGGCTTGTGTAAGTGAGGAATTGCGGGGATGAGAACCAGACTGAGCCGTCAGAAGCAGAAAACGCGCAAGAGACAACACCGCCCTCCGGTTCGTAAATTCTGTTTCCCCGTGAACTTAAATCTGACCTGGCTGGAGAACCATCCGGAACTGGTAAAAAAACTGGAAAAGCATTTTCCCTGGTTTTCTGATCAGTGGATCCGTCTGCAGGCAGCAAAATTTCTTTTAGAGATCAATAAACAGGCCGCAAAGGATCACTCCCCTCCGGAGGCAGTGGTGCAGGCAGCTGAGGGTGCCCCGCTGGTTTTCTCTTCTCTGCAGAATTCCCTGTACAGGTTCAGATATGGAATCGCCCTGCTCATGATCCTGCTGAGCGCGCCTCAGATCAGTTATGCCGGACAGTCCGGCAGTGCTGCTCATACCGGAAGAGAACCCCTCCCCGGAACGGAGGCATTACTGACCCGGAACACCGGTGAGAACGGATATATATACGCCGCTGAAAGACCGGAGCAGGATACAATATATACCGGGGATAAAACTGACGGGGATAATCCTCTTGAGCAGGAATACACCCTTACAGGCACTGTTCGATCACTTGAACGAAATACTAGTGTAAAGCTTGAAAACGTCCGTGTAGATGTTGACTCATCATCATTCATCGCAAAAACAGACACGAGCGGAAGATTCATTATTGATGGAATTCCTGCAGGCACACACCACATCCGAGTATCAAAACAAGGATTCCTGACAATGAACGACAAATCATACACGATACATGAAAATAAAACATTCAACATCTCAATCATTGATACAGTACAGCACGTGCCATTAGGCGATTGGAGAATAAACCTCGCACAACTATACGAACAATACAACGGACTTGACATTGTACAACCAAATCCTTATCTTTGGATGCATGATTCTATTCCAGCATTTTTTTCAGGATTGCGTAGTGCTGACAGCTTAAAAGTGTTCAAGGCTATCGGCAAGATGAACGGCAACTGGACAGAATCAGACAGTGGATCAGTAGAATGGCTACTGCAACGTCCAGTCTACAAATTAACCACAGACTCAGCACATGCATGGAACAACGGTCTAATGCTCATACGCGGACCACCAAACAGCACTAATTATATGGTTTTGTCTAATGAGTATGGTGGATACATGGCGGCTGCTATTTGTTCTGTTGGTAATTTTGATTCTGGCGTTATTCAGCATGAGGCTGCAGGTTTTGCATTTGACAAATCGTATGTTTTTTCTTATCTTAGCAATATGAATACGAATGCTTCTGGTAAGCCTTATACGCTTATTGATAATGCTGTTACGTGGATTGTTTTTAATCATCGTGATGCGATGTATCGTGGCGAGGCTGATATGCCACTGTATGCTATGGAGGAATTTGTTAACCCTGTTGTTCCTCAGCAGTCGAGCATCTCGTTTCCCGCAAATAATGCGGTGAATGTTCCACTTGATACAGTATTTCGATGGTTGAACACTATTGGTGCTGATGCGTATCAATTGCAGGTTGATGATGATTCATTATTCAACAGTCCACTTGTTGATTCATTAATCAATAAGACAAAGACTCCTGTAACTCTTGACGACGGAGTAACATATTTTGCTCGTGTACGCTCAATAAATGATGCAGGACTGAGTTCTTGGTCTCCTGTTTCGAGATTCACAACACTCACGATTCCACCATCAATGCCAACACTTGTATCCCCACAAAATAATGCTACAAACATCCCCATCAATCCACTGCTCGAATGGCTATCCACTAGTGGAGCTTCACGATATGTTGTGCAAGTAGACGATGACATACTCTTCAACAGCCCATCAGTCAACGATACAATCGTTGACACAATAAAGAATGTTTCACTCAATCCACACACCGTGTATCATTGGCGCGTTCAAGCATTAAACAATGGAGGCACAAGCCAATTCAACACGCAATCATTCACCACAATAAACAATCCACCAACAACATTCAGATATCTCAATCCACTCGGCGACACCGTACACACACATACACCAGTACATTGGACAAAATCCACAGATCCAGACAACGATCCAATACTATACATCCACCGCCTCAGCGGCGGCGGAAGGGATACGACCGTACAAACAACAGACACAACATTCATAATCCCAGAAACATGGCTCAAACCAGAAACAGCATACACCATTGACGGTAAAGTAACAGACGGAAGAGACACCACACAAAGCACAAACAAAGCACAATTCAGAACAGGAACAACCGTGGATGTGACAGAAGCGGAGATACCTGAGGAATACCGGTTATATCAGAATTACCCCAATCCGTTTAATCCGGTTACGGTTATAGAATTTACGCTTGCCGGGAGAACTGAGGTAACCCTGAAGGTATATGATGTATTCGGAAGAGAAATAGCAGTCCTGGTCTCGGGAAGTTATTCCGCAGGCAGCTATACCATCGCCTTTGACGGCATCAGTCATGCAAGCGGAGTATATCTCTACTCGCTTATTACCGAACAGCAGACACTCACCCGT
>BTUV01000034.1:0-16837 GCA_045863035.1 Ignavibacteriales bacterium | reverse complement strand
AATTCTTAATTTTTAATTAAAAAGCCCTGGTTTTAAGCCGGGGCTTTTTTGTTTTTGCTAACAGGTCTTCTTTAAAAGTCCCCATATTTATCGGGGCAAACAATGGAAGCGCATGGTGTTTGGCACAAAAAATGCGGGGTTTTTAGTTTATTCTCATTTTTGAAAAAGGTGCTACGATGGCTAAAAAGTATGATCTTTTTACAGTTCCTGAGATTTCTTCTATCCAGGATATGCTTGTCAGGTCTGCCCGGGTATATGGCAATAAAACCGCGCTGAAGGATTTGAACCCGACTCTGGTTCCTGAGGTTTCTTACGAGGGACTGCTGAATTCGGTCCGCCATTTTGGGGAGGGTTTGAAATCACTGGGGATTCCTGAAAGGACTCATATCGCGCTTATCGGGGAAAACCGTACCCAGTGGGGAATTGCCTATCTGACTGCCATGAGCTACAATTATGTGATTGTGCCAATTGACAGGAATCTTTCTGCCAATGAGATTCTGAATATCCTTTATGAGTCAGACAGCGAAGCGGTTATCTTCTCGGAGATGTTTTACCAGCTTTTTTCGGACAAGGGAGAATCAATAAGGCGGCTGAAACACTTTATCTGTATGGATAAGGTGCAGCCGGGGGACGGGTTCCTTAAGATGATGGATTTGATTGAAACCGGTTCCCGGGCTTCTTCACATACCCTTCCGGCAATTAATGCAGATGATGTGGCTGAGATTATCTTTACTTCCGGTTCGCTTGGCAGGGCAAAAGGAGTAATGCTTACGCAGAAAAATCTGACTGCTAATCTTATGGCAATGACCAAGATGATTAACATCCGCAGTGAGGACAGGTTCCTTTCGGTGCTTCCGATTCATCATACCTACGAGTGCACCTGCGGATTCCTCTGCCCGATGTACTGCGGCTCAACAGTATATTACGCACGCTCACTGAAAACCGTGGTTGAAGATCTTCAGGCATCACGCGCAACTATTCTGCTCGCCGTACCGCTTTTGTATGACAAGATGTTCAAGAAAATTCACAAGGGAATAACCGAGGATAAAGTTAAGAGCAAGATAGTTCCTCCGCTTATTAAAGTTGCCGGAGCGCTTGAATCGGTTGGTTGGAAATCAGCCCGCAAGAAAATCTTTAAGGAACTGCATGCCCGGTTTGGCGGGGCAGTTCGTTTGTTCATAGCAGGAGGCGCAGCGCCTGATCCGGCAGTCGCAAAGGGATTGCGGGAGTTCGGATTCCACTTTGTGCAGGGATACGGCCTCACTGAAACCGCTCCGATTCTCGCGCTTAACAGAGAGGATGCTTTTAAGGATGATGCAGCAGGTCTGCCTCTTCCGGGAATTCAGATAAAAATTAATAACCCGGATGCGGACGGAGTCGGGGAGATATATGCACAGGGACCATCCGTGATGCCGGGTTACTATAAGAATGAAGCCATGACCAAAGACACCTTTGACGGTCCCTGGTTCAAGACAGGTGATCTTGGATATATAGACGAAGACGGATTCCTGCACATCAGCGGCAGAAAAAAGAATGTTATCATCTCAAAGAGCGGAAAAAATGTTTTCCCGGAAGAGATTGAGGATATACTCAAACGGAGTCCGTTTATTCTTGAGTCATTGGTTTATGGCGAGGAGGATGAAAAGCATGATGAGATTATTGCCGTGCAGATTGTCCCCGAAGCTGAAGCGCTGATCGAACTTGCGGAATCAAAGCAGACCTCCATTACGCCGGAGTTCATTAATAAGGTAATCGGTGATGTGGTGAAGGAAGCGAACAAGGAACTTTCATCGTACAAACAGATCAGGAAGTTCTATATCCGTGAGAAGGAGTTCGAAAAGACCACAACACAGAAAATTAAGCGCTACTTAGTGCAGTCAACCACACCGGCTGAGTAACAGCCATATTTAGTAAAAATAAAAAGCCCGTTCATTACTGAACGGGCTTTTTAGTACAAATAAGAATCAGTCGCTTCCATAATTATGATGAAATTAATCCTGAATACTATCATTACATGATTGAGTTCTTACGTATGGGATTAGTATTTTTCTATGTCTCAAAAAGAAAGGAGTGGAGAATGAATTTAGTTCGGGGTGATTTCGTGAACGGCTCAGCCGTTGTTTATAAAAAAGAGGATGGGGCACTGGTAGCCGGGCTTCACCTTGAGGATGGAAGTTTCAGGTGGTTTTATGACCGTGAGCTTTCCCCCTTTAAGTGCGACCGGGCTATTCTAAGCGATGGGGTGTGTTTGGTATATATTAACCGTCAGGGGGAACTGATTAACCCCATGGATTTTTTAGCCGCTGATGATTTTTCAGAAGACCGGGCCTTTGCGACAGTCGGCATGTCAACTTATTTACTGGATACAGACGGTATAATCATAAGGGAGTGGGATGAGCCGTATGTGACCAGTCCCTTCAAAAACGGATCTGCTCTCCTTCAGCGAATGACAGAGGACGGAAACTCAGCCGAGGAAGCGCTGGTGGATAAATATGGAAACATCATCGCCGGCTTTGCGCCAAAACGAAACCTTCAGTCTCCGCTTGATATTATGATTGACGAACAGCCCGACGAGTGGTATGAGGGAATACAACACCTTTACTCCGGCGAAGGATTCGGAGTGCGGGACAGCGCCGGTAATGAATAGATAGGCGACCGGGGGTTGGAGGATATTTTTTAGAGGAAGTACCATTATGCCTCTTCAATATAGTATTGTGAGAGTATAAAGTTCGGTTCAATCTATTATCGGGCTGATCATTCTGCCGAAATTCGACCGAAAAGGGTATTTATCAAGGAACATTCCCCTAATACACAAATTTAGTGAAATTTGTGTAGTATAATGCATGAATTAAGCAAAATTTGTGTATTATGATACATGAATTAAGCAAAATTTGTGTATTATGATACATGAATTTTACAAAATTTGTGTATTAACACAAAACATCTTAATCAACAGAAATGATACGCCGAAAAATTAAGCAAAACATCCTGAAAGATTTGTTCAGAAGAAAAACTATTGTCATTTATGGTGCACGTCAGATAGGGAAAACCACGCTACTGAAGGATATTCTGGCGGAATTCGGAGAAGAGGGGAAATATCTTGATTGTGGGTTACTGAGCGTGTCTGAGATGTTTAGTAAGCTGGAACCAGAGTTGCTAAGAACCTTTATTGGTTCACATCGGGTAGTAGGATTGGATGAAGCCCAAAATTTGAAATCGCCAGGTCGGGTGCTTAAAGTTCTGACTGATCATCTGCCTGATATTCAGATTATTGCAACCGGATCATCCTCATTTGAGCTTGCGGAGAAAATCTCAGAACCAATGACCGGAAGGATATTTCAACATCTGATGTATCCACTGTCAGTTGGGGAGATTAAGGAAGGGTCTGATTGGTTTGCAGTTGATGCTAAACTGGAAAATATGCTCCGCCTCGGTTTGTATCCTGAGGTATTCCTTTCAAGTGAAGATGAAGCTATGAGAATTATGGATCAAATTTCATCATCATATCTGTATAAAGATATATTACAATTTCAGGAGATAAGAAAGCCAGAGCTTATTAAACATTTGTTGATACTGATAGCACTGCAGGTTGGGAGTGAGGTGAGCTATTCTGAGCTGGGCTCAAAACTGGGAATAAATGTACGAACGGTTCAAAGTTACGTTGATATACTTGAAAAATCTTTTGTACTTTTCCGGCTTCATTCTTTTTCAAGAAATTTACGGAATGAACTGACAAAAGCAGTGAAGATATATTTTTATGATACCGGCATCCGTAATTCACTTATTAACAACTTCAATTTACTGAATATGAGACCTGATGCAGGCTCTTTATGGGAGAACTTTATGATAGCTGAGCGTATAAAGAAAAATCAATATGAAGGAAGAAGGGTAAACTCCTATTTCTGGAGAACCTATGGGCAGAGAGAGGTTGATTATATTGAGGAAGAGGGAGGCATTATCAAAGGATATGAATTTTCTTACTCAGATAAGAAAATTGATAAAAAGGTAAAGCAGTTTAAGGAGACTTATCAGGCAGAAGTTGATTTAATCACCAGAAAAAACTACTGGAAGTTTTTAGGGTGAAAATTTAATTCGATTATTGATTCAACTCCAATGAATGTGAAGCGATTCGAAGTTGATTAGCTTATAAACTCAGGGGAAACCGTCAAAGAAAAAGATCATTTTATCTTGCGTTGTTCTTTGTAATTGTAATCATCGCAATATTTAATTGTTCCAAAGAGTTCAAAAATATACTTTGGTTTACTTTTGGTTAAAGAGGCAGACTCTGAAGCTTTGTCTGCTTGTCTTTTTGATTGAAACTTGTTAACTACTAAAGGTGAATTTTTGTCAGATTCTGTATGCTTTCTTGCGGGTATGTCTAACTTCCAAAAGGTTTTATAAAAATCAACATTGTATTAAGTATGCAAATATAAAAAAGCCCGTGCATTTCTGAACGGGCTTTTGAATTTTCAGTGTAATTACTGATTACCAGCGATTACCGAAACCACGGTTTCCGCCGCCGCTTCCGCCACGGTTTCCGCCGCCGCTTCCACCACGACCACCGCCGCGATTGCCACCGCCGCTACGGTCATTGGTCTTCGGACGAGCTTCGTTTACAACGAGTTTCTTGCCCTTAACGTCTTTGGTGTTTAAACTGTTCATTGCCTTCTGAGCTTCAGCAAGTCCTGGCATTTCTACGAAGCCGAATCCTTTTGATTCGCCTGAGAACATGTCTTTAATGACTTTAACGCTTCTGACTGCACCGAATTCGGCGAAGAGATTCTGTAAATCCTCTTCAGTAACGTCTTTTGCTAAATTGCCGACAAAAATATTCATGGTAATAGATCCTTTAAGATTAAGTGATTGAGATTAAAATTCAGCAAAAGTTTAGAATAAAGAGAACTTCGCTAAAAAAAACAGTATTTGGAAAATAAAAGTCAGAAGTAGTGTGTGGATTCCGTACGATCAGGGAATACAACAAAAAGGTCTATTAATTATCCAGGAAGGACAGAATTAAAGCCGCAACTGTAGCTGCTTTTATGATTGAAAATTCAATTAACAAGAAATTTGTAAAAAGAAATTTCTCTTTTTAGAGCCGAAAAAAATTTCTTTACCTTACGATGAGAAAAATAACATCAATGAGCTAAAGAAAATAAATCAGATCCGAGAACCGGGACCGACCAGACTTCCCGAAACTTCGGGACGACATCCTGTGTGAAAGGCGATCGTGAAGTAACGAAAACTCTTATCGGATCCGAGAAGCGGGGCCGACGAGACTCGAACTCGCGACCTCCTGCGTGACAGGCAGGCGTTCTAACCAACTGAACTACGACCCCGTAGAAAAACAATATTATAAAGAACTTTTCTGAAATTCATTTCAGACAGAACCAAAATTTACAGCTTTTTTATTCTTAAAACAACAAAAAAGTGAGATTTTAGCTATATTTTACTTTAATCCCCGAATCCAATACCAATCTGACGAGCAGTCAGCAGGGTTTGTGAGTCTGGTTGCACTAATTTTTGATGCGCGATAGCATCTTCAATAAGAACATTTTTAATCTCACTCCCTTTAAGGGCAACCATTCTGCCAAACTTTCTTTTCATGGCAAGCTGTATTGCGAATGCACCGAATTTGGTTGACAGTATTCGATCATAAGGGGTTGGGCTTCCGCCCCTCTGGGTGTGACCGAGTATAGTAACACGAGTTTCTCTACCGGTATTTTCCTCTATTTTCCGGGCAACTACCTCACCAATTCCCCCTAACTGCTTAGGATCATGTCTTTTAATATCTGTTCCTTTAAGTACCATTTCGCCATCCTTCTCCTTTGCCCCTTCGGCAACACAGACTAACGAAAAACGCTTTCCAGAGAGCTCCCGCTCCTTAATCTTCCGGTAAATCTTTTCGTATGAAAACGGAATTTCGGGAATTAATATAATATCGGCACCTCCGGCTAATCCTCCGTTAAGCGCTATCCATCCGGCGTATCTTCCCATAACTTCAACCACGATCACCCGGTGATGCGAGGAGGCAGTAGTATGCAGCCGGTCAAGTGCCATCGAGACCACATAAACCGCTGAGTCATGACCGAAAGTCAGGTCTGTTGCTTCAAGATCATTGTCGATGGTTTTAGGCACTCCCACAATGTTCATCCCCATTTTTGAGAGTTTATTGCAGATGTGCATGGTTCCGTCTCCGCCAATACCGATAAGGCAGTCAAGTTTCCAGGCGTGATAATTTCGAACAGCAGCTTCAGAGCGGTCATGGATACTTATTGTGCCATTGGTATCTGCAATTGGCCAATGAAACGGGTCACCTTTATTTGAGGAACCGAGAATAGTCCCGCCGATGGCAAGAATTCCGGAGACGTCTGAGTTGCTTAATTCGCGAGCTTTCCCTTCTACTAATCCCTCAAAACCATCAATAATTCCAATAACGGTAATGCCATTGTCAAGCGCTGATTTGGTCACCCCTCTAATTACGGCATTAAGACCCGGGCAGTCTCCGCCTCCGGTTAGTATGCCGATTCGTGTAATCTTCTTGGTTGTTTTCATCTTTCCTTCTCAATAACCACAAAAACTCAAGCCCTAAAGATACGAAATGCAAAAATAATCCTGAATAGCAATTTTTCAGAAAAATTATTTCAAGTTCTTAACCATATACCGGCAGTGTTATTCTTACAACCGCCGCTATCTCAATAGTGTGATTTTAAGGGAAGAAGATAACCCTTCGCCTTCAAGCCGGAGAATATATATACCGCTGGAAAGATTATTCAGGCGGAGAGTTTTCTGATGCGCGCCTTTTTCATATATAGCCCCGGCGACCTCTGATATATATTCGCCCGCTGTTGTATAAAGTCTGAGTGAGTATCTGCCTTCCTGACCGATAGTAAAGCGCACGGTGGTCTCCGGATTAAACGGATTGGGGAAGTTTTGCATAAGCTCAAACTCCGCGGGTGGCCCAGTCGTAATTTCGTCACTGCCCGTCACGATAATCTCCGGAATTGAAGTAACTTTTACGCCGGGCAGTGTAAATGAGGGCAGACCAAACACTGACAGGTCAAATCCGGACGTGGGGATATGCGACTGCACAATCCATTTATCTGGCGCGAACCAGATACTGTCTCTGATAGTAAGTATTCCTACAGGTAATACAAACGGAGGTATTCCAACAAGGTAACTGAGAACGAACGAATTAACGAATCGTTTTGTCTGAAAGGTGCCAATTTCGGTGACAAGCTCGGCATCCGCAATTCTTTTTCCGCGAAGTTCAAACCTCATCGGCAGGGTCACGGTATCAATGCTGATAGTGGTATCGTATTGAAAATATGTATATGTTGAGTTCACTGTATTATTGAACCGGTAATTAGTGTACCATCCTTCAAACGAGGCAAGCCGGGCGAGCAGTTCTGACAGACTTGTGCCAAGAATAGTATCAATGCCGGTAGTATCAATCGTGCCGAGCAATGAGCTCAGAGCAGAGAAAGAGAGATAAGTCTTTCCGTTGTTTCCGTCAAGGTTTGTATAGGTGGTATCAGTGTATGGCTGTGACGGGACAGTTTCGAAAAGTCCGTTTTTACTTAGCACAACATTTGAGGTCAGACCTTTGTATGTTGTTACAACTGCAAATGAATCAATCCGGTAGGTTGAAAGCGAGTCTTGAGGGTTGTTTAATGTATCGACCGGGGTTGTTTTGAAGTACCACTTTGCGCCTGTATTAGCAGGGAAGTAAAGTGATGCCTGGGCGTGAAGCATCGCGGGTGTCAGAAGTATATACAGGACGATCAATACATTTTTCATATTCAGTTTGCCGCTAATAGTTTAATATTCACATTTCCGGTGAAATTCCTGAAATGCATTTCAATTCTGTCAATATTTGCATTGTCAATCACACGCCTTACAGTAGCCCTGTTGTCATCCAGGATTTCAGAATATTGCAGTGAACCAACAGGGTTATAAAGATTAATGGTAAGCGAACCCTTAATATAACTGTAATTACTGACATTAAGAATAGTCATTGATGAGTTCAGCCATACACTGTCAGAAACATTAAGGTTCAGATTGGCAGCATCCACACGCAAGGTGTAAGAGCGGTAAAAATTATCTTTCACCGGAGTATTCAATAGTCCTACATTTTCGCCGGGAGGTATGATACCTTCCCGGCAGCCAGAAAGCAGGGCAATGGTCAATAATAAGATGATGCCGGCTTTTTTTAGCATGAGTTATTTATTTGCTTTCCTCAGTTTTTCAATAGCACGGGTAACTGGTTGCTTAACAACGATTCGTCTTTCCGTTTTCAGAAGACTGTTTAGTTCACCTTCAAGGGAAACAATTTCCAGTTCAGCGACCAGATTAGCGGCTTTAATCCTTGTACGAAAATACGGATTTTTCAGACCTTCAAGTATGACGCGCTTCACTTTTTCAGGGTGTTTCGGGTAAAGTTTTGCCGCCCACTCAAGAATAGTAATATCACCGAGGTGCATATCTCCGGCTGAAATATTATAGTCCAGTGCTTTAATGGCGAGGTCAAAAAGTTCATCCTGCTCAAAACCCGCCAGCCCGCGGAATACACCGGAGCGAATGGCATCAAGATGCGAAGGGCTGAGGGCATATCCTTTTAAAAGTTCAAAACTGTCTTCAAACTTCAGTTTACCGTATGATTCAAGCAGTCCGCCCAGTACGTAGTGGTTACACTCGGTGTTCAGCTTGGTTTTAAGAAGATTCTCAACCTCTTTCCCCGCACCGGAGGCCTGTATAATTACGCCAAAAGCACCTATGGCTTTCGCGGCGGACTCCCTTATCCGGCCATCATGGTCTTCAAGCCCGGCAAATAACGCTCTCAGGGAATGGATATTGTTAATTTTATCGAGTGAAAGAATAATCTCCTTTTTTACCAGAAAGTTTTTGTCATTCTTGAGGGCGTAAGCAAGAAATGAAGTACCGCGGTTGTCAAACTTATGAAGCTGTGACGCTGCATAAATTCTTGCCGATGCATCTGCTGAATAGTTGAGTATATATACCAGCTCTTCAAACGTATAGACCGCATCATACGCGCAAAGAACCGCTGAGTGAGTATTAAAGGTTACTGCTTCAGGTTTCAGATGTGAAGCAAGTTCAAACTCAGCAGACTTACCCGTGATACTGAGTGTGAAAGGAAACGTGCCGTCTGCGGTGAGTATTTCACCGGGCAAATTCATAATGAAAAATTCCAGGGAAGAACCGAATGAAGGCGTCTGGTTTACCCAAATCTTTACTTTTCTGTTGTTTGCATCATACGAGTACCTGATTTCAAGTTCAGGAAATCCGCTTCCATAAACCCACTGGTCAAAAAAAGCATCCCAGTTTACATGAGGTATTTCAGGAAGCGCATCTTTAAACTGATCGCTGATAACTGAAGAATTACGGTATTGTTTTACATAATCAGCTACGGCTTTATTATATAAATCAGCGCCAAGCTCATAACGTATCATATTTAAAATTGAAGCACCTTTGTCATAAGCATTACCGCCGATGAGGTCAACAGGTATTTTTGCTTTTTTTGTGCTGTCAGTCGCGGTAATGATATTACCAAGCCATTGCCCCATATAGTCACGCTGATTGCTCATGTGTGAAGCGATATAACCGTCATATCCGTGATAGTTTTCTTCCCACAGAGTAGTGTAGTAAGTAGCAAAACCTTCATTCAGCCAGATATGATTCCAATCACGGCAGGTGAGCAGATCACCAAACCATTGATGCGCGAGCTCATGCGCAATCAGACCGTCTGCTGAATAGTTCGGTTTTACACAGTTATCGTGATATATACGTCTGTTAAGAGTGGTTGCCGTAATGTTTTCCATGCCGCCCCATTCAAAATCCTGTACGGGTATCTGTGCGTAACGCTTATATGGGTAAGGAACCATCAGCCGGTTAAAAAAACTGAGCATGTGAGCAGTTCTGCCGTATATATATGACAGATTTTCTGTGTTCCAGTCAGGCGGAAAATAATGTTCAAGCCGGGTGTTTTCAAGTTCTTCTGTTACTACTGCATACTCACCGACAATGACGGAGGTAAGATAGTTTGAGTAAGGTTTCCCCATTTCCCAACGCCAGATCATGTTCCCTTTATCATCCCTGAGGGTATCCTGAAGCACACCATTTGAACTGGTTGTAAACTTTTGGGGAACTGTCAGAATGATTTCAGAGGTCAGTTTATCATCAGGCAGGTCATAAGCCGGGTACCAGTAACGGTTATTGTCTGCCTGCCCCTGCGTCCATATCTGGTATGGCATCGAGGGGAATTCCTTTGAGGGGGAGAAGAAAAACATGCCGCGTTCGGGAAGCGAAGTATAAGCAATGGTGAGTGTTAATGTATCTCTTGAGCTGTATTTCTTATCCATTGTAATGGAAAGATATTCATCATCGGAATCAAATTTGAGCTTCTTGTTTCGGAGCGTTACTGACTTCACCGATGTTGTTTTGCTGTGAAGACGGAGCAAAGCAAAACCCTCAGTCAGAGGCGTGAAGGTGAATTCAGATATACCATGCACCTGTTTCTTTTCAAAATCGAAGGAAAGATGCAGTGCAATATGAATCTGATCATAATTTCTGGTCGTATGATTTAATTCAGGCAGCGGTGAGCCAGATATATATATAGTCAGAAATACTATCGAAAAAATAACGCCGGGAAACTTCAACAATCCTCCTCGGATAATGGTTTAAATATAGTTTTGTTTATACAGATATTATCAGGGAATTTTATCCCAAAATCATTCATTAAAGCTGATACAAATTCATCAAATAACTTCGGAGGCAGTATTCACTCCGGTCGTTGTTATAAGCACTGAATTTTACTACTCCAAAAACACACTGGAAACGCATTTGCAGCTTCCGGGCGGAAAGAAATCACCCGGACTGCATAATCTGTGGTCATTGTTTCTCTGACATCCTTACCGCCGGAAAATCTTCAGGATGTTCTCCGGGTGGTTTTGCTGTGAAATCTTAATTACCCGGTTTCTAATTTTTGATTACTGCCCATCCGGGTTGTGCCGTCAGGTCAATATCAAAAATGATGATTCCTAGGAAGTACACAAAAATAGTAATTAGAACTGAAGCAAAAAGGTTTAAAAATATTCCGGTACGTGCCATCTCCGGAATGGTTACCCGGCCTGAGCCAAATATCACGGAATTAGGCGGGGTGGCTGCAGGTAACATAAAAGCCATTGAAGCAGAAAGTGTACCTGTGATCATCAGAAGAAGCGGATTGATGCCTGCGGCCACTGAAAAAGCCGCCAGAATGGGAAGTACCATCTCCGTCGTTGCGGTGTTAGATGTTAATTCTGTAAGCATTGAAATAGTTATTGCAATCATAAACGTGATCAGAAGCGGATGAAGACCACCAATGCTGCTCAACTGATTGCCTATATGGGTGGACAGTCCGGAGATTACAAATCCTTTTGCCAGGGCGAAACCACCGCCGAATAGAAGTATAATATCCCACGGTACTTTTTTAAACACTTCACCCCCAAGAAGGCGACTTTCGTTTTCACGGGAGGGCATTACAAAAAGAAGCAGGGCGGCAAAGATTGCCACTGTTCCGTCATTTAAGAAGACCGATTTCGGAAACAGGCCGGACCAGCCGGGCAGGACAAACATACCTAAATTAAGATTTGCACGTGTCATCCAGAGCGCAGCGGTTATAAGAAAGACTGTACCTACCAGTTTTTCTTCACGTGAGGCGGGACCAAGACTTGCAAGTTCTTCTTTAATTTCCGATTTACCGGTAGAGGTGGTTCTTTCAACTTTATACACTAATCGAGTGAGAATAAGCCAGGTAAATATCAGGAGAATAAGTGCAATGGGGAAGGCGAGTAGAAACCAGTTGCCAAAATTGACTTCCGGAGCATCTGGGAAGATAATCGTAAGAATCCGGGTGAAAGAAATATTCGGCGGAGTACCAATCAGTGTGGCAGTACCGCCTATTGATGCGGAGTAGGCAATTCCGAGTAAAAGAGGAAGCGCAAACTTTTTGGTTTCTTTGCTGCCGGTCAGTTCCTCATGCTTGCTGATAATTGAAAGCCCGATAGGAAGCATCATTACAGCAGTAGCGGTATTTGACATCCACATTGAAAGGAAAGCGGTTGCAAGCATGAATCCAAGAATCAGCCCGCTCGGTCGTGACCCGACAATTGATATAATTGTAAGGGCTATCCGCCTGTGAAGATTCCACCTTTCCATCGCCAGGGCAATCATAAAGCCCCCAAGGTAGAGAAAAATGGTTGAATTTATGTAGGATTCAGCAGTTTTGTCTCCACTGTCAATTCCAAGAACGGGAAAAAGCACAACAGGAAAAAGCGATGTAACCGCAAGCGGAAGGGCTTCGGTAATCCAAAGGATAGCCATCAATGAGGCAACTGCTCCCATGGAGTTTATATGCTGTCCCTTTTCTCCTTCCGGAAGAAGGAAATATACGAACAACGATATCAAAACGGCTGCCGCGAGACTTACGGTCTGCTTAGTCTGTCTTCTGGTCAATAATATTATTTAAATTTGAAACAAAAGGTAAAATAAGATTTTCTTAAATTAAAACTGATAATTAAATCTTATTTCAATAACTACGGCAGTGGCAGATTTACCATGACGGGTGGCTATTGTAATGAAGAGTGTAAAGCAATGTAACCAGGATGCGGTAATGAAAAGTATTTCAGAGATGAAAATTCTGATGTTTGTGGATGATGTATATGAAGACCTGGAATTATGGTATCCGAAATTGCGGCTGCAGGAAGCCGGAGCCAGGGTTGTTGTAGCAGGCCCTGAGGCATGGAAAATATATCATGGTAAACACAGCTACCCCTGTAAATCTGATTCAGCAATCAGCGGTTTGAACTCTGCCGATTTTGACGCGCTGGTACTTCCCGGTGGTTTTGCTCCGGACAAACTTCGCCGTGATCCGAAAGTACTTGAACTGACACGCGAAATGTTTGAACAGGGTAAACTTGTTGCTCATATCTGTCATGCCGGGTGGATTCCGGTTTCAGCAAAAATTATGAAGGGCTTCAGATGCACCTCAACACCGGGGATAAAAGATGATCTTATTAATGCCGGTGCGGAGTGGATTGATGCACCGGTAGTGGTTGACCGGAATATGATTTCCTCACGCAGACCGGATGACCTGCCGGAATTTTGTAAAGCAATTATTCATTATCTAACCAAGGCGGTATAACTATTTTGAAAAAGAGAATTTTTCCTATCGTAATAAACGCAATTATTGCGTTACCACTTCTTCTGACAGGTTGTTCTGATGACCCTGCACCCCCGTCTGACCCGATTGATGCTAACCACAACGGATTTGAAACAAGAGCAGTCGCAGAAGTATTTGTGTCTAACTGTGCCGTCAGCGGATGTCATGCCGGTTCTGCCCCGAAAGGTGGCCTCTCTTTTGAAACCTATGACAAGATGATTGCCGGCTCTCAGGGACGAGACACCTCTTCAGGAGGAGGACATGGTCACGGAAAACGGCTTGGTATATACAGTGGAGAGAGTGTGTACGGAGGGGAATCGGTTGTGCCGTTTAATCCGGATGAAAGTCTTTTGTATCGGCTGATTACCGGTAATGTAGAGGACTCAACTTTGCGAATGCCTTACAATATGGCTCCGCTTTCCGAATCACAGATACTTACCGTAAGAAACTGGATATTGAATGGGGCTAAAAACCATCACGGCGAAGTGCCGTTTGTAAATCCTGCCGTAAGAGCGTATATATGCAGCCAGGGTACAGACCAGATATACGTGGTGGACGGAGAGAAGAAAATTGTAACGCGCGTGCTTGATCTGAACACGGGCACGCAGATAGCTCCGCATAATGCAAAAATTTTCGGTGACTATTATTATGTGACACAAATTCGTGCCGGTAAATTTGTTAAATATCGTATATCTGATAATTCAGCCGCGGGCGAACTTACCGGTTTGGATGTCCCGGGTATGGTTGAGCTTTCTGCTGACGGTTCAAAAGCATTTGTTTCAAAGTCATCTACCGGAACCGGATCTTACAATAGCATATATGTCATCAGTACTGCAACCATGCAGCTTATCAGTGAACTTGCTATACCGGTATCGGGAATTCCCCATGGAATCGCGCTGAACTCAGATGCGACCAAACTCTATGTTGCAAATCTGACCAAGGACAGAATAACAATTCTGAATACTGTTACAGGTGACCCTGTTATTAATGATATTGTTATGTCCTCCGGAGCCACACCGGTGCATGAGCCGATGCACATATATGTTTCACCGGATGACAAATACTTATATGTTACATGCAGAAAGTCTGATAAGCTGCTTATATATGATGCATTAACAGGCACGCTGCTCAAAGATATTCAGTTTGCTGCCCATCCGATGCAGGTCTCCATAATGCCATCAGGCAATCGTCTCTATGTTAATCTGATGCACTCTGCTCAGGTGGCGGTGGTTGATTTTTCAGGCGCTGACTGGGCGGTCTCATCATTGATTTCTCACGAAAATTTCACTATGCTTTATGGTTCAGCTCTGAGTGCAGACGGCAAATTTCTTTTTGTTACCAGCAGCAATGATCTGAATGAATACAAGCCGAGATATGCAGTTAAGGGAAGACTGCGCTCATCTAATCTGGGTATAATTGAAACGGCAACTAATCAGGTAGTAAGGGTGCTTGATTTAGGTGCATATACAACCGGAATAACCGCGAGGTAGGAAATGAGTGAAAAACGAATTGCGCTTTATCCGGGGACGTTTGACCCTGTTACGATGGGGCATATAGACATTATTAAGCGTGCCTGTATGCTCTTTGACGGTGTGAGAGTGACTGTAGCGATTAATCCCTCGAAGAATCCGATGTTCAGTATTGAAGACCGTCTGCATTTCCTGCGTGAGAGTGTAAAAGAAATCGGTAATGTGGAGGTTGACTCTTTCGCGGGTTTAGTGGTTGAACATGCACGCAATACCGGTGCAGTTGCTATTATTCGCGGGCTCAGGGCAGTCAGTGATTTTGAATATGAATTCCAGATGGCGCTGATGAACCGGAAACTTGCATCAGATATAACAACGGTTTTTCTGATGCCGCACGAAAAATATACGTATCTGAATTCATCCATAATCCGCTCGCTGGCGCAGTTTGACGCTGATGTGGCGGAGTTCGTGCCGCCGGTAGTGGCGGAAGCACTGAAGCGAGTGAGCCGGTAGGAATCTTGAAAGCAATTTCATTTGACAGGATTTTCACTGATTAAATGTTTTTATTCTTCCATTGTCATGAGCTTTTTCAGAGCAACAATTTTAACATGTAATAGTTCTTTTTCTGATTATAATATATTTACAATTGATTGGAGATTTTAGGAATGCTACTGAAGGAAAAATATGAGGAGTTTAGCACTACATATAATGAAAGTGAAAAAAATACGATTTGGCAGAACCATTCGAAGAAAATACAGAAGTTTTGGCAAGAGAAGATTATTGATAATAATCGATCTGCATTAAGCGATAACGATATTGATGAAATTGTCCAAATTTTAGATAGGAACGGTAAAGGTAACACTAAGGATACAGAAGCCATAGCTCGGGTGATGATACCACAGGGTGCATGGCGAAAGTTGTTCATGCAATTTACGCAGAACAATGAATTGGCCACGATTATTGATTCGGTATTGCGAAGTGAGCAGTCCGCAAAATCAAAGGCGATTGATGAACTTTATTATTTTAATAGAGAAAAGAAAAATTATCTTACCGGTAAAAGTGGAAATTTTATTTGTTCATTGCTTGCAGGTTGGGATCCCTTCAATAATATTTCAATAGCTTCTATTAATGACAGATTATTGCTGATGGAGAACTTGAAAATCGAAGGTGTTCAGGATTTTTATTCTAAATCCATCGGTGAGCAAATCATTGAGAGTAATAAAAAAATCCTGGCTTACTTCGATACTAAACTGCAAATTAATAATGGTAGAACGATTTCAGTTTTTGTTTACTCAACCTATTTTAAGACAGAGTGGAAAAAAAGTATTTCAGTAAATACATCTCAGGGTCAGATTGATGTGACAGTTCCTTCAGATCAAATTGAATACCCGCCCCCAATTGAGAAAGAGGGAAAAGAATCAATCAAAATTCAAGCTGCGGTCGCAAAAATTGGGGCCTTACTCGGAATGTATATTTGGCTGCCAAAATCTGATCGAAAACAAGTGCTTGCTATTTGGAAAGATGAAGAGAATAATCTTCTTAATTCTTTGCCACTAAGTTTTGATGAAACAGCTATAAAGACGGTTGAAAATATTGATGTGCTATGGATTGACGGGCGTTCAATTGTTCGCGCATTTGAAATTGAGCATACTACTTCTATTTATTCAGGTATTCTCCGAATGGCTGATTTAGTGGCCTTAGTGCCTAATTTAAATGTTAACTTGCATATTGTTGCTCCCGTTGAACGAAGAGAAAAGGTTTTCGAAGAAATTAGAAGACCGGTATTTACTTTCATCCGCGGAGGATCATTAAGCTCTTATTGCTCATATCTTTCTTACGAAAGTATTTATCATATCTCTGAGGATCCTCAACTAAAACACATGAAGGATTCCATTCTTGATGAATTTACTGAATTAGCTGAATAGAATGTTACGACAAAAAAACTTTGAATGGCAGAAGGTTAGCCGTTTGAAAACTTCTCTTTTGGGTGATCTTTAATTGCGAGACACATTTTTTCATGACTTCTGCCAAAATTTGACCTAATAGTAAAAATATGACAATACGTGGTCAAAACGAAGATTTTCTCATAATTTGTCATACTAAGGGCACCTCTAAAAACCTCGTGAGTTTTTGATATATATAGTTGACTTTATAT
>BTUV01000033.1:0-26891 GCA_045863035.1 Ignavibacteriales bacterium | reverse complement strand
AATTCCTAAACCAGTTTTGAAACAGCCGCTTTTATTCTTCTGACCGCGTCTTCAAGCTGAGCCATGGAGGTGGCATAGGAGAAGCGAATATATCCGTCTGAGCCGAAGGGGGATCCGGCTACGGCGGCAATGCGCGCCTCTTCAAGCAGAAACATGGAGAAATCCATAGAGTCTTTAATCACTTTACCGTTATAGGTTTTGCCGAAAAACGCCTTGATTCCCGGAAACAGATAAAAAGCCCCTTCTGGTTTGTAACAGGTGAAGCCGGCAATCTTTGTGATTTCATCAAAGAAATAGTTTCTTCTTTTTTCAAATTCCACTCTCATTCTCTCTACTTCAGACTGATCACCAAGCAGCGCTTCGATGGTTGCATATTGGCTTATGGCTGAAGGACCTGAAGTGCTGTTGCTCTGAATTTTGTCCATCGCCTGAATAACGTCTTTAGGTCCGGCAGTATATCCAATTCTCCAGCCGGTCATCGCGTAGGATTTTGATACACCATTCACAAGAATAGTTTTTGGTTTCAGCTCAGGGTCAATAGCAGGAAAGCTGATGAATTTAAAATCATCAAAAACCAGCTTTTCATATATCTCATCTGAAAGAACATAGAAGTTATGCTTTTTTACTACCTCTGCAATTGATTTCAGCCATTTTTCGTCATAAGAACCGCCGGTCGGGTTTGAAGGATTGCAGAGAATGAGCATCCTGGTTTTAGGAGTAATTACGGCTTCAAGCTCATCAGGGGTAATCCTGAATCCGTTCTCTTCTTTGGTCTGGGGGAATACACATACTCCGCCGGCTAAAGAAACCATATCCGGATATGAAACCCAGTATGGAGCGGGGATGATAACTTCATCCCCCTCATTAACCGTAGCCATAACCGCGTTAAATATACTTTGCTTACAACCGCTTGACACGATAATTTCTGATGGTTCGTAATCAAGTCCGTTTTCCTTTTTCAGTTTTGTACTGATGGCTTTGCGGAGCTCCATTGTTCCCGGATTCAGAGTATATCTGGTGTGACCTTCTGCCAGCCCGCGCACAGCAGCATCTTTCACATTCTGCGGCGTGGGGAAGTCCGGCTCACCGAGACTCAGGTCAATTACATCAATTCCCTGTGCCTTCAGCTCTTTTGCCTTACCGGCAACTTTCATGGTTGGTGAAACCTGGATTTTACTGGCTCTGTTAGAAATCACGGCGTTTTCCTTTGTGTATATACGATTACGTCAAATAATTTATAAATTAAGCGTTAAGCAGTTCATCGGCTTTTTTCTGATTCAGCCGGGCGTTTTTCTTATCCATCTCAGTCAGATATCTTTTTCTGATTCTGATATTCTGAGGAGTAATTTCAACAAATTCATCATCGGTTATCCACTCAATGGCCTGCTCAAGTGTGAGTTGTCTTGGCGGCTCAATGCGGATTGCCTCGTCAGCACCTGAAGAACGCATGTTACTTAACTGCTTTGTTTTACATACGTTAACTTTCATATCGTTGTCACGGGTATTTTCACCGATGACCATGCCTTCGTAAACCTTTATTCCGGGTTCCACAAAGAATACGGTACGCTCCTGCAATTTGAACATTGCATAAGCTGAGGCAATACCTTCTTCCTGGCTTACTAAAGCTCCGCGCATTCTCTGCAGGATATCACCTCTGAAAGGTTCATAGCCGTGGAAGTTATGATGAAGAATTCCGGTTCCGCGCGTGTCAGTCATGAATTCAGAACGGTAACCAATAAGCCCGCGTGCAGGTACTACGAATTCTATTCTGGTATTATCCTGAAGTGTTATCATATTTTTCATTTCCCCTCTGCGCTTGCCCAGTTTCTCGATGACGATACCCACAAAATCTGCGGGCACATCAATGATAACATGTTCAACCGGTTCGCAAACCACATCGCTGATTTTTTTCAGGATAACCTCCGGCTTACTTACCATCAGTTCAAATCCTTCGCGGCGCATATTCTCAATAAGGATGCCAAGATGAAGTTCGCCTCTACCGCTTACTTTGAACACATCTGCTGAGTCAGTAATTTCAACACGAAGCCCGACGTTTGTTTTCAGTTCTTTTGAAAGTCGCTCACCTATGTTACGGGTGGTTACAAATTTGCCTTCGAGACCTGCAAACGGAGAGTTGTTCACAATAAAATTCATTGAGATACGCGGCTCTTCAATGGCAACGGAAGGAATAGCAATCGGCTTGAGGGGACTTGCCAAGGTATCACCAATGTCAATGTCTTCCATACCTGCTACGGCGACAATATCACCTGCATACGCTTCTGCGGCTTCAACACGTTTGATATTGTCATATACATAGAGTTTTGAAATACGTACCTTTTGCTGTGGACCTTCGTGAGGAATGAGTATGGTGTCATCACCGACTTTTACTTTACCGTAGTGGAGTTTACCAATGCCTATTCTGCCGAGGTAATCATTATAATCAATCGCGGAGATTAACATTCTGAATGGTTCATCTTCATCAACCTGAGGGGCAGGAATTTTTTCAAGTATGATATCGAGCAGCGGGATGAGATTTTCTGACGGGTCGGAAAGATTAACTTTTGCAACTCCCTGTTTTGCAATTGCATAGACGAAAGGGAAGTCAAGCTGTTCGTCATTTGCCCCAAGTGATACAAATAAGTCGAACACCTCATTCAGCACCTCATCGGGGCGTGCATCATGACGGTCAATTTTATTAATGACCACAATCGGTTTAAGACCAAGGTCGAGTGATTTTTTTAATACAAATTTTGTCTGCGGGAGCGGACCTTCAGCCGCATCAACAAGAAGAAGAACACCGTCAACCATTTTCAGTGTGCGTTCAACCTCACCGCCGAAGTCTGCGTGACCGGGGGTGTCAACTATGTTAATTTTGAAATCTTTGTAATGAACGCTGAGATTCTTGGCGAGGATGGTAATACCGCGCTCTTTTTCAATATCGTTTGAATCCATGATTCGTTTTTCCACCTGCTGATTGTCCCTGAAAGCGCCTGTTTGCTTCAGGATATGATCAACCAAAGTGGTTTTACCATGGTCAACGTGGGCTATGATTGCTATGTTTCTTAACTTGTTTTTGTGACTCACTCTGAGCTTTCTTATTTACTAAATAAATTTTTCTTGCCGCTGCCGGGCGGACTTAGGGCCGCGCGACCGTTTTTGTATATATAAATCAGCCGCTGTGACGGATGTTTAATATATCTCCGTCTTTAACAATATATTCTTTACCTTCAAGACGCCACACTCCTGCCTCTTTGCATTTTGCGAACGTCTGATGTTTTAATAGTTCTTCATAATGCACAACTTCCGCGCGAATGAACTTTGCATAAAAATCTGTATGGATAACACCTGCTGCATCCTGTGCAGTGTCATTTGTTTTAATCGTCCACGCACGGCACTCATCTTCACCCACCGTAAAGAATGATTGCAGGCCAAGCAGTTCATACGACCTGCGGATGATGCGGGTCAATGCTGACTCTGTTATTCCCATATCTTCCATGAAGACTGATGCTTCTTCCTCAGAGAGATTTGCTAGCTCAAGTTCGAATTGCGCGAAGAAAGGGATGACTATTAATTGCGACTTTTCAAAACGTGATGTGATTTCAGAAACCAGCGTATCAGCTTTATCTTTCGAGTTTTCATCTAAGTTTAAACCGATGATAAGCGGTTTGATGGTCAGGAACTGATAACCGGAAATAACTTTCCGTTCATTTTCATCCAGTTCAAGAAGACGAAGAGGAACTTCATTTGAAATATGTTCCATCAGCTTCTTAAAAACCGGGAGCTCCCTCACAAGCTGTTCACTCTTGGTTTTCTGAACGTCTTTTTCAATTTTCTGCAGGCGGTTTTCAATCATTGCCATATCGTTCAGGAGGAATTCTGTTTCCAGGAATTCAATATCTCGCACCGGGTCAATACTATCCTCCGGGTGCGGAACCGCATCATTCTGAAACTGCCGCACCACATGAAGCAGAGCATCATTATTTTTAACTTTATTCAGAAAGTCGGAAGTGATTTTCACCTTTCCTGTATCAGCAACCTGAAGGCCAGGAATATCAATAAATTCCAAAATTGCCTGGACGGTTTTCTGAGGATTAAACATCTCAGTCAGGAGGTCAAGCCGTTTGTCCGGAACCCTGACAATACCTCTTGAGCCGTCGGCTTTTGGGTTATCGGTTACCTGTCCGGTGAGTGTTTGAAAAAGGGTGGTCTTTCCGCTGTTCTGAAGTCCTACTATACCTATTTGCATCGCACGAAAAAAAATTTAAAATACAAATTTACGAAAACTGTGGCTCAGATTCTATGAAAATGCCGTAGGAGAGGGGGTAAATCTTGCCCCATTTTCAGTTTTCGGGCAAAGTTATATCCTTCATAAAGCATGGTTCCGTCTGTTTAAACCCCAATAGGAAACCTTGAAAATAGCATAATGACCAGAAGTAGTGATTAAAACAATTACCTTTAGTTTTTAAGTCGTTTTTTTAGAAAAAATCATTGAAAATTGCGATGATTGCTTCATTTTGAATATATTTTTACGTTAATTTGCATAAAGCATCTTCAGGCAAATTAGGACATAATTCCGGAGTTAGAATATGATTTTTCCAGGTTCTGCAATCCTTAGAGATACCATCACGATGATACTTGCCGGAGGGCAGGGAGAGCGGCTTTATCCGTTAACTGCCTACAGAAGTAAACCGGCAGTACCCTTCGGAGGGAAATACCGGATAATAGACTTTGCCCTCTCTAACTGTCTGAACTCCGGACTCAGGAGGATTTACATCCTCGTGCAGTATAAGTCAGACTCTCTTAACCAGCACATTTACGAGGCCTGGAGTATTTTTAACCCGGAGCTTGGTGAGTTTGTTTTTACTGTCCCCCCGCAGAGAAAAATAAACGGAGACTGGTATCTCGGAACTGCAAACGCCATTTATCAGAACATGAATCTTTTCTCCTCTGACCGTAAGTGCAAGTGGGTCCTTCTGCTGAGCGGTGACCATATCTACAAGATGGACTATCTGAAGATGCTGCAAAACCACATCGACCGAAAAGCCGACCTTTCACTGGCAAGTATAAATGTACCCGTGGATGAAGCAAGCCGTTTCGGTATTGTAGGCATTGATGCAAACAATAAGGTTAGCGCGTTTGTTGAAAAACCTGCAAACCCGCCAGAAGACCCTAACAACCCCGGTCAGTCTCTTGTGAATATGGGTATATATATTTTTAATACCTCAGCGCTCCGTGATGTTTTGAATGATATGGTTTCAAAGAAAATCAAGAATCATGACTTTGGGCAGGATGTTATTCCGTATATGATTAAGAACGGAATGGATGTCTATGCATACAATTTTGTGGATGAAAATAAAAAATCGAAACCGTATTGGAAAGATATCGGAACCATAGAGTCATATTATGATGCAACAATGGATTTGATTTCAGTTGTTCCTGAATTTAACCTGTATGATTATGACTGGCCGATTCGCACCTATCAGAATCAGTATCCGCCTGCTAAAACCGTATCACACGAAGGGGACAGAATAGGCCGTACACTCAATTCGATGCTCTGTGACGGAACAGTTGTATCCGGCGGTCTGGTTGAACGTTCAATTATCGGTGCAAATGTAAGGGTGAACTCTTACTCTTATATAACAGACTCTATCGTGATGAACAGTTGCAATATCGGAAGGCGGGTTAAGATTCGCAGGGCAATCATTGATAAAAATGTTGTGATACCCGAAGGTACCGAAATCGGATTTGACCCTATTGAAGACCGGAAAAAATTCACTGTGTCAGAATCGGGTATTGTGGTCATCCCGAAGAATTACGTATTCAGGTAATACCCCCGGCTGGAATGCATCCGGATCTTCAGACAAAACTGGAAAACCTTCCCGATAATCCGGGTGTTTATCAGTTTTTTGATGAGACCGGAAAATATCTGTATATAGGCAAGGCAAAGAATCTCAGGAACCGTGTCCGTTCTTATTTTCAGAAAGGGGACCACTCAGTCCGCATAGGGCTTATGGTTAAAAAGATTCATGACCTGCAGCTTGTCATAACAGATTCCGAGATTGAAGCTCTCGTCCTCGAAAACAATTTCATCAAACAATACAAACCACGTTATAATATCCTCCTGAAGGATGATAAATCCTTTCCATATATACGCATAACCAGTGAACTTTTCCCCAGGGTTTTTCCGACCAGAAGGATAATCAGAGATGGCTCAAAGTATTATGGACCTTATACGGAAGTGCGCGCGATGCGTTCAGCGCTGCGGATGATTACTCAGGTCTTCAGAATAAGAAGCTGCCGCCTCCAGATTGATGAACAAAGCATTGAGAAGAAGAAATTTAAAGTCTGTCTTGACTTTCACATAAAAAAATGTGACGGACCATGCGAGGGTTTGATTTCATCGGATGATTATAAAAAAATGGTGCAACAAGTCGGTAAACTGCTTTCAGGTAAAACATCCGACCTGATTAAAGAGCTTAAAGCTGAGATGAACTCTGCAGCAGCAGAACTGAGATTTGAATATGCTGCCGAGCTGCGTGATAAGATTGACAAACTCGAAACTATTTCTGAGAAGCAGAAAATTATAAGCACTGATGAAGAAGACCGGGATGTTATAGGAGTTGCTTTTGAAGGAAAGGACGCAACCTGTACGATATTTAATTTACGAAGCGGAAAACTGATTGGTAAAAAACAGCTTCGCCTCTCAATCAGTCCGGATGACACGGAGCCGGATATATATGCTTCGGTTATAAAGCAGTTTTATGATGAGTTGGTCGAAATTCCGGATGAGATTTTACTTGCAACCGAACCTCCCGAAGCAGAACTGATTCTTGAATGGCTTAAGAAAAAAGCAGAGAAGAAAGTATCATTCCACTATCCCAAACGGGGTGATTTAAGCTCATTGCTAAAACTATGCCGCGAAAATGCAGTGCTGCAGCTAAAGGATATACAGCTTCAGCGGATGAAGAAGGAGGGTAATCTGCCTTATCCGGTTAAAGCATTGCAGAGGGATTTACGGCTCAAAACGCTGCCGCGTAAAATTGAGTGCTTTGATATATCCAATCTTCAGGGGACAGATACTGTAGCGAACATGGTAGTTTTTACTGAAGGGAAACCAAAGAAAAGTCTTTACCGTAAATTTATCATCCGTACAACAGAGGGGGAACCGGATGACTTTGCGAGCATGTTTGAGGTCATCACCCGGCGATATAAGCGGCTTAAAGAAGAAGGGGGGAAACTTCCTGACCTGATTATGGTTGACGGAGGAAAGGGGCAGCTTTCGAGTGCGGTTCAGGCGTTGAATAAACTTGGTTTCGAAAACTATTCCATAATAGGTCTGGCAAAGCGGCTTGAGGAAGTATTTTTACCCGGAGCGTCTGAGCCGGAGAATATCCCTAAAGTTTCATCCGGATTGAAATTGCTTCAGCAGGTGCGAGACGAAGCCCACCGGTTTGCCATTACTTTTCACAGGGAAAGAAGAAGCAAGCGTACCTTCACATCAGAATTAAATGAAATTAAGGGGATTGGCAATGCAGTTGCCGCAAAGCTCTTATCCGGTTTTGGAAGTATTCATGAGATACGAAGAGCCGGAATAGAACGGCTGATACCCGTTGTCGGAGAAAAAAGAGCGAACCTGATTGTCCGTTATTATAATGAACACCCGGAACTGTTGGACGAAATGGACGCTGAAGAGCCGGAATCAGGTAATTGAGAAGAAGTTACCCCCGCAGATTGAGCCAAAAAAGTGATATATTTTCTTTTACATTTATTAACATTTTCACTGATTTGTTCAAGAAACTGTCTAACGGTCTGACCGTCCTTATCTTGATTGCGGTTACCGCTGCATTTTCCGGCTGCGCATCAGAGTCGGATATCAAACCGTTCTCCGGCAAAGATTTGTTGCAGCTTGTTGAGTCTGCCTCTGCAGGTAATGAAGCAATTAATGAACGGCTTGGTAATCTGTTTGACCTCACGCTTCCGGTAAATACGAATTGGAATACCTTTTTTATTGACAGTCTTACGGCAAAAAACCGTCTGAAGTTTTATTTTGTTGTTCTTGAAAGTCCGAACCCGGTATATAGCCGTTTTGCGGTATATGATTCCCTGGGGCATCTTTATCTGCTGGACAAATCACTTAACGGAAATCTTTCCGTCTTCACCGGTCAGCTTGATTCCATTCCTTATTTCCGGGTGACCGAAAGCTTCAGAACGAAAGATACCCTGATCGTCCGGCGGCTGAATATATATACCTATCATCTTGATACCTATGCTTTGGCATTCCGGTCATTTATTTATTACAAAGAAAATACGGTAGAGCGTGAGCAGTATATAGAGTCTATCTCGCTTCAGGCAATAAAGACAAAATTCCGCACGGAAGCAAAATCTGATTTCACCTACGAAGGGGAGATATTTACTTATGATCAGACCGCGCAGGCCTATCAGAGCAGATACCGTTACTTTGATTCAATGGTGGTTGCAAGAATATCCGGATTTAAGGGGAAAGTGAGTGACCGGCAGATCTTTGACAAAAATACCGCGCTTCGCTCGACTGGTTGGATGTCTGCTGAGGATTCAGCGAAGAAATTTAAGAAACCTCCGCCGGAGCAGCCGAAAGGATTCACTATATTTGTTCCGGAGGGATGGAAAATCCGCAGAGATATTTTTATAACTGCATATATCAAAGAGCCGCGGCAGGGTACACTTTACGTAAATGACAGTCAGGCAGCGAGTTTTTCAGTCATAGAATTAGCTATTGATGACTCTGCCGAAAATCACCTTAACCACAGTCTTGATATCAGAGTAGAAAAGCCATTTCTGGTAAGAATGACTGACCGTATGGTGGTGAAACGGTTGCAGATGCAATTCTTTGAGGTAGTCTGCTCTGATAAAAGGTATCTGATATTATTTGAAGTGCCGTCTTTTTCTTATGAGAAACATAAGGATATATACGAAGCAATAATTAACTCATTCGGAGTGAACTGTTCATGAATGTTTATTTAATACGACACGGAGAAGCTGAGTCAGGGGGATATTCCGTCACTGATTTTGAACGCCGTTTAACTCCGCATGGAAAAAAGGTGGTTAAGAAAGCGGCAGAATACTGGAAGAAAATAATTCCGCTGCCTGATCTGATTGTATCTTCGCCCCTTCTCAGGGCAAAAGAGACGGCGGAAATTGTTCACGATGTATTTGGCGTGAAATCTGCAATAGTATTTGACCGGCTGCTGGCCGGTAATACCGATACTGACAGCGTTTGCGAAATGATAAATATATTCGGAGTGAATTCGGTTATGCTCTTTGGTCACGAACCGGATATGTCAACCCATCTCTCGAATATGACCACTGGCGGACATTTGCATGTTGAATTCAAGAAAGCGATGATAGCGCGGATTTCTTTTCCTTCAAGGGCGGGAAGAGGAAGGGGAGCGCTGGAATTTCTTATTCCGGTAAAGATATTCGAATAAAAAAAGGGTAGTCACTTACCCGGACGAAATACTGACCGTTGCTGCCTTCCGGCCCTGGCGGGGTTGGGTACCCGCCCGTCAAGTGCTACCCAAAAAAATTGAGATTTTAAATATAGGGAAAAATCGGGGAAATTGCACGGAAAAATGAAAAATGAAAATTGAAGGATGGAAAATGAAAAAATGGTTTTCGCCGGAAAAGGTTTTTATCCTTGTTTCCCGTTTCTTTTTTTGCTGCTAACGATAACACTTATATCAACGCATTCCTGATTGCAGCAGCAGTTTCCAGTGCCGTGGAAATGCGTGTTGTGGTTTTTTATCTTTGAATGACCGTAGAATAAAAATAACCGGTTCCGTGCTGAAACTGAATATCCTGATTAGTAACCGAAAAGTCAGCTATGATTAAAGAATTAATTGACTCAATATACAGTATCTCTGATCATTCCTTTAGCCAGATAGAGGCATTATTTGAATATGCAGGTTATGAACCCGGCCAGACATTTGTTGAGAAGGATAAGTTCAATGACAGAGAATATTTTTTGCTGAATGGAATTTGTAAAAGCTATCTGATAAATCCTGAAGGAGAAGAAATAACACTCTCCTTTTTCGGTGAAAAGTCAGTTCTCTCACCTCACACAATCCGCTCAAGAAATCAATTATCTCTTTTTTATATAAAAACATTAACAAAAGCGGAACTGGTATCACTTGACGCTAATCAGTTCGCCGAATTAATGGTGAGTAACATTGAGATAAGGAATTTCGGAAATCAGGTTTTACGAAATGAACTTGCGCGGAAAACAGAAAAAGAAATAGGGATGGCTTCATTAACTGCCAAAGAACGATTACTGAATTTTAGAAATACCTATCCGCTGCTGGAAAATTTGATTCCTCATACGGATATAGCAACGTATTTAGGCATAACCAATGTGTCGCTGAGCAGGTTACGAAAAGAAACGGCCAGATAATTTCTGCATTTTATCATTTGTTAATGGATACTTTTCATCTGTCTTATACTTTTGCAGTTACAATTAACTGTAACAGGAAAAACAATGAAAAAATTCTTAATCATATTTGCCGTTGTGTTTTATACTGCAACGGTGTTCGCGCAGGATGAATCAGGGAAGTGCTCTTTTTCGGTGGAGTTAGACCCCGCGCCTTTTATATTAGGCGGATATTCCTTGAGTGTAAAATATCTTCCGGAAGATTTGTCAGCCACTGCATTTATGTTTTCAATCTACACCTCTGATTTTCCGGATGCAATGATGAGTTCAGTCAATAAAGAGAGGGGCTGGAAGAATTTACAGCTAAAAACCAGTTATGCGTTTTTTGCGGAATATTTTTTCAGCAGAAACCGGACCGGATTTTATTTTGGCCCATCAGTATTTTACTATAATAAAAGTGTGGAGTCAGGTCTCTCCGGTGAAAGTGTTACTTTTTCAACCCTATACCCTAATGTAAGAGCGGGTTACGTGTGGTATCCATCGGAAGATATTGATTTATACATCAATCCCTGGCTTAATATTGGCAGTGAAATAAACCTGGATAAGAAAAATGAATTGAAGGGTATTACTTTTAAGCCGGCTACTGTTTATTATATCGCAGCGCTGCATATCGGGTACAACCTGAACTGGTAACAAATCAATTAACCAATTAGCATGCCGGGTCAAGCACTGAAAAAAGGTTCGAGTTAATTCGTCCGGCGTTTTATTTGGTGGCTCTCATAAAATTTACTGCTGCTGGTTTGAATGAAACCGGCATAATAGCTGGTAATTCTCAAGTGTTCAATTTAAGGGGGAGAAAAGATGAAAAGGGATTTTTGCATGCAATTAAACTTCTGTGCGGAGTTGTGATTTTAATTAACTTCGAGTGATTTCCTTTGATGGTTTTAACGGGAATGGGGAGAGGTTGCCGGGTGTGCTGAATGATTCACCGGCAGCGTGAAATATCCCCAAACTGCTGCTAATTTCCCATAGGATGTTGCACTGACTCACTTCTATTTTTTGGATATTGCATTATTAAGGTAAAGTAATAATTTTCTCATTAAGGGGGGAATTACTCCGGAGAGAATAAATTAGTATGGAGATGCTTGTCAGAGTACAGTGTCGTATATACAAATGTATTTAATCTGATCCGTTAATCCTCCTCATTATAATTACCTTCTTGCCGTGCAGATTTAGAAAAAGTATTTATGAGTTGCTGCACATGCCAGAAAACAGTTAGAATTACGTTTTACAGCAGAGAGGGGATTTGAGGGTGAGTCCGGCGGTGCAGAGTAAGCAGCTTCTTTGGATACAAGGCGGGGCAATCAGAATCACGTTTCCAACCCCCTAAAAAGTCCCCGTTTTATCAGAAGTTTCAGGCAAAAAAAGCGGTCAGGATTCGGCTTATTATAAATCTTGAAATGTGCAGAATTCCGGCTTTTTACTTCATATCCCCCTCAAGTTTTTGGGATTTACCCCGTTTTTCCAAGTTTTAAATTGAGTATCTTGCACCTATAATTATTAAAAAATTCTAACCTAAAACCCAATGTGCTCATGAGAATATCTGAACTTCTGACACCCGAACTGATTACGACTGAATTGCCGGTAGCTGATAAAAACCTGGTTATTGATGCAATGTTAAAACTCATAGAGAATGACCCCCGCGTCACTGATTTTCAGAAGGTCAGGCAATCTGTTTTTGACAGAGAAAAAGTAATGAGCACCGGCGTTGGCAAAAATTTTGCAATTCCGCACGGCAAGACTGACAGTGTAACAGATCTGATAATTGCTTTCGGTAAATCAGATGAACCGATTAATTACAGCTCATTGGATGGTCAGCCCGTGTATCTGGTTTTGCTCATGGTCGGGAAGGAAAATAACGTGAGCTTTAATATCAAGATACTCAGCAGGGTTTCACGGATGATGTCCAATGATCAATTCCGGGAAAAACTGCGTCTGGCAACGAGCACCGATGAGATCAGGTCGGTTTTTGCGGAAGAAGAAGCAAAGTTTTTTGATTTATGAGTAAGTCAATTAAGGCAGTACCCGGCACAAAAGATATTCTTCCGGATGAGATTGGTGGCTGGTACCGGATTGAGGAACTCTCAAGAAAGATTTTCAACCGGTATAATTTCCGTGAAATACGAACCCCGGTATTTGAATCAACCTCACTTTTTTCGCGCGGAATTGGTGAAGAAACTGACATCGTCAGCAAAGAGATGTACACTTTTCGTGATAAGGGGGAAGACCTACTTACGTTACGACCGGAAATGACAGCACCCGTGGTCAGAGCATTTATTGAGCACTCGATGTTCAGCCAGAGCCAGATAACCAAACTATTCTATTTCGCGCCGATGTTCCGTCAGGAGCGTCCTCAGGCCGGTCGGCTGAGGCAGTTTCATCAGTTCGGAGCAGAGATTCTTGGAAGCAGCTCCCCCTATTCTGATTGTGAAATTATTCTTTCCGCCGCGGGAATCCTTAAAGAAATTGGATTACAAGACCTGACAATAAAAATTAATTCACTCGGAACCTCTGCTGCGCGCGAGACATACAAGGAAAAACTCCGCCACTATTTGACCGGTCACCTCAGTTCACTTTCCCCTGAAAGCCAGAAACGGTTTCATACGAATATCCTCCGTATCTTCGACAGTAAAGAGGAGCAGGATAAAAAAATTATGGCTGGTGCACCGCTTCTTTACGAATATCTTGACGAGGAAAGCCGGGCTGAGTTTAACCTGGTTGAGGAAATGCTTTCCTCAAGAGGAATTTCGTATCAACCCGATTATCAGCTTGTTCGCGGACTGGATTATTATACCAAAACCACTTTCGAAATAGTCAGTGGTAAAGTCGGTTCACAGAGTGCGCTTTGCGGTGGCGGAAGATACGATAATCTGGTGAGCGATTTGGGCGGACCAGCCGTTCCGGGTGTCGGGTTTGCTGCAGGTGTTGAAAGAATTCTTCTGGCGGCAAAGAATGAGGGTATTGTATTCGAGGACGCTTCTCGTCCGGCGGTATATATCGCCAATTTGCAGCGTGATAACGCTGCAGGTTCATTTAGAGTATCAGAAGAGCTGCGTGAAGAGGGTTTTTCGGTGGAGATGGACATACTTGGCCGCAGCATGAAAGCTCAGATGCGTGAGGCAAATAAGCTGGAGGTGTCTTTTGTCGTTATACTTGGCGGGGATGAATCAAAGGAGGGGAACTGTACCATAAAAAATATGAAGAACAGTTCTCAGGAAATAATTCCTCAGAATCAGATTGTAACTTTTATCAGTAAGAATCTGCATGGCTAAATCAGCAGTTGTTATAGAGAAGAAGAAACCAAAAGCAAAAACAGCGATAAAGTCAAAAAAGGAAGCTCCGGATATTGAATCCAGGAAATCCGCTTTGATTGAGGACAGAAAGCGATTCGGCAAAACGAATCTTGAGTATCTTGTCCGGTTTTACTTTAGTTTTGATAAGGTTACCGGAAAACAGTTTTATACAGTTGCGCTGAGCACGTACCGGCTTTTTTCGCAGCTAAATTATTCGATCACCACTAAGGTTAAAAGGCAGAGAGACCATATTACCGTTAATCTGCTGGGGCTGAGTACTAATAACAGCTATTATACAAATTCTTATTCTGCCGTATCATTTCTCCGGTTTGAAGAATTATTCGGAGATTTCACGGTGAATGTCGTTAAACAGGACGGCACTGTTAACAGCGCGCTGGTTGCGTTTAATATATATAATAAATCCATTGAAATCCGTTCAACTTCCTCCGGAAATGATGGGGAGGACAGAATTTTCTGTCAGTTTGAAACGGATAGCTCACAATTTACTTTTGGCTGAGGAGTTTCTTTTTTATGTTACCTGAATTATTCAGTATTGGTCCTTTCACCGTTTACAGCTACGGACTTATGCTGGGCATTGCATTTATTACGGCGAATCTGATACTAAATTATGATTATGAAAAGCGCGGGCTTGATAAGGCCTACGCTACTGAAATAACTCTTATTGCAATTATTTTCGGAATTATCGGAAGCAAGCTGCTTCACTTAGTTGAAAACTGGCATGCCTTTATTAATGACCCCGTTGAAATGGCGGTTTCACCCGGCGGGCTTACCTTTTACGGAGGTCTGATACTCGCTTCTGTCGCAATTGTTGTATATACCCGGAAAACTAAAATCAATTTCTTTTATGTAGCTGATATTACGAGCCCTTCATTGGCCCTTGCTTATGGTATTGGCAGAATCGGCTGCCATCTTGCAGGTGACGGAGACTATGGCATCCCGACATCGCTCCCCTGGGGCGTTAATTATGAGAATGGCATTGTAAAACCGATTGATATGTTCGCCGGTTCGGATATTGCCGCGGGCTTTCCGAACGGTTTAGTACCGAATGATACGCCTCTGCACCCGACTCCCATTTATGAATTTTTAGCCGCCGCCGCTCTCTTTTTCTTCCTGCGGTTTCTGTTAAAAAAGGACTGGAAAACCGGACAGGTCTTTGGTATATATCTCATTTTTTCGGGCTTATTCAGATTTTTGGTTGAATTCATCCGGCTTAACCCGCGTCTTATGTTTGGTCTTTCTGAGGCACAGTTAATCTCGCTCGGATTAATACTCTGCGGCGGAATTCTTTTTGTGATGATGAAGCCGGCTCCTTCGCTTGGTTCTTTGCTTGAACAGTATAAGGGGATGTCAGCAAAAAAAGCCAAGGTTAAAAAAGGAAAGTAATGCCAAAATTTTTCGGCAGAAAACCGGTACTTGAACTTTTAAAGTCCAATCAGGATATACTGAAAATCTATTTCCAGAGAGGCGTTAAAGGTGATGTGATTGATGAACTAAAGGGGATAGTCATCAGACAAAAACTTCCCTGGCAGGAGCTGCATCAGGATAAGTTTAAGAAATTGGCGGGTGAGGGAAATCATCAGGGGGTAGTTGCGCTTACTCCTGAAAAACGTCTGATTGACGAAGATGAATGTCTTGAGTTGCTTTCCAAAAGACAGGATGACGTGATAATTCTGCTTGACTCAATCCAAGATACGCATAATCTTGGAGCAATACTCAGAACCGCGGAATGCGCGGGGGTAAAAATGGTCATTACCACAAAGTTTAACTCCGCTCCTCTGAATGAAACTGTTTCCAAAGTTTCAGCAGGGGCGCTTAATCACCTGCAGGTTTGCGCGGTGCGTAATCTTGCTGAGTATATAAAAAAGCTGAAGGAAATCGGTTACTGGATTGGCGCTTCTTCACTCGATGAAAGCAGGGACTACTCAGAGCTTGATTATTCAGGCAAAATTGCGTTCATCATGGGGAATGAGGAAAAAGGTGTCAGACGGCTCCTCCTTCAGATGAGTGATTTCAGAGTAAAAATACCAATGAGGGGAAAAATACAATCATTAAATGTTTCCGTGGCCACCGGAATTCTTCTTTTTGAAATTATGAAGAATAAATCTGCCGGACGGCAGCGGACTGATTAAAAATCTTTTCAGGAGATATATATGAACAGTAAAACAATAAAACCAGCAGTCAGGACAGAAAATATAACCTATGCAGTTCGCGATATAGTCGTCCTCGCCAATCAAGTTGCTAAATCCGGCAAGGAAATGCTTTATCTGAATATAGGTGACCCGAACCTTTATGATTTTGCTCCGCCGAAACATCTGGTTGAAGATACATACAAAGCAATGCTCGGTAATAAAAACGGATATGCTCCCTCATCAGGAATCAAAGCGGCCGTTGATGCCATTGAAAAAGAAGCGGAACGTAAAGGAATCAGCAATATCCATGATATTTTTGTAACACACGGAGCCAGCGAAGCAATTGAAGTATGTCTGACTGCACTGGTGAATGATGACGAAAACGTTCTCACCCCCACCCCGGGCTATCCCCTTTATACTGCTATTGCAAGCAAGCTGAGAGCCATTGAAAATCCCTATTATCTTGATGAAAGCAACGGCTGGCAGCCAAATCTTGATGACATTCGTTCGAAAGTAAACAGTAAAACCAGAGCCATTGTTCTGATTAATCCGAATAATCCGACCGGTTCGTTATATACTGAAGATATACTGCGCGAAATTATTAAGATTGCCAAAGAGCATAATCTGGTGATTTTTGCCGATGAGATATATGATAAACTGCTCTATGACGGAAAACATCATGTCTCCATTGCCTCACTTGATAAGGAAGTTCCCTGCATTACCTTTGGCGGACTTTCGAAAAATTATTTTGTGCCCGGGTTCAGAATCGGGTGGGGAATTATCAGCGGAGAAAAATCACTGCTTGCTGAGTATATCGAAGCGATTAATAAAATACTGCGCGCCCGTCTGAGTGCAAATCACCCGGAGCAGTATGGAATTCATTCAGCTTTGCTGGGTGATCAGAGCCATATTGCCGCGGCAATGGAAAAGCTCACCCGCAGAAGAGACCTTACGGTATCTATGCTGAACAGCATTAAAGGAATATCTTGTGTCGCTCCCGAAGGTGCATTTTATGCATTCCCGAAACTTGAAACGACAAAACCAGATTCCGAATTTGTTTCCGGTCTTATCAAGGAGACGGGAGTGGTAGTTGTGCCAGGCAGCGGTTTCGGACAGGTACCAGGAACTCAGCACTTCAGGGTTGTATTCCTTCCGAATGAACAGATACTTGAGAAGGCATATAGCAGTATTGCTGCTTATTTCGATAGATTTCAGAATAGTTAATTAATATCAAGGACTGACTGCTGATGCAGAAACTGCTGCGGGTTTTATTAATAATTCTGATTGTTGCAGTTCTGCTGATTATTCCCGGTATATTTATTGTTCGTGGAATTCTCGAGCAGTCAGTCCCTTCTTACTCCGGCACGGTTCAGGCACAAGGGCTAAAGGGGGAAACTCAAATCTGGTTTGATTCTCTTGGTATTCCATATATAGAGGCCTCTGATGAAACTGATGCAGCTTATGCACTTGGTTATCTTCATGCACAGGAACGTTTGTTTCAAATGGAACTCGGTCGCAGAGCGGGTCTTGGGCGGCTGAGTGAAATACTCGGAGAAAAAACACTAAGATTTGATAAGCTTTTCAGAACCGTTGGGATTGAACGTACCGCGCGCAAAATTCTTGACCAGACGCCCGATGAAACCAGAAAGATGCTTGAAGCATATTCGGAAGGAGTTAATACTTATCTTCGCCTGAATTCAAGCCGTCTCCCCGTTGAGTTTGATATATTAGGTTATTTACCAGAGGAGTGGCAGCCGCTTCATAGTATAATCATGATGCGCATGATGGCTTGGGAACTGAATATCGCCTGGTGGCAGGATATAGCACTTACGAGAGTTATTGAAAAAGCCGGTGAGCAAAAACGTAACGATGTCATTCCGTCTTTTCCTGAAGATGCACCAATGTTAAGCTCTTTTAATATACATTCTTCATCAGGTCACAACTTCGCTTTTTTTGATGTGGTAAAAGATTATAAAGAGTTTGTCGGAATAACAGGAAGTCAGGCGGGTTCAAATAACTGGGTAGTGGCTCCCTCACGGTCAGCGTCAGGCGCGGCAATTTTGGCAAGCGACCCACATCTGAGCCATCAGCAGCCGGGTAAATGGTATTTGGCTGTGATCAGGGCGGGTTCCTTGAATGTATCAGGTGTTACGCTTGCGGGTATTCCGGCTGTTGTGATTGGTAAAAATGATTCAATTGCCTGGGGACTGACTAATGTAATGGCTGATGATGCAGATTTTTACTCTGTGCAACTCACTAAGGACAGAAAAGGATATGTGATTGACGGAGATACCTCAGCCCTTACCGTGATTGATACTGAAATAAAAGTAAAAGACCAGGAGCCAGAGCTTCTCCGTATATATATTACTGAATTCGGTCCGGTTGTCTCAGCAGTGCATCCGCATACTGCTGATTCATCTGAGCTGTCTGTGGACAGAGAGATTGCCATGAAATGGACAGGCAACGACATTTCCGATGAATATTTAGCCGCTTACAAACTGAATAAAGCCGGCAACCTGAATGAATTCAGAAATGCAGTCTCATTATTTAAGGTACCCGGACAAAACTTTGTCTATGGTGACCGAAAGGGAAACATTGCATATTACACCGGGGCTGGTATTCCTGTGAGAGGAGGGGGAGATCCAAGAATGATTCTTGATGGTACTACCGGAAAAACCCGGTGGAACGGATATATTCCATTCGCTGACCTTCCCTTCGCGGTTAACAACTCTCAGGGGTATATAGCCACTGCAAATAATAGAACAAAGGCAACTCCTTATTACATTTCAACATTGTGGGAACCGAGCAGCCGCATTGAAAGGATAAACCGCCTGCTTACCGAGAAGGATAAGCACAGTGCGCAGGACTTTATGAACTACCAGTATGACAGGGTCTCTTTTTACGCTGAAAAAGTGACGCCATATATCTTAGCTGCATTTAATGATGTTAAGGTTCAGGATATAAATCTGAAGGAGTCTCTGGTGCTTCTGGAGGCCTGGGACTATTCATTTGAACCGCAGAGCCAGACTCCGGCTGTCTATTCGGTTTTTCTCTACAAGTTTTTTGAAAACACACTCAAAGACGAACTTGGTTCTGAGCTCTTGAATCAGTATGCGCGCATTGCGAATGTTCCGCTTAAAATTATTTTTCAATTAATAAACAATCCGGCGGCTCCGGTTTTTGATGACATATCAACCCCGCAGATTGAGAACAGGGATGATATCATCCGCAAAAGTCTTAATGATGCACTTAACTGGCTTGAAAACCGCTACGGTGAGAACATCTCCGGCTGGCAATGGGGTGTGGTCCATACACTCACGCTTAAACATTTCTTTTCAGGAAATAGCGAGTTACTTGATCGTTATATAAATGACGGACCCCATCCTCTCGGCGGTGACGGCACTACGCTTAATCTTTCTGAATACCCTTTCTATCAGCACGACTCGTTCGGCAAAGTTAAAGAATTCGAAAATCTGGTTGGTCCATCAATGAGATTTATTTGTGATTTCTCTCAGCCCGATCAGTTTTATTATATCACCACCGGCGGACAGAGCGGAAACAGTATGTCAAATCATTATAAGAATTTAACATCACACTGGCTCGCAGGGAAGTATATGACAGTAAAGACGGACAAAGCTTCATTCTCAAAAAATAAAAATCTGCTGCGGCTTATACCGTAGCGCTTGTTAAAAAGTTTTTTCGGAGATGACACCTCCGCCCAGACAAGTGTCGTTAAGATAAAAGACTGCAAACTGACCGGGGGCTATTCCTTTTTCGCGGCTGTCAATTCTGACGGTATATATACCACTGTTTACATCAGTCACCTGAGCACCGAATGTTCTGGCACCATGCCTGATTTTAACCCGTAATCCTTCCTCTTTTAAAGCGCCAGACCAGTCGCGGGAGATTATGTTCATATTCTCAACAACAAAAGTATCCCGCTCTTTTTTTATAAGTTCTTCGGTTCCTGAGACGTATATCGTATTATTCACCGTGTCCTTGCGTACCACGTACCAGGGTCCTCCGCTCAAGCCAAGCCCGGACCTTTGACCGATGGTATAATAGTAATAACCGTTGTGGTTGCCGAGTTTTTTATTTGAGTTGATATCAATAATATCACCGGGAGTATCTCCCAAATGGTGTTTTATAAAATCGCGAAACTTAATTTTACCGAGAAAACATATCCCCTGGCTGTCTTTTCTGGACATATTGGGTAAATTATAATCCCGGGCAAGCCGACGAATTTCCTTCTTGGTAAAAGCGCCGATGGGAAAAAGGGCTCTGCTAAGCTGAGTCTGATTCAGATACGCCAAAAAGTAGGTTTGGTCCTTAATTGCATCAGGGGAGGTTTTAAGCAGCGCCCTCCCGTCATTGATCTCCGTCCGGGCGTAGTGTCCGGATGCTACTTTCTCAAAGGAAGGGTCAATTTTATCAATGAACTTCCCAAACTTTATAAGACTGTTACAAAAGATATCAGGGTTCGGAGTTCTTCCTGCTTTGATTTCTGAAATGGTATAAGCTACCACATGCTCCCAGTATTCTGATTGCATGGTCATTGTTTCAAATGGCACATCTGCCTGCTCACAGACATCTTTGGCATACTGAATATCCTCATCCCATGGGCAGTTGCCAAGAAAGGAGAACTCATCCTGCAGCCAGATTTTTAGGTAAAATGCGGTTATCTGATGTCCCTGCTCTTTAAGAAGACGGAGGGCTACAGAGCTGTCAACCCCTCCGCTAAGTAAAACTGCTATTTTCATACCGAAATTTAACACACCAACGGGTTTTTCCATTTCCATAATAATCTGACCTTTTGGCTGCGGGGTGCTCATTCCAATTTAAGGGAGACTAATATTGCTTTATTGAGTGAAAGGGGAATATGTTAAATTTGGGGGCAATAATTTAAGATTTGAGGATAATGAAGGTTACCGAACATTTAGAAAGAGCAAAAGAACCTTTTATAAGCTTTGAGATTATACCGCCCAAAAGAGGCGGAGACATTAAAAGTCTTCTGGCAGTAATTGAGGAAATATCAAAATTCAGACCTCCGTTTATTGATATCACCAGTCATTCAGCAGAAATAGAATATGTTGAAACCAGGTCAGGTATTGAAAAACGGGTGAAAAGAAAAAGACCAGGCACTCTGGGTATTTGTGCTCTTATACAGAATAAATACAACATTGATGCTGTCCCGCATATACTATGCAAGAACTTTACCAGAGAAGAAACTGAAGATTTTCTGATTGAACTGAGCTATCTTGGTATTGATAACGTTCTTGCCATAAGAGGGGATGACAACGGATTTCAGAAACCTGTTCCCGCGGGGCGGTCAGCAAACAATTATGCAGTTGACCTGGTAACCCAGATTGCTTCCATGAATTCAGGTAAGTTCCTTGAGGAAAATCTGCTCGACGCAAAACCGACAAGTTTTTGCATAGGTGTAAGCGGTTACCCTGAGAAGCATTTTGAATCGCCAAACCTGAAAACTGATATTGTATATACCCGGCAGAAAATTGATGCGGGGGCAGATTATATTGTCACGCAGATGTTTTTTGAAAACTCTGCATATTTCAATTATAAAGAGAACTGTGTGGCCGGCGGTGTTAACGTTCCGATTATACCGGGGCTGAAAATTATTACAGCAAAATCTCACTTGACCAACATTCCCCGTAATTTCTTTATCAATCTTCCGGCTGATTTAACCGGAGAGGTGATGGAAGCAAAAAATAATGATCAGGTGATGGAGATCGGAGTGAACTGGGCAGCAAAACAGGTAATTGACCTGCTTGATAAAGGAGTGCCGAGTATTCACTTTTACATCATGCAGAATGCAAAACCAATCAATCTGCTGATGGAGAAACTTAAACTACATAAACAATACTATTTTATAGCCGGATAAATGATATTAGATAAAATCAGAAGGAAGAAAAAGCTGCACTGGGGCGTTGCCGGCTGCGGAAAATTCACTGAATCTTCTCTGCTGCCTGCCATAAACCTGATACGGAGGGCAAAGCTTGATGCGGTTTACAGTTCCAATCTTTCCAGAGCGCGCCATGTTGCAGAAAAGGCAGGGGCAAAAGTCGCGACTTCAGATTTTAATGAGTTCTTGAAGTCAGGTATTGATGCCGTATATATAGCTGGCGCCAATAGCGATCATTATCATCAGGTTCTTGCGGCAGCAAAAGCCGGTAAACACATTCTTTGTGAAAAACCCCTCTCAATTACTTCTTCTCAGGCAGAAGAAATGGTTGAGGCATGCAAAAAAAGCGGTTCGAAACTTGCCGTAAGTTACGTTTATCGTTTCCATCCGCTTATCACAAAGCTGAAGGAACTGGTTGATAATCATGTAATCGGGCGGGTAATAAGTATAAGAGCTGAGTGTAATTTTTTATTAGCAGACAGAGATAATTTTCGTTATAATAAAAAACTTGCCGGCGGAGGCGCTATACGTGATGTCGGAACACACATGATTGACCTTTGCCGCTTCATCGGGGGAGAACTTCGGCCGGTTAATGCAGTTTCTGACAATCTTGTTTACAAGGGGGGCGTTGAAGACTTTTTTGCCGGAACACTTATGACGCAGGGGAACGGATATGCTTTTTTTCAGGTTTCGTATTCAACCCCCAAGGCCTCGAACCGCATTGAGGTCATCGGAAGCAAAGGCACTATATATATTGATAATCTGGTTGCATCACGCTTTGCATCAGCTAAAATGACTATCCTGATTGACGGAGAAGTGAAAAAAGCTTTCAGAAAAAGGGCGAATAAATTCCTGCGGCTATTTAAGAGTGTTAATGAGTCATTCCTCAAAGCACAGGATCCTCTCGTGACCGGTGTTGATGGGCTGATTAATATGCGGCTCATGGAAGAACTGGAACAGCTATGTCCGCCGCAGATGAAATAATCAGAATTGGCAAACTCCTGCAGCGTGCAGGAATGGTGGCAGCTACAGACGGAAATATCTCGGTTAGGTCTGATGCTGAATCTTTTTACATCACTTCCTCAGGAGTCAGAAAAGATTCACTTTCCTCAAAGGATATCGTAAAGCTTGATCTACATTGCAATCCTCTCTCCTCGGGGAAAAAGGGCTCGACAGAATCAAAAATTCATGCCGCAATTTATCTGGCCAGACCGGAAATCGGCGCGGTTGTTCATGCGCATCCGGTGCACGCAACTGCATTTACTGCATCTGGCTTCACGCTTGATGTGCCGGTTTACCCGGAGGTGGTTTTATCGTTGGGCAGAATTCCTCTTTGCAAATATGCAACACCATCAACTTCTTCTCTCCCGGAGAGTCTTAATCCATATATAGAGTTTGCAAATGTGTTTCTCCTGCAGAACCACGGGGCGGTTGCAATCGGAAAAACACCGGATGCGGCCTACAACAGAATGGAAAAACTTGAGCATTACGCCAGGATAATGAGTATTCTTGTTCCTATGGGGGGATATATTCCGTTAAAAAAGAAAAAGCTGAAAGAACTTTATCAAATTGCAGAGGAAGTATATGGTATATCACTCCACCCAAAAAACAGGTTTTAGAGATTGAAAATTTTAATTATCAGCGGTGGTTCTTCCGAAGAACGTGAAATAGCAAAACGTACCTCTTCAGCAGTCTATGATACACTGAAACAGGGAGGGCATGAAGTAACTTTGTTTGACCCCGCGCTTGACTCTCCTTTCATAGAGGATGCAGGTGAATATTTTAACAATGCAGAATCAGAAGTGTTCAGCGCTTTGAATTATATACCGGCAGTCGCTACTTTAGACAAAGCCGGTTTTGATATTGCATTTATCGGACTTCATGGTCATAACGGCGAAGACGGAGTTATTCAGTCACTGCTTGAACTGAAACAAATTCCTTATACCGGCTCCGGTGTAATGGCTTCCGCGCTTTCGATGGATAAACATATCGCAAAATCAGTTATGCAAAGTGTTGCGGGGATTGACGTGCCAAAAGGATTTTGTATTTCATCTGATGACACAGCCACTGACATTCACCGCCTCGTTGAACAGATAACCGGGTATCCTGTGGTTGTAAAACCTAACGATCAGGGCTCTACAGTCGGGCTTACCATTTGCGTTAAACCGGAAGAATTGAATGAAGCATTTAAACTTGCCGGACAGTTTTCATCAAAAGTATTATTTGAAGAATTTATACCTGGCAGAGAGCTTACCGTTGGTATTGTTGAGGGGTGGGAACTTCCAGTGGTTGAAATTAAGCCGAAGCATGAGTTGTATGATTATGAGTGCAAATATACAAAGGGAATGACTGATTATTTTTGTCCGGCAGATTTACCTTCCGGCTTGTCCGCTCAAATTATTGAAGCAGGTATAAAAGCATTTCATGCGCTCGGCTGCAGAGGGTATGGCAGAGCCGATTTCAGGTTAACGCCGGATGGAAGATTTTCCTGCCTTGAGATGAACTCACTGCCCGGTATGACAGCAACAAGTCTTCTCCCTAAAATGGCGCTGGCAAAAGGGTATTCGTTTTTGGCGCTAATTGAGCAGATTATTAAAGTAAGCCGAAAATGAAAAGCAGCTCGCTACTAATTTATTTCTTAATTATAGTAATATTTTCAGGGATAATCCTTTTTTGGGATAAAGGATATATAGATTATTCAGAAGCAGCGGCAAAAAATGATTCTCTGAATGCAGTACTGGATTCTGTTGAACACGCAAACCAACTGCTTGAAGGAGAAATTGATTCTGTTACACAGAAAATTCCCTTCAAAATGGAAAAAATTGCACGGGAAAAATATTCTATGCTAAAGCCGGGAGAACAGCTTCTGATCATTAAAACTGAAAAGTAATGCATCTATGATGGAGCAGATAAAGCAGCCGCTGCCTGAGCGTCTCCGTCCAGACTCAATTAATCTTATTGCCGGTCAACAGCATCTCCTCGGTGAAGGGAAACCACTCCGTATCCTTTTTGAAAGCGGAAAACTTTATTCATTTATTTTATGGGGACCTCCCGGAACGGGAAAAACCACTATCGCGAAACTTGCCGCGGCTGCGTCAGGATATATATTCTATCAGCTCAATGCAGTATCTTCAGGAGTTAAGGATATACGCGAAATTATTGAAAAGGCAGTTGACAGCCGCAGGCAGGGGAAAGGCACAATCCTTTTTATAGATGAAATACACCGTTTTAATAAAGCACAGCAGGATGCTCTGCTTAATCCGGTTGAGCAGGGAATCATTATTCTGATTGGCGCAACCACCGAAAATCCTTCCTTTGAGGTTATTCCCGCGCTCCGTTCCCGGATGCGTATTTTTATGCTCCATAGTCTGAGTGAAGAAGAATTACGTTTCATACTTCACCGCGCGGTAAAAGAAGATTCCCTGATAACCGGAAATAAAATTACCCTGGCTGATGAAGATTATTTTTTGTTTGTATCGGGGGGGGATGCAAGAACATTGCTGAATCTTCTTGAATCATCCGCTGAGTATGCAGTGCATGAAGGTAAAACAGAAATCACACAGCAGATCATCGAGAATGTTCTTCAGCAGAAGAATACGCTGTATGATAAAAGAGGTGAAGGACATTATAATCTGATTTCTGCTTTCATTAAAAGTATGCGGGGAAGTGATCCGGATGCTGCACTCTACTGGATGGCAAGAATGATTGAAGGGGGAGAAGACCCTCTTTTTATTGCACGCAGAATGATTGTTTTTGCATCAGAAGATATTGGTAATGCTTCGCCTAATGCATTGCTTCTTGCGGTTGCCTGCTTTAATGCAATCGAAAAAATCGGGATGCCGGAGGGAAGAATAGTTCTTGCCCAGACAGCAGCGTATCTGGCTTCATCTTCAAAATCTAATGCTTCGTATCTGGCAATTGAGAAAGCCGCTGATACAATTCGCAAGACCGGAGACAAGCCCGTGCCGTTTAATTTGCGAAATGGTGTAACACAGTATATGAAAAGTGAGGGTTACGGCAAGGGTTACCGCTACCCGCATGACTTCCCGAATGGGTTTTTGTCAGAAGATTATCTGCCTAAAGATCTGATTGGAAGTCAGTTTTATTTTCCGAAAGAAGAGGGGCAGGAAAAATCCCTTAAAGACCGCCTGAAAGCATTGTGGAAAGGGAAAAAGAGGTATGAGTGAGGATATTATATCATTGTTCCTAATTTTGCCACTTGTAAAAAATAAAAAGGTTGTATAATTTTAATGATTATTAGGGAGAAAGAATGGAAGAGCGCGTAATAATTAATCCAAATATTTGTCACGGAAAACCTGTGATTAAGGGAACCAGAATTCCTGTGCATCAGATATTAAGCAGTCTTGCTTCAGGCGATTCAGTGGAAGATCTTCTTAGGGAATATCAAAATCTTCAGGAGGAAGATATTAAAGCAGCATTAGCATTTGGCAGTCGCATGACAAAGTTTGACAATTTTAACTAAGATCAAATACATACTTGAAATTTTTTGTTGACCAGAATATCCCCCTAAGTTGTGTTAAGTTTTTAACCAATTCTGGTTATACAGTGTTTGATGTTCGTAATAGTACTGATGAAGGTCTGGAAGATCGAGATTTATTCATCCTTGCGCAGAAAGAAAACGCGCTTTTTGTGACGACTGATAAAGATTTCTTTCATACAATTCCTAGATCAGTTGGCAACCATTTTGGGATTATTGTAATAGCTCTGCGGCAACCAAATCATACTGCTATTACCGAGAAACTCATTTGAGCAATTAATAATTTTGACTTATCCAACATGAGAAATAAAGTAATTCTTCCTGACTTCTGCCAATCAGTATGACGCATTTTATTTCAGAAATGACAATTTCGGCTTAGAATCCCGGCTTGTTCCAGAATGTTTGCGGAAAGTTTGCCCTGCTGCTGTATCCTCAATAATGATCTTCTAAATCTCTTTACTTGTAATTGTTATACTTCTGAGATGAAGAATTAAGAGTTAAAAATTAAGAATGTGCAATGAACAATTCCGAAGCCCCCGGGAATCAGTGAAGAATTAAGAATTAAAAA
>BTUV01000032.1:0-26899 GCA_045863035.1 Ignavibacteriales bacterium | reverse complement strand
TATCCGGAATTTCCTTTTTCCAAATTGCATCGTCAGCGATAAGGGTCTGACTCAACTTATTTTTTCCACAATTTATCACTAAAATTAGTATGACAATTTATGAAAAAATCTGTGTTTTTAGATCGTATTCGAAGATTTTTACGATTTGGTCAGATTTTGGCAGAAGTCAGGATATATTCTCTGCCAGAAATAAATTCTAAGCCCATTTTGCCGATTCTGAAAAAAAATGAGTCATATTCAATGGCAGAAGTCAGGAAGAAGATTTCTAACCTAATCGGTAAAACATAAACGGGAATCCTGAGTTTGCATCCAGTTATTTAATCAAAAGAAGAACTGATGTGAAGAAAGAAATCAAGTTGGTTTAGGCCGGCGCTGAAGTGTTCAGATAATAAACACTCCGAAACGAAATCATTCCCCTGCTCTGAATAAATTAATTCCCGGTTGAGATATGGTTCCTGATTTTCTCTTTTACGAATATATACTCATCTGCCAGTTTATTAAACTGAGCCCGAACCTCATCCTGAGTAGATTTCTCGCTTTCCTGCTCCAGCTTAAACACCAATTTTCTTAGCTTTTCAGCTCCGATATTTGCACATCCGGACTTTATAGTATGTGATTCAGCGGACAACCCCTTAAAATTACCTGCTTCTATACGAACAGACAAAGTGCCAAGATAATTCTGAAAGTCACTCAGAAAAAGTTCAAGCAGCTCATCCACCGTTTCAGCATCGAGCGAATCACGAAGCGATTTTATCTGCTGGTTATTAACCTCAAATCCGCTGTCACTGTATTCATCAACCTGACTTTGCACGGTATTAAGTTCTACCGTTCTTCTCAGATCCGCAATTTCAAATGGTTTCACCAAAAAGTCATCCATGCCCGCGGCAAGACATCTTTCCTTTTCATCATGACTGTTATTTGCCGTTACACCAATGAGCGGAATCCGTTTTCCGCTTTCTTTTTCGTACTCCCTTATTCTTCTGCTTACCTCATAACCGTCCATAACAGGCATCTGACAATCGAGCATAATCATATCGTATGAAGCTGCCAGATAACTGTCAAGCGCTTCTCGTCCGTCTGAGGATTCAGAAACTTCATGACCAAGTTTCTGCAGAAAACCAATCAACACAGTACGGTTAATCCTGTTATCATCCGCGATGAGAATTTTTAGTTTACGCAGATTTTCTGAAACTGTTTTACTCACAGGCGGTTTCTCAACCGGATGCAGTATATCAATTATCTGTTTTATCGTCCGGTTGCAAAACGGTTTTGCCAGCGGTACTATTTTAGCTGCTGCAATTTTTGTCTTCAACGCAGCTAATTTTTTCCTTCCAATCAGGAGAAAAAGCGGTGGATGCGATGAATAATTTTCCTTTATCTGCTTCAGTAGTGAAAGACCGTCATATCCGGGTAAATTATAATTGCAAAGTATGAAAGCAAAGTTCCTGCCATCATGATTGAATCTTGTGAGGCGAACCAGTGCATTCGCGGCATTATATACAACAACCGGAGTGTATCCCATAACCGAAAGAATACCTGCTATAATTTCGCCCCCTTTATTTTCGTTCGTCACCACCAGCACCAGTCCGCTCTGCTGAACCGGAGTTGCAGGAACAAATTTCTGACTTAACGAAAAAGGAATTGATGCTGTAAACCTGCTTCCCTTACCACGTTCAGATGTCACAGTGATAGTGCCTCCCATCAGATCAGCAAGTTTTTTGGAAATGCTCAACCCAAGACCTGTGCCTCCGAACTTTCTTACAACGGTGGAGTCTGCCTGAACATAGTCGGAGAACAAGGATGAAAGAGTTTCTTCTGACATCCCAAGACCAGTATCCTCGATAGTAAAGTTAAGAATACCTGCCAGCTCACTCTCCCAGTTGACTGCCAATGCAAGATTAACATAACCCGATTCTGTAAATTTAAATGCATTTGTCAGAATATTTGTCAGTATTTGATTAAGCCGCAGCCGGTCACAGTGTATCTTTTGTGGTATATCAGGAGCCGGTTCAATATAAAAGGATATATTTTTATTTTCTGCCTGAACAGAATAAATTTCGGCCAGAGTTTCAATCAAGACCGCTAAATCAAATTCTTCCGTGAGGATTTCAATTTTTCCTGCCTCAACTTTAGAGAGGTCAAGTATATCATTCAAAATACCGAGCAGCGAAGTGCCTGACTCCTTAATTGAACTTGCATAAAGACGCTGATATTCATTAAGTTCAGTATCCATAAGCAAATTAGCCATACCCAGAATACCATTGAGCGGAGTTCTGATTTCATGACTCATATTTGCTAAAAATTCGGTTTTAAGGCGTGTTGCCTGCTCAGCAGTTTCCATGGCAGAGCGAAGTTCTTCCTCGCTTTTAATGCGCAATGTTATATCGCTCATAAAAAATGCTATTCCATATATCATTCCCTGAGGGTCTCTGAGCGGGTTAAGCGAAACTGAGTAAACACGCTTCACACCGTCAATCTCATACTTTTGATCGAAATGAACCCGCTGTCCTGTAAGGGCCTTTTTACAGATCCTCAGCCATGCGCGCTTTTGCACTTCCCCGACGTGTTCTAATAGCTGCATCCCGGCTTCAACTTCAACCTGATAAAGTTTCCGGAATTCACTTTTGAATGATGAATTCCATACAATAAGACGCAGGTTGTGATCGAACGCCCATATATAATCGGAGCTGTTTTCAATAACACCGGTCAGATTCTCACGGTGAATAGTTGCTTCCCGTTCTATCTTCATCTGCTCGCTTAAATCAGAGAGTACACCAATCGTGCCGATCACCTGCCCTTTGTGGTTCCTGAAAGGAGATGCCTTTACATAAATCCGAATCCTTGTTCCGTCTTTTTTGTTGATATATGCAAAATACTCATCACTTTTTCCGCTGAGCCGGTCCGCGAGACGTTTTTTATATGCAGGCCAGTTTACTGAATCTGTAAGAGTTATATGGGAAGATTTACCGGTGATTTCAGCGGGGGAATATCCGGTAATTGTTTCTACCGCGCTGTTCGCGAAAAGAATAATATCTTCCTGATCAGTAATAAGAACTGCATCATCCATGCTTTCAGCAAGATTAAGATATTTATTTCTCTCAGCGTTTAATTCATCCTCTATATCGAGCCGTTCTTTAAGATTCTTTTTCAGCCGTGCGTAACCAAAAACAAGAACTAAGGCAAAAATGCCCGCGCTCGCGGCAATTAAAGACAAAACAAGATGATATTCATTTAGCCGCCCTCCTGTTTTACGCTGGAATCTTCTTACATTCCTGTCCAGTTCCTGAAACCTGCGCTGGAGGTCCGAATCAACGGTTCTGAGTATATATAATTTTTCTTTGAGTTCATCCTCTGAGGGGAGAGGCACAAGCAACTTTGAAGCGAACATGCCGAGTGAATCAGATTCGTCATACACTGCCTGAACGTCAAAGTTAAAACTTCTCTGCGCCGGGAGTAAACTGATTTTTTGTGCGGATTCCCGGTACTTTGCAGCCAGCTCCGAATAAGCTGCTGCATATTGAGCCGGTGTTACTGAATCCTGCCTTATATATAAAACGCGGTGAATCGAAGAAGCTGCTGAATCGAGCTCACGTAAAGCGCTTACAAGCTGCACATTGCGGTTAAACTCTTTTAGACGTTTATCAACATCAAAAACCGTATAGACTGTTATGAGAATGAAGATGGAGATTAAAAATCCGGAAAGGAAAAGAATGTGCTTTCCCTTGAACTGATTGTTTTGGTGCTTAGAAGAAGAAGTATAACCCGCGGCCTTCATAAATCAGACTGCCATACCTGTTAACCGGGCAATAACCGCGGTCTGAGAGATAGGAACATCACCGTACGCGAGCACAGTATTTTTTCCCTTGCCCAACTGCTCACTGAGGAAAGGATTACCCAGAAAGATATATATACAGTCAGGAAACCGGGATTCAATTTTATTAAAAAAATCAAGAAGATGAGGCGGTAGTTCAAGTCGCCCCTGATAAGAACGTGCCCGATAAAAAACCGGCAGAACCGGCTGAATATCACCGGAAAGTGAATCGACTATTCTATTCAGCAGGGTTTCCGGCACAAAAGGGGTAATAAAAATATTTTCAGTTCCAGGCATGATCTTTTTTAGGGTAGCCGAAAAATACGTCTCTGTTTCAGATGGGCTTTTGTCTGAAATGGTCAGACAGAAAACCGGTTTCTTCGTCTTGGAAGGAAGGTTTTTCAGAGCCCCTTTAGAAAAAGAAACTGACTTTTCAGCTATTTCTCTTGCAAGCCGGTGTGTACTGCCGGATGAAACTATTTTCTTCACTTTGTGTATATCCCGCTTCTCCCCCGCGAAAAGTCCTGCCCACATTTTTGCATAGAGAATCCTGCGTACACTCGCGTTAATCTGTTCTGCGGAAATAGTTTCATTTTTTACCGCTTCTACAAGTGCATCGAAAGCGATTTCCTCATCAGGGGGAAGTAAAAGCATATCATTCCCCGCCTGCACAGCGAGAACCGCTGCTTCACGGGCGGAAAAATAATTTGTCACTCCGTTCATATTCATTGCATCCGAAACAACTAATCCGTCAAAACCAAGCTGATTTCTCAACAGCCCCGTAACTATTGCACGGGAGAGCGTTGCCGGGAGTCCATCCTGTTTTTCAAACGCGGGTACTTCAAGATGTCCCATCATTATGCTTTGCACACCCGCGTTTATACATCTCCTGAACGGATATATATCATCAGAAAGCATTTTGGCTTTTGTCCGGTTGATCAGAGGAAGTTCTCGGTGCGAGTCCATGGTTGTATATCCATGTCCGGGGAAGTGCTTTGCGGAGCTTAAAACTCTTTCAGATGAAGCGCCTTTAATAAAAGATTCAGCAAAAGAAGCTACCAGTTCCTTATCTGAACCATAAGCACGGGTATTGATGACAGGATTCTTTTTTTCTCCGGCAAGGTCAACAACAGGAGCAAAGTTCATTGAAACGCCCAGCGCGCGGCACTCAGTTGCTATTGCCTTTCCCATTTTTTGCGCTAACGAAAGGTCTCCGGTTTTTGCAAGTGCCATATTCAGAGGGAAAGACAGCGTATTGGTAATCCGCATTGCCAGCCCCCGCTCAAAATCTGCTGAAAATAAAATTGGTATTTTGCTTTTGCTCTGAAGCTCCTCAATCAGTTCAAAATAGGCATAGATATCACCGCGGAACAGAACAACACCACCAACACCAATCTTCTCAACAAGATGAATAATCTTTCTGTATGCGGCGCTCTCAGACGGCTGAAACACTCCGATTGAACCCGGACTGATCATCTGCCCGATCTTTTCCTCAATCGACATTGCTTCGAGAATACCATCAACGGTACGCTTTTGTCCGGTCTTCAGAGGAAAGAGTTTCTTGTATGACAGCATCTTAAAAGCCAAGTGCTTTCATAATTTCAGTGTGAAATTTTGGTCTGAATTTTAAGAGCTTGCCATTTTCTCTGGTCGGATAAACACGGTTTGTCAGTAAAATAACAATAACATTTCTTTCAGGATCAGTCCACACGGAAGTTCCTGTATATCCGGTGTGCCCATACGAAGACATGGAGAAAAGCTTCCCGGCGGAGGGGTATTCTTCATCTCTGGTATCCCATCCTAACGCTCTGGTGCTTTTTTCTGACTGTCTTTTAATGAATTTTGCTACGGTCTCTTTCTTTATATATCTTACTCCGTTATACTCGCCACCCTGCAGCAGCATCTGCAGAAATATCGCAAGATCGCCTGCAGTTGAAAAAAGACCGGCATGTCCTGCAATTCCACCCAGCATCGAAGCTGCTTCATCATGAACCTCACCGATAAGCAGCCGTTTCCTCCAATAGTTATCCACTTCAGTAGGAACCATTCTGTGTTTTAATGAAACTGGAGGTGCATACATAGTGCTCTTCATTCCCAGTTTGCTGAAAACTTCCGCATGCAGAAACTTATCAAGCCGTTTACCGGTAACCTTTTCGATTATCTTTTGCATGGTTATCATGCCAAGATCAGAATAAACAGTCTTTGTACCGGGCTCATAAATCAGTTCGGAATTATATATATCTTTCAGCAGTTCATTACCAGTCTTCAGAAATTCATAATACTTCTTAAACGCAGGAAGTCCACTGGTATGAACGAGTAAATTTCTGATTGTAATATTCTTTTTTCCGTTAGCGCCAAACTGAGGCAGATATTTCACAACTTTATCATCGATGGAAAAAAGTTTCCTGTCAACACAGATCATTACGGCAGTTGTAGTGCCAATTACTTTTGAAACAGAAGCCAGGTCATAAATACTACTGTCAGTAACCGGCGAGGAAGCAGGGTCATAAGTAAACTGACCGGCAGTTTTTTTGTAGATAATATCGCCGTCTTTAAGCACCAGAGCCGTCATTCCGGGAGCAATGGAATCTCGTATCCCTTTTTCAATGAGTGAGTCCGCTCCTGCAAAAACCGAATCGCCGGATGAAGCATATTCAACCAATACTGATTTTTTCATGATTCCATCACCCATTTTTAATCCTGCCGAGGGTATGCTTACCGGGAGTTTCCCTGTTATCTGATTTTCACCCATCAAAGCTTTAAACAATGCTAATTCTGAAGCAGCAGAATTACCGTAGTTAAGCATATACGTCCCGGCTGAGGGGAAAAGGTCAGTTATATACGGGTCTGCGTGTGAAAGAAGAATTTTATTCTTTTTGAGTGCATTAATTTTCCTTGCCATCTTTTCAATGCGAGGGTCAAATGAGCGTGTTCCCTTAAAAGATGATATACTGTTATAGACCGAAATAATAACCGTCTGATGCTTTTTAATCTCTGCTAATATCTTGTTAAAGTCCCGTTTCAGAGTAAACTTATGTATTTCAACAGTCTTAACCTGATGAATGGCAGATTTAAGCAGACTGTCAAAATACCCTCCCTTTTCTTTCCTTCCTTCCGTTACGATAAGGTGGATATACTTGCTCTTCTTGTTTTGTTTGAGCGGTATATTACCCTTCTTGTCTTTGGCAAGAGTGATAGACTTTTTTGCAATCTGGAATGATATTTTTTCCGCATAACTGCTTTTTACAGTATATAATATATCACCGTCGGGAATCAGGCGGTTTTCATGCAGCCCTGCCCATTCTTTAACCCTGAGCAATTTGGTCACAGATTCATTAATCCGCTCCTCTGAAATCAACCCTGCCCTGACACTATTTGCGATTGACTGAATAACCGCTTCCGGGTTCGCCGGAAAGAGAATCAAATCATTGCCCGCGGTAAGAGCCATCAGAGCTGAGAGACTGTCAGGATATACCTTGCTGATAGCGTGCATATTCATTGCGTCTGTAACAACAAGTCCTTTAAAATGCAGCTCTTTCTTCAAGAGGTCCGTGGTTATCTCCGGAGAAAGTGTAGCCGGCACACCTGATGTATATACGTTGGGCAGCCGTATATGACCCACCATAACCGACAACGCCCCTTCCGAAATCAGATTCCGGAAAGGATATAATTCCGTTTTAACAAATTCCGTTCTGTTTGAAGCAATCAGCGCAGTTTCATTGTGTGAATCCTGAGAAGTATTTCCATGCCCCGGAAAGTGTTTAATCGTAGCAACCAATTTTGCATCCTGCATTCCCTTCATCAAAGCCGATGCGATGCGGGAAACAAGCTGAGGGTCTTCACCAACCGAGCGAGTGTTAATAATCGGATTATCGGGATTATTATTTACATCAACCACCGGAGCATAATTCTGGTGAATTCCTATCCGGCGAGACTCCCTGCCTATGATTGCGCCCATCTGATAGGCAAGCAAACTGTCATCAGCAGCGCCAAGAGCCATCAGACTGGGGAAGTCTGTACCTTCATCAATTCTCATCCCGACACCATGTTCAAAATCAGAGCCCATGAGAAGCGGAAGTTTGGAAAGTCCCTGCAGTCTGTTCATCAATACAGTTTTTTCCGGAAGCCGTCCCTTAAAGAAAACAAATCCGCCAACCTTATATTCTTCTACAAGCCGCCGGAGCCGTATATATGACGTTGATGAATCGGAAGAATCAAAACCGTTTGCATTCGGAATTACCAACTGACCGGCTTTTTCTTCCAAAGTCATTGAAGCAAGGGTTTCCTTCACCCATTTGCTTTCCGGCCGTGAGAACAGATTGTTACCCGGATTAAATGATGTGGTATCGCGGAAAAACTCTTCACTGTTATATTCTTTTTTTTTATCAAATGAAACAGAGGCAGTCAGTAAAAAAGAAATTATACCGGCAAATAATAATAAACTTGTAATACGCTTCATCTAAGAAAACTACTCCGCTTTTTTCATGCCAAAACCCGGGCTGAGGGGAAGATATTTAACAATAATGAATCCTGGTATGGTAGCTATCATCACCCAGATGAAGAAATTCTGGTAACCGATAAGCTCCTGCAGCCATCCGCTGAACATACCCGGGATCATCATACCCAGCGCCATAAATCCGGTACCTATTGCGTAATGGGCTGTTTTATGCTCCCCTTCACTGACATAAATGAGGAAAAGCATATACGCGGTAAACCCGAAGCCATAACCAAACTGTTCAATGGCAACACAGATATTAATAATGAAAAAATTATCCGGCTGGGCATAGGCAAGATATACATACACCAAATCGGGAATGTTAATTGCGGCAACCATGATGAGCAGCCAGAACTTCAATCCTTTCTTTGATGCTGCAATTCCGCCAAGAATACCCCCCAGCGTGAGGAACAGAATGCCGACCGTGCCATACACAAAACCTACTTCTGCTGTTGTAAGACCTAATCCCCCTACTTCTTTTGTATCAAGTAAGAAAGGTGAAGCAAGTTTTACTAATTGGGCTTCCGCGAAACGGAACAGTAAGAGGAATGCAAGTATCAGCCCTATTCTTTTCTTTTTGAAGAAGAGAGCAAAAGTCCTGAAAAACTCCTTAAAGATGTTTCCTTCACTTAATGCAGCTTTATCTGAAGGAGGATAAGGTAAAATAAACTTATGCCAGATAAAAAACAGAATGAACAGACCTGCAATCACATAAAAAGTTATACTCCATGCAAGAGGGATGTTACCTGAAACCGCCTGAAACGTAGCGGCAGACTCATAGTTGAGCTTCGGGTCTGTCTGCACCATCACAGCAGCCGGTTTGTTCCAGTTACTGTCATTGAATACAATCCTTGCACCCTCTATCATGTTGAAGTTATTATCACCGCCGCTTTTTGAGATATTAACAACCGTCTCGCGACCGGGCTGCTTGTTCAGCGTTATATATACAATTGCAATGTTACCGGCTTTAATAACCCGTTCTTTATTCTTTAGTTCGTCTCCGAAATTTGATCGGAGAAAATTTTCAAGTGGTGTTACGATATATGTGCTGTAAGGATTACTGATATACGTATCATACCAGCCCTCCTCCTCAGCTTTGTCCGCGGTAACCGCAACGGGTACTGACTGCACACCATAAAATCCGTTCGCGAGATTATAGGCCTTAACCGCGCCGATGATACTGTCAGTAACCTCCTTAGGGTTCTGCACCAGAGAAACTTTTGTTTTAGGAGCAGAGACCAAAATCTCCAGTTCAGATGAAGCGGAGGTAGTAAACTTCACAGAATCATCAAGAAAACGAACATTTTCCTGCTGACTTTTAACTGCGTTAAATGAAAATTCAGCCGGCGGAAGTCCGGTCGAGCTTTCGAGTGTACCGGCAAGGATAACCAGCAGCCCCTGACCGGTAATGCTTGCTATGCGGTAGAATGTACTCCTGATTCCCACGTAAAGCGCCTGCTCATGCTCAGGCAGCGCTATCATATAAAAACCGTCTGCGGCTATATCATGAGTCGCCGAACTGAAAGCCAGTAGCCAGAAAAATGCCATCGTGTAACGTATATAATCATCAGCGGGAATGGTCAGAGCGATACCCGCAAGCCCGGCTCCAATAAAAAGCTGCATCATAACCGTCCAGAACCGCTTGGTTCGCGTCAGGTCAACAAGAGGACTCCACAAGGGCTTAATGACCCATGGTAAATACAGCCAGCTTGTATATAAGGCAATCTCCGTATTCGAGACACCAAGCCGTTTGTACATGATAACCGATAAGGTCATAACAACTATATACGGGATACCCTCAGCAAAATAGAGCGAGGGAACCCATGCCCATGGATTTCTTGATGTAACTTTTACAGACGCCATATATTATTCTCTTATTAAATTTCTTACGGTTATCTTAATTGCCGGAAAGCTTTTTTGCTGCCATTAAAACTGCCCCATAAGCCGGACTGTTTTCTGCATCAATCACGTTCACATCATGCATCGTCTCGCTGATTTTCTGTCTGAACCTGCATGAGTAATATGTGTCATTGGCAATCAACCCGCCAATGAATGACACCTGCAGGGTTGCAACAATGATTTTCTTTTTTATTGCTTTAATATGCAGAACCAGCTCATCAATTTCTTCCTCAAGAATCTTTACTGCCTGCTGATCCCCCTGCTCGGCAGCTTTTACAACCATTGGCGCAAATGATGCGATGTCAAAATTCTCGCGGTAAATACGGGTAATTAAATCTTCAGGTGAAGTTATTTTAAACTCCTGCGAAAGAAGATTCAAAAGAAGCGTTTCTGGTCCGCGGCCATCAAAATTTTTAGCCGCTGCAATCAGTCCCCTTCTGCCAAGCATATACCCGCTGCCTTCGTCACCGAGGAAACGACCAAACCCGCCCACCCGGTAAATTCTGTCTTTGTTATCTTTCCCGAAAAGAATCGAACCGGTGCCGGCGATTAGAATGCAGCCCTCCCTGCCCGAAAAAGCTCCTTCCAGAGCAATGCGGGCATCACTCTCAACAGAAAAATTTCGGATTCTCAGGTTTTGTTTGCTTAAGAAAGAAGAAAAATCACGCTCAAGAATTTCAGCATCAGACCTTCTTCCTGCCCCTGTAGTTCCGAGCAGCACAGCATCAATCATTTGAAAGCCAATTTTCTGAGATTCCGTACACTGTTTTATGAGGTCAAGAATTGTAGCAGAAACAGTTTCAGTGCCAAGCATGAGAAAATTGGACGGTCCGCCGCTGCATTCAAATAAAGGAGCTTTGTCTCTTGTCGCAAGAACGCAGTGAGTTTTTGTGCCTCCTCCGTCAATCCCTATAATATAGTTCATTATACCGCTATTCTATTATTTTATGAGTGTTGCAGAAAAGATAATTGCCCAGTACCGTCGCCCCTAAAAGCAGGGTGAAATAAAGAAAAAAGTACGTAATTTTCCTCCTAAACGCCTTTTTTTCTTTCTCTTGGATTGATCTGTTTGAGTGCCCGGTATTCCTGCGATAATCTCCTTTACCCGGGTTCCAGTTGGAATTTGTTTTCATTGCTGCAATAATCGTTATTTAATTACCTAATTAAAGCTATTTTTATACCTGATTAAAAATACGAAATTTAGTTAATAATCCCCTTTTTTAGAGTAAAATTATCAAAAAACCTCATAAATGAAAGTTTGGCACTACTTTTGTGTGATAAAAGCAAATTTACAGATGATTCGAAATAGAATATAGTTTTGCTCTGTTTTTCAACAGTTTGGGCAAAAACTGTTCAAAGTTTCATCATTTATTAAAAATATTTCCCGACTTTGGTAATAGAATGACTCAGAATTCAAAAAAACCTTCTGCAGGCACTAAATTCAGCACCAGCTTATTTTTTATCCTCCTGACGGTCACATTTGTTCATTTCAGCCCGGTTACTCCCGCTCAGACAAAGGAAGACTGTTTAACCTGCCACTCCGATGACACTATGACAATGGAGCGAAAGGGAAAGGAAATATCCCTCTTCGCTGATGAAAAGAAGATCAATACCTCGGTTCACGGAAAACTTGAGTGCGTGGCATGCCATAGCGGATTTGACCCGGATGAGATGCCCCACAAAGAAAATATCCAGCCGGTTAACTGCATTACCTGTCACAAAAATGCCCCGGTGAAACACCTCTTTCACCCCTTCATGGTGAAATCCGGAGGAAAGGGAACCGGCAAAGCTTATGATTGTAAGGGTTGCCACGGAACTCATGAAGTTCAGAGAGTTAAAAAAGCCGGACAAAGCGGAGAACTTAGCTGTGTAAAATGTCATGCGGAGCAGGATGAAATGTTTAAACATTCTGCACATTACCGCTCAATTGAAAAAGGGGTTATCGCGTTTAACGATTGCCAGTCCTGTCACGCTACCCCGATCACCCTGAGTTCAATGAATTACGACACCTTAGCAACCAAGCGAGCTGAGGAAAAACTTTGCCTCTCCTGCCACCTGGATGCTCCTGAGGTCAGGAGTCAATTCGCTTCGACAAAGGCGTTTATTAAAGCGTACGATAACAGTGTGCATGGCAAAGCTCTAATGATGGGAAATGTAAATGCACCCGGTTGCGTTGACTGCCACGGTTCTCATGATATTAATAAAGGTACGGTTCCATCTTCTCCGGTGGCAAAGAAAAATATACCTGAAACCTGCGGAAAATGTCACGGTGATATTCTTAAAGAATTCACTGAAAGTTCGCACGGCCTTTCTGTTGCCAAAGGAAATATTGACGCGCCGGTTTGCACTGACTGTCACGGCGAGCATAATATATTAGATACGCAGGACCCGAACGCGCCGGTTTCCTTTAAAAACGTATCAAACCAGGTTTGCGCACCCTGCCACAGCTCAGTAAAACTTTCTGATAAATACGGATTATCAGCAAACAGATTCTCCACATTTCAGGATACCTATCACGGTCTTGCGCTTGAAGGCGGTTCTGCCTCAGTAGCTAATTGCGCGTCTTGTCATGGTGTGCATAACATTAAATCATCATCAGACCCGACCTCTACTATTCATAAATCAAATCTGGTTGCCACCTGCGGTTCCTGCCATCCGGGGGCTAATGAGAATTTTACCAAAGGCAGGATTCACGTTACTCTGGAAAAAGAAGAAGACCCGATTCTTTATTATATCGCGTTCGGATATATACTGATGATAGTAGGTACGATTGGCGGTATGTTCTTCCATAACCTGGTTGATTTCATAAAGAAGGCAAAGATTAAAAAGATGAAGCAGCGCGGGCTTATCCCCCACGAAAAACACAGCCATGCACTGTATTTGCGGATGTCAAAGAATGAAAGAATCCAGCATATAACCCTTGCGCTCAGTTTTATCCTTTTGGTAATAACCGGATTTATGCTCCGTTTCCCTAATGCATGGTGGGTTGTATATATCAGAAGCATCAGCGAAAATGCATTTGAACTGAGAAGTCTGCTGCACCGGGTCGCCGCCGTGGTAATGACTGTAGTTTCATTGTATCACGTATATTATATCCTCTTTGTGCCGCGCGGTAAGCAGCTTATCCGTGATCTGCTCCCCCGGCTTCAGGATGCTAAAGATGCAGTCGGTGTCTTAAAGTATAACCTCGGTCTGCAAAATGACAAACCATTGCTTGACCGCTTCAGCTATGTTGAAAAAGCTGAATACTGGGCTCTCATCTGGGGTACTATCGTGATGACCGTAACCGGCGTTATCATGTGGTTTGACAATACGTTTATGAATCTTTTCACAAAACTCGGATGGGATATTGCCCGGACCATTCACTATTACGAAGCATGGCTTGCGTTCCTGGCTATAGTGGTCTGGCATTTTTATTTTGTTCTGTTTAACCCTGATATATATCCGATGAGTCTCGCCTGGTGGAAAGGCACTATTACCGAAGAAGAAATGGCCGAAGAGCATCCGCTTGAACTGGCGCGAATTAAAGAGAAGCTGAAAGAAAAAGAACCGGGTGAAGATGACATAATTGACCCGGAAGAAAATAACTCAGAAAAAAACTTTTAAGGAGTTGTAGTCATGAAAGGTAAACTGCCACAGGCGTTTTACTCACCGTTGGCGCTTTTAGGATTTGCTGTCGCCGGAATTTCCTTCGGGCTTATTCTCTTCCTTATTGCGCTTGAGTTCTTTGCTCATGAAACAAAACCTTATATGGGTATTATAGCGTTCATCATACTTCCGGCCATAATGCTCTGCGGACTTTTTCTGGTTGCCGTTGCCGTCTGGCGCGAACACTCGCTCATGAAGCGGGGTCTTGCAAAGGAAAGAAAGTTTCCGGTGGTTGATTTAAATGACCCCAAACACCGCACCGCAGTTTCAATGATCACTATTGTAACCGTGCTGCTTCTGGTCTTTTCAGCGTTCGGCAGCTTTAAGGCATACGAATATACAGACTCGGATGAGTTCTGCGGTACGATGTGTCATGAGGTAATGCACCCTGAATACACAGCTTATCTGAATTCTGCACACAGCCGCGTTGGCTGCGCTAAGTGCCACATTGGTCCGGGCGCGGACTGGTTTGTACAGGCAAAAATTTCAGGCGCGTATCAGCTTTATTCAGTGGCATTCAATAAATTTTCCAGACCGATTGAAACTCCTATTAAAAATTTACGACCGGCGCAGCATACCTGCGAACAATGCCACTGGCCGGCACACTTTTTCAGCGAGAAAAAAGTTTCCGGTAATTATTATCTCACCGACGAAGCGAATACCCTCCACTCACTGACCATGCTTATGAAAGTCGGCGGCGGCTCTGCTGCATCCGGCACTTCACAGGGAATTCATTATCACATGAATATAGCCAATGATATTTTTTACTTCACGGATGATGAAACCCGCCAGAGTATTCCCTGGGTAAAAGTTATTGATAAACAAGGAAAAGAAGTTATATATACTACTAAAGAAAAATCCGGTTTCACTCCGCCAAACGATGAACTGCGCAGATTTGATTGTATTGACTGTCACAACAGACCTGCTCATATCTACAATCAGCCGGATAAAATGCTGAACCGTTTTATGACTTCAGGGCTGATTGACCCTACTCTCCCTTATATCAAAAGCATCGCTATGGATGTGCTTGAGAAAGAGTATTATACTACAGAGGAAGCAATAAAGAAAATTGATCTGTATATCAGTAATTTTTACAGTGCTTCTTATCCTGAAATTGTAAAAAACCGTCAGGGTGATTTGAAAAAATCAATTGCCGGAATTCAGGAAATATACTCCAAAAACTACTTTCCACTTATGAAAGTAAGCTGGAAGAAATACCCGAATAATCTGGGTCACATGTATTATGAGGGCTGCTTCCGTTGCCATGATGACAAGCACTTCGGTCCTGAGGGTAAAAAAATCTCAGCCGACTGCAATATCTGCCATACCATTATCAGTCAGAAAGCAGGTACCGAAACTGAAATGGTATCCCTGAGCGGTCTTAATTTTCTTCACCCTTCAAATCTGAATCAGGGGGTTGAGTATAACCAATGCCCCGACTGCCATGGAGTTTATCAAAAGAACTGATTTTTTAAGCCCTGCACTGCGGGGCTTTTTTTTGTTCGCATAGGAATTCCCATAAATCTCCAAAAATAGTTAAGTTTGAATTCCAATTCCATCTGAAGCATTACAGAATAAAAATTGTGAATTGTGAATGGTGAATTGTGAATTTTTTCTCTGACTCCGGAGGAGTCGCAAATTGGTAGCCAAAAATTGGTAGAAAATTCAATGAATATTATCGTGACAAAACATTCGCCTGGCAGAAAGGATTCGGGGCGTTTTCGTATGCAAAACAGGATTTGGATATCGTTATTAAATATATCATGAATCAGAAGGAACATCACCGGGTTATGACATTCCGCGAGGAATATATAAAATTATTGGATGAGATGGGTGTCGAATATAAACATGAATATTTGTTTGAATGGGTTAAATGATTTAATTCGGTAATATGAATTTACGGTCTCGGAGATTTGCGACCCCGCCGGGGTCGGAGGGGATATATACATGCTGTTTTCTACCAATTTGTGACCCCTCTGGGGTCAGGGAGGCGCGAGGGATATTGTTTTTTCTACCAATATGCAATCCCTCCGGGATTGGGAGCGCGCGTGGTGTTCTATTTTTTCTACCAATGTGCAATCCCTCCGGGATTGGGAGCGCGCGTGGTGTTTTATTTTTTCTACCAATGTCTAATCCCTCCGGGATTTTAGGCGCGAGGGATTTTATTTTTTCTACCAATGTGCAATCCCTCCGGGATTGAGGGGGGATTTTGATTTATCAATGGCTACCAATTTGTGACCCTGCTGAGGTCGGAGGTATTCTGATTTATCGATGGCTGCCGGTACGTAAGATTTATAAATTTCCGTTCAACTTTCCCCCGGTAAAGTGGAAATTACCCGGGTAAAGCTGAAAAACTGAGGTTTTCGCCTGAATGTGAAGGGGGGGGTATCATAAATTACTTTTTGTCAGATTTCTCCCTTACCCTCAGCCATTTGTAAATTATTCCGATGTTAGCTAAGTTACAGCGACCATTATAAAGTATTTAATTTTTGCGAGAGTTACTTTGTTTTATCAATATGATTCTCGGCGGATTTTAATACTTTTATAGTCCTATAACTGACAGGGTTCGCTCAACTCTTCAAACCTGAGGAATAGAGTGTTTATGAGAGTAGAAAATTCTATTTATCTTCAATGACACTTCTAACGTTGGGTGGCTTTCCCTGCCGAAAGTGTATAAATTTCTCAGCCAAAGGATGAAAAGCGTGACAAAATACTTGTCGGTCGGAATTGTTGTTTTCTTAATATTATTACTTTTAGCACCCACCAGCCAGGCGCAGGTGGACACATCTAAAATTGACTATTTTTCCCTGAGTCTGGATGAACTGATGCAGGTTGTAGTCACCCCGTCAAAATTCCCACAGCTCGCCGGAAATGTCACACAAAAAATTGATGTGATAAGCGGGAGAGAGTTAGAATCAGCCATCACCGGTAACCGCAACCTGAGCGAAGTGATCAGTAAACTTCCCGGTGCTTCAATTGTAACACTTTCACGCAATGATGCCAACTGGGGTACCTACGGCGGCATCGGTCCGAAATACAGCACGTATATGCTCAATGGTCTTGTAATTGACGCATTTGTTGATCCCATGTCACTTGATTTGAACGCAATCGAACAAATAGAAGTGCAACGGGGTCCCGCTTCAGTCTTCTACCCGAATTTTCTCTCACAGGATTTCGCCGGCAGCCAGAGTCCACTGGCGGGTACGGTAAACCTGATTATGAAAGAAAGAATTAATCAGAGTAAAACCTTCATCAAAAATTCGTTCGGCTCATTCAACACGATTAACTCACAGTTTTATCATCAGAACCGCACGGGAGGGTTGCACTATCTCGGCGGTATCAGCTACGAACAATCCGACTACACTGATTACGGAAGCCCCGGGTCATGGCTTAACATGAGAAAAAACCCGGTTTACAGTAAACTTAAAGGTTACGCGAGCATCACTTTTCTGCCGGAAGATGATGACAGACAAAAACTTAATATATTTCTGCATGGCACAAAGCATGAGGGAGATCGCGGTCGAGTATATCTGGGTTTCCATCATGATTATTACACGTTTAATTCTGAATATCAGTTAAAACTGCGTGATAATCTTTTGTTTCAGTCTCACATTGGTGTCCGCTCATACAAACGATCATGGCAGGACAGCAATTTTGGCATCATCGACACTTTAAAATCTCTTAACGGCGTTGACCAGTTTATACTGCCTGTTGATTTTTCCCTCTCCTATATGCACCATAACAGCAGTGTTCTGTCAGTCGGCGCTGATTTTCAATCGGCAGATTATGCAACGTGGACTGACCCGCTCAGCGGCTTTAAACTCTTCGGTAATAAAGCCATTGCACGGCAGTTGGGTATATATGCACAAGAAGAGTGGCACCCGGCTGATCAGATTATCGTAAGAGCAGGTGTCAGGTATTCAAGAATAACAACCACCGTAGAAATATTAAACGGACAGAGCCCGCTGCTGGCAGATGACTCATGGCAGCGATTTCTCTGGAGCATCGGTATTAAATATAATTTCAGTTCAGGAAATGAAATTTATGGAAACGCGGGAACAAACTTTTCACCGCCGTCTTTTAAATCAATCGGCGGAACTATTCCGCTTGGCACTGCCGGAGTTCCCGGATTTAATGGTCAGCTTCCTAACCCCGCTCTGACTGCTGAAAATGGCACCAGTTTTGATTTAGGAATTAAATTTGTATCTCTTGAAAAGATTGATATACATCTGAGAGGGTTCTATACCATCATCAATAACGCAATACTTGAGAATGTAATCAGCTACATTCCGTCACAGACACAATCAATGAATACTGCTTCCTCAACCGCGGCGGGTGCCGAGCTTGAAATCACTAAGGTAATCATTAAAGATTTTTCATGGTTTGCTAACTATACTTATATCAGCAGTGAAACAAACAATCAGTATGACGCGGCTCAGGATGGTTCCGAAATCCCCTTCTCTATCAACGCGGTTTATAATGCCGGGCTTTACTACTCTTCTCCTGAATTTCTAACAGCAAATCTGTATCTGAATTACAACAGCGGTTTTTATGACAGTAATTCAAAGTTGAACCGGAAATTTTATAAGCCGGGTTTGCTGCTCAACATGATGCTTTCAAAACAGCTTTACAGAACGGAAACAAATTCACTGGAAGCGTTTCTTGAACTGTATAATATCACCAATAACCGGTTTGAGCTGCCCTGGCAGTTTCAGAATACCGGTTTTTCAATAATGGCGGGTGTAAAGGCAGTGTTTTTATGATGTATGGTGTTTTTAATTTTGCCGGTCTGCCACTGAGCACCTCAAATTCAGAACGGTATATACGATGAGCGTGACAGCCCGGATTATCATTCTTGTTACGATGATAATGACTTATGGATCTGTTTATCCTCCGCCGGCGGAAAGCTCCCGGACAGTAAACTTTATGAATGCCGAGACCGAAGCCAAAGTGAAAGCCGCATTCATTTTTAATTTCACCAGATTTGTTTCCTGGAAAACAAAAAAAGCAGATACTCCTCTGCGGATAGCAATTTTTGGTTCTGAAAAAATCAGTAAATTTCTTACAACTTACATAGAAGAAAAAAACCTGAGCGGCGCGATTGCAGTAATCTCTTACGACTCTCCCCCGTTAGGAAGCGAAAACATTAATCTTTTATTTATAGATCACTCGAAGGAACGCTTTAGCAGTGAAATTATCAAACAGCTTGCAGGTAAGGATATTCTGACCGTAAGTGACATAGAAGATTTTGCAGTGCAAGGAGGCATTATCGGGATGTATAATGAAAGCGGCAGAATAAAGCTTGCCATAAATCTGGCTGAAGCTAATAAATCAGGTCTTAAAATTAGCGCAAAGCTGCTTGAGCTCGCGAGGGTTATTAAATAATATGTCAACTCTGCGCGGCTATTTCAGCCGAATGAGCATTAAAGCAAAAATTATTTTTATGATTATGCTTACCACGGTCATGAGTCTGATGCTTGCAGGGACTATAATAGTCATCTATCATAGCATTACTGCAAAAGAAGAGCTGAGCCGGGATATTGCATCGATCAGCGGGCTATTAGCCGACAGAAGCACAGCCGCCCTCCTCTTCCGGGACTCAGCGCTCGCTGCTGAAAATCTGAATGCGCTCCGCATAAAACCCTCTGTAACCCATGCGTATATACTTGATGAAAACGGTGAAATTTTTTCTTACTATTTTACTGTTGATTCAAGTTTACACATCCTCCCCGGTAATTCTGAAACTGATACGCAGGAGTTTGTCGGTTCTTCAATTATAACATATAAATCCATTAAAGATGACTCAGGAACTATAGGGCAAATTATCATTATCGCGAGTTTACAGCAGTTTTATGATGAGCGGCAGCAGATTATCATTTTTGTTGTACTTATTATTCTGCTTTCCTCATTTCTGGGTCTGCTGATTGCTTTGCGGCTTCACGGCACTATAACCAGATCTCTCTCTCATTTAACTCAGACAGCACGGTTTGTTTCAGTGAACAATGATTACACAAAACGAGCTGAAATACAGAGCAATGATGAGGTTGGTCTTCTGATGAAAACCTTTAACGAAATGCTTGATACCATCAGCAATAAGAATGATGAAAACCGGCTTCTCATTAAAGATTTGAGCGAAAGCAGATCTATTATTAACACAATACTGGACAATATTCCGCAGCCGATTTTCTGGAAAGACCGACAGGGTTATTATTTAGGTTGCAATAAATCCTTTGCGAAATTCGCCGGAATCGAGTCAGAAGATGCCATCGTTGGTAAAAGTTTAAATGATGATCTTCTTATTAAGAATGAGTTTCAGGAGTATCTGCAGGACAAAGATGTTTTGATTAAGGATATGCTTGAACCTCACCGTGAGCTGCGCCCTCTGAATCTTGATAACGGGAAAACCGCCTGGCTTGATATACAAAGCATTCCCATTGTTGATAATAACGGAATAAAAGTTCTGGCTATTGAAATTATTGAAGATATTACCGAACGCAGAAGCTCTGAACGTAAGTTAGTTAACACAAACCGGGTTTACTCACTCATGAGCAGGGTGAACGAAGTCCTCAGCAAAAACAGAGTGAAAGAATCACTTCTTGTCGAATGCTGCAATCTTGCGGTTTACGAAGGTAAATTTCCTCTTGCCTGGATTGAACTTCAGGAAGGAACACATTCCGAGAAGCACTCACAATTCTGGCAGTCATCCGCTTCAAGTTGTATGGCGGATGAATCAAACCGGAATAAAATTTTTTCAGAGCTACTAACAGACGAGAATATCCGGATACTTCGCTCCGGTAAATATTTACACCAATGCGTGACATGCAGTTCTCCTTCCGAAAGCCGGGGCGGCGCAGCAATTGCTGAGGATAAACTTTACTTCCTCACCCTCCCTGTGAGAATGTTCGGTCGTGTTATTGGAAGTTTTGGTGTTTGTTCGGAAGATGAAGAATTTTTTGATTCAGAAATTTCTCTGCTCTTTAATGAGCTTGCCTCAGATATATCATTCGCGCTTGAATCAATCGAATCGGAATCAAGGCGTCTGGCTGCTGTAAAAGCACTTGAAAAAGAAGAGAGACTCCTCTCTGAGTTATTTAAGACAATGAATGAGGGAATTGTGGTCAGTGATGAGTCTGGCCGGCTTACCCGTGTAAATAAGGCGGCACTGGCAATACTTGAGGCCTCTGAGGTTAAAGAAATCAATTTTATATCAGGAACTACAAACGACAGTCTCTCAAAAAACCCCGGCATCATTACTGAATTTTCCAGTCTGCCTTTTCGGAGGGTGCTTAATGGGGAGTCATTCCTCAGCGAGGAATTTATTTTTTAACTAAAAGGATATGACCAAAAGGTAATCCTGCTTAGCGGTCAGCAGCTTTCTGACACAGAGGGAAAGATTATGGGAGCTTTTATCACTTTGAATGACATCACAGAAAAGAAAAGGGCTGAGGAAGAGCTGCTCTTATATGGCGATCATCTTGAAACGCTTGTTGAGCAAAGAACATCAGAATTAGAGAAAGAAAAGGAAAAAGCAGAGTCTGCTGACAAGTTAAAATCTGCCTTCCTGGCAACTATGTCGCATGAATTGAGAACACCACTTAATTCAATCATTGGATTCACAGGAATTCTCATGCAGGAAAAACCCGGTCAGTTGAACCCCGAACAGAAAAAGCAACTCGGAATGGTGCAGAACAGCGCGCGGCATCTTCTTTCGCTGATTAATGATGTTCTGGATATATCAAAAGTAGAATCTGGTCAGCTTAAAATCTATCCGGAGGAATTTGATATACAGCCGTTAATTATTAAAATTATTGAAAATGTAAGACCTGCTGCTGAAAAAAAATCGCTTCAACTGCATGCCACAATTTCTGAGAGTATAAAAAGCATGAAGACAGATAAGCTAAGGTTTCAGCAAATTCTTATAAATCTGATTAACAACGCAATCAAGTTTACTGAAAAGGGAATTGTACGCCTTGATGCGAAAGCAGATGAGCAATTCATCAGAATCAGAGTAATTGACACAGGCATAGGCATTCCTGCTGACCAGATGATAAATTTGTTTAAGCCATTCATCCAGATTGACTCAGGGCTTACCAGAAAACATGAGGGGACAGGTCTGGGATTGTCTATCTGTAAAAAGCTTGCTGAACTGCTGCAGGGTGAAATTTCCGTTGAGTCTGATTTCGGGGTTGGCTCCACATTTTTTGTTACATTACCAATTATTTATAATGAGTTATGAGCAAGCAGATATTAATGATAGAGGATAATGAGCAGAATATGTATATGCTCACCTACCTCCTCGAAAGTAACGACTACCAGGTGATTCAGGCCTTCAGTGGCGAGGAAGGTATCGCCGCCGCCAGACAAACTGTCCCCCACGCTATTCTTCTTGACATACAACTCCCTGAAATGGACGGATATACAGTTGCGCTTAAACTCCGGGAGAATGAAAAACTCTCCGCAGTACCCATTATTGCGGTAACTTCATTTGCTATGATGGGAGACAGAGAAAAAGTAATGGCCTCAGGAGCTGACGGATATATTGAAAAGCCCATTGACCCTGATAATTTTATCGAAATGATGGAAACAGTCATACAGCGAAAGAGAAACTTATGAAAAAAATCTTAATAGTTGACGATAATCTGCAAAACATTTTCTTGTTAGAAGCAGTTTTAATGTCAAATGATTTTACTCTTGAGACCGCTAAAAACGGAAAGGAAGCGCTTGATAAAGCAGTTAAGTTTATTCCCGACCTGATAATTTCTGACATTCTGATGCCTGTGATGGACGGTTATACTTTTTGTATTGAAGTAAAACGAAATGCCTCACTTAAGAATATTCCCTTCATTTTTTATACTGCAACCTATACCTCAACCACAGACAGAGAGTTTGCGCTTAAATTGGGAGCGGATGAGTTTCTTATTAAGCCGCTTGAACCGGAAGATTTTCTCAGTGCTGTTCAGGAGGTTATGAGCAGAGTGCCAGGATACGTAAAATCAACTGAATCTGAGAAGCCGGGACCATCTATCGGCGAGGATGCACTGCTGAGGGAGTATAACAGCGTGCTGATTAGTAAACTCGAAGATAAAATGATTCAGACCGAACGGGCTGAAACAGAGTTAAGAAGTTATGCTGATGCACTTGAGAATGAAATAAAAGACAGAAAAAAAATTGAAATTGAACTGCGTGAAAGCGAAGAACGTTTCAGTTCCTTTTTTAAGGATGCGATATTCGGTCTGTATCGTACCAACCCCGAAGGGAAAATTGTTCTTGCCAATAAAAAACTCATTTCAATGCTCGGCTATTCTGATTTTGAGGAATTAGCAAGCAGAGACCTCACCAAAGACGGCTTTGAAATTTCGACAGACCGCTCAAAGTTCATGGAAGAAATTGAAAAACACGGCGAAGTTCACAACTGGAATGACCGGTGGAAAAGAAAAGACGGCACATTTATTTATGTACAGGAAAGCGCAAAAGCAATAAAGAACAAAGCAGGAAAGCTGATCTGCTACGATGGCTTTGTGGAAGATGTAACTGAGAAAAAGGCCATAGAAGAGGAGTTAGAAAAAAGCCGCAGACTTTTTCAGACCCTCGCCAATGTCTCACCGGTCGGAATTTTTAAGGCAAATGCTCAGGGTGATACGATTTATGTTAATCCCAGATGGTGCGAGCTCTCAGGTATAAGTGAGGATGAGGCAAAAGGTAATGGCTGGTTAAAGGCAGTTCATCCTGATGACAGAGAAAGCATTATTTCAAAATGGGATAACGCAAGTAAAAATAAAACCGGCTCGCGCGCAAGATACCGGTTTGTGCAATCTGATGGAAAAATTATCTGGGTCATTGGTAATGCCGTTCCTGAATATAGTAATGATGAGATAATCGGATATATAGGGACAATCACTGACGTAACCGAGCTGATTGAGAAGGAAGAAAAATTACTTTCACTTAATTCAGCAATCGAGCAAAGTCCGGTTCTTATTATTCTGGCAAAACTTAACGCGGAAATTATTTACGTTAACCCGACATTCACCGCAGTAACAGGATACACTGCCGATGAAGTAATTGGTAAGCCAACCGGTATTTTGGCCAATGAGAATTTCACTGATGAACAGCGTATCGAAATTCAGGAATTTCTGAAACAGGGCAAAGTCTGGAAAGGTGAATTTTATAACAGGCGAAAGGATGGAGAATTTTTCTGGGAATCTGTTACGATTTCAACAGTGACAAACCGTGATAATGAGCCAATACAGATGCTTATTATCGGTGTGGATGTTACGGAAAAAAAGAAAAGTGAACAAGAACTTATCCAGGCAAAAGAAAAAGCTGAAGTAATGAATAAACTGAAGTCAAATCTTCTTGCCAACCTGAGCCATGAACTCAGAACACCTCTTATCTCAGTACTTGGTTATTCTGAGCTGATTAAAGACCACTCTGAGGATAAGCAGATAATCAACATGGCGGTAAATATTAAACATGGCGGCAACAGATTATTAATGACACTTAATAATTTGCTGCAGTTTTCCCGGATTGAGAAAGAGCGTATAGAACCTATGCTCACCCGGCTTAATATTAATGAAATAATTGACTGTGCGCTTGACCTCCACAAAACTGAAGCAGATATAAAAGGATTGACACTAACCAGTGAGTTAAGTCCCGGTCAGTTGATTTGCAAGTCAGACAGAGTCCTCCTCTCAGATATCATGAGTAATCTGATTCAAAACGCCATAAAATTTACCGTTGAAGGAAAAGTTTTAGTTACCTCGCGGAGTGACGATACTACCATCACCATAACCGTAGCTGATACAGGTATTGGTATTCCCGATGAAGTTCGCTCCTTCATCTTTGAAGCATTCCGCCAGGCGAGTGAGGGTTATACAAGAGCTTATGAAGGTACAGGTCTCGGTCTTACTATCGCAAAAAGTTTTGCGGAAGCGCTTAACGGCTCAATCTCTTTTGAAAGCAGAGTTGATGAAGGCACAAAATTTACGCTGACCCTGCCTGTTTTACCATAGCAACACCTGATTTTCTGAACAGGTTGTATCAAAACATTTACTCAGGTGTTTTAGCCATTGATGCGCCGGTTCGCTGAATTTTTATCATTGATTGCAAACTACAGCTCCGGTTTGTTCTCCTTGTTCGGGCTTCTTCTATTCCCCTTTTTAATACCGGAAGTGTTTAGTAATTTCAAACCAAAAATCAAATAATTTATGACTGATCTTCAACAGTATTTCTTAAAATACAGAAAAAACATCATCGGGATTGACAATACCTTTATGTCTCCTTTCGGTGAAAAGAAAATTATTTATGCTGACTGGATAGCAAGCGGGCGGCTCTATGCACCTATTGAAGAAAAACTGGTAAAAGACTTCGGACCATGGGTTGCCAACACTCATTCGGAGTCAAGCGTTACCGGTACTTTTATGACCCGGTCATATTCCAAAGCAAGGGAAATTATTAAGAATCACGTAAACGCCGGTGAACAGGATGTTTTAATTTCTTATGGCTCAGGTATGACCGGACCGGTAAATAAGTTTATCCGTATTCTCGGTTTGCGGCTTCCTGAACAGTTTTACGACAGCATTTCACATGATGAAACAATGCGTCCGGTGGTCTTTGTTACTCACATGGAACATCATTCGAATCAAACATCCTGGCATGAAACCATAGCCGATGTAGTGGTAATTCCCCCTGATGAAGATGGGGGTATTAATCCGGATAATCTTGAAATTGAAATTCAGAAGTATAAAAACAGACGGCTCAAGATTGGTTCGTTTACTGCCGCATCTAATGTTACCGGAATAATGACGCCGTACCATCAGTTATCCAAAATTATGCATCAGAACAGCGGGTATTGTTTTGTTGACTTCGCCTGTTCTGCTCCTTATGTTGATATTAATATGCACCCTGAAAACTCTGATGAGCGTCTCGATGCGATATTCTTTTCTCCGCATAAATTCCTTGGCGGACCCGGTTCACCCGGCATCCTCATCTTTAACGCACATCTCTATCATAACAGAATACCGGATAACCCGGGCGGCGGAACGGTTGACTGGACGAACCCCTGGGGTGAGCACAAATTTGTGAATGATATAGAGGCACGCGAAGATGGCGGCACTCCTCCTTTTCTTCAGACCATAAAAGCTGCTCTTGCTATCCGGCTTAAAGAAGAAATGCAGCCAAAATTCATGCTGCAGCGGGAGGAAGAGATGGTTGATATCATTCTGCGGGAATTTGATTCCATACCAAAACTTCACTTGCTCTCCGACAATCACCGCCACCGGCTGGGTGCTTTGTCTTTTTATATAGAGGATATGCATTACAACCTCGCCGTAAAACTGCTGAATGATCGTTTCGGAATTCAATCACGCGGCGGATGCTCCTGCGCAGGGACTTACGGACATTACCTGCTGCATGTGGACCCCAGCCGTTCAAAACGGATTACCGATAAGATTGACACCGGTGACCTGTCCGAAAAACCGGGCTGGGTGCGCATTTCACTTCACCCTACTATGACTGACGACGAGGTATATTATATCGCCGATGCCCTGCGGGAGATCATTGACCGCGCGGATGAATATTCAGCCGATTACATATATAGAAAAGAATGCAACGAATTTTTTCATAAAGATTTTAAGGGAAAAGAATTCGCCTCAATCAGCAAGATGTTTGAAATGTAATTGAAATTCGTAGAGACGTCGCAAATGCCAACCGGATGTTTTATTTACGACAATATTTTGCATTTGCGGCGTCTCATGTAAAACAGGGAAGGTTCCGCCGGGGAATACAACGCGAATGATTCAATGCCGATTCGTAATGAAACGTTGCCATTACAAGGATTCGCACGTTACACATGAGACGCTGCAATCGCCGTGACAATTCCGTAACCTATACATATCCGTGGCGGCGATTGCAACGTCTCTACAAAAAACAAAACAAAAAACATTCCGTCGTAGAGACGTCGCAAATGCCAACCGGATGATTATTTATGATGATGTTTTGCATTTGCGGCGTCTCATGTAAAACAGGGAAGGTTCCGCCGGGGGAAACAA
>BTUV01000031.1:0-27945 GCA_045863035.1 Ignavibacteriales bacterium | reverse complement strand
GAAATTGTCATTTCTGAAATAAAATGCGTCATACTAATTGGCAGAAGTCAGGAAATATATATCACACCGCAAATCTGCGACTCCGCCGGAGTCGGATGTTGTTCGCTCATATCACTTTCTACCAACCTGCAATTCCTCCGGAATTGGTTTTCAATCCGGCGAATTCAATGATTTGTTGAAGTATCAAATTGAAGCGCGACAGGTCGGGGTAACCAGTTAATAAAAAACATATTTACCAACCCACCTCCGAACCGCTTAGCGGTGGCATAGTAGCAGCCGGGCTTTTACTCCTGCAAGACTCCTCATACCCCCGACCATCGAAGGACAACATCGGGAATCACATAATCCAATACAAAACGCTTTTTCTGCGGAGCGGTAATTTCTATCACCTGAAAGCCGCTGTTTTTCCCATTTTCTTTTCATGAAACCGTATATACTCGTTCAGCACATCTGCCCAGATTTTATATCCTTTCCCGCTTAAATGCAAGCCATCTGTGGTTGCATCCTCGCGGAGCAATCCGGCTTCATCCTTAAATATATCATTTAAGGGTAGAAAACCAAGATTTGCTTCCTGTACCAGCACCTCCAGATGACGGTTCAGTTCATCAATGCGGTCATTAGGCCGGTTCTCTATATTCCGGGTCGGTAGCAATGATGATATATATATAACCGTGCCGCTAAGCGCGGATGATAGCTTATCCGCCATTTTTTTAAATCCGGCGAGTATTTCATTGTTGCTGTGTCCAAGAGCAAAATCATTCGTGCCGATGAGGATAAAGAGCAAATCAGGGGCTTGCGAGATTACATCGCGGTCAAGACGGGCAGACAATCCTTCAAGATTATCTCCATAGACCCCTTTGTTTATAACATTGCTGCCGGTAAAGTACCTAGCAACATCCATTCCCTCAGTAAGTGAGTCACCTGCTAAAATAATGTTCATGGCTTTCCTTATTTTTTTGCCGCAGTCTGCTGTTTTATAAAATCAATTGATTCATTCACAGTCTGTTTTTCCATGAAACCCACCGGCAATTTAAGAATTGCATTAAACTCATCAAGTGCTTCCCGCCACAGTTTATGTTTCATAAGCTGCCTGGCAAAATAAATCCGGTAGTCTGCCATGCCCGCAGTAGCGGGATACCGCCTGAATACGTCTTTCGCCGCAATAATAGCAGTTTCCGAGTAACCATTCTCTGCCAGCAGTATAGCTCCGTTGAGCTTCATCACACCAAAGTCAGAATTACCGCCGCTCTTTCTGCTTTCATTACCCGAACCATATATTGCCGTATTCTTCAGATTCCCCTTCTCCCCTTTAGTTCCGGCATCAAGAATTTCCTCAAGAGCCAAAGCCAAAAGAAGTTCTTCAACTGTCATCCTCCGCAAATCACTCAGATGAACCGCTGCCTGCGGCTTTAAGGTAAATCTGACTCCGTCTCCTGAGATACTGAGTGTTGCATTTTTCTCAGTCAGAAGCAGAGTATTCTTCATCAGTATCATTCCCTCTGTTACCGCGACAAACTCCTCCGAAAGACCTTTCTGTGCTTTTACCGTTCCCGTAACGCGCTCTACCCGGAATTCCTGCGCGGTATATACACTCTGCAACAGCACAAGCGCCGTCAGCAGATGCCATATTTTTTGATATATTTTATTCATTTTAATGATATACTCCATTGCAAATCAGTAAACATCAATAAGTGTTACAGTTCCTTTAACCAGTCCGAGCTCCTGCACGGCTTCACGTGAGAACCGCTCCGCCCCTGCTTCCCATGAGTCATTAAACCCCCTGAACTCTGTTACCTCAAGCGGAATCCATACTCTTTCCTCGCCGTATATATCCCGCTTAATAAAATACTTCTTTTCATTTGAGGTAATAAGATGTGCCTCTTCAGGATATAAGCCCGTATTAACAAGCACGGTTACATGACGCAGCCCCGGCGAAGCAGAATAATCAATCAGCGCCGTCTCAATGCCGATACTTTCAAACAATGCGGCAAACAGTACGCTCAAATCATCGCAGTCACCTCCCCTGACCTGAATGGTCTCAAGCGGAAACTGTACATAATCAGAAGTAGCCAGCGGATCAGAAACATAATTCAACCCCTTTATCATGTTCTGAAACAGTCCTTTTATATAGGAAAACTGTCTGGCGGCGGTGTTGTCCGCTGCAAGCCCTGCTGAGTCTGCAATTATTTTCTTCGCGATACTGCCAAGCTCTTGTATGTCCCTGCCAATAAAGTAATTCAGGTCTTTGGTTTTTCCGTTCCATGAATTAATTCCATAAAGCAGTACCGGCTTAAACATTTCCTCCTCCGGTTCCCCCTCATCACCTGTAAAGAAATAAAACCCCGCCTGTGCCATAATGGTTTTCTTTTCGGTATGACCGGCAGTGATAAGCGTATATACCGGAACGCGGAGCGTATCCCCCGCGGGAATTTTAACCGCCGGCGAGAAAATCATCTGCGTGTGGTATCCCTGAATGGCGCTTGCTGCTCTCACAGTTACGGCAGTTTCTGAAAGATTTCTTATCAGCGCTGATGCAAAAGGGCGATCAGCATACTCCCCCGGAAGCGATGTATAGATATTCTCAAGAATCGTTATATCTTCAACCAGAATATTGCCTGAGCTGCGCGTCTCCAGAAAATATTGCAAAGAAAGAGTAAACCTGCTGCCCGAATAGCCGTCATTAATCAGTGAGGAGACTTTGTTCTTTTCAAACTCTTCCTGACTGCCTGCGCGGGTCTTTGTATATATAGTCCCTCCGAGCGAAAGTCCGGCACTGCCGTATCTGAACGCTGCAACCGGCTGAAACCCCGATACCGCGGATGAGCTCCTGTCATAAAACCAGCCGGAACCTGTTGTAATATGTATTTTACCTGCTGATGTATTCCACCATACACCCGCAAGCATAGAGCCGTCAGATTCAAACGAAAAAGATGAATTCAGAGAACGCAAAGGCCTCCAGTCAATACCGGCAGAAATTGTTACGGCATCGGAAAAATTATACAAATCACCTTCCGGTTCCTGGCTGATCAGATACATATTATGTGAAGAAAAATTTACAGAAAGCTCCGGCCAAATCTTATATTCAGCGCTCACATCAAACTGCCACCGGCTCTGAGTGACAGTTTCTTTTTCGCTAATCAGATAGAGCGTATCCTGCGTAAAAACAACCCCGACAGAATTATCTTCCGTTTTTCTGCTGAAGTTTCGCAAAATAATTCCGGCTGTCAGGTCATCCGTGATGCTATATCCATAACCCGCGCCAAAAAGTTCACGATACTGTAAAAGAGCAGTCAGATAACTGCCCCCGGTCCCTGAAAAATACTGGTCGCTTTTAACAAGTGAAAACTCGCGTATATATCCCGGTGAGTATCTGAGTAAGAGTGAGTGGTTGCCGGACTTTTTAGCAAGTGAAAGCGCATACAACTGCCCGCTTCCCTGACTGCCTGACTGAACGCCTGCATCAATCATGATGCCCCAGTCCTTCAAGGGAAGATTCATTCCTGACGCGCTTTCCAGCGGACTCAGGAGTCCGCCCGGTCCAAACCCGTCCGGATATATACCCGTAACCGAGAATCTGCTTTGCGCCTGAAGTGTCATAACGGCAAATAGTACTGTTAAAATTAAAATTCTGATCAGTTCCCCGGTCTGATTGTGTAAGCGGAAAAAGCGGATATATACAGTCCGTCCTCAAGTAAAGGCGAAACCAGCTCGGCCTTTCGCAGCAAAGTAACTCCGGGAGCATCAAACCGCGAGGGAGGAATTACCCGCAGCAAGGAAGGAGGTACTATATACTGTCCGTCATCACGGGTTGTTATGCGATAAAAAGGTATCATCAGCCCGGTTGCAATATGCCGCGCGCCTATTAAGACTTCCACTACATGACCTGAGCCGGCGCCATTCCAGTTTATCATCATTGCATCAGCGCCGTTTAGCTTCACTCGTTTAACACTTCCTGTAATTTCCTCCGGCAGTGAAGCAGTAATCTGCACGGGTGACTGTCCGGGCATTTTAATTCGTATATCCATTTCAGCATTGGCATCCAGTTCAAATTCCGGTGATAAAAGACCTCGTTTGCCAAACAACCGGTATTTAGGACCAAGCAATGAGTCAACAAGAGAACCGCCGCCTCTTCTCCATCTGAACATGTGGGAAGTTTCGCGGGCATGAAAATTATTTATTCTCAGGAAATCTGCTTTTTTGGTTTTGTACGTCACAGTGCGCCCCCCTGCATCAGTTACCGGCTGAGTCCGGTCATATATATATAATTCGGCAAAGCTGGTAACAGAAACTGAATCACCGGTAAAAAGCCGGTTTCTTGCAATAATCAGCGCGGAACCGTAGCGCAGCGATGCATCCTCAGGTCTGAAAAATGCCGTTGTATCGTAACCGTAAGGAGAACCCGACTCCTCCGGATTGGCTGAGAGAACCTCAATAGTGCTCTGCTCATCACTGCTGCCGGCTGGTCCGTCAAGTTCAACAGGGTTCGGTTTGTCGCATCCTGCCAAAAAAAGCAGTACTGCCACTGCTGCTGATTTTACTAAATTTTTCATATCCTTAAATTTACCACTGTATTCAGTCTTATCAAAAAAATCTGACCGGTTTTACCAGGAAGAGAGGCAAAGCCGGTCAGATAAATTACTTATCTTACAAAATAGGGAATACCCCAAACCTTTGTTTCAAACTGAGCTGCTGAGTCAAATAACACACCGCGGGGGGTTGCGTCAATTACTGCATGAAAATGACCCTGTGCGTTGCCTGTCAGAAAGCTGTGCTCATAAACCTTTGCGTAACCGGAGCCGGAGACCTCAGATGAAATAAGCTCAAGACGCCTCTTCACACGGAAGAACCCGCGCAGATTTGCACTGTGCGTCAGTGTTACAAAATCATCATCAGCATACGCACTGTAGATTTCCACACGGAGCCGAACCACCGTATTTCTTAATACAACCGGTATTCCCCTCATGACTCCCGAAGGATTGCGTGAGAGAAAAAATTCATTCGGATTGGTGATAACCAGGGAGTCACCGTTTGCAAACGTCAGTACTGCCTTGTTAATGATAATATTATCAGAAGATGTTCCCCCCGCCGGCAGAGATATTTTTACGAGCTTCCAGTTCAATCTTGGGTTGTTTGAGCTGTTAATCCGCACGAAAACCATATTCCTGACAATCACTGATGTAAACGGCTTTTGAATAACCGTATCAGCCGTTACAGTGGTGTCACCCGGAGTAACCGGCTCATAACTTGCTTCAATAATAAATACCCCGGTGTAGGTTGAAGTCATGGTTACGTAAGCGCTGTCTCCTGTTATCTGTCTGGAAAATTGACGGCTTACACTATTGATTCTTCTTCCAATCTTTATCGGATAGATATTACCCTGTACCGCTGTGTTCAGGAAAAAATGAGTCCCGGCATCATCATAATTTTCCTCAAAAGATTGTGCGGATGAGTCTTCGGTGGCAAGTTCCTGCAAGGCCTGATCATCGGTCGCCGCACCCGGATCCGTTCCGATGCTTTCCTCCGAGCATCCTGTAAGAGCAAAGAGGAAAAGGGGTATCAGAAAAAAAAACTTCTTTAGCATTGTGGTATCTCCTTTATTGGTTGATTCTTATACGCTTTTGTAATTACACAGATTGTGCCAGAAAAAATCATCGCATTTTGAATCATTTTCGCGCATTTTAACAGAGAAAACCGTCTTGAAAACCCGTCTATCTGTCTGGAAATAATTTCAAGACACCGGGGGGAAAATCCGTTACTCCACCCATTCTCGAATGATCATTTTTTTCACACGAACTGCGTCACACCGTAACGCAGCAGACAGAACTATATCCTCCCGGTTTGTTATATTTGGGCTTTATTTGTTAAGGATATGACCCTCAAACCAAGAATTCTTGCTGCTGATGATGATCAGGCCATTTGTTACCTGCTGACCGAACAGCTTAGTGAGGCGGGGTATGAAGTTGATGCGGTCTCGAACGGAGCTATCGCGCTGGAGCATCTCGGGCTTAAACAGTACGACCTTCTCCTTCTTGACCTTAAAATGAAACCCACCTCAGGGGAAGAAGTGCTAAAAAAAGCAAAAGACCTCTACCCGCAGCTTCCTGTTATTATCCTGACCGGAGATATGGATATTAGTAAAGCCGTTGAGTGTATTAAAATAGGCGCTTATGATTTTATAACCAAACCTTATAATGTCGAAAATCTCTTTGTTGCCGTCAGCCGCGCCCTTGAACACAAAGAACTTCTTATTAAAAATGAGCTGCTTTCAAAAAGAACTCACTCTGATATTCCGCTTAGAATAATAGGAGAAAGCCAGGCATTAAAAAATGTTATAAATCTTGCTCTCAAAGCGGCCCGTTCAGACTCAAATATCCTGATTGAAGGAGAGACCGGTACGGGAAAAGAACTGATGGCAGAATTTATTCATCAGAATTCAGCCCGAAGCAATAAACCCTTTGTTGTTATTAACTGCGCCTCTCTGCCGGATACTCTTTTTGAAAGTGAGCTTTTCGGGTTTGAAAAAGGAGCGTTTACTGATGCAAAAAATACAAAACCGGGTCTGGTAGAAATTGCCAACGGCGGTTCACTGTTCCTTGATGAGGTCGGTGAAACAAGCATGAATCTTCAGCCAAAACTCCTGCGGTTCTTAGAAAATGGTGAGTATCGCAGAGTTGGCGGGCTTAATGCTCTCAGGTCTGATGTAAGAGTGGTTGGTGCCACAAACAGAAACCTTATGGAAGAATCTGATCAAAAAAATTTCAGGAAAGATTTGCTCTTTCGCCTGAATGTGATTACCCTCGTAATCCCCCCTTTACGTGACAGAGCAGAGGATATACCGGTTTTAGCAGCTCATTTTCTTCTTGCAAAATCACCGGTGAGAACACCAAAAACACTCTCGGAAGATGCAAAAAATATTCTGATGAGTTATGACTTCCCCGGCAATATCCGCGAGCTTGAACATATTATTGAACGTGCAATTATCTTTAGCGATGGACCGGTGATTCACAAAGATAATCTTTACCTTCCCACGGTCAAATCAGCGGCAAAAGATACCACTGCAAGAACATTCCTGAATGAAGATTTCTCGGCCGAGTTCTCACTCGAAGAGGTTGAAAAGCAGCACATCAAAAAAGTATTAGACCAGTTTGAATGGGACAGAGTAAGAACCTCCATTCACCTTGGTATCAGTCAGAAAACATTATATACGAAAATAAAAAAATATCAATTAGAAAAGTAACAGGCAGTATCTGTTCTTATTGCAGGCAGCAATAAGAATAAAAAAGCGCAAATGAAAAATCAGCTAAACATCGAACTTGAACGTCTCGAGGAGCTCGTAACAGGGCTCTTTGAGTCTGATGCTTTTACAAAAGTATCTGAGGCGTTGCTTTGCGATGTGGCGGATGACTCAGGCGCGGATTTTGCTCTGCTCTGCACAAAAACAAATCAGGGTGAATTCCTTACCGCTTACTTTGACCCTGAAAATCTGTTTACCCATACCAATCACCTTCAGAAGGAGCTTGAGCGCTCTTATGATTCACTTCTGAATGATATATCAGCCGGCAGTCGAAAACTTTTCAGCAACAGCGCTAAACATCCCCGATATGGCTTTCTTCATTCAGAACTCTGCGCCCAATCTTTGACTTTCATACCCGCCATTTTTGCTGATACCACTTACGGATATATTCTGATCGGCAAAGCATCGGCAGAGTTTTCCACAGAGAATCTTTCGGATGTTGATCGACACAGTTCGCTTGCGGGTATATTCCTCCGGGCTCTGCAAGGTGTGCAGCATAACCGTTATCTCGAAAACCGGCTTGCGCAAAAACAAAAACTTGAAACAATCGGAAAAATAGCCGGCGGTATTGCGCATGACATCAGCAATATTCTTTCAAGCATTTTCGGAAGTGTTGCCATTCTAAAAAGAAAGATCAAAGGACAGGAAGATATACTTCGCCTGGTTACCACCATTGAGCGCGGTGCGGTCAGAGCAAAAGATTTGACAAAAAATCTTCTCTCCTACGGCAGAAGCGGGGGGAAATATAAAGAAATTGTTCATCCGGAATTTCTTGTTGAGGAGATATCACGGATGATAACAGACAGTTTCCCTCCTTCGCTGAATCTCCGCATTACGGTTGATGAAAAGCCCGACCTGATTCATGGTAACAGCACACAGCTTTTTCAGGTATTGCTTAATCTCTGCATCAATGCCCGCGAAGCGATGGCTGATAAAGGTATCCTTGAGCTTGAAGTAAAGAATGTAACGGTTGACAGTGGTAATGCGCGCCGTTATCCCTTTCTTGCGGAAGGCAGATATATACATTTCTCTATAGCCGATACCGGCAAGGGCATCAGTGAACCGGATTTGGGTAAAATATTTGACCCGTTCTTCTCAACCAAAGGAGAGGAAGAAAACAGCGGACTGGGGTTGTATATAGTTTATGGTATCATCAAAGGGCATGACGGACATATAGAGGTGAAAAGCAAACCTGATCACGGAACACGCTTTGACATTTATATCCCCTCGATGGTTAAATCAGCAAAACATTCCGTTCCCTCAGTACCCATTATCCTTATAGCTGATGATGAAGAAGACCTTTGCGACCTCCTTGGTGAACTGCTTGAATCACTGGATTACTATGTTATAAAAGTAAAATCCGGCGAGGAGGTAGTGCGCATAATGAAGGATGAGATTAAAGTTGATCTGCTGATAATTGACTTTAATATGCCGGGCATGAATGGTATTGATGCCATCAGTCAGGTGCGACAGATTAATTATTCTGTTCCAATTATCTTTTCAACCGGCAGTACAGGATTCAGCTATAAGTTCCCGGTCGAAAATCTTAACATCAGTTCCATTATCCATAAGCCGTATGATTTTGAAACCATGCTGGCAACCATCAAAGAACTATTGTGATTTAACGATAAGAAAGATTGTTGGCTGTCACTACGAAGTTGGGGAAGGTAATATTGAAAAGAGCATCATTTTAAGCCCAGAACCCCGTCAGAAGCGAAATGTTTTCCTGACCTCTTCCAATTAGTATGAGGCGTTTTATTTCAGAATTGACAATTTCGACTTAGAATCCCGGCTTGTTCCGGAATGTTTGCGGAAAGTTTGCCCTGCTGCTGTATCCTCAATAATGATATTCTAAATCTCCTTTCTTGAGATTGTTATACTTCTGAGATGAACAAAGAAGAGTTAAGAATTAAAAATTAAGAATTAAAAATTAGAAATTAGAAATTAAGAATGTGGAATGAGCAATTCCGAAGCCCCCGGGAATCAATGAAGAATTAAGAATTAAAAATTAAGAATGTGCAATGAACAATTCCGAAGCCCCCTCTTTCCAATGCGGATTTAAGTAAACGAATAATCATATTTGGTTAAAGTATATACCTGGAAAAAGTTAAGTTTGTCAGGAGAAATTAAATTCATACTTCATTATCATCATGTTCAAGATCAATCATTTTAATGTCACGAACATATTCCGAGATGCGGGGCTTTTCAATCCGGTTTAGCTGCTCAAGCACATCTTTAATATCAAGCACTGCGGCTTCAATGGTATCTAATTTTCTGGCAATGTTCTCACGCATTATCTCTTCTTTTGTCAGTTCACGCTTTATTGCAGTGCTGGCAAGGTTAATAAGAGTGAGCGGCTGTTTGATTTTATGATTAGTAGTAACCACCGTTGCCATATAGGTTGTAACCTTTTCCGCCTCAAGCAACAGTTCCTGGGTTTCCCGGTGGCGAATGGCGCTTTTAACACGCGCGAATAGTTCAAGTTTGTCAAACGGCTTTTTTATATAATCAAACGCGCCTGCTTTAAACCCTTCTTCAGTGTCCTGAGGTGTGTTTTTTGCGGTAACAAGAATAATGGGAATGAAGGCAGTCCGCGGGTTGTTCTTCAAATGACGGCATACCTCAAGTCCGTTCATATCAGGCATCATAATGTCAAGCAGAATCAAATCCGGGTTTTCAATAGTTGCATACTGAATACCGTCTTTGCCATTATATTCTATATGCACTCTGAACCCCTCGCGGGTCAGACGTTCAAAAAGGATGAGAGCATTATCGTGCTGGTCGTCAATAATTAGTATCTTTTTCATCTTCTTCTGTTTGGTTTAAATATTCTTTGAATTTTCGAAATCAACGCTGCCGCGTCAAATGGTTTTCTGATATATCCGGTAAACCCTGCCTGCAACAGTTCATCACCGTCATCATCTATTGTTTTTGCGGTGATCGCGATAACAGGGACCTGTTCAAATCTTTTATCCTCGCGTATTCTTTTCACTGCCTCAAACCCGTCCATCTGCGGCATCATCAAATCCATCAGTATCATATCAGGAATCGCGGACTCAAGAATTTCGAGACATTCTACTCCGTTTTTTGCAAGGAGCGTGTTGCATCCACTTTTTTTAACAAGTTCATTCAGTGTGAAAAGCGTATCAGGGTCATCATCCACAATAAGAATGTCACCCAGATACCCCCCCAGATAACCCTCACCTCCCTGATGCTCATCAATATTCTTGCCCATCGGGGGGAAATCAGTACTCTTATATACCGCTTTCGCCTCTGGCTCAGTTTGGCTTTCAACCGGAAATCCCTTCAGTTCTCTGGGAATTTTAAGAACAAAGGTACTCCCTTTACCCGGCACACTGCTTAACGTTAGATTGCCTTTAAGAAGCAGAGTAAATTTGTGAGAAATGGAAAGCCCCAGTCCGCTTCCTTCATATTTTCGGCTGAGAGAGCTGTCAACCTGCCGGAATTCTTCAAATATATATTCCTGCTCCTCTTTGCTAATTCCAATTCCGGTATCTTCCACCTCAAAGGCAACTTCCTCAGCAGAAACAGAATATACTCTGAGCTCAACAAATCCCCTTTCTGTAAACTTAATTGCGTTTCCACAAAGGTTTATGAGTATCTGCATAAGCTTATGACGGTCAGAAATCAAAACTCCCGCATACTCATTCACACCATTCACGATTTTGAAAGAAAGCCGTTTCTTTTCTGCCAGCGGTCTGACCGAACTATCAAGTTCAGTTAAAAACTCAGTCATTGCAAATTTCTCAACTCTCATATCAATTCTTCCCGACTCAATCCGCGAGAGGTCCAGGATACTGTTAATCAGCGCGATAAGCCGGCGCGCGCTTCTGAGAGCAACCTCAAGCCGCTCACGGTTTTTATAACTCAGGGTCGGATCATTCAGGATAAGTTCCGTCAAACCCAGTATTGCATTCATCGGAGTGCGAAGCTCATGTGAGATGGTTGCAACAAAATTAGACTTCAGCCGGGTTGACTCTTCTGCCTTATTCTTCTGTATGGTCAGTTCCGCAGCTTTTTCCGTCAGTTGTTCATGAAGATGTTTAAGACGTTTGTTTTGTCCTGTTACAATTTCATTCTGCCGCTGATATTCTTCATTAAGCAGTCTGAGCTCACGCACCAGGTCTTCAAGCCGGCTGAGCGATATAGCGTTCATAAGTCCAAGCGCAAGCTGCTCTCTTATTTTATTCATATAATCAAGCGCTTCCTGACCGAGTTCGGCAAGGGTAACAAGATGAATAAGTGCAATAACCTCCTGGTTATATATAACCGGCGCGATAAAGAACTGCTCTCTTCTTTTTCTGCCCTGATCAGCGTCATCATGTTTAACTGAAAAGAGAAGATCAGACCTCGCGGCTGTCACCTCCCGGAATATCTTTTCATCCTCTTCCGTTACTTCTCTGGTCATTTCTCCAAACGCGGCTATAACCTGAAATTGTTCCGGAGCAACAATACATATTCTTCCGGAAGAAAATCCTCCCGTACGCCCGATATTTTTTAATACAGCATCCGCGACTTCCTTCAGAGTGGGATTTCTGTTTATCAGAGTGATAAAATCTGTGTACTCGTTTTTCTGATGTTCTTTTTTCTCAAGCTCATCAAGCATCATGTTAAAAGCATTGCCAAGCTGACCTAATTCATCATCACTTTCCACAAACATTCTTTTACTAAAATCACCGGAGCGGGTGATATTAGTTATATCATTCAAACGGATAATCTGCCGTCTCAGCCGTGATGTAAAGACTATAGTAAGAATAACAGAAAGAATAACACCTGTTACACCTAAAAGAAGCAGAATTGACTTGAGATTATCCTGAAGCGTTTTAAGTTCTGCAATGCCGGAAAATACCAGCAGATTAATGGATGTATTGGAATAAGTATCCTGACTAATCTGAAACAAAGTCGCCAGTATATATGCAAACTCAGCGGTTCCGCCTTTTATCTCTTCAGCTTTGCCGCGCGATAATTCGTCATAAAGCCGCAAGAGCAGGAAGAAGTTCTGCTGCTGCACAACCTGATTAGATATCTCATGCACGGCTTTGTCTTCTATCACGGCAACATCAGCGCCAATCCTCTTTGATATACGGTTAAGAAGCGGTTCAGTAAAAAGATAACCAAACAGATACTCCTCACCGGGCTTAATCTTAATCAGTTTAATTACCAGGTCGGGGTTTTTCTCAGCAAATTCCGCGACTGTAAACTTCTCCGCGGGCAATTGGATACCCTTTACGTAGAGAACATCCTGACTTGTAATTACGCCCGACCGGTTAAGTTTAAATACGAAATTAAAGGCCTCATTATCCCCCGGCGTCAGCAGATTACGTTCCTTTATAAATATATCAAAATAGCTGCTGCTTTCTTCGTTAAGCTCAGCAACCATCAATCCAAGGTCAGATACGGTTCTTTTAAGAGAGGCAGTCTGCTGATTTCGCAGCACTGTTATCATGATTGAATAAAAAGTGAACCCTGCCCCCGTAAGAATAACTGCAACGATCACGAAATTGATCAGGATAATCCTGATGTTTATTTTCATGACACAGTTTTGGTTCCGGTAAGTCTGTTTACGGCTGTCATCAGCTCCTCAAAATTATAGGGTTTACTGATAAAATCTGAAGCTCCGAGCTTTGCAGCTTCAATTGCACTGCGGACATCAGCATAGGCGGTGAGCACAATTATGGGTATCAGATTGTTTTTTGAATTAAGCGCGCGGAGCACATCAAAGCCCCCCTTCCCCGGCATTTTCAGATCAAGAAATATAATATCCGGATAGAATATGCCGACCTGTTCTATTGCATCATCCGCATTATGTACCGCCGCTGTCTGAAATCCTCTGTGGAAAAACTCCTCTGAAAGCGCTGCGCAAAGCTGCACATCATCATCAATTATAAGAATCTTCTGCAAAGGTTATTCCTTTTTTTCGTTCTGCAGACTATTTTCCTTCGATTTACGAATACGCTCGCGTAACGATTCAATTTCCTTATCCACAATACCATCATCAGAAGGCATTGCAAGACGTTCTTTTAACGAGGCCACAAATTCAGCTTTTATAACAATTACCAGCTCTTTTTTGATTACGCTAATCTGATCGCTTCCGGTCAGATACCTGATACCCAGCACCCACCACGGAAGGTCACGTAAAACCGGAATTCCGGCGCGAACCGTTTTTTCTTCATTCAGATATAATCCGCCTATCACCGTTGATTCGCCGTTTAGCATCAATACCTGCGTGCTGACTTTGGTTTTACGGATTTCCGTTGACAGTTCAGACGGAAAACCGGAACTGCGTTCAACCGTCAAATCAAGCAACATATACTCAACACCGTCTTCAGTATATATATACGGTGTTACGTTAATAATTGAACCGGTTGAAAAAAACTGATCGGTTACATTGCCCGCGAAGTCGCGTTGTTTTATGGAAAAGTCTGAACCGCTTTGAATAGTACCAAGCCGCTTATTGCGAACGGTAACGGTCGGGCTCGCAATAATTTCTCCAATGTTCTCAGATTCAAAAAACCGGAATAGCGTAAGCGCTTCACCAAATACACTGCCCGCGCCAAATTCAGAGCTGGTTCCGATTTTGAAGTCTGAGGAAACGCTTCCTCCCTCACTGACCACCTGACCGGTTGTTGTTGCACCGGTGGAAAAATTGAACCCCCTGCCCGAAAGTGCCAGCTCCCAGTTAATTCCTCTCTCACGGGTCTCGTTTACATCCGCTTCAAAAAAGATTGCTGAGATTTTTATTTCGCGGGTATCTACACCTGCATACACTTCCGGCTTAATTTCTTCGTCTGTATCTATTTTCCTTCTTATGATTATAACATCTTCCTTGGTCTCAAGGATAAGTCCGGCATACTGCACAATCATCAGCAACGCTTTTTCGTACTGCACATTAATAATATCCAACCCTATTGGGTCCTCCCTCTGGAAAGTAGTTGTTATCGGACGGCCGGTTTTCTTTTCGCTGATTTTACTCATCAGTTCCACCGCCTTTGAAAAAGGCAGCGAGGCAGCCATGGAAACTACCTCGTCATGAGGTATATATCCGCCGAATTGTTTTTCAACACCCGGCTGGGCATACGCTGAAACCTGCAGTGCAAATAGCAGGATGAGGAAACTCTGTATGGTTTTCATAAGGCAGCTCACTCTATTTCCGTTTCTCTTTTTCAAGGACTAACACCAGATTTTCCACAATCCCTCCTTTATTCAGGATAAACTTTGCAGTATTCTGTTCAAAATTTATCTTTGTCAGGTAACCAAGATAGACTTTATCTCCCTCCGCCAGCAGATAGGTCTCTCCCAGATTATCTGATATAAACACCCCTTCGGGAACAACTGCCAGCAGCTTTGCCCCCTGAACGTCAAGAAGTCCCTCGGAATTCAGAGGAACATTTGTCGCAATCAGTGGTGAGAATATATCATAACGGCTGCTGGTCTTCAGGTCGTTCTCGCTGTAGCCGACAGTTGTGAACCGGTCATTATCAGAAAAAAAGACATGAACAAAGAAGGAAAAATTAACCAGAAAGCGGGGTGTGCTCTGAACTTCAGGGTCAACATAATTTAAGAATTCCGGATTCACAATTTTTTTAAGTTCTTTACTTTGTTCGATGGCATAAATAAGCTGTTGCAGATCAGCAAATGATGCAATACCGTTTATTTTATACTTATGAAAGAAAAATTCTCTCTCAGGCATCGTTTCAACATATTCTATATTCACACGGGCATCTTTTGATATCAGCTTTGTTGCCAGGTTCATAAATTCATAAAACTGCAGCGTGGGGATATTAACCGGGATGTTAAATTTTCTCGCGGCAAGCACTGAATCAAGCTGCCGGGTTCTTTCAATCTTCTCTGCAAGCTGCTGCGATAACGACTCAGTATCAAACTCCTGCGCTTTAAGCTGATTAAGCACTGTTGTCCGCTCTTTAATTTCAGGGCGCAAAAATACATACAGATACCCAAAACCTAATGCCGCTAACAGGGCCGCGAGACCAGCCAGCGCGAATGTGTTTTTTAGTGTCCTCTCCATCGTTCTGCCTACTGCTCCCTCAGTGATATCTGAAACCGGTACGCATCGCTTTCCCGGATTGGTTCATAGTATATACTCTTCAGAGTGGCTGAATCAAGCCGCGAGGTAATCTGCGTCAGAACCTCAGTGTTAAGTGAGTATCCTTCTGCCTTTATATATTTGGCCTCATCTATTGAAATCTTACTCAGCCAGAAACTTCTTCGTTCGCTTCCTATTGCAGAAAAGCGGTTAAGAGTCCTGCCCCATACCTCAGAACCCGCGCTTACGGAGTCAAGTATTGTTTGCGTTTGGTCAAAACTGTTAATTCTTGAATCAAGTGATTCTATCTGACTGAGAATTTCAAGATTTTGCTGTTTTAACTGTTCTTTAATCAGTATCTCATTTTCTATCCGGCCCAGTTCCGTCCTGCCCGAAAGAAATTGCAAAGTTATAATAATGGACAAAACAATCAGCAGCGGAATCATCAAAAAACCATGCCAGGCAAACTGGAATAATTTCTGCTCCTCAACCACCCACTGCGGAATCAGATTAATGCCCTTCTTTTTCTTTTGCATCTCATCTGAAAGCTCACTCATCGCGGCAATCGGCACACTGAATGACGAAACCACTTCTAATTCTTTCTCTGATAAAGCAGAAGTGTCTATATCATCAAACTCAAGCCGGCTGATGTTGGTCTCAGGAAACGTTCCGTAAAATGACAGTATCAGATTTTCAGATACATCTTCTCCGCAGACAACAATATTATCAAGATTCGGAACTCCGCCATTCTCCATCTCAAGAAGTATCTTAGAAAAATATACATCATAGGTATGAAGATTAGTTGTACCGATATCAAGCGTGGAGCCAATATGCTTTATCTTTCTTCCGTAGAGAAAAAGCAGCTTGCTGTATTCTTTTCCGATATAAACCACAAGAGAATAGTCATCAGGAAAAAACTTTTTCCGTTTGATAACATAACCCGCCAGAGAAATCTCCGCGCTTTTCACCGCGCCGATCTTATATATACGCCTGTTGTTATATCTGGCCAGTTTATTAACTAACTGAATGCAGCTTGTGTCTGACCTGAGCCGGACCCGCAGCGTAGAACCGTCCGCAATTTCAATCTGACTTGCTGATTCATCCGTCTTGCGGCTCTTCTTTTTGGGTTTTTCTTTGTCTGTTATTTCAGATGTGATTTCCTGCGTAAATTTCGGGATTGAACCGGTAGTCCCCCTCTTGTTTGATGTCTGATAAAACAGGGCCGGTTCAGTAAGGATAGGTATAAATTTGCACTGGTTCAGCTTAATTCCGGCTAATTCCGCGTTGATTACACCTTCTACAAGCTGACCACCACCGGATGAAACTTCTGACAGATTCTGTGACAGATTAGCGCCACCGAGTGAATCAAGATTAATGTTTGCATCATCTGAATCAAAGATTGACATTTCCTGCTGAGCGCCGGAGGCAGGTTTATATAAATCTATTGACGCGGATTTTTTAAGGCGCAGTTTTCCCTTGTCTCGCTCAAAGACCGCAAATTTAGAATCAGTTCCTTCGCAATAGATGCAGACGAACTGCTCCATCAGACCGCTGTCAATAGTTGCTGCATACGAACTTTATTATTCGAGAAACTCATTGCTGTTTCAAGCGAAATTTTCTTCTGTATATATAACCGTTTAAGATCCTGTTCCATTGTCTGCATGCCAAGCTGCCCTCCCTGATTAATCATCATATAGATTTCGCTGGTATTATTATTCTTGATTGCTGCCTTCACGCTTGAATTAACCAGGAGCACTTCTTTGGCAAGTGCAACTCTGCCATTTACTGTGGGCACAAGTTTTTGTGAAACAACACAGGTAAGAATGTCAGCTAACCGGTTGCGTACTCTATCCTGTTCATTCGGATGCACTTCAGCTATAATTCTGTCTATGGATTCTACCGCCGATGATGTATGCAGTGTAGAAAATACTTTATGACCGGTATCAGTTACTTCGAGCGCGGCCATGATAGTGTCAGGGTCTCTCATTTCTCCGATAACAATAATGTCAGGGTCCTGACGCAGCGCCTGTATAACACCATCCTTAAAGGTAAGTACGTCCCTGCCTACTTCACGATGGCGGACGATGGCTTTATTGGACTTATGAACAAACTCAAGTGGTGAGGCAATAATGACGATATGAGCCGTATCCAGCTTATTATGAAAATCAATAATTGCATCAAGAGTTGAAGATTTACCTGAACCGGTAATGCCGGTGATAAGTGTCAGCCCGAATTTCAGATGCATGTGACTCATCATTTTAAGCACGTTCGGATGAAATTCCATCGTTTCAATCGGACGAATAGCCGAAGAAATGGCACGCATATTAAGCGCGATACTGTCTAAATCAAAATATACCGTTGATCTGAAACGGATTGCCGTATTCTTCCGTTCATAGTGAAAAGTATAACTCATGTCTATACTTCTGGTAACGATCAGATAACGGCGCTGATTCTCATTAAGAATATTCAGTATCAGAACAACAAATTCATCAAGTGTAAACTGCGGCAGGTCTTTAACACGTTCTTTTTTTCCGAATATCCGCATCCAGATATATCCGTCATTGCCATTGCCGCCTATCTCAATATCAGACGCTTCCCGCTCAACCATGTTGGTAAGTATTCTGTTTATCACTTTAAGAAAAAGGAGACGGTCTTCCTCAGTAAACTTCTTGAACTGTTCAATGATATAATTGATACGGTCCTGCCCCATGATGGTCTGGGGTATTACATCCGTTATTTTTCTTATGGCTGCTTTGGTTTCTTCAATCACTGATATACTTCTCTAATACTCTAAAAGGTTTCCTGATGCTGTGTTTTCGCTTTTATTCTTCCATAGTCGAAGCAATAACTTCTTCAAACGAAGTAAGCCCCTGTTTAACCTTTTCCAGACCTGACTCTCTGAGATTCAATGTACCGTCTTTTTTTGCCTGTAGGCGTATTTTCTCTTCATCAACATCTCCGCCGGATTTTATGATGATCTGTCGCAGCTCTTTGGTAAAATAAAGAGCTTCATGGATAGCAAGACGCCCCTTATATCCGGTTTTGCTGCACTTGTCACAGCCCACTCCCTCGTATATATCAAGTCCTTTAAACTCATCAGGATTTATACCTAAAGATTTCAAATAGTCCACATCAAGATGATCAGCTTTTTTCTTGCAGACACAAAGTTTTCTGATAAGACGCTGAGCTACAATTATGTTAATTGCGTAGGCAATAAGAAACGGTTCAATACCCATTTTATATAACCGGGAAACAGCGCTGGGTGCATCATTCGTGTGCAGCGTTGAGAAGGTGAGGTGACCTGTGTTCGCAAGTTTAATTGCAACTTCCGCGGTCTCTTTATCTCTCATTTCACCCACCAGCACAATATCCGGGTCATGTCGCAGAATACCGCGTATTGCCTGCTCGAAATTCATCTTATGACCAATCTTTAACTGACGGGCGCCTTCTATTACATACTCAACAGGGTCTTCAACCGTAAGCACATTCACTGTCGGGTCGATAACCTGATAGAGCGCGGCGATAAGCGTTGTGCTTTTACCTGATCCCGTCGGTCCGGTCAGAATAACCATGCCCTGCGGCTGATTGATTGCTTTTTCAAATGCATCTTTTGCGTACCCCATCAGACCGAGTTTACTCAGGTCTTTAATTACTTTTCTGTCATCAAGTATTCTTATTACTATTGACTCAAATTTGTTTTTCAGTTCCGTCCCGACCATCGGCATATCGGAGACACGAAATCTGATAATCGTTCCGTCTATTTCCCTCTGTATAAAACCATCCTGAGAGCGCTCGCGTTCAAACCGGTCCATGCCTCTTGAACGGTCTTTAACAACCGCTATCAGTGCCTCGGGGGATGTATTTTCCTGTGAATGCCAGAGCTGCAACAGTCCGTCAACGCGGAACATAATATCAGTTCTTTTAGCCGAACGCGGCACAAAATGTATATCACTTATCCCCTTTCTTGTTCCTTCAACCAGAGCGGCTTCAACTAAGTTAACAAGCGCGCTTTTGTTGATTTCACTCTCAAGCTCATCCTCACTTACTTCTTTTTCCTTTTCAATCTCAACATTAAACTCTGTGGGGTTGGCTTCAAGCTGTTTGAGGAATTCATTCTCAGGCGGAAAGAGTTTTTCCACCAGCTTTGTATATTCCTTATGGCGTATATATATAACTTCATACTTCCTGGCATTCAGCCCGAAAGCAATTTTTGGTATATTACGGTCAGTCGGGTCAGTTGCTGCTATGAGCAGTTTATCCCGCTGTTTGTCGTCATAGTTATAAGGAATAACTTTTGTTTCCAGAATCATCTTTTTTAATGATTCACCTCCCCCGTTTACAAATTTCTTAATCCGCTCCGCTGCCTCAGGCGTAATCGTCTCGGCTGTAACATCCATTTCGCGGAACGCGTAAAGATTGGCTACTTCATTAAAAATCGCATCATGATCATAATTAAAATCCTGTACTAAGATCTGCGCGAGATTTCTCTTCTGCTTTGCCTTATCGTCATTTTTGCTTTTTAACGCCTTTTCAAGAACATCACTGTTAATGATTCCCTTTTTGAAAAGCAGATACCCAATCTTATCGGTAAATTCTAAATTCGTCTCTAACATACCGGATACTCACGAATAAATTCAAGCACGGACTTCATCTTATTGGGGTCCGGTGAAATAGTTGCTGTTTCAGCAGATACTAAGGTAAGTCCTATCATCACTATCATAATAACCAGAGAAATAATAACCTGCACCAGCTCAATAATACTTTTCAGCCGGAATACTGTTTCGCTCTCATAGTAATTTGCAAGCTGAAGAGCCGTATTCTTCAGTGTGCCGGTTTCTTCACCGCTGTGAAACCGGTTCAATGCGGTTTCAGTAAATATGTTGGCTGCCGCGAATGCTTCGGTAACGCCGATACCCTTTTTTACCATCAGCGGTATTGCAACATTTTTTATCTGATGCTCAAAATACGCATTGTCGGCTGCTTCCGCGGCAATTCTGATCGGCTCAATGCTTTCAGCAGAACCGGAATACAATGTATAAAACACTCTGCAAAATACTTCAATTACCGTTTTATGAATCAGATTTCCCATGATCGGCATCTTCAGCATATACTTGTCTTTCAGGATTCTTCCTTTGGGTGTTGCAATAAATCTGCCGAACACAACAATGGGAATAATTATCGAACCCAGAATAATATAAATATTTGCCTTTAGAAAGTCGCTTAGCTTTAACGTTGCAGCAGTCATGGGGGGCAGGTCTATACCAAACTTCGCGAACATCAGCGCGGTTTCAGGAAAGATATATCCGACATAATACATAACTGCCAGCATCAAAACAAAAACCGTTACGAAGGGGCTTATAAGCGCGCTTTTCAGACTTTTCTTAAACTCCATTTGACGTTCAAGAAACTTTGCTGTTGCACGGTATATCTCCGCCATATTGCCGCTCTTAGAGGCCAGACCAAGCATATAGGAGGTAAACTTACCGAATACACTCTGGTAACGGCTGAAAATAACCTGACTGTCTGCTCCCTTTTTTAACTCGTTGTTAATGTCTTTAAGGGTATCGCGCAGGGTTTTATTCTGTGTATCGTTAATCAGCAGATTCATTACTTCACCGAAGGGAAGTTTCTGGTCCATCAGATCTGAACTGATTTTTACAAATGTTACTACATCCTGAGGCGGTGGGGCCGGGTTAAGATCAAGCAGCTTTTTGTTAACTGTTATTTTATCAAAACCAAGCCGGGTGAGTGCATCAATTACTTCCTGTTTGTTGAATGCTTTCTGCTCTCCCTTTATGGGCTTTTCATTTCCTTTCCGGGCGGTATAAAGCCAAGTAACTTTCCTGTCAATTGACTTTATTTTTAGCTGATTCTTGTCGGCAATTGCCTGAATCTTTTTCTTGGCATCAGCCATATTATTGGCGACAAGACTACCCGAAAGTACTTTTCCAGCCGTGTTTTCAGCTACGAAACGGCATTCAACCATGTATTAAACTTCTATTTTTCATTAACCCTGAAATATAATTAATTATCAGCTAAATTTGAAGGAATACTGACAGACATCCTCATTTTATACTCATTTTAGACGGATTTTAGCTTTGCTTTTACACTGAAAGAATAAGTGACCGCGGTTTCATTTTTCAGCAAAAACCGACAGCAAATATCAGCAGTTTTTTTCTTTTTTAGAAGGGAGTTTTGATATTGATGAGGACCGTCGGGACAATTTGCGCGGTCTGATATCCCCGAACGACGAGGGTCTGGCTCTTGCCGGTATTGGATGACCACTCAATGGAAATCATTACCGGTCATTTGCCAAAAATGACAGATATTATTCCCCAGACTCAGTATTTTATCCGTCCGCCCTGGAAACCACTACCCCCGTTAATTTGGACGGATTAATTAACCTTGGTAATTGATATATTGGTTGATGTTACCGTGGCCCTGTAAGTTACTTTGCCCGAACCGTTATCACCGGTTTCAGTACCTACCCCCTGAAAAACGATTGTACTTACCGTCCCCGCTGTTGAAATGCTATATGTGCCATTGGCGTTTGAGGTTAAACCGCCGGGCAAGGTAAATCCCACGTATGAGTTTCCACCTCCGTTGGCTGCTACAGGTCGTTTATAGTATTGGATGGCTACAGATGCCAGATGATTAAGGTCTGCCATTACAGCGTCTCTATTTGCCTGTACTGCACTTGTCCGGAATAAACTAATTCCGACAACTATCGAAATTCCAACTACTATTACACCAAGAACGATTAAAAGTAACTGCTGCTGACCCATGCGCTTCTGCCTGATTCTGAATTATGAATGAATGACTTTATCATAGAAATTACCATGCCAGCAATAATCATGCTTTTTACGGTGCAAAATGACGGTTTCCCTTCAATCAAAACAAAAACTTCTCCTTCTTTCTCAAACAACCGGAATTTTTTACCAGTAGTATTGAGAATGCGTTCTGAATGAAAACCGGGCTCTTAATATGATTTAAAATAAAAAAACCGGCAACCCCCTGACTCAGGGATGCCGGTCGATAGTAACCTTGTAATCCGGTTAAATCTGGTTATTACCCCAGTGGGTTAGTTAACCTTGGTTATAGTAACTGCACCGGCTGAACTTACGGAAGCTCTGTGTGAAACACCTGAGGTTCCATTGTCACCCTTCTCGGTACCTACACCCTGAAAAACAATCGCAGAAGCTGTACCTGCAGTTGAGATGGTATATGTACCATTAGCATTTGAACCCATACCTGTTGGAAGTGCAAATCCAACAAATGAATTTCCGCCGCCGCCCATGGTGGTTGGCTTTTTGTAGTACTGCATTGCCTGCGAAGCAAGTGAGTTTAAGTCTGCAATGACAGCATCACGGTTTGCCTGTACTGCACTGGACTGGAAAAGATTGATACCTACTACAACAGAGATACCAACAATGATGACACCGAGAACGATAAGGAGCAATTGCTGCTGACCCATTTTTTCTTTCCTTTTGTTTATTGAATGAAACGTGTATCCTAAATATAGAAATTATTATGCCAAAAGTAATACTTCTATTTTGAGCTCAATTCACATTTTTTTCGTCAGGCCGGTCATTTAAGGTAAAATTGAACCCCGGATTTACAGGTAATTTTTACCTATAGAGCATATTTAACATATTTCCAGACTTTGTTGATTGATCCGTTCTCATAATATGGGGCTGTTCTAAGACCTGCCCTCTGCGCTGCATCTCAAGCCCCAGTCAATGGTCTTCGCTGTTTTTACAGAATCTTGTTATTCGGAAAATACTCTGACTAAAAACTTCAGCCAAATCGTACGGGAGCAAACCTGATGCGTTTTAGCAGAAAGAATTTGTGTAAATGGAGTGTATTAAGGAAGAGGAGGATTGGAAAAAGAAAACCGGTGTTCAGCAATACCTGAACACCGGTTTATTTACATCATAATAATGATACCGGCTTTACCGGTCAGAATTAATTAGTTAACCTTGGCAATGGAGATTGTGGTTGCGGTTACAGTAGCTCTGTGAGAGACACCTGATGTACCGTTGTCACCTGTTTCAGTTCCAACACCCTGGAAAATAATCGTTGTTGCTGTTCCGGCAGTTGAAATTGTATATGTACCGTTAGCATTAGAACCCATTCCTGTCGGGAGAGCAAATCCAACGAATGAATTACCGCCGCCGCCAAGATTGGTTGGCTTTTTGTAATACTGCATGGCCGTAGCTGCAAGGTTGTTCAGATCTGCAATTATTGCATCTCTGTTTGCCTGTACTGCGCTTGACTGAAACAGATTGATACCAACTACTACTGAGATACCAACAATTATAACCCCGAGAACGATTAGGAGCAATTGCTGCTGACCCATGGTTCTTAATCCTTTATCTTAATGTTAAAAAAATGCGTTTAGATAAACCATTGATATCTAAAAACGTGCCAATCCATTTAATGCAAAAATCCTTCTTCCCAATGAACTTTTTTTATCAAAGAGATTTCCATTTCAGGTGAATGATTAGGTTTAACGGTAAGAAAAACACATTACCTGTAAGTTTTACTGGTAATTTTAACTATTACACGTTATTACATACAGACATAGTGAGTATAAACCATCTGCACTACTCAGAAAGAAAAAAACGTTCATCCTATGCAGCCGTTTGAATTAACCTGGCGGGTAAGTGATTAACAAAAAAAACTAAGTTGACCCGTTTGTTCCTTAGAAGTGCAAAACCGCTGGATTCTTTTAGGTTAGTTATATCTTCTGGCTCTCTGCCACCTTCCGAATCCGGTGCAATCACTGGCGGACCCTGAAAATTTGTCAGTTACTCTTTGCAGAAATAGGTCAGTTTGTCGCAGTTGAGAAGGTAATTCTATATGAAGGACCGCTCACCTGCGAAAGCCGTGCGGAAATATCAAATCGAAAGAATATGAGAAGTCGGTTAAATCCAATTCCTGCCTCATAATAATAACGGTCTTGAGTTTCCGCGGTAGTTTTTAACATGGGGTTTAATGACTGCACCTGAGCCCGGTTCTTTATATCACTCCAGCCGATTGAGCCGTTAATGATAACTTCGATACCATAGGCGGCAACATTCGGAATACGAAGAATGCCGGGAATCAATTCACCGAAATTATGTTCCGCAAACACCGTTGCATAACGGTCACCATAAAACTCCTTTTCTTTAATACCACGAAGCGCGCCGGGCAGAGCAATAGCAGCGCTTGATGACTCAAAGCTGTAATACCGCTGCACAGGAAGTTCCCCTGTACTGTATCCCCCGGTCAAACGGAGGTCTAACATCCAAAGTGGCATGGTTACCGTTCTGAGGTAAAATGCAGAGCGGATATGCGAAAAGGTAAAGTCGCCTGTCAGTTTTTTCCTGTCAGCGGTTTCAAAAGATAAATATAAACCGCCATCACCGATTCTGCGTGCAGGAGAATAGTTAATCAAAACTTCGCCGTAAAGAGCACGCAGCCGGCCAGGGTTGGCGGCCGGATTTGCCCGGTATGCGCTTTTCCGTCCGAACAGGGAAAAATCAGTATTAACTCCGGCCGGGAGCTGTGTTTCATCTCTGAAACCAATCTTAAATACCGTTGGGCGCTCAAAGGTTTCCCGTCTGATAAATCTGAGTTGTCCGATGCCGTATTTCAATTCAAACGAATACCCCGAAGCATAATAGTAATCACCGTAATCATTCTTCGCCAGGAGCGATAAAAGCGTAATGGTCCGCTCTCTGAAAAAATTAGGATCATCCCTGCGGTTCAGCCGGCTGTATATATTAGCGGCAAATTGCAACTGCCCGGTCTCGTCAAATGAATACTCCGCCAGAAAATCACCATGCTTCTTTTTATCAGCAAAAGAGTAACCCCCTTTTATAACCGTTTGTAATCCTTCAAATGGCTGATACCTGAATCCGGCGCCGGTATATACTCCCCCTGTCCGGTTAAACCGGAAGAAATCATCAAAGCCGGAAAAAGGCGAACGGTCAAGTTTTGCTATCTCTCTGGTGACAGGTCCGATATAGCGGTCAAAAAAGTTGCTCGTCAGAACAGAATCGGGATTTTCTCTGAGCCGGCGTATTTCCTCGTAGGCCTCTTTTTCTTCATCCCGGAGCGGCAGGACTCCATTATCATCCCAATAGTCAGCGTTCAGCTCATCAGCTTTCTTATCAATTTCAACTCTTCTCATGGAAAACAGACCGGGATCAAGTTTTCCGTTAAAGGCATAATCATACGCAACCGTATATACTGATATATCCACTCTCGCGTCAAATATCCAGTAAATATCCACCGGCACGATAGCTTTCAGGTGAAGCCCGGTCGGCACAATATATCCCTCGAATTCTCCGAAGGACTGCCAGTAATGCAGATCAGCGCTAAAGGGAAGCTGCACGGCTTTGTTTGGTCTGAGTGATACCTCAAGCACCTGTCCTGTTGCTCCGTTTATATCTGCATACCCGGTAAAAAGTTTTCGTTGACCGGAGGCGGGTTCAACTTTTACGCGCGCAATCATCGTCAGACTGTCCGGCTTTATCCATTTCTCCAGAGTGAACCGGTAATACTCCGGAGCGTCAGGATGAAACGGCGTATATACCGCTTCATCCAGAAGCAAAACCTCATCATCGTATATATTGATATTGGTGCCGAACGCGACCAGATTTGCCTGCGGGGGAACGTTCACACTCTGCCTGCGGTGTGTAATCCTGTTAAAGTAGTTATCCGGTTTCTGGTAGTATCCAAGTGAATATGATTCAAAAATAGAAAAAATGGTGGTATCCCCGCGCTGCGAAGAACGTCTGGCTGTGAGAGTATCGGAACTGACGACAAACTTTGTGTAAAGATTATAGGTGTAGGAATTCAGCTTTTCGCGTTGTTCAAGTTTCCGCTTTATTGCATTTTTCATAATCAGCACACCCGGATCCTCACCGGTTACAACAACTTCGGGGATAGCATATTCTGCTTTTTCTAAATAAACATTGATAGTCAGCGGGTCATCGGCTATTTCCGCCTGACGCATTTCCGTTCGATATCCAACCATGGAAAAAGTAAGCGTATAGAAGCCGGAGGGGATTTTCAGGAGGTAATTGCCGTCAGGGTCAGTAACAGTTCCTTTATTAGTGCCCTGGATAAAGACGTTAACATAGGGAAGCGCTTCACCCGTTTCAGCATCTGCCACACGCCCCTGCACCAGCCCGGAAGCCGTTTCAGCGGAAATTGACCGCAAAACCATTAACAAAAGGAGTAATAATAACTTATTCACAATTCGCATAAAAAAAATAACAAAACGGCGTCACATAGAGTTCAAATGAATTATAAAGTTTGAAATATGAGGTATGAATTGCTGATCGCTAAAACTTCTGTGCCGGTTCTTAAACTCTGGGCATTGACCGGGTAATGCGCCTGACACTCGTCTGAAGCAGGGGAAATGCTGTAATCCGGGGCTGTAACGACACCTGACCACGGGGATGATGGAAGCAGCAGATAAAAATTAAAACAACTCGCCCCAAGGCGGTTGCTTGTTTTTCATTCTTCACATTTTATTTCTTAATTTTATTCACTGTTTACATTTATATAATTGCCGGTACCTTATTGTTAAATCACATGTTAACTGTTCTGCTGGTCGTCCTTCTGGTTACCTCAACCCCGCGTACCCAGGATACCTCCTCCGTCAACTGGTACAGGGCCGGAGGAATAGGACTGCTTACCGCAGGTGGTTTTATGTATGGTCACGCGCTAAACACCAATCTCTGGTGGAAAGGGGAAAAATCTTCCTTCCGCTTCAACTGGCAGGAGGATTGGACTTATGCCCTCGGCTCAGACAAATTCGGTCACTTCTTCTTTCCCTATATGGCTTCTCAGGTATATTCGGGATTATTTCAGTGGTCCGGCTTCTCGCGCAATACCTCTCTCTGGCTCGGTTCATCATTGGCGTTTTCGTATCAGACGTATATTGAAATCAAAGACGGGTTTTCACGTCAATGGGGATTTAGCTGGGGAGATTTTGCCGCGAATACTCTCGGTGCTGCTTATCCCCTGCTTGCAGAAGAATATCCTCCGCTGAGTAACTTCCGCTTTAAGATGAGCTTCTCCCCCTCTGAACGGTTCCGCAATAAATCCCACTCAGTTATCTTCGATGATTACGAAAGCACCTACGACTGGGTAAGCATTGATATATATAACCTCCTCCCGCGGGAAGTAAAACCCTTTTGGACGCCGTATATAAACCTTGCCGTCGGTCACAGCGTGAAGCGGCTTGACTCACCGGAAGGGGGTCATCATGAGTTCTTCCTGGCATTAGACTGGAATCCGGACGCGTTTCAGATCCAAAATGAATACCTCCGCGCGGTGCAAAAGATTATCGGGTTTTACCGTCTGCCTTCACCGGCGGTGAGAATATATCCGGGAGTGGTGTGGTACGGAGTGAGGTTTTAGTTAAAAGTAAGTCGCCCTGAATAGAGTTAACACAAAGCAGCATAGAGTTTTAAATCTCAGCCGGTGTCCTTAGTGTCGCCATTGTCCCCCGAAATCAGGAGAGAGCAAATTCAATGAACAATGTATAATTTTTTAAGCCCCCTCTTTCCAATACAGAACCCGGCAA
>BTUV01000030.1:0-28053 GCA_045863035.1 Ignavibacteriales bacterium | reverse complement strand
ATCCGGAATTTCCTTTTTCCAAATTGCATCGTCAGCGATAAGGGTCTGACTCAATATACTTTTTCCACAATTTATCACTAAAATTTGTATGACAAATAATGTAAAAATCTGTGTTATTAGATCGTATTCGAAGATTTTTACGATTTGGTCAGATTTTGGCAGAAGTCAGGATGAACCTTATTCAGAATAACTTTCATTTCTTCATACTTTCATTGTTCATTGTAAATTTTACATTGTACATTGTACATTAAATAAAAATGCCCCTGACGGATGTGTTAACGCCAGGGGCCTTTGAACAGCAGATTGCTGTTAATTATTTATATGATTGAAGCGCTTTCATATAGTTCGCGCGTTCAAACTGTGACGGGTCAGGAGACTTGATATAACTCATGCTTCCGCGCATCTGTTCTACTGATTCATACTCATTTACTTCCATCCAGTATTTCATCTTTGCAAGAACATCAGCAATGTGATGAATACCAAACTTCAGCAGAGAAGAAAGCATCATGGTTACATTTGCACCTGCCATAAGCATTTTCAGTACGTCTTTTTCAGTATATATACCGCTGGTTGCAGCCAGGTCAAGACCAACACGACCGTGCAGCAGTGCAATCCATCTGAGCGGAAGGCGCATTGCCATAGGTGTGCTGAGCAGTACGTTTGGTACTACTTCAAGATTTTCAAGATCAATATCCGGCTGATAGAAACGGTTAAAGAGCACCAGCCCTTTAGCGCCTGCTTCTTCAAGCTGCTTTGCCATATCCGGTATGCTGCTAAAGAAGGGACCTATTTTAACCGAGACCGGTATGCTCACATTTTTTGTCACTGCTTTTACGATTTCCACGTATTCTTTTTCAACATCCGTGCCGCTCATGGTTAAATCAGCAGCAAGACGATATATATTCAGCTCAAGTGCATCTGCGCCGGCTTCCTGAATCTGTTTTGCATAGTCAACCCAGCCGCCGACTGATTTTCCGTTCAGTGAGCCGATCACCGGAATCGAAACGGATTCCTTTGCACGGCGTATCTGATTCAGATATTCATCCGGACCAAATTTAAACTCAACAGTTTCAGGGAAGTAGGATGTTGCCTCAGCATAGCTTTCAGCATACTGCGTTGTATGATGAAACAGTTCAAGCCGTTCATGCTCAAGCTGTTCTTCAAAAATAGAATAAAAGACCACAGCCGCTGCTCCTGCATCTTCCATGTGACGGATGTTTTGCAGATCGCGTGAAAGAGGCCCGGCCGAAGGGACGAGTGGATTTTTAAGATCCAGTCCCAGATATGTTGTTTTAAGATCAGTCATTGTTTCCTCACAATATTTTTATCTATATCACCGGACCAGGGCTTCGGATGATGATTGAAGCCCTTCGGGTCCGGTTATATGTTTTACTTATTTAACTTCATCTTTTTTAACGGCTGGTTCCGCGGCCATCTCCTCGTAGAACTTCCACTTGCGGACCACATCTTCCTGCGCCTGTTTCATAAGATCTTCTGCAACCTGCGGATGACTCTTGGTGAGCATCTTATAGCGGGTTTCCATGTACGCGTAATCTCTGAAAGCCATCTTCGGAGCTTTAGAATCAAGCTTAAACGGATTCTTGCCTTCTTCAGTTTCAGGATTATATCTAAAGAGCGGCCAGTAGCCGGTATCAACCGCAGCTTTCTGATTCTTCATTGCAGTACCCATATTTATGCCGTGTGCTATGCAATGACTGTAAGCAATGATGATTGATGGTCCGTCGTATGCTTCAGCTTCAAGTATTGCTTTGACAGTCTGTGCATCGTTAGAGCCCATCGCAATTTTTGCTACATATACATTTCCATAGCTCATTGCCATAAGAGCCAAATCCTTCTTGTTACCGGTTTTACCGCCGGCAGCAAATTTTGCCACTGCACCACGTGGTGTTGACTTCGAACACTGTCCGCCGGTGTTACTGTAAACTTCTGTGTCAAGAACCAGAATGTTTACATTCTTTCCGGAAGCAATAACGTGATCAAGTCCGCCATAACCGATATCATAAGCCCAGCCGTCACCTCCCATAATCCAGACCGATTTCTTCACCAGATAATCAGCAAGGGAAACAAGATGTTCGAGCTCTCCTTTTATTGTCGGGTCATAACCGTTGCTCAGCAGAGATGCTAATTTGCCTTTCAGCTCTGAAACACGTTCTCTTTGTTCATGTATATCAGATTCGGTTTTCTGAGGTGCATCAAGTATTGACTGAACAAGCACATCACCAAGAAGTGAAGCGTGTCTGGTCAGAAGATTTTTTGCCTGCAGATTGTGTTTGTCAACAGCAAGACGGAAACCAAGACCAAACTCAGCATTGTCTTCAAACAGTGAATTTGACCATGCCGGGCCTCTCCCATCTTTGTTTACACTCCAAGGCGTTGTTGGAAGATTGCCGCCGTATATAGAGGAGCATCCGGTTGCGTTAGCAATAAGTGAACGGTCGCCAAATAACTGGCTGACTAATTTTACATAAGGTGTTTCACCGCAGCCGGAGCATGCGCCGGAGAACTCAAAAAGCGGCTCAAGGAACTGTGAGTCCTTAACACTTGAGGTATTGATTTCTCTTCTGTCAAGCTCAGGGATGGTGAGGAAGTAGTCCCAGTTAGCCCGTTCTCTTTCGCGCAAGGGGAGCTGTTCAACCATGTTAATCGCCTTATATTTCGGCTCTCTCTTGTTCTTTGCAGGGCAGACATCAACGCAGAGCCCGCATCCCGTACAGTCTTCAACTGCTACCTGCAGCGAATACTTCAGACCTTCTCCATATTCTTTTGACTTAAAGTTTACTGCCTTAAAAGTATCAGGCGCGCCATTTGTCACTGCGGGGTCATATATTTTAGAACGAATGCTTGCATGCGGACAAACAATAACACACTTGTTACACTGGATACAAACATCTTCATCCCATTCTGGTACCTCAAGCGCGATATTTCTTTTTTCCCATTTTGCAGTCGCGAGCGGATATGTGCCATCAACAGGCATTTTACTGACCGGCAGCAAATCACCCTTTCCTTCGATGATTTTTGCGGTAACGTCCATCACGAATGCAGGTACATCCCTACCGGATACCGCCGGCTGAAGCGCAATCTTACTGGTGATTTTTTCAGGCACCGGAACTTCAAACAGGTTTTCAATTGTTTTATCAACTGCCATAAAGTTCATTTGAACAACCTTATCGCCTTTTGCGCCATAGGTTTTCTTTATTGCGTTTTTGATAAGTTCAATTGCTGCTTCTTTTTCAAAGATTTTTGAAATTGCAAAAAAGCAGGTCTGCATCACCGAGTTAATTCTTCCGCCAAGTCCTACTTCATCTGCTACTCTGTAAGCATCTACAACAAAGAGTTTCATCTTTTTACTAATCAAATCCGTCTGAACTTTTTCCGGAAGTGTATCCCATACATGTTCCGGAGCTATTTTGGTATTCAACAGAAATGTAGCGCCTTCCATTGCATCGCTCAGCATATCCATCTTCTCAAGAAATACCTGCTGATGACATGCAACAAAGTTTGAGGTACTGATTAAGTAGGATGATTTAATTTCTTTTGGACCAAAGCGCAGATGCGATACGGTTGTAGAGCCGGATTTCTTTGAGTCATATACAAAGTAACCCTGAGCAAAATAATCAGTGCCTTCACCGATTATCTTTATTGAATTCTTGTTTGCGCCAACGGTACCATCAGCGCCAAGACCATAGAACTTTCCGCGGAAAGTTTCAGGGGGCTCTACTGAGAATGTCGCGTCAAAATCCAGACTGGTGAATGTAACATCATCAATAATTCCAACCGTGAAATGATTCTTCGGATTCGGTTTCTTCATTTCATCATAAACAGCTTTAATCATCGCGGGTGTGAATTCCTTTGATGAAAGACCATATCTTCCGCCGGTTATTTTCGGGAATGCAAACGGCAGTGTTCCTTCGTTGAATGATTCAGCCACTGCATTAACCACATCCAGATAGAGAGGTTCAGCAGCGCCCGGCTCCTTGCAGCGGTCAAGCACGGTTATAAATTTTGTTGTCTTGGGCAGTGTGTTAATAAAATGTTTGATTGAGAATGGTCTGTAAAGGCGGACTTTAAGCACACCAACTTTTTCTTCACGCGCACTCATATAGTCAACCACTTCTTCAATAGCGGTTGCGCCTGAACCCATAACTATAATGATGCGTTCAGCATCCTGAGGTCCATAATACTCAAACAGGTTATACTGTCTTCCGGTCAGTCCTGCGAATTTATCCATAGTGTCCTGTACAATTCCGGGGCAGGCATTATAGAACGGATTGACGGTTTCTCTTCCCTGGAAATAAACATCAGGGTTCTGAGCAGTTCCGCGCATCACCGGATGATCAGGGCTAAGCGCTCTGTTGCGATGTTCAAATATGAGCTGCTCATCAATCATCTGCTTCATATCTTCTTTGGTGAGCTGTTCAATTTTCATTACTTCATGTGAGGTACGGAAACCATCAAAGAAATGAAGGAATGGAATGCGTGCTTTAAGGGTAGCTGCCTGGGCTATGAGCGCGAAATCCATAACCTCCTGGACTGAGTTCGAGGCCAGCATTGCAAAACCGGTCTGACGGGCTGACATAACGTCACTGTGATCGCCGAAAATTGAGAGGGCCTGTGCCGCGATTGCTCTTGCCGAAACATGGAAGACGGTCGGGGTTAGTTCGCCGGCTATTTTGAACATGTTCGGAATCATTAAGAGAAGACCTTGTGAGGCAGTAAAAGTTGTAGTGAGAGCCCCGCTCTGAAGCGCGCCGTGAACTGCTCCGGCAGCTCCACCCTCTGATTGCATTTCGGTTACAGAAGGAATTTCTCCCCAGATATTCTGCTTGTTTTCTGATGACCACTGATCGCACCACTCACCCATATTGGACGAGGGGGTGATAGGGTAAATCGCAATTACTTCATTGGTATTGTATGCCACGTACGCCGCGGCTTCATTACCATCAATGGTTACTTTTTTTCTTTCCATTTCATCATCCGGTTAATAAGTTAGTTCAATATCTTATCCCTGTGTGCAATTATTATACCAAGTCCAAAATGTTGAAAAAATGGTCATTTTGCCCTATTTTTGACTTAATTTCTTTTTCAGAAAATGAGAAAAAGTTGAGAAATTCAGCAGAGTATTTCTGCTGGGGACACTTGGGGCGGTGGCATAAATGTTAATTCAGTTACTGCTGGTTTCGGAGTAACCGGCATTTTAGAAGGAATTACCGCTGATCTCCGCAAAACCTTCCCCGACTCGGTGCACATTGTTCATTGTTAATTGTACATTACCCCGTTTCCCCCATTACTAATTACTAATTACTCATTCCTGACTACTATTAGCATTAAGAGCTGTCTTGTTACTGAGTAGGAATTTCGGTAAATTTGGGTTTTGTCTTTATTATAAAGGAACAGATGCGGGCTATAATACCGGTCGCCGGAATAGGCAGCAGATTAAAGCCACATACACATACCACCCCTAAGGTTCTCCTTAATGTAGGCGGCAAACCAATTCTTGGTCATATCCTTGATAAACTTCTTGCGGAGGGAATTACAAGGGCCACTTTCATCTGGGGTCATCTCGGTGATATGATTCAGGACTACGTCAACCGTAACTATCCGCAAATTGACGCGGCGTTTGTCGAGCAAAAAGTGCCGGAAGGGCTGGGACACGCTATATATACGGCTGCCCCCACCTTTGATGATGAAGAGCTTTTTATCATTCTTGGTGATACCATTTTTGATGTGAACCTGGCAAATGTGTTTGGTCTGCAAACCAGCGCGCTGGGTGTTAAAACCGTTGATGACCCCCGCCGCTTTGGTGTTGCACTGATGAACAGCGGTAAGATTTATAAACTGATTGAAAAGCCGCAAGAACCGGTTTCAAATCTCGCGCTCGTCGGACTGTATTACATTAAGAACCCAAAACTGCTCGCGGAGTGTCTGCATAATTTAATTGTAAATAATGTACGCACACGCGGTGAGTTTCAGCTCACTGATGCCCTGATGATGATGATTGACCGGGGCGAACCGATGGGCGCCTTTGCCGTTGAGGGATGGTATGACTGCGGTAAACCGGAAACTCTGCTTGAAACAAACCGCTTTCTCCTTTCACAGAACAAAAAGACCTATTCGCTGCCGGGTGTGGTTATTAATGAACCCGTATATATATCCGGCTCAGCCATTGTTACCAATTCAGTGCTCGGACCATTTGTTTCTGTCGGGGATGGTGTTACCATTTCTGATTCAATTATGAAAAACTCTATTGTGGCAGACAATGCCGAAATTATGAGCTCCATTTTAACCGATTCACTTATCGGCTCAAACAGTATTATTAAAGGACGGTATCGCAAACTGAATTCCGGCGATTCCACCGAGATAGATTTCAATTAAATATATATAATATAAAGGAAAACGTATGTCATTTCTCTTCACCTCTGAGTCGGTCTCTGAAGGACATCCCGATAAAGTCAGTGATGCAATATCAGACGGCGTGCTGGATGCTATCCTGGCTCAGGACCCCTCAGCCCGCGTTGCCTGCGAAACCTTCGTGACCACAGGTCTTGTTGTTGTGGGCGGTGAGGTTACCACCAAAGCATGGATTGATCTGCAGAAGATCGTTCGCGATACCGTAAAAAAAATCGGCTATACAAAAGCTGAATATATGTTCGAAGCTGACTCCTGCGGCATTATCAACACACTGCATACCCAGTCCCCTGATATCGCTATGGGCGTTGATACAGGCGGAGCCGGCGACCAGGGTATTATGTTCGGCTATGCTTGTGATCAGACCAAAGAGCTGATGCCTATGCCGATTACCTACGCACATCAGATTGTGAAGAAACTCGCTGATGTTCGCCGCATGAAAAACTCCCCCATGCCATACCTTCGCCCTGACTCAAAATCACAGGTGACCGTTGAGTATGATGACAATAAAAAACCACTCCGTGTTGATGCTGTTGTTGTTTCAACCCAGCATGACCCTTCAGCTAAGCAGAAGCAGATTAAAGCTGATGTTATTGAACACATTGTTAAAAAAGTGATTCCGGCTCATCTGCTTGACAAAAAAACCAAATACTTTGTGAACCCGACAGGCAATTTTGTTATCGGCGGACCTCACGGAGACAGCGGTCTGACCGGTAGAAAAATCATTGTTGATACCTACGGCGGATGGGCGCCACATGGCGGCGGCGCTTTCTCTGGCAAAGACCCCTCCAAAGTTGACAGAAGCGCTACCTACGCAGCCCGCCACGTTGCAAAGAACGTTGTGGCAGCAGGTCTTGCAAAAGAATGTCTGGTTCAGCTTGCTTATGCTATCGGCGTTGCTCAGCCGGTTTCCATTTTTGTCGATACAAAAGGCACTGGTCTGATTCCAGATACCGAGATTGCTAAAATGATTGACAAAGAGGTTGACCTTACTCCGAAGGGAATTATTTCCAGATTACAGTTGAGAAGACCGATTTACCAGAAAACAACAGCTTATGGTCATTTCGGAAGAAACGATAAAGACTTCACCTGGGAACAACTTGACCTTGTTCCTGTGTTTAGCAAATATGTACAATAACAAGAAACAGAAAGACAGAAATGAGTTCAACTCTCGATAAAGAAGTAGCAAACCTCCCATATAAGGTGAAGGATATCACCCTGGCAGAGTGGGGTCGCAAAGAGATAACCCTCGCGGAAGCCGAAATGCCCGGTCTGATGGCTCTGCGTGAAGAATACGGTAAAATTAAACCACTCAAAGGCGCCCGCATTGCCGGTTGCCTCCACATGACCATCCAGACCGCGGTTCTGATTGAAACTCTCATCGAACTCGGTGCTGATGTAACCTGGTCATCATGTAACATCTTCTCAACTCAGGATCATGCCGCTGCGGCTCTTGCCGCAAAAGGAATTCCTGTTTATGCCTGGAAAGGCATGAACGCTGAAGAGTTTGACTGGTGCATTGAGCAGACCTTATTCTTCGGAAAAGACCGTCAGCCGCTTAACATGATTCTTGATGACGGCGGCGACCTGACCAATATGGTGCTTGATAAATATCCTGAACTGGTAACCGGCATCAGAGGTCTCAGCGAAGAAACCACCACCGGGGTTCACCGCCTCTATGACAGAATGAAGAACGGAACACTTCCGCTCCCAGCATTTAACGTGAATGATTCTGTTACCAAATCAAAGTTCGATAACAAATACGGCTGCCGCGAGTCATTGGTTGATGCTATCAGAAGAGCTACCGACCTGATGCTTGCCGGTAAAGTTGCAGTAGTCTGCGGATTTGGTGATGTAGGTAAGGGCTCTGCTGAGTCATTACGCCATGCCGGTGTTCGCGTTATCGTTACTGAAATTGACCCGATTTGCGCGCTCCAGGCAGCTATGGAAGGTTACGAAGTTAAGAAACTTTCCACCGCTATTCCGGAATGTGATATCATTGTAACCGCTACCGGAAACTGCGATATCGTAACCGGTGAGCACTTCAAAGCAATGAAGGACAAAGCAGTTGTTTGTAACATCGGTCACTTTGATAATGAAATTGATATGGCCTGGTTAAATAATAACTATGGCGATACCAAGGACACTATCAAACCGCAGGTTGACAAATATACTGTTGATGGTAACGATATCATCGTTTTGGCAGAAGGCCGTCTGGTAAACCTCGGCTGCGCGATGGGTCACCCATCATTCGTGATGAGTAACTCATTCACCAACCAGGTGCTTGCTCAGCTTGAACTGTGGAAGAATCATGCTTCCTATAAAAATGAAGTATATACCCTCCCGAAGAAACTTGATGAGCAGGTTGCGCGCCTCCATCTGAAGAAGATTGGTGTTGAGCTTGAAGAACTGAATACCAAACAGGCAGAATATATCGGCGTAACGGTTGACGGACCATATAAGCCGGAATACTACCGCTATTAATCTGACCGATTAATAAAGAAATCAAAAGCCGGAGTGATTAACCCCTCCGGCTTTTTTATTTTCTTTGATTTGATCCGTAAAAATCCGCGTTGCAAAGCATCCGTATCATCCGCGTGCAATTTTACGAGGATAAAACTTATGCTGCCGATGAGACAGATTGTCATCTGCATGTACGAAGTCGGGGGAATGACATTCATACTTCATAATTTATACTTCAAAATTCAAGGACGGATTGTCATCTGCCTGTACGTAATCTTGGCGTCTTTGCGCGAGATCTTGCTTAAAACTCTGCGGAACATTGCGCATATCTTTTGCGTACTTTGCGTTTAAATATCCCCTCTTCTGAAACCTTCTGCGAACAAACAATGTTAAATGAGTAGTTAAAAAAACAATCAGAAACACATGAAAATCCACAAACTAAAATCGAAGATTACCCTCCCGGTCTCCTTAGAAGAAGCATGGGAGTTTTTTGCCACACCGAGTAATCTCAACGAAGTAACCCCAAAACATCTTAACTTTAAGATACTATCTGAATTGCCTGACAAAATGTATCAGGGACTGATCATTGAGTATAAAGTCCACCCGGTACTCGGCATACCTCTTCACTGGGTTACAGAGATTACCCACATTGAAGACAAGAAGTTTTTTGTGGATGAACAGCGGTTCGGGCCTTATGCGTTCTGGCATCATCAGCACATTTTTACGCCGGTTGATGGCGGTGTAGAAATGACCGACATCGTGCATTATAAGCTGCCGCTCGGATTTATCGGCGATCTTTTCGGCGGCTGGTTTGTGAAAAAGCAGGTTGAAGGAATTTTTACTCACAGAACAAAAGTCCTGAAAGAGAAATATAAATTTAATTGAGAATTGGAAAGATGAAAATTTAAAGCTCTTTTGGCGCTGAGGGGACTACTATATATATTGTCCTGAGTAAAGACGATGCAATCGCAAAATGTTTTTTTACATTATCAAACAGTTACGATTGCATCGAATCTGCTAAGTTTTTCGGGTTTGATACTTCCGCATAATCCGGATTTTATTTTAACGAAAGCACCGTCTCCCCCTGCATATTGATATATTCATAACCATCTCCCGGCACTGATACCAAAGCATAGCCATCACGGAAAATTGCATGACGATAATATTTAAATGGAATTACCAGTTCACCCTTCTGGTTAATAAAACCCCACAGCTCCGCTTCATTTTTTACTGCTGCAAGACCTCCTGAAAAGTTATGCGCTCCGGTATATTTCTGCTCAATTACCAGCTCCCCCTTTGCATTAATGAATCCCCATTTACCATCAGAGCGAACAGCTGCCAATCCTTCACAAAAAGCATAAACACGATTAAAATTGCCGGTAATTACCGGTTCACCCGCAAGATTCATGAAGCCCGCTTTATCAACATAAGATTTCTGAAATCCAAATAAACCTTCACCGACTCCGGTGATATCCTGAAACTGCGGTTCTATGACAAACTTTCCTGTTTTATCTATAATACCCCACTTTCCTTTTTTCTGTGCTTGTGCATAACCGCCGTTAAATTCATAACAAAGCTGGTATTGCGGCTCAATAACCAACTTTCCGGTTTTATCAATATAGCCCCATTTTCCGCTCTTCATGACGCGGGCAAGTCCCTCTGAAAATTCATCGGCGGCTTCAAACTGCAGCGGAATGATGAATTTATTCTTTTTGTCAATGAAGCCATATTTGCCATCCTTCCTTACAGCGGCAAGTCCTTCTGAAAAATTTCCCGCAAAAGAGTATTCCGGTTTTATGACCCACTCCCCTTTTGCGTTCTGATAACCGGCCTTTCCTTCTTCCATAGCCATAAAATAGAATATCTCCGGCTTCTGGGCATTCAGGAATGCGCTTACGAACAAAATTGCAAAGATGGTTTTCATGGTTTTTTCCTGTACTTTGTTGAATTATACCGCTCAAGATAAGAAATTGTTCCAAATCAATGTACAAAGATCAAAGAACGATGAACAATTTACAATGGATATGAGGATTCAGTATTCGGGTTTATTTTTTCGGTTTTGCAAGTGCGCAATCTTACCCAATTGCAAGCGGATGTCACGGATGCTTCGCAGCGCTGATTTTTACGGATCGGAAAACTTTACGAAACTTTGCGTTGACTTCCCTGACTTTGCGTTTAATTTTTCGGCGTTTTAGGAGAGAAGCGTTCATCCAATGTCACCACTGAGGTGTTTGGAGGTGAGTATATATAACACAATTCACAATTCACAATTCACAATTCACAATTCACAATTAAAAAAAGGGCAGCTCTTTTTCAAGAACCGCCCTTACAGAAAGGTTAAGTAATATATATTACTTTAAGAGCATCATCTTCTTGGTTACTGAGTAGTCGCCAACGCTCAGAGTGTAGAAATATACACCGGAGTTCAGTTTTGATGCATCAAATGAAGCAGTATATCCGCCCTTGAGCTGGAAGTTTTCAACCAGTGTTGCAACTTCCTGTCCGATCAGGTTATATACCCTCAGAGTAACAATTCCGTCAACAGGGATGGAATAGCTGATTTTGGTTGAAGGATTGAACGGATTAGGATAGTTCTGACCGAGTGAGAACTGACCAGGGGTGAATACGGTTTCATCTTCCTTAACAGAGGTGAGGAAGTCACCGAAGATATTATACAGTTCAGCATAAGTAATATCCAGAGCAAGGAAGAAGAGGTGGTTTTCGCCGAATCCGCCTTCATTGTCAAGAGGAGTAGTGCCGCCATTAACGGTATCATAACCCGGATAAGCAACTGCATATTTATATTCGATAGCGCCTGCGCCTAAGCCGGTCCAGAATACAACAGTATCTGACCAGATTTTATCGCCTGCAACTTTATCACCGTCAATACCTGCATCGTTAAGAACGCGCATATATCCGGCAGTGGTATCTGAAGCAACCCAGTTACCAGCCCAGTTGCCAATAGGAGCGGAACCGCCTTTTAAACCAACCCACTGAACCTGAGCCGGATCAATCGGCAGGCCATTAAGTTTGTTCACGAGCGGACCAGACATATTAACCTGGTAGAGAGCCGTTACATTCTGAGCAAGATTTCCGGTAACCGGGAAAATTCTCGGAACGATAGGATCAAGATCAACAACTGAATTATCAGTAACGTATGTCCACCATCTGTCTGAACCGGTTTCCCAGCCGGTGTTGGTGAAGCGTGCATCAGGGAAAGCTTTGAATTTCCACTTTGTTGAGTCACCAAGAGGTCCTTTGAAGGTCATGCTGGTGGTGAAAATTCTCGGAGTGAGAGGATCTTCAAACAGTCTTCTTTCGCCGCTGAGAACGGTTCCGAGACCATCCCAGTCAAGACCCATAACCAGGAGGGAGTCCTGAGCGGGGTCGAAACGACCAACACCGGTTCCGTAGATGGTGCTGAGGTCAGCAGTGAAGTTAAGAGTGTTGGTAACAAGAACAACAGTTGTATAAGCTGAATCGTCATTGAACCAGTAAGCAGGAAGAACCTGATTACCTGATGCAGCCAATGTGAATGTTCTGTTGCTTGCAATTCCTTCCCATCCGTCAGGTCCTTTTACGAACTTGAATTCGTAAGTAGTACCGGCGAATGTAGCAGGAATAACAGCATCAACGGTATATACCGTATCAGCGTCAGCATCAGCCATTTTGAAGTTCCAGCCGGACCAGTTGCTTCCGCCATTGGCAGATGCTTCCTGGAAACTTCCGCGAACTGTTATGGAATCAGATGCAGGAATGTAAAATCCCTTGTACACCTGTGCGCCCAGATCAACACGAAAAGTCACTGTAACGTTTTGAGCGAATACAGTGCTCACCGCCATCAGGGCAAAGAGAGTGAACAGTTTTTTCATTTTTACCTCGTTTTAGATTGTGGTTTTTTATTTTTCATATCTTACGGCTTCAATCAATTAAAAACCGATTGATAACGAAACTTTTGAAATATCTTTAAATCTTTTATAATCAGCGTAGCTGTAATCTATTCTCGCGGCAAATGCGCCAAAGTCATAATGAAAACCTACTCCGGCATTAAGGCCTTCTTCAGCTTCATCAGATTTCATCAGAGAATTATAGCCGGTTCTGAGGGAAATCATCTTATTCCATGTTAGTTCTCCGCCAAGATTCAGGTATGCTGTGTGGTTGTTCGGATAGACTGCATCGGTGGCAACTTCAACTTTGAAATCATCTGAAACAGCAAAATCATACCCTAAACCCACAGTGAACACCAATGGCAGTGTCCAATAATCTGTGTTCAAAGTTGCGGTAATTTTTTCATTATTACCGGTATTAGCCGGGTCAATATCTACCGGCTGGTAGAGGTCTTTACCGTCTAATTTCATCTCGGTTCCAAAGTTAGCTATATTCATTCCAATTTTCAAGCCAGGAAGTTGGGTACGAAAAAGCAGCCCGACATCCAGCGCGAAAGCCGAAGCTGACTCGTTCCAAATCTGCTGGCGGATGTATTTTACCGTACCACCGATGGAGAACCGGTCGGTCAGGTTTCTTGAGTAGGATACTCCCAAGGCGATATCCTGTGCCTTCCATCTCTGCCCGGTTCCGTTTGGCTGCTCCGGTGTGGTGATTTCTTCATCACCGTAATCAAGCTGGTTTATGCTTATTCCGAAAGCATCCTCATCACCCTTAAAAACCAGACCTGCCCAGTTATAGTTAGTGCCAACCAGCCAGTCAGAATAAGAAACGTTAAACTCACTTCTCTCAAGCTGTGAAATTCCCCCCACATTCCAAAAAAGAGAAGTTGCATCATTTGCCACAGCTACAAATGCACCGCCCATTCCGGCTGCCTTTGAACCAACCGGTACGGTTAGAAAATTAGCAGCAGTCGTCCCTACCTTGGTCTGACCGAATAATCCTGCTGCCCCTGTGATAAGAATCATACAAATTATTTTAATAGATTTCATTGTTATCTCCTGTCCGCCGTTACTTAATGATAGCAAGTTTACCATACTTCTTCGAGCTCACTCCTTCTGCTTCAACCACATAGAAGTAAACACCGTAGGCCACATCAAGACCTTCTTTGGTACGGAGGTCCCAGCTCAGGGAGCCGTCAAGAAGATCTCCGTCATGTTCGATCGTTCTGATGTGAGCGCCCGCTGAAGTATATATATACACTCTGCTCTTCGGGGGCAGATTAATGAAGTTAATTATACGTTCGCCTCTTCCGCGTATCTGGGTGGGGAGAGGTTCTTCAATAACGTTTGTTACCACATAAGGATTTGGAACCGCTTTAACCCGCTCCATTTGTTCGTTTGCATTAGCTGCATCATAAGCCGGGATGTCAGAATTAAAAATAAAACGGTCTGCTGAGGTAAACGGCTTAAAAAATGATACAATGAGTGTATCACCGCCTTTGGCTACATAAGCCGCGGTATCAAGGAAAGCAAATCGCCATCCGATGCGGTCAAGCTCTTTTGTAGCCACTACAACTGCATCACCGTCTGAAAGTGTATCTCGTTTAGTCACCGCGGTTTCAGTCATTACAAACTTCAATTGCACGGGATTTGCGCGGTCAGTAACATCAAATATCTTAAAGTTAATGGCAGTCTTTTTTGCTATGTTTCTGCCGAACAATGTTCTCAGATCGTTTGATGAATCAGCATAGGTATCAGAAAAAACGAAGGCCAGATCAACCGGAGGTTTCACGCCGTATATATTGCGCTGCGTGTCTTCATAACGGGAGGCAGTAAAACCCAGACGCTTTGTAGTGTCAGAAATCGGATTATTAATCCTCCATGATGTTCTGCTCATATCAAGGCGAATTGAGTCGGGTGACTGATATGAAGTGTCAAACGAAATTCTCACACCGTTGAATATATCTCCGTTTGAAGGGTAAAGCCGGTCAACACTGCTTAAAATCTGCAACCCTGAGAGTGAATCCTTAACACTGTATGCATAAGCAGTTCTCACGCCATTCTTCAATGAATCAAGGAATGAAACAACATACATCGTCTTAGATAATTTGAAAGGGTCAACTACCTCAAAATAAGGAGTAGCAGTTGAGAACCCGTCAATTCTGTCTAAAGCCAGACCACTTTCAGGCGGAACATAACCAAGCACCGGCGCATTTGGTGTTACCGCAACTGTATTAATATCAGTCTGGAGATTCCCAAGAGCATCTTTTGCAATAAATCGTGTGTTCTCAGAGGGGAATACATCAGACTCAGCTTTACCCCGGTCATAGGCGACTACGGCGTAATAATAAGTTTTTCCATTCAGAACGTCAGAGTCAACAAACGAATTCTGAACACCGGTTTCATTACCAAGATAAAATGGAGCACCGCTGGTCAGATCATACAGACCGGCACCTGACAGAAAGTAGCCGTATATACCATTTTTTAGATCATACTGAGCAACCGGACGGTAAAATACTTTCTGTCCTGTTCCGTCAGAAATCTGCAAAGCATCCGAAAGATCAGGGTCAGTTCCTTTATATATCTTGTACCCTTCAAAGTCTTTTTCTTTAAGTGAAGGGTCAAGTGAGTTTTCAGCAACGCGGTCCCAGTAAAGTGTGACCTGTCCATCTCCAGCCACAGCGGTAACGGTCGGTTTTTCAGGCGGACGAGGGAAGTTATAGTTTGCGTTATATATAACCTGTGCAATTCTCTTTGTTTTTAGCACACCTCTGAAGTCATCACCAAAAGCAAGCGCTAATGAAAAACGTTCAGTCTGACCCGGCAATAGAGGGAAGTAACCAGAACCATACATAAAGTCGCCATCCTCACCGCGGATAGCAACGTTATTCACGATGCTTTCTGGTACCTTAAAGAATCCGGGTTTCAGATTCTTCCACATATCATCTTCATTAGACATGGTTATTGCATTTGACGGCACATAATACCAGAATGAGGTAAGACCCAACTGATCAGACTCATCCACATCAAGCGCGTCAAAATTTGGTTCACCCGGTGTTGGCACTCCGTCACCTTCTCCGGCATCACCGGTGCCCGGCTGACCATCTGCACCAACATCATCATACTGTGCAGTCCAGTCCTGATCGTTATCAATCAGGTCATCACGTTTTTCATCAAGCATCTTATCCGTGAGACCAAGATTACCAATATAATCTTTATACTGAACAGGGTTCGTTGTATCAAAAAGAACAGTTCCGTTATCAGCACGCTTAAACTGTCTGTAATGAACGATGTAGTTTTCATCAATAAGACCGTCAAGATCATTATCAATACCATCAGTAGCATCCTTGCCAAGGTCACCCTGCGTATTGATAGCTCCCTCACGCAGTGCAGTAACACCGGGCTGCAGGAAGAAAGGCACACCCATAGAAAATACCGTTATCGTATCATTCGGCATAGTAAAGGAAGTTCTCGAAAAAGTTGCCTTATCAATCAATATCAGTTTGTCCCCGGCAGTTACAGTTTTGGGATTGTAGTCATTCCCGGTAAAGTAAGGCGCTGAAAGGGGAAAGAGCTTTCTGTTATCAGCATCATTATCCACACCGTCATACGGGTTGCCCGGTGACTCGAGGAATGCATAAGCTATATATCCGACTTTTGACGGATCTGGCTGCCATTTTGGGTTATCCGAGGCGCGCACTTTTCCCTCAAAGTCCCATGTGTAAGTAATTGCTTCGCGGACGTCAAAGAAAGACACATCATCATTCCATTCACTTCCGTCAATACCGACATACGTTCCGATTACGGTTCCAAATACTGTCTGGTCGTACGTTTCAGTTCCGTCATTCTTTATATTATATAACCAGAAGACCACATCCTGCGCCAGGAAGTTAGACCACTGAAGACCTCTGACATATACCTGTAGCGCCTGACCGCGTCTGGACGTGTCGGTCATGTCAGGATAGTAACCATGCCGGTTATACATTTTTTCGTCATTAAAATCATCCATCCAGAAATAGCTTTCCTGGTCAGCGTTCATTTGCGCACGGCCAAAGTAACCGTTCCAGTCAACCGTAGGAGTAACATCAACACCGTTAACAATAACCGGTTTTCCGGTATATGACCAGGTAGGACGGTCTGGCCAGACTGCAGGCCAGGTTTCCGGCTGATGACTCATTGCCACACCTTTACCGGTTGACTGTAAAGTTGCATTTGCAAAACCCGGAATCGGTTCAAAACCAAGGAACTTACCACCCTGTGCAAAATCGCCTCCGCCTGGTCGTTCAACCGGTGTGATAACAACTGATACAACCGTGTCACCTGCATCCGCGATACCGTTATTATTCCAGTCCGCTATCGGGAGGCGGACACCGACAACCGGCGAAACGTCACCCACATAACCGTTATCATCATAACGCCATGCTCCGCGAGGACCCTGCGTGCCGGGCTGTGCAATAACACCGTAGTTTGAGAAGACAGTTCTGACCTGATTTCCTCGGTGAACACCGGCTTTTCTGAAGGAACTGGTACCGCGGGCGGTTACCCGTTCCTGTGCAATCAATTCACCAAAGGTCAGTATCAGCACTGCCGCGGTGAGTATATATATTTTAAAATTTCTCATATTTAATTCCGTTTTTTTCAATCTTAAAAGAATAACGTTGCGCCAAATTCAATTCTCCGCGGTTCGGAGTAATTGGTCGGAACCCGGTACCATTCATCCAGCGTGTTAACGATAGCAGGCAGATTCTGCTGGCGTCTGAGAAACTCCTCTACAGTAAAGTCAGCAGTTCCGCTGTCGCCATAGACGTTTACCTCATTGCGGATATCAAAGAGGTTATATATTCTCGTGAAGAAACTGATTTTGTATGTTTCCATGATTTTGAAATCATAGTACGCACGGAAATCAGCATTTACGTACGTTGGTTTGGTTTCGCTGTTGGTCAGCAGGGTTGAAAGATTGATAGACTGGTTCGGAGTGTATGGGAAACCACTGCCGTAACTGCCAATCATACTCAGTCCCCAGTTCTCTGCTGCATAAGCAAACGTAACGTTAATGGTATGGGTCTGATCCTGATTCAGGCGTGTAAGCTGAATTTCAGGAAGAGCGCCGCCCACAAGAGCGTTTCTCGTAGCCGCCGGGTCGGAAGCATTTCCTTTAGCTGACTGCAAAGTATAATCGAGTGTAGCAGACCATCCGTCAGAGAAACGCTTAGTCATGGTAAAAACGATTCCTTTTACAAAACCAAAATCCGAGTTAACAAACTGGCTGTAACGTCCTGAACCGCCGAACAAAGTTATTTCATCCGCGCGGGTACCTGCCAAATCACGTATATCACGGAAGTAGGCAGTAAGGTCAATTGATATATCTTCAGTAATTGCCTGCTGGACACCGACTTCACCGCTGATGGTCCCCTGCGGTCTCAGGTCTGAGTTACCGGCGATGCCGAGATTTCCGGTACCCTGTCCGAACTTAAATTCCGGATTGCTGTACAACAGGTCAAACGGAGGTATCTGGAAGAAATAACCATACGAGAAGTGAATCACGCCCCGGTCGGTTATAGGAAAAGCAACACCAAGACGCGGGCTGAGCTGGCTCTTTGTGGTTGCTTCTTTGTACCAGTATGATTTTCTTTCAGCAAGAGTTTTTGCAATGTTTGCCGGATTGAGCGGGTTGTAGATATTCGGGTCCGAAGGATCAACCAGAAGTTTTCCGTCAGGGATAAACATATCATAGCGGAGACCGATATTAATAATCAGCTCGCTCAGCTCAATTTTATCCTGTATATACGCGGAAAACTCGACAGGATTTTTTGTATATATATCAATTGCCAGGTTTTCAGCAGGATTGTTTACCTCAGGAACGCGAAGTGTAACATACGGATTACGGGTATCCTTTGGAGAGCCGATGCCGTCCGGCTGAATCAGGTTCACGTTATCAAAGCTGAGATTGTGACGGTTAAACTCAACGCCGGCTTTCACCTGATGAGTCTGCGTAAGCTGGCTTGTTATATCAAACTTCACACCGTATGTACCGGTGGTTCTTTTAAAGTGTGAGGATTGTGTTCCTCCGGTTCTGAAACTTGGCACGTCAGCCGGTGACTGACCGAGCAGTTCGTTGTGTGTGTATTTGGGATCGTTGTAGTCCTCATATACATACTGACGAAACCTCTTAAAGAAGTAACTCAGATTAAGCTGGTAGAATGTGCTTGAACCAAGCGTATGAGTCATGCCGAGTATGTTGGTATGACCGGTTCTGAATTTCTTGAAATCACCATCCGGATTGTAGGCAAAACTGTGATCGTAATCTCTGTATTCAACATCATCAAGTATATAGTTATAAGTCAGCTTGATTTCCGGGAGCACACGGTAGGTAAGTTTACCCTGTCCATAAACTTTTTCATTCCAGTTCATCGGGACGATTTCATCGTTACCGGTTTTTTGTATATTATACCGGCTCTCAAGCGGAACCGATGCGCCAAGGTTTGTTGTGATATCCCAAGGGTTATACACCCGTTTGCCGTTAAGCCATCCGCCGAAGTATATATACCGGAAATTTCCGTAGAAATATAGACTATTCGGAATAATCGGACCGCTTAAAGAACCTTCAAAATTATGAATTGACAGTGGGTCAAAATCATCAATGGCACGGAATATCTCCGTCCTGCTGCTGAAATAATCGCCAAAATATGTTGTGAAATTTCCTTCAAAGGTATTTTTACCATCCTTGGTCGCGATATTTACGTAACCGGAAAGCGCTTTGCCGTATTCAGCATTAAACGCACCGGAGACGAACTGCAGTTCCTGAATGGAGTTGGCATTTACATCAACAACAGTTCCGCCGTCGTAAACGTCTGTTACCGGCACACCGTCAATCGCGTAAACAACTTCACCGCTTCTGCCTCCGCGTACTGAGTTGCCGACAACACCTGCTTTAAGACCTAACACTTCCTGAAATTCTGTGACCGGAAGCGCCGCAATATCATCTGCTCCCACAATAGCTGTTGAAGATGTTAAATCCCTCGTAACAAGCGGCTTTGTTGCAACTACAACAACCTCATCCTTTAAAGTAAGAGAGGTTTCACTGAGTACAAAATCAATCTTCGATGTCAGGTCAATTGAAACACGCACACCGGAAACGCTTGATGAGTTATATCCGATAGCAGATGCCTTAACTGTATATGTTCCTGGAGCAACGTTCAGGATATTATAATAACCATCCAGATCAGTTGCAGCGCCCTGAGTGGTTCCTTCAATTATCACATTGACAAACGGCAATGCTTCGTTAGTTACTTTATCGGTTACTCTTCCTGAGATTTTTCCAGACTGGGCTGAAATCTCAGCAGAAAGAAGAGCTACCAGAAAAAATAACGGTAATATATACCGTAATCTTTTCAGCATGATTCCTCCGGCTCGACTAAATTCAATTAATTTGGTAGATAGTAGTTTTTACATAATCTTCAACAACAAAAAGCATTCCGCTGCTGATGAAAAGCTCCGGACGGGAATTCTTTCCCGCCGTTATACCTTCAGACCTTCGTATATCTCCGGTTGCTGTGTGGTATATAAAAAATTGGTTCCCCTCGTTGGTTACTGCTGACAACAGTTTCTTACCGCCGGGAAGTGTATATACTCCCGTAATGGTTTTGACCTGACTAAGAACGGGAGAAGCTATTACTGAGCCATCTCTCCCTCTTATGACCCCTTGCCTTGTCAGAAAAAGCTCAGATGTTAACAGATATGATACCGGTTCTGCCGGTAGCATACTCTCCGTAAAGCTGTTGTTCAGCAATCGGCTTTCCTGAAACACACCTGACTCCGACTCTCTGGTTGTAGTCAACAAAATCTCACCATCGGCAATTTCCATCCCGGAAATTGTTGAGCCCCTCAGACGTTTTGATTTGAGACTCTTTGTTGAAAAATCGTAAGCAAAAAGCAGAATGTTATCTCCTGAATCATCCCGTCCCAGCAGGTTAACAGCACCGATGACCGAGCCATTTCCGGCTTTCAGAAAAAAGGTTCTTTCCATCTGAAACTCTGCATCCTCAACAATTGAAATCTCAGAGATGTTCCCGATACGGTCGGCAGTAAGTGTCAAACTGAGCGGTTCAAACGAGTAAACTACGCCATTATCATCAACGGCGAAAAGAGGATGCGGAAGATCAAAGGGAGCGGTTAGTGTTTTGTTGTATATAAGACCTGAGGAACGGCTGACCAGGAAGAGTGATACAGGATAGTCTGACTTGCCCGGCTGAAAATCAAAACTGAGAATTACTAAATAAGCGCCTGAGGGTGATTGGATGAACTTTTTTACACCCTTTATACTCTGGGTAACTTTGCCGGTCGAAGGGTGATTGACGGTAATCCGGTCAGAGGAGGCAATAATTTCCATACCCTCTGAACTAAAAAAAGCTCCGGCTGTTTCCTCTCTTTTAGTGAAATCCTGCGATAATAGTATCCCCGCGAACATTATCCAGAGAACCAGAAACCGATCAGCCATGTAAACCTGAAACTCTCACTACAACCAACATATTTTTTATAAAAATCCTTACAAGATAGTTATTTAACAGGAAATTTTAACAAAAAATTCTGAGTTTCCGGCAAGGTGAAAGCAATCACATAAGCATCATAAACCCTTTTGCCTTAATAACTTAGGTAAACTGCCGATAAAATTAAGAAACTAAGAACCTGAAGAGTTAATAGTGAAATGTGCATGGTGAATTGAAGGAGGTCAGAGCGGTAAAACCGCATGGCAGACAGGTTTTCCTGTCAACAGGGAAGATTTTGACTTTAACAATAAGCCGGTTTCTTTCTGAAAAGGAAACTATTGGGTGAAAGCTTCCTTTTTCAAGGAATCTATTGACCAAAAGTATCCTTCTTTCAAGGAAACTATCTCAGCCAGTCTCCCCTTAATCCAACACAATAAACCCTGAATCTGACCATGACTTTCAGCAACCAAACATTTTTCATTCTTCATTTTTCATTAACTCCACAATCCGCTCTATGGTCAGGGGCGCTGAACCCTCATAATGGTTGTTCACGTTCAGGTAGATTTCAGTTTCACGGGCAAGTAAAACTCTCAGAGCATTCACCACTTTCTGAAGATCGTCATTTTTTGGGAGGACGATCTGATTCCACTTCTTTCCGGTGAGTTCTTCAATCCCCTCTCGGTCAGGTCCGTGAAGCCGGATGACCATTTTTTTAAAGTCTTGCATCAAAGGTTTAGAAAGTGTCTCATAAACCGGGGGCATGTAATAGCCGTGAAGCAGCACTGGGATCAAATCAAGTTCCGCGAGAAATTCAAAAAATGATTTGTTCAGGTAATTCGGGTTTCTGATTTCAACCGCATACTCATATCCGGCCGGGATGGTCTGAAGGAAAGCCCCAAACCGTGCCTGAAACTCGGCCTGTGAGGGCATCTTTTGTTTATTGAGATACTCAAACTGAAACATCAGCGGACCGAGTTTATTCTTCATCGGCTCAAGGGTCTTGAGAAAGGACTCCATTAATTCCGGTGAAAGAAAATGAGGATTTTCAACCAAAGGCGCTTTCCCCCGTGAGTAAAAATGAGTGAGGGTAATACTGTTCGGAATTTTGATGGTAAACTGGAAATTATCCGGCACAGACTCAGCGTAACTGACCACATCTTTTTCTCTGGGGAGAGAAACTGATTCCGGCCCGTGAAGCGACCAGAACCACTGGTCAATTTCAACGGTGGGGTATTTCCGCGAGTACTCAGTTAAATAATTTTTTACGCCGGGGCTGTAAACCAGACCGGTCCAGGAATCATATTTCCAACTGCAGGTGCCTGTTCTGAGCATGATGGTAATCTTTGGTTAGGTTAATGGGGACATTGGTGACACTGTGGACTGTGGAGAATTCCGATGAAATTCTCTGGCAAAGCCCATCGTCGTCAGTGTCCCCAATGTCACTGCTGTTATTTTTTATTACGGTAGTCAAGTCTTGCCTTTATCATTCTTTCGCTTAAATCGCCCTCTTCAATAAAGGCCTTTTCAAGAGTTTTAATCTGCCGATAAAGCAAGTAACTTACAATATTTATCAAACAAATCATTGAATTAGCACTAATCGCAGGATCATCATTTTCAATTGCTCTGCGATATGTATCGTACGTTGCGTTTGGGGTGCGGTTTATTTCACTGAATCGTTTATAAAGCTTATGAGTTTTATCCATTTTTGATAATCTTTTACTCTGAGAAAATCCTTATAATCCTCCATAAGCTCTTCCAGACTTGCCCTTGCAACATTTGTGAGCATCAATTCTGTCTTTTTAGAAAGAGCAGAGGCCATACTCGCTTCAACAATATTTTGTTTTCCGCTTCTTGCTGCCTGAACCATTTGGTCAACTGTCCGGTCGTATTTATTAAAATATCTGCCGGTGAAATAAACCGTGCCATCGTAAATAATTTCAGACTTTTGGTAGCTTAGCAGGTTTTTATAACCACCATGGTCAGGGATAAAGCCGGTTTTTTTGTTTTGTTCTTCCATTGTTTTCGCAAAATGTGGACATTGGGGTCACTCGGGAAACTGGTTTTTCTGAGAGCGTCCCGGAATCTTTCCTTCAAAAACTTTATTACGCAAAATATCTAATTTTCTCAAAAGAAAACACAATCAGTCAGACACTCTCAGGCGACCGTTCCTCATTTTTTGACTGATGCAGCGAGCGGTTTTTGGTATTTTGGGCAATTGATTTTTTTATTTTTCCACAAACGCACTGCTCTGTCATGAAAAACAAATCTGCTCTGCTGTTGCTGCTTCTGTCAGTTACCCTGGCGGCACAGTCAAAGAAAATTGAATTCACTGAATATGACCTGCCGAACGGGCTTCACGTTATTCTGCACCAGGATAACTCAACTCCGATTGTTGCGGTTACTATCACTTACCATGTCGGGTCAAAAAATGAAGACCCCATACGAACCGGCTTTGCACACTTTTTTGAACATCTGATGTTTGAAGGAACGGCAAACATCAAGCGGGGACAGATTGACTCCCTCGTGCAGAATGCCGGCGGTCAGTTAAATGCTTCAACTGATTTTGATGCAACCCGCTACTATCTGCTGCTCCCCTCCAACCAGCTTGAACTGGGGCTTTGGATTGAATCGGAGCGGCTGCTTCACGCAAAGATCGACTCCTCCGGTGTGGAAACCCAGCGCGCTGTTGTAAAGGAAGAACGCCGCGAGCGGATTGATAATCAGCCCTACGGAAGTTTTCTTGAGCAGACGTTCACTCACGCGTATCAGGTACATCCCTATCGCTGGACTCCCATCGGTTCTTTCCAGTATATAGATGAAGCAACCATCGAAGAATTCCGCGATTTTTATAAAACGTTTTATGTCCCCGATAACGCAGTACTTTCCATTGCAGGTGACATTGATATTGAAAAAACTAAAAAACTCATTGAAAAATATTTTGGTGAAATCCCTCGCGGTACAAAAGATATACCACGCCCAAAGGAGGTTGAACCAAAGAAAACAGCAGAAGTACGCGATACTGTTTATGACAAGATTCAGCTCCCCGCGGTGATTCAGGCATATCACATCCCCACGATGGGCACCGCTGATTTCTACGCGCTGAATATGCTTACTACACTGCTCTCCTCCGGACAAAGTTCACGGTTATATAAGGAACTGGTTGATAATACCCAGCTATCAGTCTCAACCGGATCATTCCCCTTTGCTCTCGAGCATCCGGGGCTGTTTGTTATATACTCTATTGCAAACATGGGTAAATCCGCCGATCAGAATGAGGAAGCGGTAAACCGCGAGGTGAAAAAAGTTCAGGATGTAATGATTTCAGAGGATGAATTCATAAAACTGCGGAATCAGATTGAAACCGGTTTTATAGGTGATAAGCAGCGTGTTCAGGGAATTGCTGAAGCTTTGGCACAGTATTATCTGTTCTTCCGGAACAGTAATCTGATTAATACTGATTTAGATCAGTATCTGAAAGTCACCCGTGAGGATATACAGCGCGTGGCGCGGGAATACCTTACCCCCGAAAACAGAGTTACCCTTTACTATCTGCCTAAACCGGCGGGAAAGCAATAAGAGGAGTATGAAATTATGAAAAAGTTATTATATATATTTATTGTACTGAGCATTGCTCTTTATCCTCAGGTTGACAGAACCAAACCTCCAGTTCCGGGTCCGGCTCCCGAAATAAAAATCGGCAGTTATGAAAAATTTGAACTGAAAAACGGATTGAAAGTTTTTGTCGTGAAAAATGACAAGCTGCCGGTTATTTCCGTTTCCCTTTCCTTAGATATTGATCCCATCCTTGAGAAGGATAAAACCGGATATATATCAGCCGCGGGTATGCTGCTGAGAACCGGAACCAAAAACCGGAGCAAAGACCGTCTTGATGAGGATATTGACAAAATCGGGGCGAGCATTTCGGCTTCATCCGGTGGTGTTTATGGCTACGCGCTTAAGAAACACGCGGAAACGCTGTTTGAACTGATGTCAGACATTACCATCAACGCAAACTTCACGGAACAGGAGCTCGCTAAGATTAAACAGATGATGCAATCCAATTTAGCCGCTTCACTGGAAGAACCGGATGCAATAGCGAACCGTGTGATGAGGAAGCTCTATTATGGCGAGGGACATCCTTACGCGGAATATGAAACTTCTGAGTCAGTTGATAAATTCACCCTTGATGACTGTAAATCATTTTATGAAACCTGTTTCCGTCCGCAGATCGGATATATGGCAATTGTTGGAGATATAACACTTGCAGAAGCAAAAAAGCTCGCGGAAAAATATTTCGCGAAATGGCAGAAGAAAGATGTTCCGAAGCATACTTACAAATCACCCGAACCTCCTAAAAATCCGGTCATTGCTATCGTTAACCGCGACAATGCAGTGCAGACAAATATTCTTGTCGGTCATCCGGTCCGGCTTTCGATGAATAGTCCCGATGTTATCAAAGCACGGGTTACCAACACCATCCTGGGCGGCGGAACTTTCCGTCTGTTTCTTAATCTTCGTGAAAAGAACGGCTGGACATACGGCGCATATTCATCACTGAATAATGATCCTTTGATTGGAAGTTTTTCTGCCTCGGCTAATGTTCGTAATGAAGTTACCGACAGTGCCATCGCGGAAATTCTGAATGAGATGAGGCGCATCGGCAAAGAGCCGGTACCGGAAAAAGAACTGCAGATGGTCAAGAATTACATCAGCGGCTCGTTTGCCATATCACTTGAGAGTCCGCAGACCGTTGCAAATTTTGCAATCAATACCGAGCGGTATAAACTCTCAAAGGATTATTTCCGCAATTACCTGAAATCAGTCGCTGCTGTCAGACCGGCGGATATATCAGCATCGGCAGTGAAATATATACTGGCTGACCGCTCTTACATTATCCTGGTCGGGAAGGCAGATGAAATACTTGAAAAGGTTCAGAAATTCTCTTCAGCTCCAGTTATCTTCTTTGATGAACTGGGTAATCGTATTGAAAAGACAGAACCCTCCGGAGACGAAACAATCCTCACCGGCGAAGATATCATCCGCAAATATATACAGGCAATCGGCGGCGCTGATAATATCATGAAGGTGCAGGATAAAACTGTTATGATGCAGGCAAAAATCCAGAATTATGATATCAACGCGGTAATCTATCAGAAAGCGCCAGACAAGATGCTTCAGAAGTTTACTTTTGCGGGAATGGATCAGGCAATTCTTTTTGACGGAGAAAAAGGATATCAGAAAACCATGATGGGAGAAGAAGAACTGACCGGTGACAATCTGGAAATGATGAAGTTTGAAGCCGGGCTGCACAACATTCTCCGGCTGAATGAGCTTGGCGTCACGATCGAAAATAAAGGACTCGATAAAATAGCGGGAAAGAATGTCTGGAAAGTTGAAATAAAAATGCCCGGCGGAGCCATTATTCGGCATTTTTATGATCAGGAAACGGGACTGAGAATCCGTGAAGAACGCACCGTTGACTCCCCCCAGGGAAAAATTACCCAGTCAACCGACCTGAGTGATTATAAGGAAATAAACGGCGTGCTCTATCCGCATCTTATGAAACAAAATGCAGGAGGGATGAATCTTGAACTGAAGATTACGGCAATTCAGATTAATTCAGGAATTGCGGATTCAATCTTCAAAGTCAACTAATGAAGAATTAAGAATTAAAAATTAAAAATTAAAAATTACAAGTGCGATTTTGTGCAGAGCAGTGCAGGACAGATCATCATTTGTCTGTAGGAAATATGATTCCGATCAGCGAAAATCCGCTTTGCGAAGCATCCGTTAAACCCGCGGGCCAATGGCGAAGCAACCGTTGAATACTATACAGAATGGTGTATATATACTTCAAAAAACTTTGCGTTTAACTTTTTATGAGTATGAATTACAATGAAAGAAGATGAACAGATATAAAGTTATTGTTTTTGATCTTGGGAATGTTCTGATTCCCTTTGACCATACCATTGCGGCAAAAAGGTTTGATTCCATTGAAACGGGATTAGGCGAACGTTACTTAAACTTCTTCCGGGATCATTATGATGTCCACCGCGCATTTGAGCGGGGAGATATGTCCCGCGCTGAGTTCGTTTCATTCTGCCTGAATCTTCTTGATCACAAGACAGACCCAGAAACCTTCTGCCGTTATATATCAGACGTATTCGTGGTTAATGAAGATGTGACTGCACTTCTGCCTGAACTGAAAAAACGGTACCGGCTGGTGCTTCTTTCCAACACGAATGATATCCATCATGAATACGGATGGCAGCAATATCCGTTTATCGGGAATTTCGAAAAGCTGATACTCTCCCATGAAGTGAATGCCGTTAAGCCGGAGGATAAAATCTATAAGGCAGTTGAGGCATATACACAGGAAGAACCGTCTTCACATATCTTTATTGATGATATTGCCGAATATGCCGCCGGAGCAAGACGACAAGGGTGGGATGCCATACAATTCACAGGATATGACAATCTTGTAAAAGAACTGCGCCTGAGAGAAATCATTTAAAAATAAAAAGGGGAAGGCAACTGCCTTCCCCTCCTGACTTCTGCCAATTAGTATGACGCATTTTATTTCAGAAATGACAATTTCGGCTTAGAATCTTGGCTTGTTCCAGAATGTTTGCAGAAAGTTTGCCCTGCTGCTGTATCCTCAATAATGATCTTCTAAATCTTCTTACTTGTAATGGTTATACACCTGAGATGAACAATGTAAAATGAAGAATTCCGGAAGCCCCCTCTTTCCAATGCCGATTTCAGTAAACGAATAATCATATTTAGTTGAA
>BTUV01000029.1:15930-30116 GCA_045863035.1 Ignavibacteriales bacterium | reverse complement strand
GGAGAGGGGAGTGATCACTTTGAATTTGTGTTTAAAAGTCCCTCTCCTTTTTAAGGAGAGGGATTTAGGGTGAGGTTTCTTTCTCTGTTAAAAGTGAAGTAATTATATCCTCCACCTTCTTCATCACCCTATCCATATCATTGATAATATCTTCATTCTTTATCCGTAGAAATCTGATGCCAAATGCTTCGATGTGTTTCTGTCGTTCCGCATCATATTTTTTCTGATCTTCCAAATCATGTATATCGCCGTCAATTTCCAGAGCCAGCTTCAGTGGGGGGCAATAAAAATCAATGATATACGAATCAACTGAGTACTGCCGCCTGAACTTCTGTCTTTTTGTATTACGGTTGCGCAAAAAGATCCACATCGGTTCTTCACTGCGAGTCATATTAGCCCTCAGTTCACGTCTCCGGTCTTTCATTCCGGTTTTATTAAAATGCAGTGTCAATAATAACCGTCCTTTTTATAAAAGTAAACATGCTGAATCATCTGCAAAATTCAAAAGACCCGGAGGTCATATATATTACTAACTCCTCATTACTAATTCTTTTTCAGCGCTATCATTCTCCACTCCTGCATTTCGGTTACCTCAAGCAGGGAGAAGCCGTGACTGATATATATTGCGGTGACTTCCTCAACATCATCGCCGAGCAGGCCGGAGAGGAGGAGTAAGCCGCCGGATTTCGTACGGGAGGCGAGTCCCTCAACGATCTGCGCCAGAATGTTTTTCTGGATATTGGCAAGTATCAGGTCGAAATCTATTTCTGGTATGTCGTTCAGTTCACAGGTGCGTATTTCCACATTGTCAGATACTTCATTCAGACGGCAGTTTTCAATTCCGTTATCGTAACACCAGTCATCGTTGTCAAAAGCGATTGCAGAGGTGGCTCCGAGTTTCACCGCGCCGATGGCTAGTATTGCCGAACCGGTTCCGGCATCAAGGACTCTCTCTCCGCCCTTGATGTATTTCTTAAGCGCCAGAAGCATTAGTTTGGTGGTCTGATGTTCCCCCGTACCGAAGGACATTTTGGGGTCAATCGTCAGGATCAGCTCGTCACCCTGCGGCGTGTAGTCCTTAAAGGTCGGTTTGATGACCAAATCATCAGCAACTTTGATTACGGAGATGTTTTTTTCCCATTCCTCATTCCAGTTTCGGTTTGCAAGTATTTGTGTCATTATTTGATAATCATTTATCTGCCCGGCAGCTTTTAGCTCCTCAAGGGCTGATTCAACGGTTTCCTTGCCGGGATCCCGGTCAGCATCAAAGTAGAGGCGGAGTCCTGAATCAACTTCCTCAATTCCTGCCGGCTCCAGTTCCCAGAGGTAAGCCGATATGATTTCAAAATTTTCATTATCAGGGAGGATTGTATAGACGGTGATGTTTTTCACACTGATTTCTTTCATTTTATCCCGCAAATATACAATCGTTTACATCCATTGATAAAGCAATTACCCATGAATCGGCTGCTGAGAAATCAAAACTCATGTTTAAAATCAGTGTTTATCCTTTAGTTTCCGTTTTTTATTTGACGGCTTCTCCTTAAATTTCAAAGGAATATTCATACAAACATCATACTGACTGTCATGCGCATGAGATTGATTGACTTGCATAAAATTCTGCTTATTTTTCTTCTTCTTTTGTTCATCTTTCCTGCCTATTCACTGGCTCAAAAAGGTAAAATTTCAGGTAAAGTTACAGATGCCCGGACGGGGGAAGAACTGATTGGCGTAAACGTCCTGGTAATAGGAACCAATATCGGTGCTGCAACTGATATAAACGGAAGGTATTCCATCATCAACGTTACCCCCGGAGTGGTTGAACTCAGCGCCAGTCTGCTGGGTTACGGAAAAATTACCGTCAGCGATGTGGAAGTATTTGTGGACAGAACCACAACCATAAATATTAAGCTTTCTGAGGAGACAATCCAGATTGAGCAGGTTGTGGTAAAGGCGGAAAAACCCAAAATCATTAAAGACCAGACCTCCACCAGTTCATCCCTAAACGAAGCGCAGATTAAAACAGCACCGGTTGAAGGACTGAGAGGACAACTCGACCTTAATGCCGGTTTCCAGAAGACTGCGACAGGCAATTATACCGTGCGCGGATCAGGTTCGTATGAAGTGAATTTTCAGGTTAACGGTGTTGAGCAGGTTAATACTTCCACCGGCGGTCCGGCAGGAACTCCGGGAACGGAAAAAGCGGATAACTCCTGGAAGTATGACGTTAACCCGCTGGGTGTTTCGCAGATGCAGCTTATCACAGGCGGATTTTCAGCCGAATATGGCAATGCTCAGGCGGGCGTGGTAAAGGTTGTACTAAAAGAGGGCACTCCGAAACTGAGTGGTGAGTTCAGAGTGGAATACCGTCCGGCCGGGCAGTATCACTTTGGCGAATATTTGTATGAACAGAATAATTACGAATGGACGAAATGGGGAAGTTTTGATAACTGGTGGGCAAAGCGGAATGAAGAAAGCTTTATCCGTGAAATCGGCATACTTGACAAAGTGGGAAGCAATGACCGCTATAACTGGCTTTTTGACCGGCTGAAATCAGGAGGGGCGACCGCTGCTGATTCAGCGGCTTGGAATGAAGTGCTTGACCGTGAAATCCGCTGGGCACATGGCCTCTGGGTAAAAAACCATTCTCCCGCTGATGATAATCCTCTCGGAGTTTATGATTACCGTCAGCAGGCATACACCCGTTACCTTATTGGTTTTGGCGGACCGCTGGGAAAGGAAATGAACTCTCTCAAGTTTTATTTCTCCGGCGAATACCGGAAGAATCCCACGCGTCTCCCCACGCCGGAGCGAAATCTTGTGTATCAGAACTATATATTAAATCTGACCTACACGCCGATCCGCGATCATAAGTTCAAACTGATGAGCTCGTATCAGAATTATACCGGAGGCATCTGGTCAGGTTCTGATGATATACGCTGGGCTGGGATTGCATTTGTACCGGCAGGGTCATCAACCAAATATCTGGTAACGGTTGACCCGGTCAGAACAGAGCAGACAGTTTCGCAGAGTTTTAACTATGTATATACCATCTCAAATTCATCATTCCTCGAAGCAACACTTACCAACCAGAATGACTCCTACACACTGCCTTATAAATATCTGGTCGGTAATACTCAGGAAGTTGACCGATTAGACAGTCTTGGCGATACGCGTGGAGCGGTGCTGCGTGACGGCTCCTGGTATGAGTCGGCGCTCTTCCGTCGTCCGTTTAACCTGAGTACAAACTATTATCAGGATTCCCGCAACAGCATTCTTAATTTTTCGTTTGATTACACTAATCAGATTAGTCAGGCACATCTCCTGAAATCGGGTATCAGATTTGTATATTACGATCTGTTTAATCATGCAGTGAATTCCAGTTTTACGGCAAATACCTATCTGATTCGTTCAGGATACGCAGAGTATTACCATGCATACCCGGTTAATGCCGCGTTTTATATACAGGATAAGATGGAGTTTGAGGGGATGGTTGCCAATCTCGGGCTTCGCGGTGATATATACAATTTCCAGGAAGAAGTTCCGGCAGACCGGTTTAATATCTTCTATCAGGGTAAAGGGGGTCCGGGCAAACCTGATCAGCCGTACGGAAATCCTGAAACCGTTGCTTCCGAAACCAAGTTTATCCTGATGCCCAGAATTGGAGTTTCATTTCCGATCGGCGAGAATACCGCGTTCAGAATCCAGTACGGACATTTTGCTTCGATGCCTATCTTCACGCAGGCGCTCTCACAGAGAACCGATCAGGGATGGCTGGTGCGCGGAAATCCGAACTTAGATTTCAAAAAGAGTATCAATTTTGAGTTCGGTCTTCAGCAGATTATTGATGACGCTCAACGGCTTGATGCAGTGCTTTATTATAATGACCGCGTCAGCCAGATCGGCACACAGCGTTATGCTTCATTTACCGGAAGTCTTGGCCCGCAGGGGGGCGTGAGAGGATATACAACGGATGATATACCGCTCTATCCATATACGACATACGATAATAATGCATTTGGCGCGTCAGTCGGAGTTGAATTCTCCATTGAAAAAATTAATGTTCAAAACTGGAGATATAAAATAAGCTATTCACTTTCGCAGACAACCGACGGCAACTATGGTTCTGAGTTTATTTATCCTGATAATACCCGTGCTGAGCAGAGAAACTTTACCGGTGAATTCCTCAGCTCAAGCGATAGGACACATTCCCTTCGTGCCATTATTCAATATGTGCTGCGGAATGAAGAGGGAGTGCGATTGTTCGGATTTAAACCGTTTCAAAACGCAACGTTAAGTTTAACATATTCGGCGCAGTCAGGTCTTCCCTTCACCTATATAACTACTTTCGACCTTTCGGATATACGCAACAACAGAAGATATCCTCTTGAATCAATATTTGATTTCAGCTTTAACAAGGATATCTACTTCGGTGGAACCAGAATACTGCTTGGCATGAGAGTGATGAACCTCTTTAATAACCGGTGGTTAACACCGCTTTCAGGCACCGACCTTAACTTCTGGGTGCAGAAAGGTATTACGATGGAAAATCCGGCTGATAAATCGGAAATTGAACTTACCAGTTACCGGATTGCCGCGTTTAAGACATATAAGAATATACCGCGTCAGGTGTTCTTCTCATTAGGAATCGGGTTCTAAAGATTATGAAACAAAGAATTATCTTATTTATTGCAGTACTTACCGGATTATTGTCTGCTGATATATACGCTCAGATAGAAACTCCGGCACTCAGCTTTAACCGCGGCAAGCTCTGGCAGAGCGTGTTTAACGGAAAAAGCGGACCCAGTTTTAATAATTGGAGAAGAATCGGTATCGGACTTGACTGGCCCGGCTTTGAACCAAGCTGGATAAACGAAAATATCGGCGGTGCTCCATCATATATGCTCACGGGCGGTCTGATTGTAGGCGCAAAACGTACCGCTGACTCGGTTCTTGTTGTTGAAGACTGGTCAATCTCCGGTGCAACAATCTCCTCTGAAACCGGTGCAAAATATCTTCTGACAAAACACAACTTCAAGTATAAGAACGGAGATAACTACTGGCTGGTTTCAAGTCCGCTTGAAGGAGAGGAGGTAATTGAAACTTCCTGGGAGTATAACAAACTCTATACGGATGAATTTGGTATTACCCGTCAGCTTCCGGTGAGAGTGACACGCTCAAGCCATCAGTGGAGCGGCTCCGCACGCAATGAAAACTATGTTATTCATGAATATGTTATAAAAAATATATCACCTGAACTGAAAGCACATTTTTCGGCTCTGGGAGATACACTCAGAGTAGCAACCATTGCTGATACACTGCTTGAGTTTTATGCAATGTTTAATTATGCCCTTCATGCCAATTCACGTTCATGGACAATTCTTTTTCCACAGGAAACACCCGGCGCCCGGAACACCTGGTTTTTTTATGATGCAACGCGGCGCATGATCTGGGGCAGAGCGGCTGATTATTTAAGGACAAGCAAAATTGAGCCCGATTTCGGTTTCTCCAATTCTCAGGGGCGCATTACCAACGGAAACCCTTCAGGTGAATGGCTTTCGCCAGGATATGTCGGGTTACGGTTACTCTACTCATCACGAAACACCGCGAATCAGACAACCTCAGTCAGGTCGTATGGGTTTTCAGCAGCAGATGATGCATTTGATTTTGGCGGACCGCTTTCTAATAAGAATACCGAAGAAGCCCAGTATGAACTGATTAAAAATCTTTCATCTGCTCAGAACTTTGTTCAGATTCCGTCTGATACCGTATATATGCGCCGCTCTCGTATGTGGTCTATGATGAATCTCGGTCCGTGGGATATACTGCCGGGGGACTCAATCGTCATAGCAGTTGCTGAATTAGTTGACGGCGCGAGCTATAATTCAGCTCTTGACCCCACTGCCTCAAGTATCATCGGAGCGGGCGGTCTCCGGCTGTTCCAGAATTCTGCCGATAAAGCCAAGTTCACCTATGATCAGAAGGTAAAAGGAAACGGCTTTAATCACCCGGATCCTCCTCCGGCTCCGGCTTTTACGGTTGATTTTTATAAAGGAAGAGAGGGTTTTGTTGCTAACGAAATTGTATGGAATAATTCCAAAGAAAGCATTCCTGACCCCGATGATGGCGTGGCTGATCTGACCGGGTATAAGATTTACCGCTCTGATTATCTGCCGATAGGTCCGTGGGACTCAGTTGGTGCTGTGATGAAAGGAGACCCTGCGGTATATAACCCGGCAACGGGTGAATACCGCTTTATTGATTCAACCGTTGATATCGGTTCCTCCTATTATTATGCACTTACTGCATTTGATAACGGAAGGACATCATGGAATATTGATCCGGCGGCGCGCTTTACTGAAACAGGAAGCACCGGTGCCGTACCGGTTCTTGAGTCTTCTGTTTATGCAAATAAAAAAATCGTAAAATTTACTGCAACGCTTCCTCCGTTGGCTACATTAGATAAGGTACTGGTTGTGCCGAACCCATTTGTCATAGGCGAGGGGTCATCGCTGCCGGGTGAAAGCGATCAACTGCAGTTTGTAAATATCCCGAATCCCTGTACTATCAGAATATATACAGTAAGGGGTGATCTGGTAAAAACCATTGAAGTACCGGAAGGAACCGGCGCGGTGGTCTCCTGGGACCAGGTGACAGATTACCGTCTCTTCATAGAAAGCGGGGTATATATTTATCATATAGATTCCCCGGTGGGTACTAAAACCGGAAAGTTTGCGGTGGTAAGATGAAAAACATACTCTCATTTATTCTTATACTTCTATTAGCAAACTCTGCAGTTCCGCAGGAGTTCAAGAAAAATGCAACATCAGGATTTACGTTCCTGACCATACCAATAACTGCAAGAACCGCGGGACTGAGCGAGGCATCCATTGCCCTCACTGACAACGGAAGCAATTCGATATTCGTTAATCCGGCCGGACTCGGATTCTCTGAAACTCCTCACTCTCTTGCGCTTTCTTATTCTTCATACATTGCTGAAATTAACCACTATGCATTCAGCTACGCGTTTAACTCTGATATCGGTGTGATCTCTGTGGGTATGATGCAGATGGATTTCGGTGAAATGTCCCGGACAGTAAAATCGTCCGGTCAGAAATTCTTTGAAGAAACAGGAAAGTTTGGTGCATCCGGCACGGCTGTCTTTGCAGGGTACTCACGCCGGCTTACAGATAAATTCGCTTTCGGACTGGCGGTGAAATATGTAAAAGAATCAATTGACAGTTATTCGGCAGACAATTTCTTACTTGACGGCGGTGTATTGTATCTCACCGGACTTTCAAGTCTGAGAATTGCAGCTACGATTAACAACTTTGGCACTGATTCGAAATATCTGAACGATCCCTTCAAAATGCCTTCATCCATCCGGCTTGGTGCTGCTTCTGAAGTATATGGAACTATGGAGTCTGATCTCCGTGTAACCCTAATAGCCGAGGCGGTTCATCCGAATGACGGTGATGAACGGCTGAATACCGGTGTTGAGATTGGATATAATAAAATGTTTTTCCTGCGCGGCGGTTATAAATTTTTCTATGATGAAGAAACCTACTCAGTTGGCATCGGATTTAATTCTGATTTCTCCCAGACTATTTCAGCCGATTTTTCCTATGCTGATTACGGCCGGCTGGGGGGCACTCTTCGCTTTTCACTGCAGTATGGATTGTGAGGTATAATATGAAAAGAACTCTATTGCTCGCAATTATTGGTTGTATGCTTGCCGGAACGGTGCACGCTCAGGTTACTTCAATATCATTTTATTCTGACTATTCGGCGGGTCTTTCAAAAAGAATTAAGGTTACTGAGGCAGATGCTGTCGGGGGCGGACTGATACTAAAGTATAATGTGATGGACTGGTTTTCACTTAATCTCTCAGCCGGATATATATTATACAGCGTATCTCAGGATTCAGCTCTGCAGAAGTGGAACTGGGATTTCTGGGAAATACGATACCGGAACCGTGTAACAGCCGACCTTGCTGAAAACCCTGGCTCTGCTGCATCATTAGTTCCTGTTCAGAAGATGGATATACTGCCGGTTTTGATTTCATTTAGCAGGGAGTTTGAACTGACTGATAATCTGAAGATTTCACCGGAAATAGGCGGTGGTGTTTATTTTTATACAAGGAGGATGTACCTTGCCGAGTCCTGGCAGAGGCGGTTTGATTCATACGGGCTTACCTATGAATACAGCTACCGCAACTTTGCCACAAATAAATACGGCAATCCGGCGGTGATCTTTGCGGGAGCAGGAGTGAGATATATCATCACAGAAGGATTTTCTCTTGAGGGAAGTGTTAAGTACCAGCAGATTCTTAAAACAGAAGGAGCAATGGGCTATAATGAGTTTATTTTTGAAAATGCCCTGAGCACCGGACTGGCGCTTGTTTTCAGTTATTAAAAAATGAAAAGCAGAAGCATGAAGCGGATTTTATTTATAATATTTGCAGCAGTTATTCTTTTTACTCCTGAGAGTAATGCACAAAAGATTCAGTTTACAGCCGGAGCCGAGGGTTCTCTCTACATTCCGGCAGGTTCACTGGCTGACAGGTTTAAGCCGGGCATGGGATTTAGTTTCAGGTTTGGTCAGGAAACTTCGCCCGGATGGTACTGGTTTGGCGCATTTGAATATATCAACTTTGGAACTGAAAATGAGGAAAAACTTTCCGTAAAGCGCAATCTTAATGTCGCGGGTGTTCCCCAAACGGTACAGGTACCAACACCTGGTATAGATATGTATCTGACTGCATACGGACTTTCAGCAAACGCAAAGTCAAATCTGGCGGATTTCGGATTTCTGAAGGCAGATATCGAATTCGGCTTTGGTGTTTACCGGTGGGAGGGTTTCCGGGGCAGTTTCAGAGATTCAATTTATTATGACACTACCGGAACCGGCGTGAAATCAGGTCTTGAATATATATCAATAGCCGAAATCAAACAGCTTGACTGGAGCGGAGGAGTGAATGCCGGTATTGGTATAACTATTCCGGTTATGCAGCCCGTTGATTTTTTTATCGGAGCCCACTATAAAATGATTATTGGCGAACTCTGGCCGGCTCTTGTGCTGGATATGGAAAATGTAAGTGTCTTTCAAATGTATCAGATAACAGCAGGAATTAGAGGTTCATTTTGAAAAACAGAGTGCTATTAGTTTTAACAGCAATAATTCTTTTTTCTTCTGGATGTCAGGCCGGCAATAAATTATCCGGCGGGGGGAAAACCGAAGCGGTACGTGGCGTCTGGATTACCAATGTGGATAGCGATGTGCTTACCTCACGCGAAAAAATCCGGGAAGCAGTAGCACTCTGCAAAGCAAACGGCATCAATACCATTTTTATGGTAACCTGGAATAAAGCTGTAACCATGCATCCGAGTAAAGTAATGCTTGAGCATTTTGGCATTGAGCAGGATACACTCTACCGGGGACGCGACCCGCTTGCAGAAATGATTGAAGAAGCCCATAAGGAAAATATAAAAGTATTCGCGTGGTTTGAGTTTGGATTCTCAACTTCATATAATCTGGATGGCGGACATATTATCGCAAAGAAACCGGAATGGGCCGCTTTAGATTCAGATGGCAAATTAGTAAAAAAGAATAATTTTGAATGGATGAACGGCTTTCATCCGGATGTGCAGAAGTTTGCTATTGAGCTGGTGACCGAAGTTGTCCGTAATTATCAGGTTGACGGCGTGCAGGGTGATGACCGCCTTCCTGCCATGCCCTCTGAATCAGGTTATGATGCATACACGGTTGCCCTCTTTAAGAAACAGCATAGTGGTCAGGAACCACCTGCGGATTACAAAGACCCGGCATGGATTGAATGGCGATGCAACCTGCTGACTGATTTTATGGGCAGAATGTATAAAGCGGTTAAAGAAATTAAGAAAGATGTTATTGTTTCTGTTTCTCCTTCAATTCATCCTTTCGCAAAGGAAGAATACCTTCAGGACTGGACAACCTGGGTGCGCAAAGGATATGTTGAACTGGTTAACCCGCAGCTTTACCGCTATAACATAAATGCCTATCAGAAGTTGCTTGACGATATATATAGCGGCCAGATAGAAAAAAAAGATCTTCACCGCTTTTATCCCGGCATTCTGGTTAAACTTGGCAAGTATTACCCTTCTGAAGAGTTTCTTCTTCAGATGATAGAGGCAAACCGTAAGGCGGGACTGAAAGGTGAAATTTTCTTCTTCTATGAAGCACTGAAGCGCTATCCCGGTCTTTTTAAGAAAAAGATATATACTGATGAAGTTGTATTCCCCGATTTATTGCACAGGTAAGGTGATTTGAGAAAAGCCCTCTGGATTATTTGTTTTCTTCCTATTCTGCTTGCAGCTCAGCAAAAAACTGAGTTCCGTGCTGTCTGGATAACCAATGTTGACAGTTATGTTCTATTCAGTGATAAAAACATAACCGATGCTGTGAACTATCTGGCTGAACGGGGTTTTAACGTGATTTTTCCTGTTGTCTGGAATAAGGGATATACACTCTATCCGAGTGAGGTAATGCAGGAAAGGTTTAATGTGCCCATCTGGCAAACTTTTGCAGGGCGAGACCCTCTGAAGAAACTTATCATCGAAGCACATCGGGTTGGAATCGAAGTAATCCCCTGGTTTGAATTTGGCTTCTCCTCATCTTACTCACTCAATGGCGGGCATATCATCAGTAAATATCCATCATGGGCAGGCAGGAAAAATGACGGAAGTCTTCTGGTGAAAAACGGATTTGACTGGATGGCAGGAACCAATCCGGAGGTCCAGGATTTCATGATTAGCATCATTACCGAAGTGCTTGACAATTATGATGTTGATGGTGTTCAGGGGGATGACCGTCTCCCGGCAATGCCGGTTGAAGGGGGATATGATTCCACTACTGTAGCGATATATAAAGCAGAAAATGGGGGAGCAAATCCTCCGACTAACTTCTGGGATACTTCATGGAAACGCTGGCGCGCCAATAAACTGAATAGCTTTTTCAGAAGGATGAAGGACTCAGTAAAAGTACGGGGGGAGCATCTGATTATTTCTGCGGCACCATCTAATTATCCATGGGGGTATGATGAATATCTGCAGGACAGTAAAACCTGGGTTGACTCAGGTATAGTCGAAAATTTCATTCCGCAGCTTTACCGATATGATTATACATCTTATGCCAATGAATTGATTAATGCGTCAAACCTGGTTCCTGCATCAAAGAAACATATTTTCTTTCCGGGTATGCTTACCAAAGCCGGCAGCTATGTAATTTCTCCTTCGTTTTTTATTCAGTCGATGAACCTGAACAGAACACGCGGCATGAAAGGAGAGTGCTTCTTTTTTTATGAATCATTCCCTGCCAATAATAGTCTTCTTGGTGATACACTTCGCGCGTTATATTACAATGAACCGGCTCTGGTGCCTTACCGCAACGGCAATGTTTTCCGGCCGGCTGCTCAGATTATTAATGAAGATGATGAACTGAACACACAGCGGCAGGGGAACTGGGCCAGAGTTCCGGTACAGGGTTACAATCCGCAGATATATTGGACCAATGATACGTCTGATGCCTGGTTTGATTATTATTTTGACGCGAAAGCCACCGCATGGTATGATATCTATGTCTATAATGTCCCGAATTTTGCGTTTACGCAGTTTGCCACTTATAAGATTTATGATGTTAACGGAGAACAGACCATTACTTTTAATCAGCAGACCACCGCAAACGCTGCATGGGTGAAAATCGGTGAGGCATATCTGAACCCCGGTCGGTCGCGGGTGCTGCGGGTTGATAACTCCCGGGTGGAACCCGGTAAATATCTGCTGGCTGATGCTGCCATGATGATGGTAAACAGGAAAAAATCTCCGGATGCAGTTTTTACTTCTTCAAAGGAGGAATTACCTGATAATCCGCAGATTCCCGGCGCATTTGAGGTGTTTGATGCATATCCGAACCCGTTTAACCCCGCTACTAATATCCGTTTTTCACTTCCCGAATCAGGACTCCTGAAAGCAGAGCTATACAATGCCCTTGGGCAGCGTATCTCTGTTCTTGCAGATGATACCTTCTCAGCCGGGGAACATTCTTTAAGAATTGACGGGCTTGGCTTGACATCTGGTATTTATTTTGTAAATTTTCAGATGAAAGTTTTTCATAAGACTGTAAAAGTATTGTTGCTTAAGTAGGAAGGCGCATTTGAACTTTCTTCTCAGGCAGGTAAAGCAGAGAGCTTAAACATGAATTTGTTTACTAAGCGGCTCATCCTTTCACTTGTCTTACTAATTATTCTCGGATTAGGGGGGACCTTGGGATACTATATTATATCTGATGGTCGGGCAACGCTAACCGATTGTTTCTATATGACGGCAATAACTGTCACAACCATCGGATACGGTGAAATAATACCGCTTGATCATAGCCCCGGCGGAAGAATTTTTACGGTAATACTGGCCTTGTTCGGCGTTGGCTCTTTTACCTATATCGTTACCAACCTTACAGCACTTCTTATTGACAGAGATGTTTTTCTTACTTATTCAAAGAAGCGGACGCTCAAAATGATTTCAAAACTGAACAAACATTTTATCATCTGCGGCACAGGGGATATCGGTCTTCAGATCGCAAAGGAGCTTAAAGCAACTGACCGACCTTTTGTTCTGATTGACAAAGATATACACAAAACCAATCATCTGATTGATATCAAAGAGTTTATTACTCTCGAAGGAGATGCCACTGAGGATAACATTCTTGTGAGCGCCGGTATCAGCAGGGCGAGAGGCATTTTTGCCGTAACAGGTGATGATAATTATAATCTGGTGATAACTTTTACTGCACGGCAGTTGAACCCTGGTATCAGGATCATAGCAAAGGTCAGGGATATGATGCAGTCTGAAAAAATAAAGCGTGCCGGAGCTGATTCTGTTATTTCCCCTTATATGATAGGCGGTCTTCGTATTGTATCAGAGATGGTAAGACCTGCTGTTGTAAGTTTTCTTGATAGTATGATGCGCGATAAAAACGCAAATCTGCGTGTTGAAGAAATTGATCTTACCGCGGAAAGCAAAGGAAAAACTCTTGAAGCAGAAGACCTCTATTCAAGGGAAGATATACTGCTTCTTGCACTCAGGAAAAATGGCGAGATAAAATTTAACCCTCCGAGAACAACCGTTCTCGAAGGGGATGAAATTCTTATTGTAATGGTTTCGCCCTCCGGCAGAAACGAACTTAACGAGCGATTTGGTGCTCTGACGTAATCAGACTAAATATTTTATAATAACAAATCCGCCAATCAGCAGTACAGTGAATGCGATGGCCAGCCAGTCAAAATATTTATCTATAAAAGTTTTAATCTGCTCTCCGTACTTCCATAAAAGAAAGGCGACCAGAAAAAACCGGGCTCCCCGTGAAACCATTGACGCGAAAATAAATATGGGGAGATTGATATTAAACGCGCCGGATGCAATGGTAAAAACTTTATAAGGGATAGGGGTAAATCCGGCGGTGAAAATAATCCAGAAGTCATATTGTTTATAGAGTCCCTCAATTTCGAAAAAGAGTTTCTCTGTAAAACCAGGTATGTTGTTAAAGAAAAACATAGCCAGACCGGTGAACTCCATATCCAGACTCCACCAGGCAAAGTGCCCGATTGCATAACCAAACATTCCCCCTAAAACCGAACCGATGGTACAGGAGAGGGCAAATTTAAATGCTTTGGCTCTAAACCCGAGTACCAGTGCAATGAGCAGCGCATCAGGCGGAATGGGGAAGAAGGATGATTCAGCAAAAGCGAGGATGAACAGGGCGATGGGGCCATAAGGGGTTTGAGCCCAATGCAACACCCAATCATAGAGTTTTCTAATTAATTTCATGCGTACTTATCTAAAACAAAATGCCAAAATTACCCTAAGAGAAGGGGATAAGCAAAGGAAATCATGATCACGGATTAAATGGATTAAACAGATTGCACGGAATTTTTGCCACGAATTGTACGGAATTTTTGCCACGAATCGTACGAATAAACACTCATCATGATCACGGATTAAATGGATTAAACAGATTGCACTGAATTTTTGCCACGAATTGCAGGGAATTTTTGCCGCGAATTGTACGGAATTTTTGCCACGAATCGTACGAATAAACACTCATCATGATCACGGATTAAATGGATTAAACAGATTGCACGGAATTTTTGCCAC
>BTUV01000029.1:0-15830 GCA_045863035.1 Ignavibacteriales bacterium | reverse complement strand
ATGATCACGGATTAAATGGATTAAACAGATTGCACGGAATTTTTGCCACGAATTGCACGGAATTTTTGCCACGAATTATACGGAATTTTTACCACGAATTGCACGGAATTTTTACCCCGAATTGCACGGAATTTTTGCCACGAATTGTACGGAATTTTTACCACGAATTGCACGGAATTTTTGCCACGAATTGCACGGAATTTTTGCCACGAATTGCACGGAATTTTTGCCACGAATCGTACGAATAAACCCTCATCATGATCACGGATTAAATGGATTAAACAGATTGCACGGAATTTTTGCCACGAATCGTACGAATAAACCCTCATCATGATCACGGATTGAATGGATTACACAGATTGCACGGAACAGCTATTTGTAAGGACAAGTCGCGACTTCTCCCAACCCTGCCTAACGTGTCCCAAACCTGTTCATTGTAAATTGTACATTGTACATTAAATAGTACACCTTGGGATTCAGAATTAGACACTATTTTGGGAATGAGCTTTATTTTTCTTTATAATAACGGATTTTTCAGGCATAATTTTTGCTCGATAGCAAATATTACAATGGAGTTAAAAAAAATGAAAAATTTGATTTATTTGCTGGTTTTACCGCTGCTTTTGACCGGCTGTTACACTCAGTTGGCGGTTGAGGAAAACGAGGATTATACCTATTCCAGGACGACTTACGAACCTGAAAGGTATGGTGATGAGGAGTCCTATGTTGAGTCCGATACCTTATATGAGGAGGAAGACGAGACCACCATTGTAAATAATTACTATTTAGACGGTAATTTCGGGTCATACCGCCGTTATTTCGGAGGATATTACCCCTCATCCACAATTATCATTGGTTACCATTATTCGCCGACCTGGTATTTCCACGGCGGATGGAGCTATTTCTGGTGGGACCCTTGGTATCCTACCTACTGCGGATTTGACTGGTATCCAGGACTTTATTCATTCTGGGGTCCGCACTACTATTACCCTTATTGGGCTTACAACTACAGTTCGTACAACTACTATGGTTACAGCAACAGTTACCGTTACAGAACTGATGATCTGGCGCGCCTTCGTAACAACGATGGACAAAGAAACGGTTACACAAACCGCGATGGTTTACGGGGACGCAGAGACAGGAATCTTGATGTTGATGTAGCCAGAGACAGGAATACTTTTGACAGAGACAGACGCGACAGAATCAGCCGGGATGAGGTTACACGAGACCGCAGCCGTGATGGTTGGAACAACGACACTTGGAATACAACTCGTGATGATCGCCGGACTAATGTTGATGATAATAAAAGGCGCCGTGATGAAGATGTGAAAGTGCGTCGTGACTATAAGGATGATGGACGGAAGCCGGTAGTTAAGGATAAGAAACGTGATGCACGCGATAATGAAAACAAAAGAAAATCGCCCGTAATTGATCAGCGCAAGCGTGAAAATAATAATGACAATAACACCAAGCGAAACAACAATGTTAATACCGAACGGAAGCGCGAAAACAATAACGAAAGCAACCGCAGGAATAATTCAGTGAATACGGAAAAAAAGCGTGAAAATAACCGCAATGACGGTTCTATCAATAAAGAACGGAATTCATCCCGGAATGATAACCGGAGCTCCAACCGCTCGTATTCACCCCCTTCACGTAATAACGATCACAGCAGCCGGTCTTCCTCAGGTAACAGATCCGGCGGCGGAAACAGCAGCAGATCATCAGGCGGCGGAAGCAGCCGTGATGACAATTCATCAAGGAGAAGATAATTTTGAAATCACTGTTTGTATATATCGCTTTTTTACTGCTCATCCCTTTTACCGGATGTTATACGGTTTTGCTTACCACGGAGAACACGTATGAGGAAGAACTGATACGTCTTGAGTCCGGTGATGAAGCTGAAGAACTGACCTACGAGGACGGCTGGATATATGCTCCCCGCGAGGAGCAGCAGCCAACCTGGTTTGATTATTACAATCTTCCCTGGTGGTATGTGAATCCGATGGTTTCAAAGGATATTACACCCAATCGCATAGATGGCGGTACTTTTGACCGTCTGCGTGAAACCGGCGGAAGCGGCGGCGGGGGAGGCGTTACCAGGACGAATAATGGTGGTGGTAATTCAACTTCCGGAGATACCTCCCGGGATGCTGAAAAGAAAAAAGTAAATGCTGATGAGGGAAATCAGAACAATAACAACACATCTAACCGCAGCAACGGTGGGGACAAGAAAAACCTGCGCAACGATGACGGAAACCGTTCAACTCCTAAACGAAGATAACGATAATGAAAAAATATATATATCTGATAGTAATTTTATTCTTTGCCGGAAATCAGATTCTTGCTCAGGGGCTGAGTGACGGACTTCGTCTTTCAGCATTCGGAACAAATTCCGGAGTGCGCGCGCTTGGTATGGGTAATGCATATACCGCGCTCAGTGATGACGGATCCGGGATGTTTTATAATCCCGCGGGAATTGCATTGGTAAAAAAATTGGAATTCGCCGGCAATCTGGACTATTTCAGTTTTAACAATGATATTTCCTTTCTCGGTAATAGCAGTAAATATAATAACAGTGCTACAGGGCTTAATAGTCTTTCTTTTATTTTTCCTTTCCCTACACTTCGCGGCAGTTTTGTTGTTGGCGCCGGTTACAGCACATCGCATTTATATACCGGTGGTATGCGCTTTGACGGTTTTAATCCATCGAGTTCTCTGATAGCTGATCTTGCTATAGATACGGATGTGCCCTATGATCTTTTTCTTACGGATGAGAACGGAAATACGATACTCAATCGGAATCTGAATCAGAGCGGTAACACGCTGGAATCCGGCTCTCTGGATAATTATTCCTTCACGACCGGACTTGAAGTATATAAGGATGTTTTTGTGGGGGGCACACTGAATATCTCGACCGGTACATATAAAAATTCGCGCGATTTTTATGAGGATGATACCCGCGGTTATTATGATACTACCATCGTTGCGCCGGGTTACACCTTTACCCGTGATTTTCAAACCTTTTTTCTGAATCGCACCCTTGACTGGGAAATGCAGGGATGGGATTTCAAACTTGGTATCCTTTATCAGATTAATAAATTGGCGCGATTTGGTATGAAGATTCAATTCCCCAAGTACTATACCATTAAAGAGAAGTTTTATGCAAGTGGTTACTCAGACTGGGGTAATGGCACAAGACGCACAATTGAAGAATCTGACTATGAATTTAGCACAGAATATGATATAACAACACCGTTTGAATTTTCAGTTGGCGGTGCTATGAATGTGGTTGGTCTCATTCTGAGCGGTGAAGTTACGCTTTCTGACTATACCCAGATGGAATTCAGCAATGGCATTGGAATCTCTGAGGCAGAGCTGGTGGATATCAACAAGAGGGCGAAGGAATTGCTGACCGGGGTTATGAATTATAATATCGGTGCGGAATACATGATACCAACGACCAACCTGAGGATTAGGGGCGGTTATTTCGTTCAAAAATCGCCTTACGATGGTGACGATGCTATGTATGACAGAAAGTATCTCACGCTGGGGGGTGGATTTCTGATTGATGGTATTATCTCCCTCGACCTGGCCTTTGTAAGAGGTTTTTATGATACCTACGGTGATAATTATGGAAATAATGACTCTCGCACGCTCCAGAGCATAACAACCAACCGTCTGATGCTCTCATTCGGGTATCGCTTCTAAACTAAGTAAGAATTTTTCAAAAGAGGACAGTCAGGATTGGCTGTCCTTTTTTATTTTTGTATATCTGTAATTAAACAAAAGGTGACCCGTTAAAGCCAGAGTCTATAGGATTGAAAGCAAGGATGTTTATGTAAAACCTGAAGATGGGGAGGATTATATCAGGTGCAGTCTTCGCGGAAAGTTCAAAATTGAAAACCGGCTGAAGAAGGATAAAATGTTTATCCTTGATGTAATTGCAGTTGGCGACCATGTCTCTGTCAGCATGGAGCGAGACGGCACGGGAGTGATAGAGGAGGTTTTGAGCAGAAGCAATTATCTGTCGCGAAAAGCGCCTAAACTAAAGGGAGGGTCTTACCGGGGTGAGAGGTTCGAACAGATAATTGCAGCGAATATCACGCAGGTTATTGTTGTTTTTTCAGCCGTTTCCCCCTCATTCAATAACCGTTCATTAGACCGTTTTTTAGTAGCCGCTGAAAGTTCGCAGATTCGTCCGATGATTGTTATAAATAAAATGGATTTGCTGTTCCCTGAGGAGAGACGGATTTTCGATGAAATAAAGGAAATATATACAGAGCTGAATTATCCTGTTTTTCTTACATCAGCCGTAACAAAAGAGGGGATAAATGAGCTTCGTGCAAATCTGGAAGGGGAATGTTCATTTGTCTGGGGTCATTCCGGAGTTGGTAAGTCATCTCTGTTTAACGTACTTTATCCGGGACTCAATTTTCAGACCGGTGAGGTGAGCAATTATTCAGATAAAGGGGTACACACTACCGTAACAGTAAGTCTGCATGATGTTGATGCAAACACGCAGATTATAGACTCCCCGGGTATCCGAGAAATTGATCCATACGGAATTACGAAAGAGGATTTATGCCATTACTTCAGGGAGTTTGAGCCCTATTTCGGGCAGTGCCGTTTTACCCGGTGCACCCATACCCACGAGCCGGATTGTGCCATTCGTGATGCAGTGGAATCCGGTGAAATAACCGCCGACCGTTATGAAAGTTACACCAATATATACCAGACCGTAGAAGAGGATTTGTATTTTTGATTATCGAAATGAAAAACGGAACCTGTTTTTTTGTGGAGACGTCGCAAATACAGGGACGATGTTTTGTATGATGTTGCGTTTTGCATTTGCGGCGTCTCAGGTAAAACAGGGAAGGTTCCGCCGGGGGAAACAATGCGAATAATACAATGCCGGGACGCGTTCGTATCGTCTCCGCGAAGGTGTTTTTAGTTTTTTATCGAAGATATTGGGTTGTTTTAGTTCAGTTTCTTAATATGAATATACCCCCCCCTTCGATCAGCACAAATGATGTCGTATTACTGATTTACACTTCTTGCAGTAAAATCCGCCGCGCAGGTCAACTTCTTCAATGATTGAGGAGGAGTGCATAACACACTCCCAGTCCCTGCAGTGCAATAACCCGAAATTATGCCCCAGTTCATGCAGGACTTCTTTATGCAGGCGCTGCTCATAAAGATCACGGTTTACCTCACCGCTATAAAGCTCCTCATGAAGGCGGAAAGTTGATACTATGGCAAGGTTACCATGAAGCTGTGCTTCACCAAAAATATAGCTGAGCACCGGTGTTGCTAAATCAACACTTGTGAGAATCAGTTTTTTTTCGCGGCTATCCTTTGCATGGTGCAGATATTTCAGGAGGATTTTAGATGATATATACTGCCCCCGCTCAGGTGAATACGCATCGCTGATGTCAGGATGGAAATCAGAAATATGAACCCCGCCCCTGAAGGTATCCATCAGGAGCATCTCAACTTTGAGCACTGACCTCCGGTCAGGAAACAACAGGGGGAAGAGCCGGAAACTCATCTTTTGCCCCTTTTATCAGTTGGGCTTTTCTAAGTGGTAACGATTCAGCTTATTGTAAAGTGTGACGCGGTCAATTCCTAATACCTTTGAAGTTTTAGAGATATTCCACCTGTTTTCATTAAGCACTTTCATTATATGCTTTTTTTCAACGGCTGCCATACTTTTATCATCATCGTTGATGCTCAAATCTTCTTCACGCAGGTGAAAAGGAAGATCCTCAAAGGTAATCTCATCAGTTTTTGAAATCACTACAGCCCGTTCGATGGCATTTTCCAGTTCACGAACGTTGCCCGGCCAGGAATAGTTTTTCAGAAACAGAAGCGCTTCTTCTGATATTTTCTTTTTCTTTTTATTCATTGAATTACAAAAGCGTTCAAGAAAGTAGTAGGCAAGCTGTTCGACATCATCGGTGCGTTCACGGAGCGGGGGAATGAACACGGTAAAAACATTCAGACGATAGTAAAGATCTTCGCGGAAGCGGCCTTCTTTTACCGCGTTTTCAAGTGCTTCATTTGTTGCCGCTACAACCCTGAAATCACTGGTGATTACTTCATTCCCTCCCACGCGGGTGAATTGCTTTGATTCAATAACTCTTAACAGCTCTATCTGCATTTTAGGACTTATCGTTCCTATTTCATCAAGAAAAATCGTTCCCTCATGTGCCATCTCAAACTTACCTTTACGGCGAAACTGCGCACCGGTGAATGCTCCCTTTTCATGTCCGAAAAGCTCACTTTCGAGTAGTGACTCAGCAAGCGCCCCGCAGTTGACGGTAATTATGGGAAAGTATTTTCTCTTACTGTTAAGGTGTATTGCTTTTGCGACAAGTTCTTTGCCCGTTCCGCTTTCACCGCGTATAAGTACGGTTGTGTCGGTGGGAGCAACAGTTTTAATTAAATCGTATATCTTCTGCATTTGAAGACTGTCTCCCACCAGATTATCAGGGCGAAGGACTACGTCAATATTATCTTTCAGGACTTCATTTTCTCTGAGAAGTTTTTTCTGATCAACTGCGCGCTTTACAATATGTGAAAGCTCGTCGGGGTCAACCGGTTTTGTTATATAATCATACGCACCTGCTTTCAGGGCTTTGATTGCAGTTGGTACTGAAGCAAATGCAGTAATAAGGATAATAATTGCAGCAGGGTCATCGGATTTAAGTTTCTCCAGGAGTTCAAGACCGCTGATCCCCGGCATTTTAATATCTGCCAGAATCAGGTCATACTTGCCTTTCTCGAATTTTTTTAAGGCAGTTTCTCCGTCTTCTGCTGTATCAACTGCATAGTCATCTTCAATGAACCATTGTTTTAGTGATTCCCGAACAATTTGTTCATCGTCAACGATCAGAATTTTGGGCTGTGTAGTCATGGTAGTTCCACCGGTAATATGATTTCGATTGTAGTTCCGTTTGAAGAAGTATCCTTCACTGAGATTGTCCCTCCGTGACTGGTAACAATGCCGTAAACAACAGCAAGCCCCAGCCCCGTACCTTTTTGTTCTTTCTTTGTTGAATAAAAGGGTTCAAAAATATAGGGGAGGTCCTTATCCTCTATACCTTTCCCTTGATCCGTAATACTGATATATACTTTACCGTGAGAGGTGTGTGCCTCAATCCTTATAGCGCCTCCGGAGCTCATTGCTTCAACCGCGTTCATCAGGAGAGCTACAAGGGCCTGCTCAATTTTCTGCGGATCACAGGTGACCGGCGGAACATCAGGCGCGAAATTTCTCTCAATAGTAATTTTATTGATCTGAAAGTGATGATTGATCAACAGAAGCGCTTTTTCAATCAGTTGCGTAATATCTGAGGGATGCCGCACCTCATCCTGCTGCCGGCTGAAAAGAAGCAAATCCTTGACTATCCTGCCGCACCGGGCTGACTCATCTCCGATTACATCGAGAAATGAAATAATCTCCGAATGTTCTTCCTTATTCTGCTTTTGCAGTTTTTTCTTGATTACACGGGCGAATGTAAGTATTCCCTCAAGAGGGTTGTTCAGCTCGTGCGCAACAGTCGCGGAAAGTTTGCCAAGGGATGCAAGTTTTTCAATCTGTGTAATCTGCTCATAAATTTTTTTAAGCTCGGCATTTTTTTCTTCCACTTTTTCATTCAGCGTTTCCGACCATTCGTGAAGCTCTTTGTAAGCGGCATTGAGTTTTACAGTCATCGTATCAAATTCGCTTGAGACTGTTCCGAACTCATCATTGGAATTCAGATTTATTTTATAAGCCAGATTTCCTTTGCTTACTTCTTTAATGCCTTCCACCAGGCGGTGGATTGGTTTGTTTATATATTGCATGATAAAGAGGAACGTAAGACCGGAAAGCAGACTTGTGATCACCAGTGCACCGGTTATAATATTTTTATTATTTTCGGCAATGGTTTGATTCATGGATTCTGTCGGAACAATTACATCAACTACGCCAAGTATGCTTTTTGTTTTTTCATGGGCGTGACACTCAGAGGTGTAACAGTCCTTTTCGTTATTGATAGGATGAATCAAACCGAGCATCTGGCTTCCGTTTTCCGCGGTAAAGATGCGCATCATCTGATCAGCGGGGAGGTCGCTTACTATTTCCCCCGAAGAAAGATGACAGACGATGCAGGCCTCCGCGTCTGAATCGGCTCGTTTTCCTATTTCTGAAGAATCGGTTGAAAAAACAATTTCGCCGGTCTTATTATAAATCCTTATTCGGTCAACACCCGGCTGCCGCCCGATAGTGTTAATGATCTGGTGAACATCCTCTTTTCGGTTCAGAAGCATGCCATGACGGGTTGACCCGACAACTATTTCGCTTAGTTCATAGCTGTTTCTGCTCAGGGAAATGGAAAGGTTTTCTCTGAGCAGGGAGGTTGTAAACCATGTATAAGCGGTCAGAAACAGTATGAGTGTCCCTGATATAAGTAAAATAAGTTTTACGCTAAGGCGATGCAAGGTGCTACAGTATTGTTACTGTGTGTTACCAATTATTGTGCCGAATAAATCAATTAAAATGATTGATTTTTCAACAGTTTTACAAGGTTTTGGCGGGGGGACTGTCTTAGAATTGAGAATTAAATTGGTTCTGCGCCCAGCAGTGAGGCAGTTCTGATGAAGTTTTCCGAACCCATCAGCTCGTAAGAATACTGGAAAGCCGGCATTTCCGGTTGTTCATCGGATTCTTTAGGCAGTTTTCCGATATAATTCAGGAATTCACCAACAATGTTCATTTTTTGCGAGAGGTATTCTTTCTTTGGGAGCAGCAAATCAGCCGTTAACTCAGGCACCTCCGCAACCAACTGCCACTGATTCTCAATCGCAGAATCATCTTCCGGAGAAAACAGAATATTGTGAACGGGCAAAGGTATGCGGAAACTGAACTCGGGGGAGGAAAGAAGAAAATACGGGGAGGTTTTTAGCTTCCCCGCACTTTGCAGTACTGAAAGATTAAAATTTAGAAATAAAAGGCGCATCAGATCACTCAGACCCGCAAGATATGAGTTGGAAATAATGTGTCTGAGGACAACATGATTCTTCAGGTATAAACAACTTTCTGAGAAGAACAGATTCCTTAAAAAAGTTCGGGTCAGTTCCAGAGTCGTCAGGTGTTCATTGTCTTGATAATCATAACCACTGACTTTGCTTTTTAAGGCCAGCTCAATCGGACATTCTTTGCACCGGTAACTGCGCTCGCACAGCCGAAAACTGATAACACCGCAGTCAGACCAGAGGCATGATTTTACGGTTTGAGTTTTCATGATGCACCTTTTATGTTTGTATTATTGACAATTAATGATCAGCAGAAAAAACCGGGAAATTCTTCACTGCAAATTTGAATGCCATCATTCCGAAAACCACAATCATCAGAGTAATTGCAACCTCACCTACTGACGGGAAGTAATTGGTACCTGTATATACTGAGATTGATGTTACGCCGACATTCATTCTGTTCATCAGAAATCCCGCTATCACAAATATGATACCTGTGTAAAGATACGTGCGGTTTCTTCTGCGGTGTTTGCTCAGAAGAATTGCGGCCGGTATGATTACCCCTACCAGCATTTCAGCCAGGAACATATTCGCGAGAAAATCTCCCGCAAAAATGTAAGATATATTACCACTGATGGCAAGTTCCGTCATTTTAACTACGAAGTAGATACCGAGAGTAGAGACGCTTATAAGACCGCATGTTGAAAGCAACGGCAGTTCAAGCTCTTTACCGAAAGCTCTTGAGCTCAGATATGATTCAAATACAACCATTGCAAAACCGGTTGCAATTGCAGTCATATAGAAATAGACCGGCAGTAACGGTGTGTACCAAAGCGGATGCATTTTCTGCGGAACGATCAGGAAAAGTGATCCCAATGATGACTGATGCAGCGTTGAAAGCAGCACACCGAGTATCATAACCGGAACTGCAATCTTCTTCAGGATTGTCTGCAGTTTTTGAAGGTTAAAACGTTCAACAATAACAGGACTGAATTCAAGAAACAGAACTGTTGTATAAAGCATAACGCACCATGCAACTTCAAACATCACAGAACGGGGGTTCCACATAATAATTGCATGCCAGATATTCCATGGTTTCCCAAGGTCAATCAGGAGCGCAACAACAACAAGCACATAACCCAGAAACGCTGTCAGGATAGCAGGGCGGGTCAGGGGTTTGAATCGCTCAATGTTAAAAATATGGGTTACTGCACAGATGGTAAAACCACCCGCGGCAAGCCCGACTCCGCAGAGTATATCAAAACCAATCCAAAGCCCCCAAGGGGATACATCAGAAAGGTTTGAAACGGCACCAATACCCTGGGTAAAACGGATGTAGGTATAATAGAGTCCGGAGATTACTATAACAACGCCGACAATTCTCCAGAAGGTAAACAGAGATACTATTTTGTTTTTCATTTTACGACTCCTTCAGAGCGATTGCTTTTTTCTTTTGATATCTGATTTTTCCTTTTTGTCAGCCAGTACATTCCGGTCAGGAAAACACTGCCTGCACCAACAACTGCCGGAATTTTATCCAATGCCTGCTGAGTGAGCTGCGGCAATGCAGTTTTCGGAAGGTTACTTGCCAGACCGAGTTGATCAAACGGGACAGGAGAAAGAATCAGAACATTGGTTCCGCCGGCTTCGGTCATGCCATAAACCTCAGGATAGTATTTATCCGGGTTTTCGGCAATTCTCTTTTTGGCTTCAATCTTCAGTTCCTCAAGAGTTCCAAATAATGTAGCACCTGTCGGGCAGGCCTCAGCGCACGCTGTTTGTTCGCCGTTTTTCACACGGTCGTAGCACATGGTGCACTTATGAATAACAGGGGTGTTGCTCATCCATTCATATCTTGGTATGTGATGCGGGCAGGCCTGCATGCAGTAGCGGCATCCCATGCACTTATCACCGTCATAAACAACCGGACCTTCAGGGGTTTTTACAATAGCTGCAATAGGGCAGACCGAGGCACAAGCAGGGTCAGCGCAGTGCATACACATTCTGCGGATGTAGTTTCCGTCATGGTCTTCCAGTGTGGTATAGGTATGCTGTGAGAGATGATCTGTCAGAAAATCTTCTTTTGGCTCTTTTAATCCATTTTTCACTTTGCATGCAGAGTAACATTCGCCGCAGCCAACGCACTCTGTTACATCAAAGAGTAATCCATATTGAGTTGCCATTTCAGTAGTCCTCACATTTTAAGGAAGTCGTTTTCAAATGATCTGAGATCTTCCTCAGAAAGCTGTCCGGCAACACCTTCCATGATGTTACCACCATCCATCATAGTAAGACCAAGCTCAGGATGACCATTAAAGCTGAAAGAGAGAAAATCTTTGAATCGTGAAAATTCAGTTTTAAGCCATTTTGCGGCTTTTTCCGGGCGAATGACCGAATTAAATGAGGATATTGAAGTCTCCGGAATCAGCATCATTGCCCAGTTTTTGTCGTAGATATCGTCATGAACGATGCCTTCAACTGTGTTTACGTTCTGAATAGTACCGTCAACCGGTGATTTCAGTACAAGGGTTTTTCCTTTATTAAAGCTGAGCTTCATAATGGGGTCTCCCTTTTTTACAATGTCGCCGGCATTTTTAAGAGCATGCATTTTAACCCTGCCGAGAGATTTTGCAAGAAATTCATCTATACCAAGATAGACGCCTTCTTTTGCTTCTTTCAGCCAGAGGTGATTTTTTGCTACCCAGAAATTCGCCGGTATAATGAGGGTTGATTTATCGAATACTTCCTCCGAAGCAATCGCGGGGTGCACTTTCTTCTGTTTCCGTAAAATGAGGAAATCAGCAAGTATGAATAGTGCAAATGTTAATATTACTAAGATAGTGACCATTTTTGTTTCTCCTAAGAAGTTGTTTGCTCTCTATTATACATAAAGCGTACCAAAGCGGATTTTAAATTCCCACGCTCATAACTCCTTATAAATCAATGGTTTATGAATGAACTTTTTCGGGTGGGTGAATTGTTCTACAATAGGATGTAAATAAATTCAGCACTCCCAAAGCTCTAAAAATGCAAAATGTTGATTTTTGAACATTTTTGAGGGTTTTTATATGTTGATTTTCTTTACAGGGGTATGATGAAATTATACACACATTTCATCGATTTAATAATGAAAAAGGAGAATTGTCCTTTTGTAACAGTTTTGCAAGCTCGGTATATTTAATGATTGATTTTATTTTATTATGATTTTTACAAAAGATGAAGCGTTCTCCGGCAGAGATGCCGGTGTCATACGAGAAAAGCTGATTGGAATCCTAAACAGGGCAGAGTTCAGGGTTACCAGGGTTAACAGAACAAGTCTGACTTTTGACGATTCTGCTTCTATTGAAGAAATTGGACAAAGTGCAGATTTCATATACCGCGATGCAGCTTCTGGTTCAGTAATTTCAGCTTTTGGCAGAATACTGATTCTCCGGAATTTTTCTCCTGCTGATCTTTCTGCTGTTTTTGCTTCCCTGCATGAGGAAATTCTGCCTGAGGAAGTAAGACGTCTGCCGCTATTTCTTGGTATTGCCGGCTTTGATGATGCTTCAAATGACCCATATTGGAAAGGGTTTCCCGAATCGGAATGGTTTATTCCGGCTAAATTAGTTGTTGAGTCGGATAATAAAGTAACCATCCTGACGGTCAGGATTCCGGGTGCTGAGAGTGACCCGCCGGAAGCTGTCCCTGAATATATAAATCCGGTTTCGGCTGAAGAATTATTTTTTCCGGAAGATGAATTCAGCGGCTGGGCTGACAAGGTGGAATATATAAAGGATGAAATTGTAAAGGGAACTGTTTCAAAAGTAGTACTGGCAAGAAGAATTACCGGAGTTTTACCTCACCCTACTAACCCGGCGGAGATTTTCGCGGAGATGAACATGGAAAATCCGACCGATACCGGCTATTATTATCGCACAGGCGATGCTGCCTTCATGGGTGCCACTCCGGAAAAGCTGCTGACGGTGAACGAAGGCAGAATATATACTGAGGCAATTGCCGGCAGTATTAAAAGAAACGGTGTATATAATGAGCAGGAAATGTCTGAGGTTCTGAGTACCTCAGAAAAAGATCTGGATGAACATATTCTTGTCCGTGATTTCCTGATAGAAAATCTTACCCATTTCTCGCAGAATATACAATTTGACAAGACGCCCACGATCAAGAAATTGAAAAATCTATTTCATCTGAAGACTATGATCTCAGGGAGCATGAAGCACCCGGAGCTTTCCTCAGTGCTTCGTCTTGTCCATAGCATTTTCCCGACTCCGGCGGTCTGCGGTACGCCAAAAGGGAAAGCGGCGCAGATCATTAATCAAATTGAGAATGCACCACGCGGATATTATGCGGGTATCATGGGTTACTTTACTCTTAACGGAGATTGTGACTTTGCGGTAACCATAAGATCTATTCTGCTCAGGGGCAATGTATTCGCGGCTTATGCGGGATGCGGCATCGTAAGGAATTCAAATCCGGAATTGGAATTTGAAGAAAGCACGGTTAAACTGAAAACCGCTACCGCGCCATTGCTTTATGCAAATCAATCGTAATATATTTTTCTCAGAAGCGTTACTGGATTTCCTGACTTCAAGAAAAATTGAATATGCAGTTCTTTCCCCTGGCTCCAGAAATACTCCACTCACTTTTGCTGCTGCTCATCACAAAAAGCTCAAAACGTTTTCCATCATTGATGAGCGTGCTGCCGGATTTTTTGCCTCCGGATTAGCCAGAAGTACCGGTAAGCCGGTTATCTTGAATTGCACCTCCGGAACTGCCGCAGCGGAATATCTGCCTGCTGTTATCGAATCATTCTTTCAGAAAATACCACTAATCATTATAACCGCTGACCGTCCGGCAAAACTGAGGGGAACGGGGGCTAATCAGACGATTTATCAGAATAATATATACGGCAGTCATGTTATTAAAGCGTGGGATATAGCTCCCCCCTTACCGGATGCACGTTCTGTAAAGAAAATGGCAAGAGTTTTTCATGAACTTGCTGCCCTGATTGATAGAGGGCTTGAAGGTCCTGTACATCTGAATCTGCAATTTGACAAACCTTTTGAGCCGGATGCGATTACGGATACACCCACCGCTTCTGAATTGAACAAACTGAAAAAATCGCTCAGGATTGCTGACCGGAAAAGAAAAATTTCTCCCCCTGCTTATAAAATGTCTGCCGCCCTGAAGAAAGAAATTAATTCTGCTTTTCACGTCTTTATCTTCTGCGGACCCGATGCGGTAAAAAGTAAAGAAGACTCCGAATATATTGCCCGGCTTTGCGATAAGTTTGACGCACCGGTTTTGTGTGATGCTTTTTCCGGTATCAGTAAACAGCATCAGAGCAGATATACATTTCAATCATTTCACCTATATGCTGATAAATTCATAGATGATATAAGACCTGATATTATTTTCCAGTTTGGAAATCTTCCCGTTTCAAAGGCAGGGGAAGAAATTCTTGCGATGAAAGGTGTCACAAGAGTAATTGTTAATAAAGACGGGAAAATCAGGGGAGAATACGGAAACAAAGTTTTCCTCTGCAGGTCAGATATTGCATCCTTTACTAAAGAAGTAATCAGAGCAGTAAAAAATAGGCGATTTTTTGAGTCCGGATATGACGAAAGGATTAACGCCCTTGAGGCGGCCGCCGAAACAGCAAAACGGACAAGTCTGGAGAGTTTTCCTTTTACCGAAGCTGAGATTATAAAAGTTGTAGCAGAAAATTGCACGTTTCGTAATCCCCTTATGATATCTAATTCAATGCCGCCGAGGGATTTTGATTATATATCTGGTCTTGTAGGTAAACAACTTAATCTGTATCATAACAGAGGCGCAAGCGGTATTGACGGAATTATTGCCTCGGCAGCAGGAATAGCAGCCGGAAGTTCATCGAGAACGTTTTTGGTTATCGGGGATGTTTCTTTTTTTTATGATCTTACATCTTTGCAGATTATAAAACAGAGCAATCTTTGCCTGACCATAGTACTGCTGAATAACGGCGGGGGAAAGATTTTTGACATGCTGCCGGTTAAAAGATTTCCTGAGATGGTTAAACATTATTATCATACGCCGGCAGGGGTGAATTACCGGAAACTAATTTCCGCGTTGGATATACGATATGACAATCCGAAATCCATAAGGGACCTCACAGAGATTCTTGGCAGAGATTTTAATGGGTGTAATGTTATTGAATGTAAGACATCAATTAAAGATACGATTCGTATGAGAAAAGTGGCAGAAGAAGAGTTTTTTTTAAATTTGTTTATATAACAATATTGTTGTAAATCATATTAATGGGTCACTCGGGTTGCGGGTTTGAATCGGGCTATAGTTTATGTATCCTATTAACGGCTAACACGCGTTGAGGGTTTAGATTGTGGTCATGATTATTGTTTGCTGCTAATTGGTCATAGCTACGAGGTTGTGGGGTGGTTGAGATGTTGGATGTTCTTAATTTGTCACTTCTACCCGGTTGTCAGGGTATTGGCCGTTGTAGATGTTTATAATATATAACTGCAACTCAATTCAGAAAATTCTTCCTGACTTCTGCCAAAATCTGACCAAATCGTAAAAATCTAAGAATACGATCTAAAAACACAGATTTTTACATAATTTGTCATACTAATTTTAGTGATAAATTGTGGAAAAAATAAATTGAGTCAGACCCTTATCGCTGACGATGCAATTTGGAAAAAGGAAATTCCTGATACAGTGGCGATGCTACAGTTGCAAAGCCCCCGCTTCCAATTTGCAATGAACAATATATAATTTTTAAGCCCCCTCTTTCCAATACAGAACCCGGCAAA
>BTUV01000028.1:15225-30167 GCA_045863035.1 Ignavibacteriales bacterium | reverse complement strand
TTAATTCTTAATTCTTCATCTCAGAAGTATAACATACTAAGGCAAGGAAATTCAGAAAACTATTATTGAAGATTCCGCAACCGGGCAAATTTTCTGCGCACATTCTCAAACACCCCGAGAGCTTAGCTCATTCTGTCATTTCTGAGAACTAAATGCGTCATACTAATTGGCAGAAGTCAGGTAAGAATTTAAACTCAAGGTAAAAGAAGTTTAAGACAAAGTAGCGCAGAGCTTTAATCCAACAGTTTATGAACCCCAAATAAAAAAGGCCTCCCTTATTTGGGAGGCCTTAATTTATAAGTAAATATTCTTACTTAATAAGAGTCAGTTTCTTTGTGCTGGTAAATCCCGGAGCTGAAAGTGTATAGAAATATACGCCTGAGCTGAGATTTGAAGCATTGAACTGCACAGTATATGAACCCGCCTGCTGAACGCCGTTAACTAATTCTGCAACTTTATTACCGGTGAAGTCATAAACTCTGAGGGTAACATTTCCGTCAAACTTAATTGAGTAAGAAATAGAGGTTGATGGGTTAAACGGATTCGGATAGTTCTGGCTGAGTTCGAACTTTTCAGGAGTGGTAACATTAACTTCAATTTCATCAGAATAAGCATAGCGACCGTCAAAGTCAACCTGTTTAATTCTGTAATTGTAAAGTCCTGCGGTCACGTTCTGATCGTCAAATGAATAGTTTCTGGTTTCCAGTGAGGTTCCTGCGCCTTCAACAAACGCGAGGGTTATATACTGACCATCAGCAGCTTTTCTTTCAACTTCAAAACCGCGATTGTTCTTTTCAGTAGCGGTTGACCAGTTGACAGTAACATTATTCATGGTAACATTAGCTGAGAGAGCTGTGAATTCAACCGGAAGAGCCGGACCGTTCCACTTGCGGATTTCGCCTGAGTTACCTGCTGCCCAAGGAATGCCGTTGAATGCTCCTACAGTATAAAGAACTGTGGAATTAAGAACATCGAGAGGAGCCCAGTTCAAACCGCCATCGTAAGAAATCCATGAAGCGCCGGCACTGCCAACTGCAACGTAACGGTTTGTTCCTTTAAGGTTTACTACTCCACGGAAACCTGCACCGGTTACCGATGATGTGGTCCAGGTAACTCCGCCATCATTAGTGGTGGCTGTTGTTCCGTTAAGACCAACCAGAACACCCTTCTGTTCGTTTTCGAAGGCGATGTAAGCTGAACCTGAAGTTCCTGTTACACTTGGTACACTTGCTTTTGTCCAGTTCAGACCTTTATTGGTTGATCTGTAAACACTGTATTGAGTGCCAGTAACACCAGAGTATGCAACGAACCAGACACTGTTACCGGCTATAGCCATTGCGCTTGCGGCACCGTATTCGCCATTCGCACTGTCAGCACCGGGGAAGTTAGCTCTTGGTACGCGGGTCCAGGTGGTTCCGCCGTTATTGGTTGTGAGGATTTCCCAGTTGGTTGACGGATACGGGTCAGGATCGCCATAATAAACACCGTCATTGGCGTTAAAGAATAAGAGTCCGTCACCGAAGCCGGTCGGGTTATTGTATTGTGAAACCCACGTTGCACCGCCGTCGGTGGTTTTCCAGATAGAAACATCGGCTGAACCGCCAATGGTACCGGTTACCCATGCTGTTGTAGCATCAAAAGCGGCAATTGAATAGTTTACAGCAGTTGCTGATGTAATGGTTGTTGCCCAGGTGAGTCCTCCGTCTGTTGACTTATAAACTTTTCCTGCATTTCCGCATGCCCAGATCACACTTGCGCTAACCGGGTTAATATAGCGGAGACGGTCGGTGGAGCCGCTTGGCACGAGCACCCACTGGGAAAATGAAGAAGCCGTCAGGAGAACAAAAACGAAAAGAGAAAGAAAACGAAGACGCATGTTATGCTCCTTTTATGTTTGAAGTTTTTGATATAGAGAATAGTGAAACATAGCTGATTTTTTTGGTTCTGTCAACACTTTTTTTAAGAAAACCCCTTTTTTATTAAAACTAAAACCCGCGGGAACCACGGGTTTTTAAGACAAAAAACGCATTATGGCACTATTTAATTCAGACGGAATATCACAATTTTGCCGTCTATGTTTGACGCTGCATAAACGCCGGGGCTAAGCTCCTGAATAGAGTGTGCCCGGGCAGTTCCGATGAAAAGTACCGGTTTGGTTTCTTTAGCCGCATAATCCGACCTGTATATCATGCCGTGTTTTCCGGTGAAAAGAACGGTACCGTTATACTCGGCAATTTCGACCGGCATGGTATCAAGCCCGGACTTCATGTTCGACTCCATTAAAAGCTTGCCGTTAGAAGATTCGGCTATGAAGAACTTATCCTGAACACCCTTCACAAAAAGCCGCTTTCCGTCTTCGGATATACCAATTGACTCCCAGGCGTCAAAATTCTTGTTTCGCCAGATGGTGTTGCCCAGCATCAGATCAATGGCGGATACATGTTTGTCAGGTACTGATATATATACCGCTTTCCCGTCAGTAACAGGCACTGCGGCGGCCGGAGAGTAGTAAAAATTCTGGTTCTCTGTCCATCGCCAGTTAAGCGCGCCGGTGGCAGCATCAACGCAGTAGAGATAATTATCCCACGCGCCGTATATAATCCGGTCTTTCACAAAGAGGGGGCGGGTCTCAATCATTGCTTTGGCAGAAGTGTTTTCCCATATCAGATTCAGAAAATAAAGATCATAATTATACAGTGTGCCATCTGATGTGCCAAATACAACGCCGAGCGTTTTTTCACCCTGATATACTGAATTAATAATAGTGAACTGTGAGGTGATTCCTTTTTCAAGTCCGATGCTCTGAATAAGCGCGCCTGTCGTGGCATTGTAGGTAAGCAGTTCTCCCTCGACCGTACCAACGGCAAGGATGTTAGAAGCGGCAGCCGGGCGCGAAACTATTGTGCCAAATGCGGTATTGCTCCATAACTGTTTTCCCTTTTCATCAAAACAGCGAATGGTTCCGTCATAAAAAGCTGCATAGATTTTCTTTTCGTATATAAGAAGCGGCGCCGAAAGCATGGAGTAAAATTCTTTTTTCCAGAGAACTTTTGCTGCATAAGGTATGGTTTGTAAGGAATCAACCTGAGGAAGCGGTGCAGCAGTACGCTTGTCAATTACGCCCCATCGCTTTAGCGGTGCATCGCCATTTGATTCATTAAGAACAATTGAATCTGCATAACTTTCAGCAATGGTATATCCCCATACGGTTTTCGCGGTCAGAGTAGATCGCCCCATTGCTCCGGGTATTCCATGAATTGTCTTTAAACGATTGTTATGACCATGCCCCCAAAAAAGCGCCTTGATGTTTCCTTCGCGGAGGATGTTTACTGCTTTAAACCAGTTATGCACATCTCCATCCATAGGATGATGTGAATAAAAGTACAGTTCATATCCTTTTGATTCTTTATTTACCACTGAATCTAACCAAACTAAATCTTCAGCAGTGAAGTGACCACCGCCGCCGCGCCAATAAACTCCGCTGTTAATACCTATGTGAGCAGTGTTTCCTTTACGGAAATAAAACTTATCATCGCCCCAGAGTTCTTTAAAAATGGTGTTGCCGCTTTCACTCCACTTAGTGTCATGGTTGCCGGGTATGATGTAATACGGGACGTTCAGTTTATCAAGAATCTCTTTTGCTTTGGTAAGTTCTGCATCCCTTCCTTTTTCGCCAATATCACCGGTTGCCACAACAAACGAAATATTCCGGCGCTTGTTAATGTCCATCACGCAATTCATCAAATCCTGTTCGGCAGTCGGAGCGCCTATATGAATATCTGAAAGCCAGGCGAATGTGTAGTCCTGCGCGCTAAGTGAGAAAGAGAGAAGTAAAAAAGCGAGGGCAAAAAAGCGTTTATGTGTCATCTTCCGGAAATAATTATTGGCAATAGTGCAAAAATAGTTAAAAATCGGGGAAGATGTGTGGGAGGAAAACAAAGATGGCTTCGCCGCAATTTCTTCGATTTCCCGGCTATTGGAAGAAGAACGCGACCGAAGCCAGCAAAAGAGAGGGTGCTCTTATGCTGGATTATACGGATGATGGATAAAAGCGGATTTAAAGAAAGCACGCGGTTTCCGAAAAAATCCGCGTGCTGTTGAAAAAATTATTTATTCGTAGGAAGAAAAATCTATAATCATCGGAGGCATTGTATCTTTCGGATTATTGCCGGTCAGATAATACTTGAACCACTCCAACGTGCGGACAAGGTAGTCAAGACGTGAGGTATTCTTCCGGTTGCCGTGACCTTCGCCCGGGTACATCACAAAACGCACAGGGGCTTTGCTATGCAGCTTGAGTGTACGGTAGAGCTCCATGCTTTGGCTTACCGGCACTCTTGGGTCATCCTTACCGTGAAGAATAAGGGTCGGGGTTTTGCTCTGCTGCGAGTAGGAAACAGGGCTTCTCTCCATATATAAAGCAAAGTTTTCGTAAGGCCACATTCCCCAGTGAACCAGGTAATCTTCATACGCTATATCAGTAGTATGCGACTTTGAAATCTGGTTTGAAACGCCAACGAATGCAACTGAAGCAGCAAAGTGCTCGGTCTGTTTGGTTGCACCCCAGGCAGCGAAGTAACCGCCGTAAGAGCCGCCGCCGATGCCTACTTTGCCGCGGTCAACCCAGCCCTTTTTAACAAGATAGTCAATACCATCAAGCACATCTTCGAACTCAGGACCAACTAAGTCGCCTCTGTCAGCTTTTGCGAATTCAATGCCGCGACCGGCACTCGCGCGATAGTTGGGAATGAAAACAAAAAATCCTTCAGCGGCGGCAAACTGCCCCCAGGTGCCATAGTTGGTTACCCAGCCGTTCGGAACTGAAGACTCAGGGCCGCCGTGGATTGAGCAGATAAGGGGATACTTTGTGCCTTCCTTAAAATCAAGCGGATATATAAGCACACCGTCAATGCGGAGTCCGTCACGCGCGGAGTAAGAAATTTTCTCCTGCTTTGCCAGTTTTACATCACCGAGCCAGCGGTTCAGCCAGCTTATCTTGGTGAGTTTTTTTTCTTTAAGGTCAAATTCAAACACATCTGCGGGATGCTCCCATGTTGAACCGGCGAAGGCAGCTTTTCCCGATGATGTTGAGAAATCAGTAAATTGAGCAGCGCCGCCTTTAAGGAGCAATTCGGATTTATCTGAGCCAATCTTTATCGAACGGAGTGTGATATCAACACTTTCATCTGAGTTATATATAACTGTCTGATTGTCAATCCAGTTAACTGATTTAACCGAACCCTCAAAGGTGAGGGTGTGGTTTTTCAGATCTTTCAGGTTTTTCTGCTGAGTAACATCTGCTATAAAAAGTGAACCTGAAACCGGGTCATGAACATCTGAGCCGGCAACAATGGCCAGGTGTTTACCATCAGGGCTGAAGCTGATTTTTGTGATTTTGCCGAGATTATCAACAATTTTTCTGGTGCTGCCTGAAGTCAGATCAACTGTATATATACGTTTGAACATATAAGAGTCATCAACCAGATTTTTTTCCGCGATGGTTGCCGCTGCTGACTTACCGTCAGGGCTTACTTCAAAATCAAATACAGATACACCTTTGGTAACTTGTTTAACTTCTTTTGTTGCCAGGTTCATGGTAAAAAGTGTAAGGTCTGAATATGTTTCTTCATAAAACTCAGCATCAAAACCTTTTGATTTCAAACTTTTCAGTTGGGGAAAGCGGTCAAGTTCTGAAACATAGACCAGGTGTTTTCCGTCCGGTGTGAACTGATACTGCTGGAATGAACCTTCAAACTCAGTAACCAGCTCTGTTTCGCCTCCGGCGGGTGAAATCTTATAAATCTGAGGACGGGGGTTTTTGTCTAACTTTGCTCTGAAGGTTATAGCCGAACCATCAGGAAGCCAGACCGGGGAGCCAATGCTCACCTTACCCTGCTGAAGCGGGGTGGAGCGTTTGGATTCCAGACTGTAAACAAAAAGCTCGCGATAATCACCACCGGCTCCGTCTTTAAGAGGGCGGGGGACGTTTACCGTATAAGCAATAAATTTTCCGTCCGGTGAAAGCACCGCGTCAACAGCGGTCTGAATCCGGAACATATCTTTCGGGGTCAGACCTGTCTGCTGAGCCGGCAGCATCTGAACCAGGAAGATCAGGAGCAGAGAAATCTGCATTATTTGTTTTCTCATGAAGAGTACCCTTTCGTTTGATTTAACCTTGCAAAAATAGGACTTCAAGTATGAATTATGAAAGATGAAGTACGAATTATGAAGTAAGAAGTGTGAATTATGAAGTATGAATTGCGGAGTTTTAATTTAGGGGGAGATTTTTACCCCAAAACCAATTTGCATTGAACAATGTACAAATCTAAAACTCTGAACTTTCTGGTCTCACTCTAACTAACCCAATGTCCCCGGGATCACCATTGTCCCCAAAACCAGCAAGAGAAATTTTCTTAAAGCAGACTTTTATTTCCCGCAGACGGAACTAATGAACAAGGGACAATAAACAATGTACAATTTGAAAACTATCACCCTTTAGCTTCCCTCAATAAAAAAGCCCCGGCTTCTGCCGGGGCTTTTAATCAGAATGTAAGAACTACAAATCAGATCAGGTTTATCAGGTTATCTGTAAACCTGAGTTCATAATTCAAACCTCATAATTATTTCAGCATGACCATCTTCTTTGTTTCTACAAAGAGTTTTCCGCTGCCTGATTCGACTGCGGTCATTCTGTAGAAGTAGATGCCCGATGCAAGACCGTAGCTTCCGGCTGACAGATCGAATGCATAGTATCCGGCTGTGAGTTCAGCGCTTACTAAGGATGCTACTCTCTGACCTGTTACGTCGAAGAGTTCCAGAGTAACGCGTGCATCAGCAGGAACCTGATACTGTATCTTTGTAGTCGGGTTGAACGGGTTCGGATAGTTCTGGCTCAGACCAAAGGTCATCGGCAGTCCGACTTCAACTTCAACAACACTGCTATACTGGAAAGTACCATCAAGATCAATCTGTTTCAGACGATACTGATACTTCGCGGTATTCAGATTTCTGTCAAAGAAAGTATAGGTCTGTTCATCTGTGGTTGTACCGGCAGCGCGGACTGAGCCGACTGCTGACCAGTTAGCAGAACCAAGAACGGTTCTTTCAACCAGGAATGAAGCACTGTTTGTTTCGGTTGCGGTTGTCCATGAAAGAACTACATCGCGATCCTGTGATTTTGCAGTGAATGAAGTGAATTCAACAGGAATGTTGCGCGTGGTTCTGTATGAGCCGACACCGTTGTTGGTGCCCATAACAAAGATGGTGCTGCTACCGTCTGCATTGCGCTTTACTGCAACATCGCCTGTACCGTTTGGATTAGCATTAGCACCGAGAGACGGGCTTACACCATAAGTAATAGCCAGGGTCGGGTCGCCATTCGGAACTTCAACGACTCTTGCATTTTCATTTCCGGCGCCATGCTGGAATGTAGCAAAGAATTCAGAACCATTAAGTGTTCCAACGAATTTGATTGCATTGCTTCCTGTGGCAACTACTGTGCCTGGTACGATGCCAATCAGTGTTCCGTTAGCGGAGTATTTTCTTACACTTTGTCCGCCGGCATTCCAGTAGAATTCACCGTTAAAGAGCGGTGCTACTGCTGCAGAACCGATACCGGTTGTAAGTGCATCGCTCAGCGAGATAACCGTAGGAGTCTGATTGAAGGAATCTGTTCCGGCAATCTTTGTCCATTTATATACCTTATGCAGACCTGTGGTTGCGCTTGCAGCCCAGAGAGCTGATGCATTTGAAGCAGAGTCAAACTCAACGGAGATTTTGTCACCAAGGCGGACTGCATCACCGATGTAGCTGATAGCAACTTCAGGAACAGCACCGGTATTCTTCCATCTATATACTTTAAAAGCAGATGTAGCTGTGCTTGTGGTAAGGTTTGCAGCATATATATGTCCGAGATAATCAACTTCAGCATCGTTGACGGCAAAAGTACCGCCAGAGATTCCGTTAATATCAAGGTCACCGATATCTGCACCGGTTGAGTCATCAAGTACTTTTATATATGTACCGGCATTTCTTGACGGAACAAATATGCGTCCTGCAAGAGTACCACCTGGCAGCATAGCTTTACCCCATGCAAAACCACGCTCGGTATGTCCGGAAGTACTGAACCAGCCAGGGAGAGTTGTGTTTGCTGCTGAACGCTCCCAGTTGATAAAGAGAGGAGCTTCAACGGTAAGGACACCGGAAACATTGGTTGTTCCGTTCCATTGACCGCCGCCACCCTGGTTATAACCACCGTAGTAGTACGCACCGCCATAGTACTGATAACGGGTTGCATAGTAGTAAACACCGGGAGCTAAAGAAGCGCCGATACCGGCCATATATTCATCGTTGTTGCCGGCGTCTGTATTAAATACCGCAGGAACCCAGTTGGTCCAGCCGCTCGGATCATCATTGGTTGTGCTGTAGCCAACCCATGCGGAGATACTGTCACCTGGACCCGGCAGACTTGTTACACCCTCAATCCAGATCTGACCATAAACGGTTGCATTTCTTCCCTGAAGGACGGTTGCCTGAGGCGGCCACTGTAAATTTGCCCAGCCAATAATGCGGAATACTAACTCTTCAGCGCCGATATCAGGTGTGCTTGCATTTCTCGAGGTTCCATAATAGTCGGTGGTGATACCGGCTACAGGTGCTCCGCCATTATCAACCAGAGTCGGGGAACCGGTATTGATGCGCGGATTAACCGGAGCTGCATAACTCATGAACGGAACAATTTCGGTTACTGCAAAGGTATCTCTTGGTGAAACATAAGTTTTATAATCAGCAAGAGTTGCATAATCTGTTACACCGTTATAACCAATAACATCCAGTGCCTGTGCGGTATCAGCATACAAAAGATTGTTGTTGGTAGTTGCTGTCAATTTCAGGAAGTTGGTTCCGGTAGAACCAAAGAGAACAGAATTTCTTCCGGTTCCTGATTTGGTCATGTTAACCAGAATGTTATTCCTGAGGTCCAATGTTCCGTTTCCGAAGTTGCCCCAGAAAAGGTTGGTTGAGTGTGTTGCAGCGCCAGTCGGTGTGGCGTTGCTGTCGAGCAGTACTGTGTTGTAGTAAAGTTCGTAGTTAACTAAACCACTGACTGCCTGCAGGTTCATTCCATGCACTGCCGGACCGGTTGAGGTACCGGATGCGGTTGATCTCGGCGCTCTGAGGTCATATACATAAGAATTCTGAATTCTGACAGTATTAGTAATGGTAGTGGAACCGCCATTATTAAGCTGGATTCCGAAAGCACGTCCGGTAGTGCTTGCGTTGGAATATATATCCTTTACTACAACTCTGTCCAGAAGGAGCGTTGAGCCATCGCCGAGGCGCTGTATATCTATACCAACAGCAAGACCGGTGGTGGTAGTTGTACCTTCGTTCCAGATGCCGTCAATATATACATTGCGTAAAACAATGTTGCCTGATATATGGTCTGTTGATGAGTTAGCAGGGTTAAATCTGATTCCGTAAACACTGTTTGTAGAATTTACAGAGGATTTAACATTGGTAATCTTTACATTTTCAATTACCAGTCCGTTTTGCGCGTTCATTTCAATGCTTCTTACGTCATTGCTTGCGCCGGCGGTTATTGCAGCGTTTCTGATTTCAGTAAATCCGCCGTCAACACCGACAATGCGATTTCCGCGATCCGGATTTAATACCCCTTGGAATCCGTACATAAAGATACCGGCACGCCAGTAGTCTTCGATGATACAGTTCTGTATGGTATTATAGCTGTTTGAAGAAGCGGTATCAGTAGTATTAGTACCCTGAGTGCCGATGCGCACGCCCATTGCTCCGACGTTTGGTGCACCGCTCATTGCATTCATGTCAATATTCACGTTTTTGATGGTGTTATATCTTGCACCGACAAATGAAGCAACTCCGCTGACCGGAAATACTGCGTTACGGAGAAGAACACCCATATTAAATTTAGTACGGGTTATCAGATTTCCTGTATTTTCAACAAGATTCAGCCCGTCAATGGTAACATACTGAGTACCCTCAAGGCGAATCATAGCATCACCGGTGGAGGCGCTGGGTGCAGTTGTGCTGAAGCTTCCTCTCAACGGGGAGAGCGATACAGAACCGGCAGCACCGGCAGGTTTTACGGTGATGGTGTTTGTTGCTGAAGTACCTGCAACATGAATAAGATGGAAAACATCATTGTATGTTCCGGCTTCAATGTTTAAGGTAACTGCACCGGAAATTCCGTTGCGGTTAAGAGTCATAGCTGCTTCTGAGAGTGTTTGGAAGTCACTGCCGGGTAAACCGACTGTATAAGCACCACTCAAGGGAACATTTCCGGTGACAGCAGTGAATTCAAATACTCTTCCTGAATCAGGCACTGAGGCAATTCCGTTAAACTCCTGTCCCATGGACTGGTGAACGTTTCCGGCAAAGATTGAATCAGCAAGGTTAATTGAAAGGAAGGTTCCTGTTCCCTGATTTGCTGTTAATAATGCCAAAGTACTGCTCAGACCGATAGAAGCAGTGGTTGATTTTGCACTGTCGGGTGCTGCCATTCCGCCGTATCTGAACTGAATTTTATTTCCGTTCTCAAACAAGACTACCTGGAAATTAAGATTCGGGACTAAGTTGTTATAAGGAGCTTTAATGGCTTTCCACTCTACCCAAAGTTCTCTGTTAGGTGAAGAACCTACCGCCTGATAGGTAATAGTTGAGGAATCTGCGGAAGCCATGTCATCCCAGAACGGGGCAAGAACTCCTCTGACAGTTCCGTTAAGAGCATTAGAGAGAGAAGCTGAGGTATGCCCAAATCCAAAACGGAAAAACCCGTTAGTACTGACCTGGAATGAATCCTGGGCTACTCCGTCGTAAGTGAAGGGGAAACCAATTGCCACAGCAGCCGTATAGCCCTCATCATTTGTTCCTGTCCAGACAAACTGATTTGAGGCGGTCAGAGGCGTGTAGGCCTGAGTGCCGGCATTGGTGAATTTATACTGAAACTGCGCCATGGAAACTGTTGTAAGCGCGGTTAACAGTAAAATGAAAGTAGCGAATCTTTTCATCAAAAGAATCCTTTGTTAATTAATGAATGATTGAAGTAAAAAGCTCTAAAACACATTACTTTTTTTATCATGATAAGCTAATGTTTTTACTTCATCTGAGCAACAAAAATCGGTGTGATCTGGGGCAATTTCAAAGAATTTTTACCGGTCGGTAAGCGCTCAAAAGTACTGATTTTATTGACTTTAGAGACGGTCGGGGGGGTAAAGGGAAATGGTTATAAAGCAGATATTACGGTACTTGAATAATCAGCAAAAACTGCCGTGGAAGGCAATGAAGAATGTACAATGTGAAGTGTGAATTATGAAGTATGAATTATGAATTATGAATTTTAGGAGAGATCTTTGCCCGGTCTGATTCCAGGAACTTTCCCCGCAGATTTCGCAGAAAAAAACTCACAACTTTTAATTTTTAATTCTTAATTCCCCTTTCATAATTCATAATTCATACTTCATAATTCATAATTCATACTTCATAATTCCTCTGAGTTTATTAGCTGAAAGTGCGTATATAAAAAAAGCCGCCCTGAAAAGAGCGGCTTTTGAATGGTATATATCCGGATGAAATTATTTCATCAGAATCATCTTGCGGGTCAGTTTTCCGGCCGGTGTGGTGATGCTGTAGAAATAAATTCCGCTGGTCATGCCTGTTGCGTCAAATACGTGGCTGTGCTTGCCGGAGGATTTTGTGCCTTCGAAGAGTACGGCAACTTCCTGACCGATTGCGTTTGCAACTGCAACGCGGACTTTTGTCTGCTTCGGCAGGGAGTAGCTGATCATTGTTGACGGATTGAACGGATTTGGATAGTTCTGGTTCAACGCGAAACTGGTTACAATATTGATTTCCTCTTTGACATCAACTGCCGGCTCTTCGTATTTGAAACGAAAAACCTTACCCGAGCCGCCGTCAGCCACATAGGCATTGAGAGCATTCGGGGAAAGCGCAACATCTGATGGTCCGGTCATCGGGGCGCCTTCAGCATTCGGATTGTTTGGGTCATTCTGTGATGGCAGCTCATACATATTCTGAGCGAAATTAATTAAGACGGTGTAACCCTTTACCCATCTTTTTGATGTATCGGTTCCTGCAACCCAGAGGATGCCGTTTTTGTCAACGGTGATACCATAAGGAATTGCCTTATCAAAAGTCAGCTCGCCGGCTGCATCAGAAACTCTGGTTCCGGTATAGCTGCTTGGGTTAAACTGGTCGCCGCCGGTCCAGACTGCAATACCGCCGGTTACCTGTGTGCTTGAGACAGAGTTTCTTGAAGTATAAAACGGGGTTTCAGGCAAGTTATAATTTGCACCGGGAACGGTTGCCACATCGCGGATAACATCAACGCCGTTGGTGTGCGGTCCGCCTGGTTCCATCGGAGCAGTGGTAGCCATAGGAACATATGATCCTCGAGCAGGTGTCGTAACGCCAAAACTGAAATTATAAAAACGGAATGAGGTTCCGAACGGAATGCCTGTCATCAGTACGCTGTCTTTTGTTGCCGTTAAACCATTAATATAGGTTCCATATCCTACGCCGGGAAGTCCGATAAGACTGGAGCCGAATTTCTCAACGAGTGTTGTGTCGCCATTGGGGTAACGGTACTGGGCGGCCACAGTATTAGGCGCGGTACGGGGGTAAGGGATATTTGAATTCATGAAAAGGTCAGTGCCGATGGTGGTAATACCTCTGATGGCGCCGACGTTACCGGAGAGGGTATCTGAGTCGCCGTTCAGGTCAAAGTTTATGAGCATTTTAAAAACAGTATCGCCGGAATCAGCATACATAATTGCGTTGTAGGCACGGCTGTTAGTAACTTTTGAAGATGCCAAATAAACACGTCCGTTAGCATCGGTGGTAATCATAAATGGTTCAATTAACGAATCTGCAACAGGGTAAGTAATCTCTCCCTTGTATTTCCATTCTGCCTGCCCGTAGATCATTCCGGTCAGGAGCATAATCATAAATAGTACGTTTCTCTTCATTGTATCCTCTGGGTGTCTCGGTTATTTTTAATTAAGGAGAATGCAATTTAACACTTTTGGCTGAATTTTTCAGGCGGGCCGGGCAGAAATTCGATTATTCAATAACAGAAAAAGGGAGTGGTTTTTAAAGAAAAGGAGGTCAGGAAAGCATCACCCAAAACCACCAGATAAATCCGGTGGTTAGTTAATGGAAATGTTTAAAGCATTGGTTTAATAACACCCTGATTTATCCGGGTGTTGGTTCGGGAAGAGGTGTGGTTGCATGTGAGTTGATTAACCAACGGATGACCATCTGTTTGATCATCCGCTCTTGAATTCGGAAACTACTCCTGATACTTTGAAAATATGACGGTAGTGTTATGTCCGCCGAAACCAAACGCATTGCTTAATGCATAATTAACGGTTTTCTTTTGTGGTGTATTGAATGTATAATTAAGGTCACATTCAGGATCAGGGTGTTCAAAGTTAATAGTCGGGGGGACGGTATCGTTGGTAATCGCGAGTATAGTTGCAATGGCTTCAACTGCTCCTGCCGCGCCGAGAAGGTGACCGGTCATACTTTTGGTTGAGGAGACATTCATCTTATATGCCTGATCTCCGAAGACTGCTTTTATTGCTTTGGTTTCGGCTATGTCACCCAGTCCGGTTGAAGTGCCGTGCATGTTAATATAATCGATATCTGTGGTGTTCAGATTTGCATCCTTGAGTGCGCGTCTCATTGCTAATTTAGCGCCGACACCTTCAGGGTCAGGTGCAGTGATGTGAAACGCATCCGCAGAAAGCCCTACTCCGACCAGTTCTGCGTATATACGGGCTCCGCGTTTTTTTGCGTGTTCAAGTTCTTCTAAAAACAATGCTCCGCCTCCTTCACCCATCACAAATCCATCGCGGGTTGAGTCAAACGGACGGCTAGCGGTTTTTGGTGAATCATTCCGGGTTGAGAGTGCGCGGGCCGCGTTAAAACCCCCCATGCCAATTTCACAAATGCTTGCTTCACTTCCTCCGGTGAGAACAGCGTTTACCATCCCGTTTTTGATGAGGAGGTAAGAGTCAATAATACAGTTGTTTGCAGTGGCACAAGCCGAAACGATGCAATGATTTGGACCTTTGAATCCGTATTGAATAGAAATTTGTCCGCCAGCTATGTCTGGTATGAGCATCGGTATAAAGAAGGGAGATATTCTGCCCGGTCCTTGTGTGTGGTTAATAACTGCCTGCTGGCTAAAGGTTTGGATGCCACCGATTCCGCTTCCCATAATGACGCCGATTTCTTCTTTTTCTTCACTACTGAGTTTTGCAGGGTCAATACCGGCATCATCAAGCACTAATTTAGCTGCTGCCATGGCGAATTGAGCAAACGGGTCCATACGGCGAGCGGCTTTTTTGTCCATATAGTTGGCAGAGTCATACCCCTTTAGCTCACAGGCGAATTTTGTTTCTAATTTGGAAGTATCAAACTGTTTAATAAAATCGCAGCCGCTCTCGCCGTTCATCATTGCACCCCAAAACGACTCAACGGTCAGACCAATCGGGGTGAGGGCGCTCATGCCTGTTACAACAACTCGCTTATTTGTCATGCATATCCTTTCGGGTAAAATCCTGTTTATATTCTCATCTTCTCAAAAAAAAGAGTCATCCTGGAAAGAGACTATTTTCTCACCGGTGCCCAAAACACACAAAACGACCGGAATCCGGCTCTGTTTAGCCAAATTTCGTAAGATTCTGTTATATAATATGCTAAACGGGGGGTAAACTTACAAAACCGCTCATCATCATTGAGCGGGGGTTTATGGAGCAGTGTTGCCAATTTTCGACCACACGGAGATGGATGGTTATCCGGGTTGGTTCTGCGTTCAATTTTCGACTCCTCCGGAGTCGGGGGGATATATGAAGCTGATCATGTTTTCTACCAATTTGCAATTC
>BTUV01000028.1:3348-15125 GCA_045863035.1 Ignavibacteriales bacterium | reverse complement strand
TCCGGAGTCGGGGGGATATATGAAGCTGATCATGTTTTCTACCAATTTGCAATTCCTCCGGAATTGAATCCGGAGGATTCACAAATTGGTAGAAAGGGGGAATATCGGTGCAACCGGAATTGAATCCGGAAGATTCACAAATTGGTAGAAGCGGAGAATTGCAGCACAGCCATAATTGAATCCGGAGGATTCATAAGTTGGTAGAAAGGGAGAATATCGGTACAACCGGAATTGAATCCGGAGGATTCACAAGTTGGTAGAAAGGGCAGAATTTGCAACACATCCGGAATTGAATCCAGATATATCGGTCTCCCCAGTTCGAAGGGAGGTCCCCGAGCGATCTTCGGCTCACCTTCGGCTTCGCTCAGGGTGCCGCTCAGATACCAGAGGGTGTTCCCCGAGCGGAGTCGAGGGAGTTCCCCGAGCGGAGTCGAGGGTGGTCCCCGAGCGGAGTCGAGGGAGTTCCCCGAGCGGAGTCGAGGGTGGTCCCCGAGCGGAGTCGAGGGGGGATTTTTGTATTTTTGTTTTTCATTTTTATATTTATCCGTGACTAAAGAAAACAAAGAAAAAATAATTATCGCGGCCCTGAGCATTCTTTTTACCGCTGCTGTTATTATCTGGTTTTATGACTGGGTGCGATACGCGGTTTCGGGCTGGCTTTACCGTGACACCCCCGATGCGCTGAGCTTTGACGGGATATACCTGCGGGAAATGAACCTGAAAAAGCTCTCCTCCGGCTCAGCGCTTTTCATTCTGCTAATGCCTTATCTGGCTGTTATTCTAACTTCCGAACTTTCTGTATGGCTGCTCCGGCTGAGAAAGAACTTTCGCACCGGCGCTGCGGTTATCATTTTTAACCTGCTTAATTTGCTTTTCCTTTTCCTGAGTATGTTTTATCTCATGGGTACGGTAGCGCTGGATATATCAGGCAATGAACTCTGGACAGCTTTTTTTAAGGCGCAGGGGTTGCAGCCGCAGGAGCAATATCTTTACATCTTTCTTGGAACGGCGCTTACTTTTTTTTACAGCACTTTTGCCACAACACGAATTAAACAGTTATTAACCGAGTTATTTTAAGGAATTATGAACCATCTTAACAATAAAACAGTACTCATTACCGGAGCCACATCGGGCATCGGAAGATCATGCGCAAAATTTTTTGCCTCAGAAGGAGCTAATCTTGTTTTACTTGCCCGGAGAGAAAATCTGCTGCTGGAAGTGAAGGATGAACTGAGTAAGATAACCTCAGGAGATATATATACAGCGCAGTGCGATATTACGGATTATCAAAAAGTGCGGCAAGCGGTTGCTTCTGTTCCTGCCCACCTCAGAGAAATTGATATATTGGTAAACAACGCCGGACTTGCCAAGGGGCTTGAACCGCTTGCAGACGGGCTTCCCGAAAACTGGAATGTTACCATTGATACCAACGTGAAGGGGCTGCTTTATGTTACTAAAGAAGTTGTAAAGGGAATGATTAATCGCAATTCAGGTCATATTATTAACATCGGCTCAACCGCCGGACATGATGTATATCCAAACGGAAGCGTTTACTGCGCAAGTAAATATGCAGTAAAGGCAATTACCCAGTCGCTTCGCGTTGAATTGGTTGCAACCGATATCAGGGTGACTACGATTGACCCGGGTCTGGTGGAAACAAATTTTTCAAACGTCAGATTTAACGGTGATACTGAAAGAGCAAAGAATGTATATAAGGGGATAGCGCCTCTTACCCCTGATGATGTGGCTGATGCTGTTCTTTATGCAGCTACCCGGCCGCCACACGTGAGCATCAATGAATTGATACTGACTCCGGTGAATCAGGCGAACAGTAACTTTGTACATAAAGTAAAAGCCGAGCAATAACGAAAAAAGGTTCAATGAAAAAAATTCTCATACTCTGGTTCGGAGCGTTTATTGTAACATTCCTGGCCGGATACCTTAACAGTGTGACGGGTCCGGATTTCCCACTTTCCGGCACAATAGGAAGCGGGAAGAAAAAAGTAACTTATTACTTCGAAACGGTATATAACGGGAAACAGCCGTTGGAGATCATGATGCGGACTGACATAGCGGAGCTTGAGGGATATATAGTGAATAACACAGGCGGCGGAAATGATACGATCCTGATGCGCTATGCTGATAACCGTCTGACAGCCCGGTTTGATTCTGTCGCGCCGGGAACGTTGCTTCTCTATGATGTATATATCAATTATGAGGGGAGGTGGATACAAATTCCGGAGGAGATGACCGTTACTACTGAGATACTGGGTTCCCTGCCAAAAACAATCAGCGTGCTGGTTTTTATCTGTCTTTTTGGCGGTGTTCTGCTGGCGGTAAGAAGCGGGATTGATTACTTCACCGAGAGAAGCAATCACCGGAAGAATGGGTTCTTTGCACTCATTGCGTTTAGCTGTTACTCCCTTATTGTGATGCCGGTAAAGTTGAGCTTTGAACTGGGATTAGTGAATTCCATGCAAAAGGTTTCGCCGGAGATAATATATACGCTGAAGGATATGTCATTTTTTCTGGTGTGGACGGCAGTTATGATCGCGGCATTTAATGTGAAGAACTCGAAGCTGGTTGTGGCTATAGGCGCGGGGCTTATTGTGGTGATGACGGTTTTTCTTGGGTAGGAAGATTTTTTTTAACGCAAAGTAAGCAAAGTTTACGCTAAGTTCCGCGGAGTTCGCGCAAAGACGCTAAGGCGCAAAGATGTGTTATTACTAATTCCTAATTTCTAACTGCTAATTAAAAAAGTCCGGATGGGTACATAAAGTAAATACCCACCCGGTCTTAACTCTGTTATTTGAGGAGAGTAAACTTTCTGGTTTCGGTAAAACTGCCCGCGGTCAGGCGGTAAAAATATACACCACTGTTTAGTTGCGCGCTTGCTGCATCAAAGTAAACAGAATGAGAACCTGCCTCTTTAACTGCTCCGCTGATGATCTCAGCAACCTGATTCCCCAGTATATCAAATACACTCAGTGAAACTTCGGAAGAAGCCGGGAGAGTGAATCGTATTGTGGTTCCGGGGTTAAACGGATTCGGATAATTCTGCTCAAGAGTGAAATTGTCAGGATTGGTATTATGATCTTTTGCTGAAGTTGAACCTGCAAACTGACCCTTCATCACAACGCCGCTTTCACCCACAGCCCATGCCCATCCGTCTTTTACGGTAACAGCATAGAATTCACCTCCGTTAAATCCTGTGGGAAGCGTTTCGCTATTCCATGTTACTCCGCCATCGGTAGTGGTTTTAATTCCGGGTACCGCCGCAAGAACAAATGACCATCCGACTGCGATTCCTTTATTCTCATCAACGAAGTGTATATCATTGATATCGTAAAGACTTTGAATCACACCCTGATACGTCCAGGTAAGACCTCCATCGGTTGATTTGCTTGCTGATCTTTCGGTTCCCCCTTCTGAGAGAACGAACCCTACATTATTGTTTATAAACTGGATATCATCAAAGTTGATAGAAGCAACAAGCCGCTCCCAGGTATTGCCTCCATCAGTGGTTTTAGCATATCTGGAACCTGCTGCCAGCCAACCGTGATTAGCATCAGAAAAGAAAACCGTTCTTATCTGGTTAGTGAAAGTAAAAGTGAAAGTTTGCTTCACCCAGTTTGTCCCGCCGTCGGTAGTTCTGAGAAGGGTTCCTTCCCCACCGGCTGCCCATCCGTTATTATCATCTAAGAAAAAGACACTGGTAAGCCCATTCTGCACAAGGGAGTTTTGTGTTTGCCAGGTTGAGCCGCTATCAGTGCTGTGCACAATTCTGCCGAAATCACCTACCATCCAGAGTTTAGAGGGTGAAAGGGCTATAATATCATTATAAGTACCTCCATGTGGAGAGGGGATATCCGTCCAGGTGGTACCGCCGTCTGTGGTTCTGACAAGTTTGTCACCTGTAATCCAGCCAAGGTTTGCATCCCGGAATGTAACTGCCTTATATCCGGTATTGCTTGTGTGTGGTGTGGTAATCTGCTGCCATTGCGCGTGCAAGTTAATGGTCAAAGCCAGAAATATTACGGTTAAAAAGAAAAAATTTTTCTTCATTATTTATCCTGTGTAGTATGTTAATAAAATCTGGAAGCGAATTTCTTATTTACGGTGTGAAGACTCAATAACTCAAATGAGTCATTTTATCAGGTTCTCTTTAATTGCCTTTGAGACTGCCTGAACGCGCGAAGTGACCTGCAGTTTCTGATAGATATTTTTAAAATGGTTGCGCACAGTTTCGTAACTGATAAAGAGACGCTCAGCTATTGCCCGGCTTTCAGTGCCGTCAACCAATAGCGAAAGGATTTCCTTTTCGCGTGCGGTAAGCTGATAATCGGTTTTCATTGAAGTCTGGTTTTTAAAATGGCTGATGACTTTCATGGCTACATAGGGAGACATAGGAGCGCCCCCTTCCAGCACATCACGGATTGCGTCCAATATCCTGGTCGGAGGAGTTTTTTTCAGCAGATACCCATCAGCACCGGCGCGAATGGCATTAAAGATATTTTCGTCATCATCAAATACGGTCATCATGATGATTTTAATTTGGGAATAGAGCGCTTTAAACCTCGGTATCGCCTCGATTCCGGACTGACCGGGAAGGTGGATATCCAGCAACAGTACTGAGCTATATATCACCGACTCAAGTGCATCCTCCACTGAACCGTAAACTGCAGTGCACTTACATCCGGCAGTATTATTTATAAAGCTGCAAAGCCCTTCACGGAAGTCAACATGATCTTCGATGATGGTGATGCTTATCTCTTTGTTTTCCATATTCAAATTTTCTGATATTTCTGCCCGGACTCAATACCTCAATTGAGTCATTTTGCTGCCGCGGAAAGGGGAGCCGAAAGTGTTACGGTAGTTCCCCCGCCTTGTTCTGAAACAAACTCCGCACTCCCGTTTATTTCATGAAGACGCTTCCGGATATTTATTAAACCGTTTCCTCCAAGTGATGATTTGGATTCTGAAAAAGTAAAACCAATTCCGTTATCACGGATTATTATAATGATTCGTTCGTCTGAAACAGCAGCCCGGATTTGCAATTCACTACAGGAGGAATGGCGTACGGCATTTACAATACATTCTTTGCCGGCGAGATATATATTGCGTCTGAGCTCCTCACCGATGTTCTGCTTTCCATCGCCTGAGTAACTGAAGTCAAGCTGCAGCCCGGATGCAGCACACAGCTCCTGCGCGAATAATCTGACGCGCAGTATCAGATTATCCAGTGAATCATAATTCGGAGAAACAGACCAGACAATATCGCTCATTGACTGTTCCGCCTTGTTCAGGATGGAGGTTGATTTATCCAGATACCGCAGAGCTTCATTCTGTATGCCGGAAAGCATCTGACGCGCTGACTGGAGATAGAGCCCCGCGCTGCTGACCGTAGAGGCCAGATCATCATGAAGATCGCGGGCAATACGGTCGCGGGTTTTGTTGCGTTCTTCAAGCAGCAGTTTTTCCTGCTCAAGTTTTGCAATACGCGCTTTATATTGTTTTTGTATATAATAACGGACAGAGAGAAAAACAGCCCCGGTTATCAGCAGCGTGACAAAGGCATAAAACCATCCTGTACGCCAGAACGGGGGAACAATAATAATTCTGGCAAGTTCCTGTTCTTTGCTCCAGATGCCGTCTTTATTGGCTGCTTTTGCCATAAATATATATTCGCCCGGCTCAATGAATGAAAAATCCACCATGCGGCGCGCGCCAATATATATCCACTGGTCATGCAGCCCTTTTAAACGGTATGCGTACTGGTTTGAACCCGGATCATCAAAAAGGAGGGCGGAAAGCTCAACCGAAAAGAAATTTTCATTGTACTTCAAACGTATTTCAGAACCGTTACTGAGATCGGGACGCGGTTTGTTGAATACTAAAAACCGGGTGAGCACAAGCCGGGGCGGATGCGGGTTCGTCTCTATCTCTTCCGGTCTGAATGAAATTATCCCTCTCATCCCTCCAAAAAAAAGCTGACCATCAGGTGATTTGTAATAAGAATTCTGATTGAATTCTTTTACTGAGGGGATATCATTACTGCCGTAAACAGATATTTTAAAATCATCCGCGTTTATTCTGTTTAAACCTGCATTAGTTGAAACCCATATATCTCCGCGGTTATCTTCAAGAATACCGTAAACTGTGTTATTACTTAATCCTTCCTTAATTGTGAAGCGCCTGAAGCTTGTTTCATCCGCAGAGAGAAGATTAAGACCACCGCCCATAGTCGCAATCCAGAGCCGCCCCCTGACATCTCTGTGCAGTGCCATTATCTTATTTCCGGAAAGCGAATTGTGGTCACCGGATAATGCAGTGAACCTTTTAAAAGACATATCCTCAAGACTGATTCTGAGCAGCCCCTCGCCGTTAGTGCCGGCCCAGAGTATGTCTCCTTCAACAAGCAGGGAGAGTATATATGATTTCCCCTCGGCAAATAAATTGCTGTTGAAAGTGTGTACCTTGTGGGAGCCGTCTTTCGGAGAAAATTCAATCAGCCCGCCGACACTGCCTGCCCAGTAGCGCCCGTCTTGTGAAGCAGTTATTGCATAGATACGGTTAAGATCGGGGGAAAGCCCGCTTTCGGGCGCAAATATAAATTCCTTAAACCTTTTGGTACGGACGTCATATTTGTTAAGTCCGTGCCGGCTTCCAATCCAGATGCCGCCGTCCGGAGCTTTATATATAAAGAATGCGGCATGACCCGCATAACCGGAATTGCCGCGGGTAAAGCGGAAAGCAGTACCGCTTTCGGGGTCATATTCATACATTCCGTTCGTTGTTCCGATGAGCATTTTACCATCTCCCGTTTTGAGCATACTAACCGGAAAGGAGTCACCGAAGAGCTCAAGGAAATTATTGCCTGAAGGGAGGAAGTTGAATTTTTTTCTGACCGGATTTATTTTAAAAAGTCCGGATAACGTTCCAGCCCAGAGCACACCCGAATAATCTTTGAAGATAGTATATACCGGCTCGCTGCGGGTTTCAGCATCGGTGGTGTAAGGAAATTTGAAAAATGCCGGCTGTTTCTTTTCGGCGCTGAAGTTCTCGCGGCAGAATATCCCTTCCGTGGTTCCAACCCAAAGATTACCTGAAGTATCTTCATAGAGTGAATAAACGGGAACAGGTGCTCCTTTTGAAGATGTAAATCTGGTAATCAAACGCATTGCCCCTGTCTGAGGCACATATTCGAATAATTCTCCTTTAAGAGTTGAGAGAAGAATTTTTTTCTTTGAAGTTACTAAGAGAGAATAATAATCAAAATCAAGCCGCCTGACATAGAAAGATGAAGGGAGATATACCAGATATATCTTTCTCCGGTCGGCAAGAACCAATTCCGGAGCGCGATCAGGCATGGTGGAATCGGGTTCCACTGCCGGAAAGTTTTGAATCGCGAAATTTTCCGGATGAATTCTCCTGAGCGTATCATCACGACCTGTCCAAAAGTAACCGTTTGAATCTTCTTGTGGTGTATGAAATGTAGAGGAAACCAAAGGTGAGCCGTCTGAATGTTTTATGAGCCGGAAACTTCCTGATTCTCTGTTGTATATATTAATCTGGCCATTGGGGAAAAGAGTCCAGATGCGGTTTTTACTGTCAGAGCTTACCGCGAGGATATTGTTGTTTGAAATGGAATTGCTCTCAGTAAGATCATTCTGAAAAATCCGGAAATGGTAGCCGTCAAAACGGTTAAGCCCGTCCCAGGTTCCGACCCAGAGAAAGCCACTGTGATCCTGAATAACAGAGCGGACATTGAGCTGCGAGAGCCCCTCGTTTGCACCGTAATATGTATAACGGGATTGCGGGAGAGCGGTGGATACCGTAAGAATGAAAAGCATATAAAATATATATAGAGGTTGCACTGCACGTATGCCTGACCGCAACGGTAAAAAAGGTTTAAGCGAAGTGAGGGAAAGAGAATTTATAAAGTGTAAAAACGTATTTGCATTCAGAATATGCCGCGCCGCGGCGTGTATGTGCCCAATCAATATTGAACGCACCCGGGTGATATATACGCCGGCTTCAGTTTTGCGGGGAGTCACGCTGAATTCTCATGAACGGTTATCATTTAAGCAACTGATCGAACTTGTCCTCAGTCAGGCGGAACACCGTCCAGCCATCCATGGGTAGGGCTCCGAGTGATTTATAAAAATCAATCGCCGGAGTATTCCAGTTAAGCACTGACCACTCAACGCGTCCGCAGTTCCTTTCTTTCGCGCGTTTAACAATTTCAAGCAACAGTTTCTTGCCGATGCCCTTACCCCTGAAGCCGGGTTTTACGAAAAGGTCTTCGAGATATATACCCTGCCTGCCAATGAAAGTAGAGAAGTTATTAAAATAAATTGCATAGCCGGCCGGTTCATTATCTTCATAAGCGAGAAGGACTTCGATTGTGGAATTCTCCCTAAAGAGCGTATTTCTCAGGGTAACCTCATCCGCAATAACCTCATGTGAGAGTTTCTCGTAATCGGCAATCAGTTTTATAAAATCAAGAATAAGCGGCAGGTCAGTTTCTTCGGCTTTTCTTATGACGGGCATTTTAGCATTCCTTTTTTAATAACTCAGTCCGATGCGGTGCACTGCTACATCTCCCGCTTGTATATATTTACCTGCTTCTGAATGAGGTATGAAAGTATTCACAACAAACCGGTAATAATGGTCAAAGTGATTTTCAGGAGCCCACACCGGAAGCAGCTCTTTTCTTTTTTCAGCAAAGATTTTTTGGAAGAATGGATATATATCACCGGTCAGGGGATGACGCGGCGGAACGGTGCATCTGGCGCTCGCGTTAATTCCGTTTATTTCTGTATCTCCGATGGTGAATATTCTTTTCTCATCCGGGACCGGGAGGAGAGAGTCTTCCCAGAAGGGTTCAGCCCCTTCCAGAACGATATTCGGCCGGAAGCGCCGTGTCATCTCTTCCGGTGAGATACCATCATACCAATTGCATACGGTTTGAATACTTTCCCACAGCGCTACAGTTGGACCAGTCGCTGAAGCATCATCAGGAAAACCGGAAACATCATTTCTGTGAAACGTGATTCTTTTCTGAAAGTAACCCGAAAAAAATTCCTCTATACGGTTAAAGTTTTCAGTAAGGTAAAAAGTTTCTTCTGATAAATCTTTCGCAGAAACTGTTAACGTCATCTTATCAGGTGAAAACGATGAACGGAGGAGGTATATACGGTCGCTTTTCTTGCCGTTGATATACTTTCCCTGCTCATCTTTCATGGCGAACATCCGGTCATACCTGAGCGAGCCGCCGGAGGTTATCTCAGCGGAGTTAAGCCGGTGCGGGTCAAGCCCCTTCACCGGATAAACGTATATATCTCTGACCCGGATGCTCACTGCTGATTACTTCCTGATAATAGCGAGCAGTTCTTCGGTCTTCTGCTTCATAAGGGCTTCATCGCCGCGGCTTTCAACATTCAGGCGAAGAATCGGCTCGGTGTTGCTCATACGGAGGTTAAAACGCCAGTCGGGGAAGTCCACACTCACGCCGTCAGTATAATCATTCACACCGCCGGTATATATTGCAGTGATTTCCTTAATCTTGCCTGCCGGATCTCCGATAACTGAATTGATTTCTCCTGAGCAAGGATAGTTCTTAATCATCTCACCAACAAGCTGACCGAGTCCTTTTTTCTCTTCAGACATCAGTTGCAACACCAAGAGAAACGGAATAACGCCGCTATCCGAGTAAGCATTATCGCGGAAATAGTGATGGGCTGACATTTCTCCGCCGTATATAGCATTTACTTCGCGCATCTTTTCTTTTATGAACGCGTGTCCGCTCTTTGACTGCACTGTTTCACCATTGGCAGCTTTTACCACTTCAACGGTATTCCAGGTGAGGCGGGGGTCGTGAATAATCTTTTCACCCGGATTTGTTTTAAGAATAGACTTTGCAAGCAGCCCTACTATATAATATCCTTCAATAAAGTTCCCCTGCTCATCAAAGAAGAAGCAGCGGTCATAGTCGCCGTCCCACGCAACGCCGAGGTCTGCTTTATGTTCTTTAATAGCATTGATAGTCGGGAGACGGTTTTCCTCATACATTGGATTGGGCACACCGTTCGGGAACGATGAATCGGGATTATTAAATAACTTAATCATCTTTACAGGAAGAACGCTTTCGAGCCGGTCGAGAATCGGGCCCACGCATCCGTTGCCGGCATTAACCACTACTTTTATCGGGTCAACTTTTTTCACATCATAGAAGCGGTTCAGATTCTGCAGGAAGTCATCAGTGATATCTTTTTGTATATATCCTCCCTGTTTTGCCGCAGGAGCTGGGAGGTTCCCTGAAACGATCATCTTTTCCATCTCGCTCAGGCCTGAGTCATAACTGACCGGAACGGAATTCTTCTTCACGAACTTCATACCGTTATATTCAGGCGGGTTGTGGCTTGCGGTAATCATGATGCCGCCCTCCAGGCCGAGATGGCTTGTGCCGAAGTAGATCATCTCCGTGCCGCAGAGGCCGATATCAGTAACATCCGCACCGCTGGAGCGAAGGCCGTTTGAGAGCGCTTCGGAAATAGCTTCAGAGGAGGTGCGCACATCATGGCCGATGACCACAGAGCGCGCGCCGGTAAGCTGCACAAATGCCTGACCGATTTTATAAGCCAGCTCCGGATTCAGTTCTCCGGGCACCTTACCGCGGATATCGTATGCCTTAAAACAAGGAATTTTTTCCATTTTTGATAATTCTTTCGGATAAAAAAGTAAGAAAATAGTGCTTCAAAATAGGGAGATGGGGGGAGATAGGGAAATTGAATTGGGGGATTGAAATTTTTGGAAAATTGAATAATTTTGGGAAAGTAAGAGGAAAATTTACCAGAAAGGAAAAGAAGGACAGGAAAGACAAAAAGGACGTGAAGGACGAAAAGGACGGGAAGGACAATAAGGACAGCAAGGACTGAAAGGACAATAAGGACAGCAAGGACAGCAAGAACAAGAAGGACGAAAAGGACAAGAAGGACGAAAAGGACAAGAAGGAGATGAGGAACAGCGAGGACGAAAAGGACAAGAGGGACTAGAAGGACTGGAAGGACAAGAAGGACAAGAAGGACGACAAGGACTGAAAGGACAACAAGGACAGCAAGGACAAGAAGGAGAGCAAGGACAAAAAGGACGGGAAGGACGGGAGGGACAAGAAGGACGGGAGGGACAAGAAGGACGTGAAGGACGAAAAGGACGGGAGGGAGAGCAAGGACCAGAAGGAGAGCAAGGACAAGAAGGACGAAAAGGACGGGAGGGACAAGAAGGACGGGAAGGACAAGAAGGACAAGAAGGACGAAAAGGACGGAAAGGACTGAAAGGACAACGAGGACAAGAAGGACGAAAAGGACTGAAAGGACAAGAAGGAGAGCAAGGACAAGAAGGAGAGCAAGGACAAGAAGGAGAGCAAGGACAAGAAGGACATGAAAGACGGGAAGGACAATAAGGACAAGAAGGACGAAAAGGAAAAGAAGGACGGCAAGGACATGAAGGACAAGAAGGACGAAAAGGACTGAAAGACTGGAAGGACAATAAGGACAACAAGGACAAGAAGGACGTGAAGGACGAAAAGGACGGGAGGGACAAGAAGGACGGGAAGGATAAAAAGGACTGAAGGGACAATAAGGACGGGAAGGACAGGAAGGATGGGAAGAACGGGAAGGGCGATTAGGACAAGAAAGACGAAAAGAACAAGAAAGACGAAAAGGACTTGATGGACAAAAAGGACAGGGATAACGGAAAGGGCGAAAAGGGTTGGA
>BTUV01000028.1:0-3248 GCA_045863035.1 Ignavibacteriales bacterium | reverse complement strand
AAGGACTTGATGGACAAAAAGGACAGGGATAACGGAAAGGGCGAAAAGGGTTGGAGGGAATGAATGGGCAGGAGGGACGGACGAAAAGAACCGGAAGGACAAGAATACCCAGAAAAAGTTTATGACAAAATGCAGTAGAGGTAGTTTGACAATATTGTAATCTGCATTGTTGATGTTAAATATGTAAATTGCTACACTAAAAAACGGATACTGAGGCAAATTAAATGAACAATAACAACAAAAACCCGAAGGGTTTTATTCCTAAACATGGCGGGTACCGGAAACTGAAAAGCTACCAGAAAGCGGAGATTATTTATGACGGGACTATTTATTTTACCAAGCGGTTTTTCAGGAGTAGTGACCGCACCGTTGACCAGATGGTTCAAGCGGCAAGGAGCGGAAAACAAAATATTGCGGAGGCAAGTATGGCTTCGGCTACTTCCAAAGAAACTGAAATTAAGCTGACCAATGTTGCAAGAGCTTCCTTAGAAGAACTGAGAATTGATTATGAAGATTTTATCAGAAAAAGCAACTATCAATTTTGGGATGCCGATAATGAACTGGTTGCAAGGTTAAGAGAGTTAAATAAAATTCCCGATGCTACTTATGAAACATTCCGCAAAGCAATTGAACATGAGAATCCTGAAATTTGTGCAAATACCATGATTGGTTTGATACAGGTAGCAGGTTACCTTCTCAAAAACCAAATTAAATCTTTAGAAGAAGCATTTGTTAACGAAGGCGGCCTGCGTGAAAAGATGACCAAAGTCAGAATTGATCATCGAAACAGTAACAGTAATCAGGGAAATTAGCAGCACCGTTGTTATCGTCCTTAAAAGTATATATACAAAAAAAACCCGGCCACTACTGACCGGGTTTTTTTTGTTATATATATTTTAAGATTACTTGGTTTCTTTGTCGGTTTTGGCGTTGTCGTCCGGATTGATTTTTCCGTTCTTCAGTTCGTTCGCAAGGCGGGTGGCTTTGTAAACGTCTGCAACGGACTCATATATACCGGATGAGTGCACGGCTACGGTTCTGTTCGCGGTTTCGTCAAAGATGAACTGTCCCGGTAAGCTTTCGATGTTGCCGTCGAACGCGATACCAACTACTTCACCCTTTGAGTTAATCATGGCTGAACCGGAGTTACCGCCGATGATGTCGTTTGTTGATACAAAGTTCATCGGGGTTTCGAGGTCAAGCTCTGCCGGAGGATTTACCCACTTCTCAGGGAGATTCCAGGGGAACTTTCCTTCGTGTGAGAAATAACGGTCGTACAGTCCGAAGAAGGTAGTGAATACCGGTGCGGTTGTTCCGTTGTAGTTATATTTTTTGAGCACGCCGTCTGAAATTCTGAGTGAGAATGTAGCATCAGGCGGAATTGATGTGCCGTAAACTTCAAAAAGCGCGCGGCCTAATTTCTGATTAAAGTCAGATTCTTTTAAGTTAAGAGCGCGTGATTTTTTCTGAAGCTCAGTACCGGCATCAAATGTTGCCAGTATATACTGAATGAACGGATCATTGCTTGAGAGAATTTCATCTGAACTTTTGTTTGCCAGTTCAAGCACACCTTCTTTAGTGGTGACTTTTGCGTTTGAAAGCGCAAAGTCAACAGCAGCTTTACCGGTTTTTCCGCCGCTGAGTTTCTTTACGAGTGGATCATCCTCGCCGAGCACCATCTGGAAGACGCGGATGTTCTGCTGAAGTTGTTTGTCTGTCAGGGGCTTATCAAACTTTTCAGGCCAGAGATTTTCTTTATACTTATCAAGCATTTCGCCTTTGAACATCGGCTGACGTTCATCTTCCGGCTTCTTCATTTCTTTGGCAAGATCAATGAGCGCTTTTGCAAAGAAGAAATATTTTGAAGTGAAACTCGGGTTAAGATTATAAGCGAATGACTTTTTAACAAAAGTTCTCAGTTCCTGACGGACTGCGCTGATAGAATCCCACAAGCCGGCGTATTCAGTGAGAGAAGCTCTTTTAAGAACTTCGTTTCTGAAGGTATTTTCAAAATCATATTTTTTCTGCATCAGATAAGGGTCTCTCAGTCCGCCGAGAATTCCGTTATATGCTTTCTGTGAATTCATGATGCCGAAATACTGATCAGAAAGTTCAAATTCTCTTTCAGGATATTCCGCAATCAGTTCGCCGTATATAGTAGCCAGTGAGCCAAGCACTTCAAGTTGAAGCGGATAAGCGATATCACGGAAGTATTCAAGCTGAGCAACGGTTTTCAGGCGGTTGGTTGTGCCGGGGTTACCAACAACAAAAATCGGTTCGCCCCATTTAGGACCATCGGTGCTCCATTTGTAGAAGTGGGTTGATTTAATCGGTAAACCCTTTTCATCATAAGCGCGGAAGAAAGAGTAATCAAGGTTATAGCGGGGAAAGGTGAAGTTATCAGGGTCTCCGCCGAAAAAGCCCATCTGTTCTTCCGGTGCAAATACCAGGCGGATATCTGTATATCTTTTAAATCCGTAAAGTGAATATTTGCCGCCGTTAAAGAGGGTTACGGTCTGATATTTAAGACCTGTTTCTTTACCATATCTTTCTTCAATTTCTTTGCTCTTGGCTTTTTTCAGGTCATCCTTGTCTTTCTGCGTGGCGCCTGCATCAATAGCTGCCTGCATTTCGGATGTAACATCTTTAATTTCAACAAGCTGATCTACGAAGAGGCCTTCAATTTTTCTTTCGTCAGCGAGTGTAGGTGCCCAGAAGCCGTCTTTATGAAGATCTTCACCATCTTTTGTGGCAGAGGTTATACTCTGACGCGCGCAGTGGTGATTAGTCATAATAAGACCATCTTCTGAAACGAAAGAAGCTGAGCAGTAGTTAGCAAAACGGAGTGCTGACATTCTGACATTATCCAGCCACTCATCGGTTGCATGAAAGTTATATTCAGCTTTCAGATGATCTTTCGGGGGGAAGTCAAACGTCCACATTCTGCCGGTGTCAAACTTGCCTGCCTTAACGGTATCAAGATTAACCCAGGTAGGTGCGGTATTTTTTGAGTCCGGTTTGCTTTCCGGTGTGTAGTGTTGTGTGTGATGAGATGGCGAGCAGCCGATGATTGCGGTCAGTACCAGCAGAGTCATCAGTTTCAAGCCATTAGCCAGGACTTTAGACATAGAGCGTATCCTCTTATAAGTTGTGATATTATATAGAAATAAACTTTAAAATTACGAAAATTATGATTGAAGCGGGGAGTAAAATGATGAATGGCGTGAGGGAATTATGAAGTATGAATT
>BTUV01000027.1:0-30520 GCA_045863035.1 Ignavibacteriales bacterium | reverse complement strand
CGGCTTTCTGAGGGAGCATATCACCAAGCAGCTTCAGGTTTGAGAAATCACGTATATCTTCCGTCTCACGTATATCCTCGCGGAAAAGCCGCTCTAATTTTTCTGAGTGCCATCTGCGCAAGGTTCGGGTGCTCTGGCTGAGGAACGGCTCGGGGAATCCGCCAAACTGCATCAGGGAGTTGAGTGTATCAGCGGAGTTGTTCGCGGTGAATTGCAGTTCCTGTCCGGGTTCAATAACCGGGGTGTGGTTCATCAGTTCGCTTAGTGAGAAGGGGTGCAGAGTGTAATAATGATACCTGCCCTGGAGGGAGTCGCCGCCCCGTCTGAATATATTGAGCCGTGCGCTGCCTGTGACCAGAAAGCTGTAGCGGTCTTTCCGGGTGTCGTAAATACCTTTCAGGAAGCGCTTCCATCCGCGGAGTTTATGAATCTCATCAACGATTAGCAGCGAGGGCTCGCCGGGGAACTCTAGATTATTCAGCCGTTTCCGGTCTGCGGCAAAATCCCAGTTATAATACTCAGAGCTGCCAAACAGCGGGGCAAGAATCTCTTTTGCCAGAGTAGTTTTACCCACCTGGCGTGCTCCGCCAACAAAAACCATCTTGGTTTTCAGGTCATCGGCAATAACTTTTGAGAGGTATCTGTTTTGGTTCATAAATCGGGAAAAATTGACAGAACAATCTTACGTAAAATTTTGCCTATAAGCAAAATTTTACGTGTAATTTTTCGACTATAGGCAAAAATTTACAAGTTCTATGATTTTCGAAAATATGGTTTTTTTGATGAAATTTTTTAATTTTGCAATGAATCTGTAATAACGCAAGACGTTAAAGTAGGATTCCTCCGGGACTGGCAACAGTCCCTTTTGCTTTTAAAGCATTCTCTCCTCTTGAAGGTGATTCATTTAGGCAGGGTTAAAATTATCTGATTTTTCGGGGCGAAATTACAGTGACGTAAAGTATGATATTAAGTCAGGTATGGTAAAATAGGGGTTCCTTTCTTCAATGGGTATTCCATCTTTCTCTGCCTGCTTCCTGATTTGCTCTGCTCTCTTAACTGCGGTGTCAAGATTTTCTTTGAGCTTTTCAAAATGCTTGATCGTTGTTTTGTGATAATCTGAGTTAAAGTGGCTGCGCCAGAGTGGTTTAATTTTTCGAAGTGTCTCATCGGAATTCGCGAACGGAGTTCTGATGTTTTCCAGATGGAGGACAAACAAGTGTTCAATGGAGATACTGCTATAGGCAATTTTTATATCTAATAACTTCAATTTGCGGAAGACATCTTTAAGACCTGGCTGATTATCATTATCAAAGAAGAGCCATACTGCATCATAAGGGTTTTTATCTTGTTTGGCTTTTACTTTCAGACGGACTGCTTTTTGGATTAATTGTTTTACAGTATTCTTAGCACCAGGTGAGGGCATTTCAACTGAGATGCTCCTCTGTTTGTCGCGCGGCAGGGAGTTTTTAAGTGCCATAGCCTAATTATACTCACACCACCCCTCAGGCAGGATGAGTATATATTTCCCGATCTGCCTCATTCCCCGGCATCTTTCTGCATTGCGATCATAAAATCAGTATCGTTGATGATGGCGGTGCCGCCAAGTCGTCCTGATATATACCATTTATCAAGCGGTGCGTTAAGACGGAGTCCTTTTATATCAGAGCAGCGCAGCAGTTCGGTTTCACCCCGTTCATTCTTTTCTGTGAACCAGACCTGATCGCGGTTGAAGGTTTCTTCCTGAAGCTGGGTGATATCATGAGTAGCAAAAAGAAGCTGTGCTTTTTTGGGGTTAGTAACCGGGTTGGTGAAAAGCCGGATAAGATAGGTAGTGATTAACGGATGAAGATTTTTTTCAAATTCGTCAATTACTACAACATTACCTTTTTCCAGAACAAACAGAATTATTCCGGCCAGAGTGAACAGATTTCTTGTTCCGGCTGATTCATCAGCAATATCAAACAGAACTTTGGAAGTAGAATTATTTTTTGTATCGTGTATAATGTGAACGGTTTTTATTTTATACGGCTTACTTACTTGTGGTGCAGCGAATGATGCCGGTGCATAATAAAGTAAAGATTCTGAAACACCGGAAGGCTGTTCTATAATAGTAAAAGACCGGATTCCGGTATCAAGTGAACTCATTAAGGAAGTTAGTTTCCTGGCAAATGATGAATCAGGATAGTTTGATAACTTCTCTGCAACTAACTGTTCCATTTCCCGGTTAATTGAATTTTTACTTAATGGCAGGAAAGTAATTCCCTCAGTGAGGCAGTTAAATACCGGGATACAGATTTCCGCATTATTCTCTGCTGCTTTTGAAAGGAAAAGCTGATTAGGGAGTGTGAGCCGTTCAATAGTTTTTCTCTCACCTTTAAACGCATCACCAAAATCAATTTCACGTTTTTCATTGCGTTCAAAAATGAGAGTTTCCCGTTTTAACGGATAATAACTAAGCTTCTCGTGAACAATTGATTTTGCCGTAAACTGAACCGTATAATAATAACGTATTGAATTGATAATAAATTCAATGGTAAAACAGACCGGCTTCAGATCGTAACCCGGCTCTAAGCGGTACGGTTCGTATGCAAAGATATGTTCATCCGGTGCGAATTTTGCTGAATAGCTGATTATTGCAGATAATGCTTTTACGGCTCTGATCAAATTACTTTTCCCCGAAGCATTAGCTCCATAAATCACAGAGTTCAGGGAAAGGTCAAAACCGCCAACTGAAGTATAGTTGGAAAGATTACTCTTTTTTCTCCCTGAGCGGGTAAAATCAAGTGTGCAGGTTTCTTTGATTGATCTGAAATTACTAACTGAAAACGATTTAAGCATATTTTTTGCGCTTTTTATGCAAAAATAGTAATTAAAACCATACCACACAACCTTTTAGGAGCACTTTTTCGATAAAACGACAGTTTTTCCGGCTCCGCCGATAGCGCGAATCAAATTCCCGCTGAAAATTGACCCACCCGACAACAAATTCCCGCTGAAAATTGAACCACCCCCCCAGACCTACGCCGCATTCGGATAAATAAATATCACCACCTCTGAAGGGAGGATTGCCATGCCGGGTATGACGCGGATGACCACTCGTCCGGTGCCGGATTTGGAGCGGAGGCGGAGTATTCCTTTTTCATTATCCTGTGAGATGATTTCAATCAGTTCAGCGCCTTCTTTTATTTCAAACTGTGCATTGAGCGAACGGAATGGCGTACGGCTGCCGAATGAGTTGAGGGGTATCACTTCTATGACTGCTTCTGTCTGTCCGTCCGCAAAAAGACTTCGTTTGCTCACCGATATATCCGCCTCATATATATTAAGCAGGTAGCCGAAAAGAAAAAACAACACAAGGGCTGTAATTACAATAACTATAAACCACACTTCGGGTCTCCGTTTCATTTCTGGTTCCGGTTAAGTTTTTTTTGTTTGAGGATGTAGTCCCGCATCAGCCGGATGATGGTCTGTGCGGAGTTGTCGGGTATGCCGTCATAGTGCCCCGACCTGAAGCGCATATCACACTGATCGTTGATGTAGTCAATCGCGAGGAATTTTTCCTGATTGCTGAGGACGATTTCCGTTGAGAAAAAATCAAGCCCGGTGAGTGCGGCAATTTTTTTTGTAATGGTAAGAAGCGGGCGCAGCTTGTAAAGGTCAAACTGATAGGGGTAAAGCTCTTCGTACAGATGCGTCTGATCATCCCACCAGGTGATAACCGGCTGGCTGAATGCCCAGAAACACCGGAACCAGGCGCGGCGGCCATCAAGATAAAGGGGATTAATTTTTTCCTGAAGGATGTATTTGTCCTCACTCAGGGTCATCCGCTCGGTCAGTATGTCACTCAGAGTTTCAGCGCCGGTAACCACCCCGATACCTCCGCCGGTGATGTTGCAGGGTTTTATGATAAATGGCCGGCCGAGAAGCGCAAGGTCTTTGAGTGAAATGAAGAGCTCTTCTTTTTCCTTGAACGGGGGGATGATAATTGAATACGGAACATGAATGCCTGAGGTAATAAACTCAAGGTGCATGGTAGCTTTGTCAATGGCGTGAGTGACGTTTTTATAAGGATTGAATATACGGGTTCTGCGGCGGTGAAGCATATTGCCCAGTTCGCCGAACCGGTCATCCACATCCCATGCGCGGTCAAGGTAAAACCTGAAACCGAGTTCGCGGTTTGCTACTGCTTTTGTGACCTCGCCTATATTATGCTCGCTGATGATATAGGTGGTCAGACCTGCTGACTGGAGCATGGCTTCGGTGGCGCGGAGGAAATCTCTGTCGTATTCCCACACATAAGCCAGTCCAAGGTCAAATTTTTCCATATTTTTTCCTTATTTTTACAAAAATATATTTTGATCTGAACTCTACCAAGTTTTACCGGAATAAATGAAAATCTTTCCAATTATTGTCCTGATTTCCGCCGGACTTATCCTCGCTGGATGCTCCGGAGGGGGGGCGATAGAACAACATACGTCCAAACCGGCTGATACCAAAAAGCGTGACCAGAAAAAAGCGCTCAGTTACTTCCTGAAGGGAACGGCACTTGAGCAGCGGGGTGACCTTGCCGCGGCCATTCTGGAATACCAGGAGGCACTGGAGGCCGATGAGCAGGCAGGTATTTATTATGCGATAGCCAAAAACTATTACCTGCTCAGCAAGCTCAGCTTTGCCAAAATGAATGCCGGCAAAGCGCTGGAGATTGATTCTGCCGTAGCTGACTACTATTTTCTGCTGAGTGACATTTTCAGTTCATCCCGCAAATATGACTCTTCAGCCGTAGTGCTTGAAAAACTCATACAGCGTGACTCCCTTCAGCTCAGTGCATACTATAAACTGGCCAGGCAGTATGAGCAGAGCCGTCCGAAAAAAGCAGCCGAAATATATGAAGCGCTTCTGAGAAAGACCGGAAAAGAATGGACTCTGCTGCTGCGGCTGGCAGAGCTTTATGAGAAGACAGGGGATGCTGATAAAACGATCTCCTCGATGGAGTCACTCCTGAGCATTGACCGGGACAACATTCAGATTGTTAAGCTGCTGGCTGACTATTATATACGCTTCAACAGGAGCGATGATGCGCTGCGGCTGGCGGAGGAGTATTTACTGGGTTACCCCGATGATATTGAATTTCAGGAGATCAGAGGGCGGGTATATATAGCGCGGAAAGACTACCGCTCTGCCATTGCAGCGTATGCTGGTATTATTAACAATAAATCACTTTCTTTCGGCACACGTCTGAAAATCGCCAATGATTTTTATATAGCCGCGCTGAGAGATTCCTCCCTGCTTGAGCCGGTTAAGAAGATGTTTCTGAATCTTGAACAAGATACAACTGCATGGGAAGTAAAAATGTATCTGGGCGCTATAGCTATTGAGCAGCGTGATGACAGTGCGGCAATTGAGTATTTTAGTCAGGTTACAAAGCTGGACCCCGCAAATAAAGAAGCATGGATACGGCTGGGCGGGCTGCTTTTTGATAACAGGAAATATACAGAAGCCGCGGAACTGCTGCAACGCGGCGCTGAATCGTTCCCGGAGGATTTCACCATCAATATTATTCTGGGGCTTTCTTACGCCCAGAGTGACAGGGATAGCTTAGGTCTGCCTTATCTTGAGAAAGCGGTTAAACTGAATCCGATGGATGTAACTGCTTTGTCTGCTTACGGCTATTCGCTGAGCAAACTGAAAAGGAATGAGGAAGCAGCAGATTTCTTAAAAAAAGCGCTCAGCAATGATCCCGACAATCTGAATTTACTGGGCACGCTTGGTCTTATATACGATGCGCTGGGGAGCTTTGCTTCATCTGATTCAGCTTACGGCGCGGTGTTAAAAAAAGATCCGGGAAATGCATTGGTGAACAATAATTATGCTTACGCGCTTTCGAAGCGGAATGAGCGGCTTGAGGAAGCTCTCGCAATGGTAACAAAAGCGCTGGAAACTGAACCTGAAAACTCTGCATTTCTTGATACCAAAGGATGGATATTATATAAACTTGGAGATTTTGCTGGAGCGAAAGGATATATAGAGCGTGCCATTACAATAGGAGGCGCCCGTCCGGTGATTATTGACCATCTTGGCGATGTGTTATACCGGCTTGGCGAAAAGGACGCTGCACTCAGCGAATGGAAGAAAGCGTTTGAGATTGATCCGATGCTTCAGGGCTTAAAAGAAAAAATAGAAAGAGAAACACTTGATTAAGAAACAGATATATATAGCATCACTGATGCTGATAATTTTTGGCCTGATACCGGGCTGCGTACCTTCAAAGCCGACTGAGGAGGTTGAGATACTGGCTGCTGACCGGCTGGTGGTAAAACTGGAAGCAAATCGAAGAAAAATTAAATCATTTGAGGGGAACGGAACAATCTCGGTGCAGTCCCCCCAGTTCAGCAACAGTGCATCGTTCAGAGTTATGGTTGCAAAACCGGATTCTGTGTTCCTTGCCATTAACGGACCTTTTGGTATTGAGCTGGCGAATGCTCTCATAACAAAAAAGGATTTCCAGTTCTATAATGCAATGGGTAACACCCTTTACCGCGGTCAGACTGATAATGATCTGCTGAGAGAAATTTTTCGCATCAATATAAGTTTTACTGATTTGATGGATGCACTGGTGGGTTCAGTTAATCTCACGGATAGATTATATAAAACCCCGGATGACTATAACTACAATCAGAATCAGTATGACATAACGTATAATGATAAGGAAACCGGGAGTAAGATTAAATACATTGTTGATATGCGTGATTTGGGAATACGCGAGTTTGTTATAAACTCAGGTGAGGGGAATGAACTGCTCAAGGGGGTGTATTCAGGATTCAAGATGTTTGAGCAGGTCCCGGTGCCGCAGAATATCCGTGTGATGAACAAAAAGGACAGTCAGGAAATTACTATTGAGTATAAAGAGATGAAAGTGAATCAGCCGGGAGTAAAGATTCAGTTCAGCTATCCGGAAGATGCAGATATAATTGATTTGTGAGAATAATAACTTTTCTTTTTGTAGTTCTTATACTGGGCGGTGGAGTTTACGGGCAGTCTGTAGATGCCAAAAAGCAGGAGCTTGACTCACTCCGCGCGCTGATAAAAGAGACCGAACAGCAGCTAAAAGAAAAACAGAAAGAAGAAAAGCAGACCCTAAGCACCATTGAGCTTTATACAAAACAGGGGTATCTGCTTGGTAAATTGGTTGCAGAACTCGGCGGTGAGATAAAAAATAAGACAGAAGCAATTGAACTGCTTTCCCGCCAGAGGGAAAGGATTGCAGCCAGGATTGACTCCCTGCGGGAAAGGTACCGCAGCTACGTGGTAACGGTATATAAGGGAATTCCTGATAATGAGTGGGTATATATATTTTCTTCATCCTCCCTTACTGAAGCTGCATACCGCTATCATGTTCTTAAACGGATTACCCGGTCAGGGAAAATACTGTTAGCCGGTTTGCGGTCAGAACAGAAGAATCTTGAGCAGTTCACTCTTCAGCTTGAAGATGAAAAAAAGCTGAAGGAGACGCTGCTTGCTGACCGCAATAATGAAGAAAAGGATTTGAAGGAAAAAATCAGGGAGCGCAAAACCCTTCTTACAAAAATAAAGAAGGACAATGCAGCGCTTAAAAAAGATCTTGAAACAAAAAAGCAAAATGAAAAACTGATTGCTAAACTTATTGATAAGTTGATTGAGGCGGAGCAGAAAAGGAAAAAGGAGCGGGAGGAGGAACTTGCCCGCAAAAAAGCGGAAGAAGAATTAGCGGCAAAAAAGAAATCTGATAAAAAGCCGGATGCAAAGCCGAAGGATACCACCGCGAAAAAGCCGGAACCGGAGGAGAAAACAGATTATTATAACCTGCCGGGTAATGCTGAGTTTACTAAGCTGAAAGGCAAAATGATGTGGCCGGTTAAGCAGGGGGTGGTTATCAGAAAGTTTGGCGAGAACAGAAATGAAAAACTTAAAACGGTAACGCTTAATTACGGTATTGATATACAAAGTAAAGCAGCGGCGGATGTTATGTCAGTGCACGATGGTGTGGTTTCTGTTATAGACTGGCTGCCGGGTTACGGCAGTGTTGTAATCATTTCTCACTCTCAGGACTATCGTACGGTTTATGGTCACATGAACAATATCAATGTAAAGGAAGGGGAAAAAGTAAAAAAGGGAGCTCAGTTAGGAAAGGTGGGTGAAAGCGCGGAGGGTTATATACTTCACTTTCAGGTGTGGAATGACCGCGATAATCAGAATCCGGAAATCTGGCTGGCGAGGAGATAGTTGTTCACTATGGGTCGCATCAACAAATCGTTTTCTGATTCATTTTATGTACTGCTTTCGAATATCATTGAGAAGGTGGTTTTTTTTCTTCTGTTCGCCGTTATTGCCCGGAGTTTTGAGAAAGAGGTCTATGGTTTTGTAGTTTCGGCTTTTGCTCTGGGGAATATAGCCGGTTCATTTTTTGATTTCGGATTTGTATTTTATTTTCAGCGTGAGGCCGCCGCGGGCAGCAGGGAGTTTTACAGTCGTCTTTACAGTGCTGTTGTGTTCCGTCTTCTTTCCTGGTTGCCTTTTACCATTATCGTTACGGGATACGGTTTTTCACTAAACGGCAGTCTGGTTTCACTTCTGCTCATAACCACATCAGCTTTTCTCTTCGGAATTAATAATGATCTGAGTGCAGTGCTCTTCGGAAGGAAAGAATATAAAAAATCGGTAATCTTCCTCGCTAAAGCCAGGACTATCCTGCTGATAATTTTTACCGGAGTATATCTTTTTTCGGAGAATGCAGATCTGCTTGTGAGCAGCTTTCTTATCTCTGCTGCTGCACATTTTCTTTTCCTTGCATCGTATTTCAGGAAGTCAACAGCCGTGTCAGGTAAATTTTCTTTCGGTGACGCAAAAAGGATGATACTGCTGGCACTGCCGATGAGTCTGGGTTTTATAGCAAACTGGGTGTATGATAAAATTGACGTACTGGTAATCGGGGAAGTGCTTGATCTTGAAAGTGTAGCGGTCTATGCCACGGCCTATTCGGTTTATAAGCTACCTCAGTCACTCGGCAATAGTATTGTCAACCCGCTCTACTCGGCATTTTCCTCCGATTTTGCCAAGGATGGGAGGATTAATTTCCGGATGTACAAGAGGCAGATTTATCTTTTGCTGTTTTTCTCTGTTGTGATGGCGGGGGCATTTTTCTTCCTGAGTGAAATGATTATAACGGTTATATACTCAGTTAAATATATTTCCGCAGGCGGGGTGCTCAGTATTCTCGCATTGGGAGTTCCCTTCTTATTGCTGAATAATGTAACCGGAATAGCTCTCAACGCAATGAGACGGGATATTCATGTAACAACTGTGGTTATACTTGCAGGACTGCTTAATATCGGAATAAATCTGCATTTTCTGCCCGTATTGGGTATAATAGGAGCGGTATATGCAACTATCTTTACGGAAGGACTGATTCTGCTGCTGCAGGCCATAATTATCTTTTGGGTGATAAGGAAGAACTCGTGAGAGTTGTTTTAACCGGAATATATAACGCGTCTGATATCCGCACAGGTTCAGAAGAAGTAGCCGTTTCCGTATTCCGTGAGATGCAAAAGCGGACAGAAACATATTTTGTTACAAAGTATTCCATGATCAAACCCCATACCTTGTGGGAGAAGTTCTTTGGTTATAAACAGTCAGGTAATCTTTACTATGCAGGATTTTTCAAACTTGCAAGAGTTATCCGGCAGCTAAACCCTGATATTCTGCACGGAATAAATTATGACCCGTTTGTGGGTCTGCTCTTCTGGTGGTTTTACAGAAAAAAAGTAAAGATTCATTACACCTTGCATGGCGTTATTGCTTATGAAAACAGCCGCAAACCATATCTTTCCGGATGGTTTAAGTTTTCGCGGAGTGTAACTGAAAGAATGATTATAAGGTATTCGCATTCTTTTGCATTTTATTCAAAACGGATATACAGACAGGCAAAACAGCATTATCCGTTTATTTCAGAATGTATTAGTTACACCCAAAATGGTTTATCGTCTTTTTTTTATAACAGATTTCCTGAAAGAGTTGAGAGCAGTGGACCGTTGCATATTGTTGCGCACGGTGGACTGATGGACAGAGTAAAGGGGATAGAGGTATTGTTTGATGCGTTGACCGGATCGGGAATTAGATTTAAATTGACCATTGTAGGGGATCGAGAATATCTGGTAACTCCTAAAGAGCTCAGGGGCAGTGTAACATATACTGAAAAACTCGCACCCGATGAGTATTTAAAATTGGTGGAGTCATGCGATTTGTACATTTGCCTTTCACTGCTTGAGTCATTTTCCATTAGCTCACTTGAAGCGATGGCTATGGGCTGCGCGGTTATAGTTTCTGAAAATGCCGGCATCAGTGAGTACATCACCGATGGGGTTAACGGCTTTGTTGTCTCAGTTGAGCAGCCAAACCTTATCCGTGAGCTTCTGCTCAGACTGAATGTAAGAAGAGAGTTGATCAGAACTGTTGGGTGTGAAGCTGCTAAAATACGAGAGAACGTTAACTGGGGTATAGCTATAGCAGGATATTTACGCGACTATGAAAGACTTTTGCATGGTTGATAGGCGGAACAGAATATTTATCCTTGTGAACGGGCTTAATATCACCTGCGGAGTTTCTTCTCATTTGTTTTTTCTGTTGAAAGAGATGGGGGATTTTTCCAGGCAGAATATCATTCTCATAGCCGGTGGCGGCAATGCGACTGAGAGATACAGAGATTTTGTAAACAAATTATTTATTGAGCCATCAGTTAAACATGAAAACAGGAGCATTTCCGGATTTAGTAAAGGTGTTGCAAGAATCAGGCAGTTAATAAAACAATTCAATCCTGTTATTATCCATTCACATCATTTTTATTGTGCAAACATTGCCGCGTTTTCAAGAATCGGACTGTCAGTTAAAACGTTGCAAAGTGTTCACGGTCTCATACCGGAAAAGGGTATTTTACGACATTATCATGCTGATACTATTATTGCTGTAAATGAACATATAGCCGGTTTTCTTAATGATAAGTTTAAAAAGCCGGACCGGATCAAACTTGTCAGATACGGATATCCTTTTGAAAGAACAATGCAAAAACAGGCAAGTAATGAGAAAATTAAAGTTATCATCGGTTCGCGGCTGATTTCTGATAAAGGGATCGACACATTTCTGAAAGCAGTTGCATTACTTGGTAGCCAATCAGCCGGATTTACACTTGATTTAGCAGGGGGAGGAGCTGAAGAGTCACAGTTCAGGGATATGGGGGGTAATCTTCCGGTAAATTTTCTGGGAGAGCTTCCTGATCTTATAAATACACTTGAGTCGTATGATGTTCTGATAAATCCAACACGTTCGGAGATGGAGGGTTTTCCCACAGTTGTAATTCAGGCAGCATCAAAAAAACTCGCTGTAGTATCGACAAAATTCCGCGGTTATGAAAGTTGTCTTAATGAAAAAAATAGTCTCCTGGTTAATGTTGATGACGCGCGGGGAATCGCGGACGTCCTTCTAATTCTTCAAAACAATCGCAAATTGCTTCATCAAAAACAGGAAAAGATATTTGAAGATTTTCTTGAGCTTTTCGATATACGGCAGATTGCTCAAAAGATGATTGCGCTTTATTCCGATGAGGGGCGGGTTTAATGGTTACCGTTCTGGTCCCTGTTTATAATGCGGAAAAATATATTATACAATGTGTTAAAAGTGTGCTTTGCCAGACGTTTAACGATTTCGAACTATTGATAATTGATTCCGGCTCAACTGACAGAACTGTGGAAATATGTAAGAATTTTACAGACGACCGCATAAAGCTGCATCAAATTGAAAGGTGCCCGTTAAGCCGGTCACTAAATTATGGTCTGGAAAACGCGGCGAACGAACTAATCGCCCGTATGAACGCGGATGATATAATGACTCCGGAACGGTTAGAAGCGCAATTGCATTATCTTAAAAATCACCCGGAAGTTGATATTCTGTCCTGTAATTATTTTTATTTCAGCAAAAATCAACTTTTGTTTCCTGTTATTCTTCCTGAATACGATTACGATATTAAGCGAGGATTTGCATTGCATAATTATATCTGTCACTCCGGTTGTATATACAAAAGAAGTCTGATTCTTGCCAATGGCGGCTATAAAAACACTCCTGTTGAAGACTACGATTTGTGGCTTCGCTTAAAACAAAAGTGTGTGTTTGCAAATGTTCAACAGTTTTTGATTCTTGCATCATATTCTCCTAAATCCCTTTCCAGAAAGAATCGTGATTTTTTTGCTGAAGTATATACAACACAGCAAACTTACTGGAATACCTTTGACCGTTCTTTCCCAGAAGTTTCCTCAGGTGAACGGAAAAAACTGAACGGCTGGCGGGAATTTTTTTACGGGAACAGGGAATCAGCAAGATTTTATTGGCAGAAAGAGCTAAATTCAATTAAAGTTCTGTTGGCATATATACTTACCTTCCTCCCTGAAGGGTGGTTCGGCAGGTTAAAGGAATTCAGATTGCTCCAGCGCCTTAACTACCGGATTACGTATTTGTCTGTTGAAAACAGAAAGGTTCGTTCCTCATTAAAGAAGATGCTATCCTGATGAATATCCTGCACCTTCATACTGAACTTAAATACTCCTGCGGCATTACACGCTATCTGCTTACTGTTTGCCGAAGTGAACAGATGCAGCACAGATATATTGTAATGGTAAGGGCGGGTGAGGCAGACCAGGTTTTAAGAAACGAATCAATAAACATTACGTTTCTTTCGCGTACTCCAGGATTGTTTGCTGTATTTAGTGATTTGATTCGTCTGGTAAAAGTTATCAGAAAGTATCAGATTCAGATTATACATTCACATCACAGGTACGGTGATTTTCTGGCTAATCTGCTGCGTCCGTTTGCAGGTGTCAGAACTATTACAACTGTCCACAGCATCGTTAGAGGGAAACGGTGGTTGAGCTATCGCTCTGAAAATATCCTGGCGGTAAGTAACAGTGTAAAGCAGCACCTGCTCTCTTACTTTTCTATTGAAGAGGGAAAAGTAATAGTGTTAAAGAATGGAATAGACCCGGAGCTTTATAACATAAGGGAAGTGAAGTCCCGGCCGGATAAGATATTCACACTTGGTTTCATTGGGCGGTTATCTTATGAAAAAGGAATTGATATTCTGCTGCAGGCACTTCGCGGGCTTATTAATGAAAGATTTGAATTTAAGATTGTTATTGCCGGCTCAGGCGAACAGGAGTCAAATGTTGCAGAATTTCAGACTGAGCATCCGGCATACTGTGAATTCATAGGAAGCGTTCGCGATATCAGTCCGGTATATTCTGAAATTGACCTGTTTTTACTTCCTTCCAGAATCGATCCTTTTCCCTATGTACTGCTTGAGTGTGGTCTGTTTAAGCTGCCGGTCATTGCTGCAGCAGTTGATGGAATAACAGAACTGATTGATGATGGTTTTACCGGTCGTTTGATTCAGCCGGAAAGTGTTACAGCATTAAAAGATGAGGTTGTTTTGGCGGCAAATTCAAAGCAGGTAATAAAAACCTGGGGCGAAAACCTCCATGCAAAGGTTTTGTCAGGATATACAGCCGGACTTCACATAGCTGCGCTGGACGAAATTTATTCCAGGGCTGTAAGAGAAGATGACTGAAAAGTACTTTATACTTGGTCTTCCGGTAAATTCATTTCACTACTCTGGGCTATTATCAGAGATAGAAAAGCTGGTTTCAAGATCTGAAAAAACCGCGATTACTTATGCAAATGCTGCCTGTATAATGAACTTTCGCGCATCCCCGAAATACCGATGCGCACTACAGAGATTTATTCTAATTCATTCTGATGGGGTTGGTATATCACTTGCCGCAAGGTTTTTGAACTACGAAAGACTAAAAAGGAGGATGACCGGCTCAGATTTCTACCCTCTTTTAATCGAAAAAGCTATTGAAAAGCAGTGGGCTCTTTTTATTTTTGGAGATACGATAGAAACTTTGCGGTGCATCCCGGAGAGGTATCCTACTTTAAAAATAGCCGGAATGAGTGCCGGATTTAGTTACTCCAACCGGCTGCCTGAGGAGATATCCAAGCTGAAACCTGATTTGGTTTTGGTTGGGTTGGGTGTACCAAAACAGGAAACCTGGATAGCCGACAATTGGGAGCGTCTTCCCGCGGCTTTGTATCTGGCGGTTGGCGAAGGTTTAAAGGTTCTGTCAGGCACAAAAAAGAGGGGGAACAGTTTTATACAGAAAGCAGGATTTGAATGGGCGGTCCGGCTTTTTTCAGATCCGGTCAGATTATGGAAGCGTTATCTGATCTGGATGCCCGTTTTTCTATTTATGGTGGTAATGCAAAAATTCAGAGGAAAAAGTGAATAGGTTTTTTTATTTAATTGTTTTGTTTTGTCTGACTGGATCTACGGTTCTTTCTGGTGGCGATTTATCACCTAAAATAACTGCTGAAAATGGAGGGTTCAAACTCTCTTTTGATCAGATTTCATTTCAAGCACTCCTTCGGACTGAGGGAAAATTTACTATTAGAGAGTACCAGGAGACGAATGAGTATTCAAAACCCGGAAATCCGCGGCTTCCTCTCTTCTCATTTACCATTGCCCTCCCGCAAAACAAAAAACCGTCTGTCCGGTTCTTCTCAAATACCAGAACGGAATTTGGAAACGCAATACCTTCATTTTACCCAAAACTTACGGCAGTTGGTGACAGTTCATTTACTGAAGAAAAAATATTACTTCCGGCTGGTCTGAGTTATTCGCCAGCCGAGCGTGTGCTGGTTTCAGAAGTATATCGCCTGCGTGATTTTTACTGTGTTGATATTACTATTTTACCTGTTGAATATATTCCTGAGCAAAATAAAATTATTGAGCATAGCAGCTTTGAGGTTTTTGTAGAAACAGGCAGTCTTAATGCTTACCGGCTACTGCCTATCGAAAAAAAGTCGGATTTTGATGAGTATCTTTCGGATATGATAATCAATTCGGCTTTTGCCGGGGATTTCCGTGTTGCCACCCGCCGCGTTGTATCTGATACCACAGGCGGCTGGATTAATTATGGAGCGGTATATATTAAGTTAAAAATCGGCAAAGATGGCGTTTACAGAATCACTCCGGCAGACTTTACCACTTTGGGAGTTTCTGTCACCGGCATCAATCCAAAGACTTTTCAGTTATATACCTCAGGCAGTGAATATCCTCTGTTTGTTTATGGTGAGGGAGATAACTCGTTTGATAATAGTGATTACATCGAGTTTACCGCGGTCAGAAACTATAACCCGGATTACCGGATTCCTAACGCACATAATGAGATATACAAAGATTATCTGAATAAATTTTCCGATTCAACAATATATTTTCTTACCTGGGGAATTACCAACGGAAAAAGAATTATTGAAAGTAATTTTACGCCGGGTCTGACCGATACAGTTTCACATTACACATATTTTGAGCACAGAGAAACCAACTCATTCTTTCAGCAGTTAGGTGTAAATGTAGTTGACAATCAGAATCCGGAGTTCATGCCCTATAAATCATTTGTCTGGAGCTGGTTGTTTCCCGGTACATTGTCGCAGACATTTGAGGCATCAAATCTTGTCAGCGGAAAACTCGGCTCTGTTTTTTTTAAGACAGTATCGGTAGGTTCACCGGTCACAACCAATTCTCACAATATTGCTGTTAAAATAAATGGTGTAACGATTGATACACAAGTGGTTAACAGAAATGATGTTGTGGTTGCCGGCGGGTATTTTAACTCATCACTGATTAACAGTGGAACCAACTCATTTGGTTTTACAAATTATGCGAACGGTCTTGACCCGAATTTTTTTTCGTATGATTGGATAGAATACGAATATCCGCGCTCCCTGCGGGCGATTAATGATTCGATTACTTTCAGAATACGAGACACTTTTTTAGTGCAGCCACGTTATCTTCGCATTGAAAATGTTACATCCTCCGATGTTGTTTTGTATCGGCATGGTCCGGAACCGCGTAAGTTCACGGGGTTTCAGATGGCAGGCAATACTCTTCTTTTCGCTGATACTCTGTTCTCAACCGATGATTATTTCCTTGTAACAGGGAGTAAAACTCTTAGACCGGTTTTTGATTATGTTAAGCAATTTAAAAATATCAGGGCGGATGCAGTTTCTTATAAATATATAGCGGTTACTCATCCTTACCTTGCGTCTTCGGCCGGAGAATATGCAGATTTTATCAGAAGTGAGTATAATCTGACAACCGGGTTATTCTTTACCTCTGATATTTTTGACGAATTTAGTTTTGGGTATCCTGATCCTGAGGGATTGAAACATTTTCTGCGGCTTCAGGCAGGAAAAACAACACCTCAGACTCTTGATTATGTTACGCTTATCGGCTCAGCGAATTATGACTTTAACAGATTTATTTATAAACTGAGGGGAGTAGAAGTCAATCCGAATCTTGTCCCCTCCTTTGGCGAACCGGTAAGTGATACCTGGTATGCCATGCATGATTCCGGTTCCTATCAGCAGAATTTTTACATTGGCAGACTGCCGGCAAAAACCGACGCTGATGTTACAAATTACCTGAACAAACACCGCCTCTATATAGATCAGAGATATGATCAGTGGAATAAACGGGCTCTCTTCTTTTCTTCGGGAGACGGAAACAATGAGCCGGAGCTTTTGGAAATCAGGAGAGCGAACCAGTATATAATTGATAATTATACAAATATTAATCCGTTTAACCTGGCGTATGATCATTTTTATAAGACAGTAACTCCGACCAGTGATTTTGGACCTTATCCTCCCTCCTATATTAGAAATTCAATTTCAGAAGGAGGACTATTTATTTCTTATCTCGGACATTCCGGTACCCGTACCTGGGATAATTCAATTTCTGACCCAGATCATCTGAAGAACAAATACAACAAAAGCCCGCTTGTTACTGATTTCGGATGCTCAACCAATAAATTTGCGGAACCGGATGTTGAAGCATTTGGTGCATTGTTTATTAATGAGGGGCAGTCAATCGGATATATCGGCAATTCATCACTTGGTTTTACTTCAACAACACTCAATGTTTCTAAGTATTTTTATGAATCAATACTAAAGGACAGTGTTGTTAACCTGGGGCGGCTCCACCTTGAGGCGAAGCGAAAAATGTTTAACCGGCTTGGTTCGACTGGTGTATATAAGATATTTGCGTTAACTAACCTGCTTTCTGGGGACCCCGTCGTCCGGATTGCCCTGCCAACAAAGCCAAATTTGCAGCAGAACCGCAGCCAGTTATATCAGCTGACTCAGTTCCCTGATGAACAGAGTGATTCAGTTTCCTTCAAGCTGGTATATAATAATCTCGGAACCGTGCTTTCTGATACTTTTTCTGTTAAGGTATCATATATTTATAATGACACAATCGCCGGACAGACCTATTATACAAAAAACATTCCTGTCTTGAGCGACACTTTGAATTTTTTAGTCCCTTCAAAAAACAGACCCGGCGAGCATAAGATTGAGATTATTCTTGATCTTTATGGCAGTGTTAATGAAATCTATGAAGATGATAATGCAATCAGCTATAATTATTTTGTAGCATCACGATCAGTACGTCCGCTTGCATCAGGTGAATTTTTCGGATATGCAAGTCCTTCTGTTAGAACACTTAACACTGTTTTTTCTCCGGGAAACAGTTCTATGTTTCTACAGCATGATACAGTGCCCTCATTTTTGTCGGCAAATTTACGTCAGTCGGTTTTAGATACATTCTTCACGGCCTTTAATCTGAGTGATCTTAACTCCGGAAAGCGCTACTGGTTCAGAACCGGAGTATTTTATGGGGATACTCTTTGGGGCTCTGCGGCTTCTTTTTATAAAGGCACAAGAGAGTCGGACTTTTTACTCGAAGATGAATATTCATTTCGGATGCAATCATTAGAAGGGGTAAACTTCACCGCCGGGTTAAAGCTCAAAATTGACACACTAAAGTATGAAGTAGTTTCCGGGGGTGGTAATTTTAGCAAATTCGGGAGCATTACTCTCAATGGAGTTAATCTGTTGAGTAATACATTCGGGTGGGGTATGGGGCTGGCAGTCATTGATTCTGTAACTCTGTCGGTTGATACGGCCAAAACCTATAATTATGGTTTTGATGTAAACGAGGCCAATGCAATGGCACAGTTAATTGAAAATCTGCCTGCCGGAAAATACGTTGCAATCTGTGTTATGGATGATGGCAGTTCTAATCTGAATTCACGTTTGCGCGCGGCAATAAGCTCTTTGGGTTCTGTTAAAATAAATAATGTTGGATTCCGCACGCCGTTTGTTCTTTTTGGCAGAAAAGGTGCAGCGGCGGGCTCAGTATATGAAAAAGTTGAATCTGCTTACTATACTAATCTGCTGTCACTTGATACCACATTCTTTAAAGGGCAGAAAAACGGTTCACTCGTTACTCAGGAAATTACTTCAAACAATACCTGGAATAATATGTTTGCAAGTGCATTCATTCCTTCAGGAGCTTCTTTAACAGTTGCCGGGTTTGGCATTAAAGCAGACGGCACCAAGGATTCTCTGTTTAGTTTTCCGGGTAGTACTGCTGATTTTCCGCTGAGCGGTATCAATCCGGATATATATCCTAAAATGCAGATAAGAACAGACTTCACTGCTGCGCCTGATGGTTCTTCGCCTGTCCTTGAGTATCTTGGCATCAACTGGGATGATCTGCCGGAGGTTGGTGTGAATTATCAATCGGTGAGTATTCAGAAAGATACACTCCGGATTGGTGAACCTGCACCGGTGAGTATCACAGTCTCTAACGCGGGGGGAGCTGTCGCGGATACTTTTTATGTTTCGGTTGTAATACGGTTCCCCGATAATTCAACTGATACCGTATCACACTTTCCTGTATATGGCATCGGTAACGGCGAGCGAAAGAAATTTGTTATTAATTATTCCGGATCAATCGGGCAGCAGAACAGACAGCTTCAGGTAACAGTTGACTCAAAAAACACGCTGCGTGAGGTATTTGAAGATAATAATACATACAGTATCCCTTTTTATATACTGCCGGATACTGCTCAGCCGTACATCACCGTAAAGCAGAATGGAAAGGATTTCTTTGACGGAGAGCTGATACCGGCAAATCCGGAATTCGAGATTGGGTTATATGATGCTTCACTTCTGCCTGTAACAGATCCGGCTTCAATTAAGCTCTTTCTTGATGAAGAAGAAGTGGTTTATGCGCCGGGTGTCCTCGAAGCTGTTTATAGCACATCAAATCCCAAGATGAAGCTGATTTATACTCCGGCTCTTTCCTCCGGTGCATATTCTTTGAGGGTAGAAGCAAAGGATGCAATTGGCGCTTCTGTGGTACAGGGCACTGAAACCAGAACTTTCCTGATTTCTGATGAACTACGCATTACAGATCTTTATACATATCCTAACCCCTCCTCAGGCGAACTTTATTTTACCTTTATTCTTGGGCGTTTACCGGAAGAGGGAGAAATTCAGATATTCGCGGTTTCAGGTCGTCTTCTCAGAACCATAAAACTTTCGGGCAGCGATATGAAATATGACTTTAACCGCGTCTTTTTTGACGGTCGGGACCAGGATGGTGACCCGCTTGCCAGCGGAACGTATATTTATACGGTAAAAATTAAAGCCGGAGGCAAGACCGAGCGCACAACTAAAAAACTTGCAATAGTGAGATAATGACTGCAATCCGGATAAATGTTAAGTTTGCAGTATCAAATTGTTTTTTTTTGTTTTAAGGAGAATTCTATGAAATTCAAGGTTATCGTTATTATGGCGCTTTTTTCTGCAATGTTATTCCCGCAGAAAACCAGCAGCGGCAATGTAACCGGCGGTGTCGGGCTCAATTTTATTGACGGAAATGCGTTTTATTCCTTCCGTCTGGCGCCTGATTTTTCAATCGGGAAGTTTGGTGTCGGTCTGGATCTCCGTCTGGATTTTGATTCAACCGGCAGCATCCGGAAGGAAAATTTTAACGATGCATCTGATTTTCTGTCAATCATAAAGTATATACGCTACGGACAGAAAAAAGACCCCGTCTATGTGAGCGCCGGTGTTCTGGATAATTATTCACTTGGTCATGGAACCATCGTTAATCAGTATAATAACAGTCCTTCTATTGATAAGAGGAGTTTAGGTCTTGCGCTTGATCTTGATTTCGAGAAGTTTGGTGTTGAATCAATGTACAGTGACTTCAGCCAGGGGGGTGTGCTTGGGTTACGCGGATATGTACGCCCCTTACAGTTTACTACATTTTCGAAAATACCTGTTCTCGGAAAGCTTGAAGTCGGTGCTTCATTTGCCTCAGATTTTAACAAGTATGCGGGAGTGCTTTCGGGATATATAGATCCTGTAACTAATGAATTTGTATCATTAAACGACCGTAAGTCAACGCAGATATACGGCATTGACCTCGGTCTTCCGGTAGTAAGGACGTCAATCCTGAATATAGATTTATATGCTGACTATTCAAAAGTAATGGATTTCGGAGATGGTGCTTCAACCGGAGCCGTCTTTTCCTTTAGTGGTATGGGACTCATCTCAGCCGCTGTCCGTCTTGAAAGAAGATGGATGAATGATCAGTATATGCCGGCGTATTTCAATTCTTTGTATGAAATTGAACGGTTCAAAGTTATCGGAGGCAGTGTTGTAAGTAAAATTAAGCAGCTCTCAGCTGTTACCTCAACTGACCGCGGTATATATGGCTCGCTTGGAATAACTGCTGCCAATATGGTTGCGGTTACCGGCAGTTACCAGAGAACCGATTTTGATCCTAAAAGCGGTCAGCTTCATCTGCGTGCCGAAGTAACTACCGATCAATTACCTTTCACGTTCCGCGCGGGTTATGACAAAGTAAATATCGAAAACGAGGGCGCAATGTTTTCACTTGATGATCGTTCGTATATGTACAGTGAAGTCGGGTACAAACCGTATCCGTATCTGTTGGTATCGATGGTTTATCACTGGACATTTGAACCGGTTCGTGACGGCAGCGACAATGTACTTTCCTATAAAAGCCAGAAAAGGATTGAGCCGCGTGTTTCGTTCCTGATGCCAATCAATTTCTGATTATGAAAAAAATTCTGATTGTTGATGACGAGCCGCACATGCGGCTCGGTCTGAAAGACAATCTTGAGCTTGAGGGCTATCAGGCAGATACTGCTTCCGATGGTGAAGAAGGACTTACTAAAGCACTCTCAGGCGAATATCATTTACTGTTGCTGGACGTTATGATGCCGAAGATGTCGGGGCTTGATGTATGCAGACGGCTTCGTGCTGAGCAAGTTCAGACACCGGTTATTTTTCTCACTGCGCGCGGTGAAGAGATTGATAAAGTGCTCGGTCTTGAACTCGGGGCGGATGATTATATAACAAAACCATTCGGGCTGCGTGAGCTGCTTGCCCGTGTTAAAGCGCTCCTCAGACGCAGCGGAACCGGCGCTGAGGGGGAGGTTATATATCAGATAGGCAATCTGCGGATTGATTTTGACGGATACCGAGCATCTGATAAAAAAGGAAAAGAAGTGTCTCTTTCTCACAAAGAGTTTGAAATCCTGAAATTCCTTTGGGACCAGCGAAACAAGACCGTTTCTCGTGATGATTTGCTTAATAAAGTCTGGGGTTATGAAGATGCGCCTTCCACCAGAACCGTTGATAATTTTATGGTACGGTTACGGCAAAAGATTGAGAAGGACCCGAATCATCCACAGTATATTCTTACTGTGCATGGAACCGGTTATAAACTGATTATAAAGTAACACCGCAGTGTAATATATATCATGGATTATAAAAAAGAGTTTGAACCCTTTCTTCGTCTTCTTGCAGAGAGCAGCGGAGATATTATCAGGCAATATTTTCGCGCGGAATTTCACACCGAAACCAAGCAGGATGACTCTCCCGTAACCATTGCTGACCGCCGGGCTGAGGAAAAACTGCGTGAAATGATTTTGAAGGAATTTCCTGACCATGGCATATTGGGGGAAGAGTTCGGTATGTATAATGAAGGTGCTGAGTGGCAGTGGATACTTGACCCTATTGATGGTACAAAAAGTTTTATTTGCGGGACTGTAACATTCGGCACTTTGATAGCTCTGACAAGACACGGGCAACCGGTTCTGGGTGTAATTAACCAGCCGATCCTGAGGGAATTTTTGATTGGCGATAACCGGACTGCAGAGTTAAACGGCGCGCCGGTCAGGGTTCGGGCAACAGATAAACTTGAGGATGCGGTTTTACTTACCACTGATCATCTGAATATTGCCAGGTACCGGAATATTCATTCTTTTGAAAACCTGATGCAGAAGGTAAAAATTTACCGGAACTGGGGGGACTGTTACGGTTATTATCTTCTTGCAACCGGCTACGCTGATATAATGATTGACCCCATAATGCACCTTTGGGATACTATGGCGGTCATTCCGGTGATTAGAGGGGCAGGAGGAATAATTTCAGATTATTACGGTGGCAGCGCTGAGTCGGGGGATAGCGTGGTAGCAGCTTCTTCAGGCCTTCATTCAAAAGTGTTAAAAGTTCTCAATCCGGATATATAAATAAAAAGATTGTTGCGTTTTATCACGTTTATTAAATCTTTCGCTCCTTTCTTGTTTTAGCTGAATATCTTTATGCCTGTTTTATAAATTCCCTTATAAATTAAGATATTTTTAGTAATTGGTTAAATTATTTAGGCGGGGTGTGGAGGCATTACCGGTTTAAAGCAAGTCGTCGCTTACCGAAATTGATGGCTTATGAGTGAAATTTTGCTTATGTTTCTTGGGTACAAAAGATTTTTCAAGAGGAGAGCTTTGATCAGAAAAAGAAGAAGGAAACCTGTTCCTTTACCTTGCGCTGACCTGGTTTCAGGTACGTCCAACTATTATGCCCTCCTTTTAGATAACACATCAATAACAATTCAAAATTTCCAGAAAGCATATTTTTAGAGGTACATTATGTCCGAATATATTCATAAACTTATTACTGATGTAAAAGCCAAAAATCCGGCGGAACCCGAATTTCATCAGGCCGTAACAGAGGTTGTAGAATCACTTGAAGTTGTGCTGAAAAAGCACCCGGAATACCGCTCCGCAAGAATTCTTGAAAGAATGGTTGAACCGGAACGAGTTATCATGTTCCGCGTACCCTGGGTTGACGATCAGGGAGAAATTCACGTAAACCGCGGTTTCAGAGTGCAGATGAACAGTGCAATCGGTCCCTATAAAGGGGGGCTCCGTTTCCATCCCTCTGTAAATCTTGGTATTCTTAAATTTTTAGCATTCGAGCAGGTATTTAAAAACTCGCTGACCACACTTCCGATGGGCGGTGGTAAAGGCGGTTCTGATTTTGATCCCAAGGGTAAAAGCGATAACGAAGTAATGAGATTCTGCCAGAGTTTTATGACAGAACTTTTCCGTCATATTGGTGCTGATACAGACGTTCCGGCGGGTGATATTGGCGTAGGCGGCAGAGAAATTGGCTACCTCTTCGGGCAGTACAAAAGATTGGCAGGAGAATATACCGGTGTTCTGACCGGAAAAGGGATTAACTGGGGCGGTTCATTAGTCAGACCGGAGGCAACCGGATTTGGTGCAGTTTATTTCGCCAAAGAAATGCTGAAAACCAAAGGACATGATCTTGAAGGCAAAACCTTTGCGGTAAGCGGATTCGGCAACGTGGCTTGGGGCGCTGTTATTAAGATTAATGAACTTGGCGGAAAAGTAGTAACGCTTTCTGGTCCTGACGGTTTTATTTATGATAAAGACGGAGTTAAAGGGGAGAAAATTGACTTCATGCTCAAAATGAGAGCCAGCGCAAAGGACAGTGTAAAGGATTACGCAGACAAATTCGGTGTCGAATTCCATGCCGGAAAACGCCCATGGAGCGTAAAAGTTGATGTGGCTATGCCTTGCGCAACTCAGAACGAAATCTATACCGATGACGCAAAAGAGCTTCTGAAAAACGGCTGTATGTGCATTACCGAAGGCGCAAATATGCCCACAACACTTGAAGCGTATAAAGTGATTGAAGAGTCAAAAATTCTTTTCTCCCCTGGCAAAGCGTCAAACGCAGGCGGAGTTGCTACATCAGGTCTGGAAATGTCACAGAACAGTATGCGTCTCCCATGGTCACGCGAAGAAGTTGACCGCCGTCTGCAGGAAATCATGAAAAATATCCATGATACCTGTGTGCGGACTTCAGAAAAATATGGCATGCCCGGCAACTATGTAGCCGGCGCAAACATTGCCGGTTTCCTGAAGGTGGCTGATGCAATGATGGATCAGGGTGTGGTCTGATCAGTTGAGTTGTTTTCTCAGAGAGGATGCATCAGCATCCTCTTTTTTTTTATATTCGGTTATGATTTTTTTATTGATTAACGGAAAACGGATGCATGGATAAGTTTGACAGCCACCAGCTTGAAGATATATACCAGAACAGGATAAAGCGGTTTCAGAAGCTGATGCGCTATAAAGTGCGCGAGATTCTGCTGGTTTCTTCACTGTATGACAGTTATCTTTTTGAAGAAGATGGTCGTTTGTATGAACTTATCAGGGAAGAATACCAGGTGCTTAATCTTTCTCAGGCGCCTGAAATCACTCATGTAACCACAGGGGCGGAAGCGCTTGAGGTTGTGGGGGCTGAAGTAGATTTTGACCTGATAATCATTACGCTGCACATTGAAGATATGCACCCGGTACGGTTTGCTGAAACGATAAAAAAATCCGGCTCTGATACTCCGATTGTTTTGCTTGCTTATGATAACAAAGAGCGAAAGGAGCTCACCAGCAATTACGATATTTCAGTTTTTGAGAATATCTTTATCTGGAACGGCGACTACCGGCTGTTGATCGCGATTATCAAGAGTGTTGAAGATAAACGTAATGTGGAAAATGATGCAGTGAATGTGGGGGTTCAGGTAGTAATTCTTGTTGAAGATAATATAAAGTTTTACAGTGCGTATCTTCCTCAGATATATCAGGAAATCTTCCGGCAGTCTCAGCGGCTTATTCAGGAAGGAATTAATCTTACGCATAAATATCTGCGGATGCGGGCACGTCCAAAAATTCTGCTTTGCACGACCTATGAAGAGGCCTGGCACTATTATGAAAAATACAGTGAATATATACTTGGCATCATAACGGATAACAATTTCAAAAAAGGGGGAGAGCGTGACCCGCAGGCCGGCATTAAATTTGCGCGTGCCGTTAAAGAGAGGCATCCCGATATATCAATTCTTGTGCAGTCAAGCACGAACGAATATGAGCAGACTGCATATCAGATAGGCGCGGCTTTTCTGCTGAAGGGCTCAACCCGACTGCTGCATGATCTGAGTGAGTTTATGCTGAACAATTTTGGCTTTGGTGATTTTGTATTCAGGACAAACGATGGTCGGGAAGTTGCAAGAGCTTCAAATCTGCAGCAACTTGAAGATGTGCTGCGCGTTGTGCCCGATGAGGCAGTTAAATTTCACGCCGACAGGAATCACTTTTCTAACTGGCTGAAGGCACGCACCGAGTTTTGGCTTGCCAGCCAGCTTCGTCCGAAAAAGCTTTCAGACTTCGCGTCAGTAAATGATCTTCGCCTGAAGCTGATTGAAACGATGGAGATATACAGGGAGTTGCGTCAGAGGGGTGTGATAACTGATTTCAGACGTGAGTCTTTTAATCCTAAAAACAGTTTTGCGCGAATTGGTTCCGGTTCACTTGGAGGTAAAGCGCGCGGTCTTGGTTTTATAAATAATTTGATAAATAACCATCATGTCAGAAACAAATTTGACGGAGTAGAACTGATAGTTCCTTCTGCGGTTGTTGTAGCGACCGGTGTGTTTGATTTGTTTCTTGAGATGAATAACCTTGAGCAGTTTGGTCTTACTGAAGAAGATGACAAAGTAATTCTTGACCGGTTTCTGAACGCGCCTCATTTCCCGGCTGAAGTGGTTGATAAACTGCGTGATTTTATTTCGGTGATGCAAATGCCGCTTGCGGTTCGTTCATCAAGTTTGCTTGAAGATTCACAATTCCAGCCATTCGCCGGTGTGTATCAGACTTGTATGATACCGAATAACAATCCTGATCCCGATGTGCGGCTTGAAGAACTGCTGAAGGCAATAAAATTTGTCTATGCGTCAACGTTTTTTAAGTCATCAAAAGATTATATGAAAGCAACATCATACCGGCTTGAAGAAGAGAAGATGGCGGTGGTTGTTCAGCGACTTGTCGGGGCGAAATTCGAAAACCGTTTTTATCCGCATTTTGCAGGCGTTGCTAAGTCATATAATTTTTATCCTGTTGCGCCGCAGAAATCATCAGACGGAATTGCGTATGCAGCGTTAGGATTAGGGCGCTGGGTTGTTGAGGGGGGAAACACGGTCAGGTTCTGCCCCAAATATCCAAAGCACCTTTTGCAGTTTTATTCTCCGAAAGAAACAATGCGAAACTCACAGCAGGAGTTTTTTGCGCTCGATCTTAATTCTATCGCACGCCTGAGCCCGCAGACGGATGCTGAAGTTTATGTTACCAGACATACGCTTGAGCAGGCAGAGGAAGACGGCACACTTACTTATGTCGGGTCAACATACTCACCGGAAAATGAAGCGGTGTTTGACGGACTTTCGCGCAGGGGGGAACGGGTTGTAACGTTCGCTCCGATATTTAAACACAAAGTTTTTCCGCTTGCTGATATATTGAATCTGTTACTAACCATGGGGGCTTGGGGAATGGGGGCACAGGTTGAAATTGAATTTGCGGTAAATCTTGAACCCGGCGGAAAACAGCCGGCAGAGTTTGCAATGCTGCAGATGAGGCCGTTGGTCATAAGCAGTGAAGCTGAAGAATTAAAAATCGGGCACATCAAAAAGAGCGAAATGATTGCATATAGTGAACAAGTGCTCGGGAACGGAATAATCAGCGGGCTGCATGATGTTATACTCGTTGATCTTGAAACTTTTGACCGCGGTAAAAGCCGCGAAGTAGCGCAGGAAGTGAGCAGGTTTAATTCAAAAATGCTTGCGGAAAAAAAGCCATATATACTTATTGGTGTGGGGCGATGGGGCAGTAAGGATGATTGGCTGGGAATTCCGGTTACCTGGGATCAGATTTCAGGCGCTGCCGTGATTGTAGAATCTGATTTTAAGGATTTTACCGTTACTCCTTCCCAGGGTTCTCACTTTTTTCAGAATATCACATCATTCAGAGTGGGCTACTTCACTGTTCACGCTGATAAAAAAAGCGGATTTATTGACTGGTTATGGCTTCGGGGAAAACAGCCGGTAGAGGAGATGGTATATACAAAACATCTCCATTTTGAAAAACCGATTGAGGTAAAAATTAACGGTCATAAGAGCAAAGGAGTAATCCTGAAACCGAAAGAAGATTAATCTGAAATTGGAATAAAAAAACCGATAACGGCTGCCTGATAACCGGGGAAGGTGTTATGCAGAGTAAATGCCGCGGTAAAACCGGCAGTAACGCGAAAACGGCTCCGACTCAGTCCGGCTGATTTCAGATCGAGCCCCGCGCTAACACCGAAAGCAAGACCCGCTGACCAGAGTTCTACGCCGGGAGTGCTTTTGTCGAATATATACGCAGGACCTCCTGAGCCCTGTATATACAGAGAGGGTGTGACTGGCTGCCGTATCTGCAGTCCGGCTGAGACACCAAGCAGTGAACCGTAGTATTTCCCTTCCCTGATTTCAGGAATGAGGATACCGGTATTTCTTATACTGAAAAAGGAAGCAGAAAGAAAATACCCCGGAGTGCCCTTAAACCCGGCTTCAAATGAAGGCATAAGGAGAAAACCTGTCTGGCGGGCGCTCAGACCGGAAAAGTTTGCAAAACCTGCTGATCCGCCCGCGGCTGAAAGATATATTTGAGCCGCGGAGCAGGAACTTAACAAAAATATCACAGAAAAAATTCTGTTCAGCATGCGTAATTATAAAATTATTTATTGAAAGAAAACATGAACAAATATATCATAATTTTTCTTTTGAGCTTCTCCTCGTTTTTTGCGCAGGAGAAAGGTCATCCCTACGTACTTCTTATCTCGTTTGACGGGTTCAGGTGGGACTATCCCTCACGCGGACTCACCCCCACACTCGGAAAAATGGCAGTTGAAGGAGTTTCTGCTCTTTCACTCAAACCGGTCTTTCCGTCAAAAACATTTCCGAATCACTATAGCATTGTGACCGGAATGACGGCTGAAAAGCATGGCATTATGGCAAATTCATTTGAGAATCCGTTCACAGGTGAGCGTTACCGTCTCGGTGATACTAACGCAGTCCGTTCTGGTAAATGGTACTGGGGCGAGGCAATATGGGAAACTCTGGAAAAGAACAAAATAACAACCGCAAGCTATTTCTGGCCCGGCTCAGAAGTCAGAGATGAGGGGCGGCATCCCTCCTACTTTATGCAATATGAGCATGAAAAACCATATATAGAGCGCGTTAATGGTGTTTTTCAGTGGTTTAATTTGCCGTATGAAAAACGGCCAAAATTTGTAACACTCTATTTTGACCGTTCAGACACGAAGGGGCATGAATTCGGACCTTACTCTCCTGAGGTTAATCTTTCCATCAGTGAGTTAGATTCGCTGCTGGGTATCATTTTAACTATGCGTGATGCTTCATCAGTGAAGGATAGTCTTGATATCATAGTGGTTTCAGATCACGGTATGGCAGAGACCTCGCCTGAAAGAGTATATAATGTAGAAACATTGCTCCCCGGTATTACGTGTAAGTATATCGATTCTGGTCCGGTCATGCAGATAGCGGCAGAGCAGAAAGATATTTCCGCGATAATGGAAAAACTTTCAGCTCCAGGTCTTCCTTTTCGTGCATACAAACGTGAAGATATCCCTGAGTACCTCCGCATTAAAAAGCATCCTTATCTGCGCGATATCCTCATCGTGGCAGAGATGGGATGGTCTCTTGTTTCAGAGTCATCAAAGAAGTATAGCTACGGATCACGCAATGGCGGTAATCATGGTTACGAGAATTTTCATACTGATATGCATGGTATCTTTTTTGCATACGGACCTTCATTCAGAAGCGGGTTTAAGGCGAGCACTTTATCTAATCTTGATATCTATCCACTCCTCTGCAAACTATATGGTGTAGAGCCCTCTTCAAAAGCAGAAGGCAGGTTAGAAAATATTGAGTATATACTAAAATGATTAACAGAGCGGCGGTGAGTTTTTTTCGGTTACATAAAGGGAGAAGCGCGGCAGCCCCGATGAAATATTTTTTGCTGATGCTGATTCTGAGCACAACTTCGGCCGCGCAGAATATTCAGCGTTTTGCTGAAATCGGAAAACTTTATATGACGTCGGGTGATACTATTTATGACTGTAAAATCGGCTACCGCACCGCCGGGCAGCTTAATGCAGACTCATCAAACGTGATAGTATATCTTACCTGGTTTGGCGGTATGAGTGAGCACCTTTACAATCTTTTAGGAGACAAGAAACTGCTCGATACCACCGATCGGTATGTAATCTTAATTGATGCAGTGGGCAACGGGGTTTCGACATCACTCTCGCATGGTGATCTACGGAACATTCCCGCTTTTGCATCACTTACCATAAGTGATATGGTTACCTCACAATATCTGCTGCTGACAAAGCATTTAGGCCTTAAACGGATATATGCAGTATTGGGGGGCTCGATGGGGAGTATGCAGGCACTGCAGTGGATGGTGCAGTATCCGGGCTATGCGGAAAAGTGTATTGCTTATGTGCCAACCCCAAAGCCATCTGTGTATGATCAGCTTTACTGGAATCTGATGCTGAATGTGATGCAGTCAGGGATTGATTATAACATGCCCCCAAAAGTATATATGAAGTCAGTAAACCTGTTCAACTCTCTGACCGGAAGAACACCTGACTGGTTTGTAAACCATACATCACAGGAACAGTTTGATACACTCTTGACCAGGTCATTACGTGAACCTTCCGCGGTTTTCACCCCGCAAAATCAAATTGCACAGTTACAGGCGATGCTGCGGCATGATATTTACAATTATACCGGCGGAAAACCAGTCTCTGATTTTATCGGCAGAAATACCCTGCTGATTGTTTCGAAACAGGATCATATTCTGCATCCATCAGCTTCAGTTACGCTCGCCGAGGAAACCGGCTGCCGGATTCATCTTTTTGATAGTGAATGCGGTCATCTGGCGGTGAATTGTCTTCTTGCGGAAACAAGGGAGCTGATTGAAGATTTTCTGAAGCGATAAATATATACAAAAAGGGCTGCTTCATTGCTGAGCAGCCCTTTTTCAAATTATCTGACTAACTCCTGACTTCTGCCAATTAGTATGACGCATTTTATTACAGAAGAGACAATTTCGGCTTAGAATCCTGGCTTGAACCGGAATGTTTGCCCTGCTCCTGCATCCTCAATAATGATCTTCTAAATCTCCCTACTTGTAACAGTTATATTTTTGAGATGAACAATGTACAATGAAGAATTAAGAATTAAAGGGAACCTCTAGAAAGCCAGTTTTTTGATGGTTTTTTCTAGAATATATATAGA
>BTUV01000026.1:0-31402 GCA_045863035.1 Ignavibacteriales bacterium | reverse complement strand
TATTTAGATTTGTTCGAGCTTAACTTGGCACCCACTTCATACTTCATAATTCATAATTCATACTTCATACTTCATAATTATTTCACGAGAATCATTTTCTTTGTATCAGTAAATGATGCCTCTCCTGCGGATACACGGATAGTGTATATATATGTACCGCTGGTAAGCTGCGAGGCGTCAAAACTCACCTGATGATAGCCCGCTTCTCTGACTTCGTTAACCAGTGTCGCAACTTTTTCACCGAGTGAAGAATAGACATCAAGCACCACGCTGCCTCTTACCGGGAGTGAGAAACTGATGCTGGTTGCAGGGTTAAACGGATTCGGATAATTCTGATTAAGCGAGAACAAATCCGGACGGCTTACTTCAACCTCTATCGCGTCATATGTCTTGCTTGTTCCGTTATAGTCTTCCTGAATAAGGCGATAATAGTAGAGTCCGGTTTCAAGACCTGACTCGCTGAATTCATAACGGCTTATTTCAGTTGTATTGCCTTTTCCGTTTATATATCCTGCCTGCTGCCAGGAGGAAGATTCTTTTATTCTTTCAACACGGAAGCCCTTGTTGTTCACTTCAGTTGCGGTAACCCACTCCAGAAGTGCAGTGTTGCCGTTAACTGAACCGGTAAATGAGGTCAGTTCAACCGGAACCGGATTATCTATGATGGTAAAATTTGCGTTGGACATATCATAATAGATATTACCCACAGCTTCAATTTTAATCCTGGCCGTTGTAGTCGGAAGATTCGGCAGGGTAATCTGCTCTGCTCCGTCGTTGGGTGTGCTTTCAAGAATCACATGAGGAAAGGTAAGTCCACCGTCGGTAGAAAGAAGAATACGCACAAACTGTGTGTTTACCGGTGCTGCATTGGTTCCCGCGACATCCCACTGAATGGTCTGAGTAGTGCTGCCATCCCAGGTTACTGCGGTATTTGGTGAAGTTACCAGAAAAGGTCCGGCTGCATCGGTTACACTAAACTGAAGCGATGCCTTGCCCATTCCCCCGCCTCCGCTGCGGTTATCCCGTGCTGTGAGGCGAAATGTAAGGGTTCTTGCGTAAGAAGGAAGAATCTCTCCCATCACATACGTATTATTAATTACATCAGCAAGTTTTGGGAAATAACGGGTCGGGGTTGCCGCCGGCTTAAATGATCTGAAAATAGGTGCATTGCCTACCGGACTGCCCGGAGCACCGGCAGAACCAAGATCAAATTGTTCCCAGCAGTAAGTTAATGAATCTCCATTCGGATCAACAGCAGAACCGGTCAGTGAGAACGGAGTGCTTTTGGGAATGGAAAATCCTCCTGAAGGAACCGTAACTGAAGGAGCATCATTATTCGTCGGGGTAATAACGGGGCAGTTGTTGCCGCCACCGAGAGTTGAAAACGCAATAATCTCGTCAAGACTGATTCCATGGAAAAAAGGATCGCTGAAGTTCTGTGTATTCTGCGGGCTGCAGATTCCGGCATAGGCCATGATGGTTGTTCCACTCCCCGGTTCATAAGCAGTGGAGGCGTTTCGATTACCTCCTGAGCAACTTCCTGAACTTCCGTTAAAAGTATGGTTGCCTCCGAACTGATGTCCCATCTCATGAGCAACATAATCAACATAAAACGGATCGCCCACCGGGCTTGGCAGACCGGTTACACCGCGTGCCTTGCTGTTTCCGCAGATAACACCGAGTCCCGCAACTCCGCCGCCGCCTGTACTGAACACATGACCGACATCAAAATTAGCGTTACCGATAACATTATTAAGGTTAGTAACATTCTGCGAAAGCATGGTGCTGCCGCTGTTGTTGGTGTAAGGGTCAGTTGAAGCGTTTGTATATACAATAAGATCATTGTTGGCAATCAGATTCATTCTGATTGCGACTTCAGTTTCATATATACCATTAACTCTGTTCAATGCAGTTATAACCGCAGCCAGACCAAGGGCTACAGTTCCGCCATGGAAAGCAGTGTATTCGCCTGTAGCAGCGATGGCAGTGCGGTATGTTCTCAACTGCGCGCCTGATTGCTCCCAGCCAATCTGCTCGCGAAGAAACTTTATTTCCTCGGCAATTTCTTCATCAGCAATCAGTGAACAGGTCGCTTCAGAGGCGCGACTACGGTCAGCGGTATAGTCATTTCTGAAATATGATATATAAAACTCATTTGTTGAAAGCGAATAAGGGTCGATATACCAGGTACCATTCGGCGATATAATCTGTGCGTGTAATCCGGCGGGAGTAATATCGAAACGAATATATGCGTAAGGGTCCGAAATTCCGCGACCTGCATAAGTCGTAATTTCCGGATATCTCAATCCAAGCCCTACTTCTACTACAGGTGACTCAGCTACAAGAAATTTCTGAAACGACCCATCCGGTGCCGGAAGTTCAATAGCAAAAGGAGCTGCACTGCCTTCCCTGACTTGCACCTCATGGGGGATACTGCCAGCCATTTCTCTTAGGTTCAGTAACTCAAGACGGCTAAAATGATACCGGACCGGCACAATATAACGCTGTTCCTTAATATTTGGCACTCTTTCCTCAACAGCATGATGCCAAAAGTCTCGCCCCGTCTGAAGCTGAGCTGACAGAGAGATATGAGTTAGAATAACAATTGCAAATAAGAAGAATTGCTTCATGCGGTCCTTTGCTGAAAATTTGGAAAATGGAAAATACTACATTTTATTTAGCGGGCAATGCAGCGTCTGGCAGAATATGGAATAAATAAGCACATTATCTGTAAAGGGGTGGAGCAGATGCACTAATTTAGTATCAGTGAGAACAACATCCGGAATTTTGTCCGGAAACCGGCTCAAGCTGGGGGCTGAGCATGGGGATTCCCAGGTTGAGACCTCGTAAAATCATCAGAATAGAAACAAATACGGTAATATAAGGAATCACCTTAGAAATAGAAATTTTATTAAAAACCCGAAGGAAACTCTGTGTGAAAAAGAATCCTGACAAGAGGGGGGATGTACCGGTGCCAAATGCAGCCATAAAGGCAACAGAAGACAAAACCGTATCCGGGACAAGCGAAGCAGCCAGGGCAGTATAAACAAGTCCGCAGGGCAAAAATCCATTCAACACTCCGAAGATATACGGGCGTGGCTTTCCCTCTTTAAGAATAACACCGCTCAGCCATGATTTAAGTTTCGTATATATAAAAACACCCGGAAGTGAAACAGCTTTAACTTTGAAAATCGCCGGAAACAATACCGTAAAAAGAAGCACAAACCCGATAAAAACACTTATGATACCCTGAAACCCCGATATTCTGATACCGGCTCCAAAGTACCCCAGCATCATCCCCATCAGAGAATATGATGTTACCCTGCCCAGACTGTAATATATACTGTGAATAAAACCTTTGCCCTTTTGTGTGTTTCGTGTTGAAAAACCGATTACCAATGGTCCACACATACCCACACAATGCAAACTTCCGGCAAGACCGAGCAGTAAACCAGAGCTGATTAAGAGAACAAAATTATCCACCGGCATAAAACTCTGACTCAGTATAATATTCTTTCTGACCATCAGAAAATTCAAGCTTTGCTTTCCAGAGTCCTTTCACAAGATTGCCATAAGTATATAAAACTGAATCTCTCTTATCAAGTATAAAATTATACGTAACATCCAATACCTGGTTGGATGGACGATAAAGCAACAGAACCCCGGTTATCTTTTTTTTATTATCGGGGAATTTTAAGAGTACAGTTTTACCGGTCACCTCTAATACCGGTTTTATCTCAAGCATTTGATAATTGGTTTTCTTATCTATCACCTGCTGATAGACTAATTCTGATTCATAGTAGTCTGGTCGTACCAAATCAACTTTTGTATTAACTGCAATAATACCAAAAACAATATTCATCAATACAAAAAATATTATGAAGAAGAGAATGCCGGTTCCCCAGTTCCAGGTAATTTTTTTCATTGGTTTTTCAACTCCGGATTACCCATAAAAGAAGTCTTCATCTCCTGCAGTTTATCACCTCCGTTAAAGACATCAACAACCAGCGGAGTGCTGATACGTTCTATGTCATTAACATCAAGAATCAGCATGAAACGGCCTTCATAAACCATTTGCCCTTCAACAATAATCTCCTCTCCCAGAATTTTTATTTCTGATTTGAGACCTTGCACAGAAAGAGAAATTTTCATTGGTTCATAGGTTTTATTTACAATATTCAGATTATAAATATTACTGATTTTTCCACCCGGCTGTTCCTGGTACATGGTTCCCGGTGCACGAAGAATAGTAATAGAAGCATCAGAACGACTGAAAATCAGGTATGTAATGAGCCCGAGCAGTATCAGCAGAAACGAAGTATAAGTAATAATTCTGGGAGTTATCTTAAATTTCTCACCAAGACTTATGCCATTCAAAGAATCGTATCTGATCAGTTTTTTAGGTTTGCCTATTTTCACCATCACTTCATCACAAGCGTCAATGCACGCGGTGCAATTCACACATTCAAGCTGGATACCATTGCGAATATCAATTCCTGTCGGGCAGACATCAACACACAGTTTACAGTCAATGCAGTCGCCATTTGTTCGTTCTTCGCCTCTTCTTATTTTTCCTCTTGGTTCGCCCCTTCTGTCATCATAAGCAACCACGATGGAATTTTTATCCAGCAATACACTTTGCAGACGTCCGTACGGGCAGACAATGGTGCACGCCTGTTCGCGGAAACTTGCAAATACGAAATAAAATCCACCGGTAATCGCCAATACCGTTGTGAATCCGCCCGGATTATCTGCCGGAGGTTTCATTACAATACTGAACAGCTCATCCACTCCGATAATATATGCAAGGAATAGATTTCCGATGATAAATGATAAGGTTAGAAAAATAGTCTGCTTGCTGATTTTTTTTGTCGCTTTTTGAACTGTCCACGGAGCTGCATTAAGCCGGATTTGATCATTACGGTCACCTTCAATCCAGTATTCTATTTTGCGGAAAACCAATTCCATAAATATTGTTTGCGGACATATCCAACCACAGAACAGGCGTCCATAAACAGCAGTAAACAAGAATATGAATATGATCGCTGCGATAAAGATTAACCCGAATATGAAGAAATCATGAGTCCCGAAGATATTACCGAAAAGAATAAATTTCCGTTCAAGTATATTAAAAAGAAATAAAGGACGCCCATCCACTTTAATGAACGGGAGACCAAAAAGTATAATCAGCAAAAAAATACTAACGATGGTTCTGGCATTATAAAAGAATCCTCTCGGTTTTTTGGGATATATCCAGACACGGTTTCCCTCTTTGCTGACCGTTGATATGCTGTCCCGGTAACCCTCAGATGCGTTTAAGCCGTTATCATCAATTTTTGACATTATATGCGTGCTCTTAATTATTCTTTACCGGCAGATTCTATAAGTGTGCCCTGGGGCTCTTTAGGATTGGGTGGATTTGTGCCGATGAGACTAAGCACATAACTCGACACCTCTTCAATCTGCTTCGGATTAAACTGTGCTTTCCATGAAAGCATGCCTTTTTCTGTTACTCCGTTCTGTATTACCAGATATACTTCTTTAATTGTGTTACCATGAATAAAGTAATTATCCGCGAGATTCGGTCCAACCAGACCCTCCCCGTTCTGACCATGGCAAGCAACACAATTCTTTGTATAGAGTGTTTTGCCGTTGCTTAATGAACCTGCATCCGTAAGAAACTTTGCATTGTCAGCCGTAACCGTAAATGCCACTGAACTTGTTTTACTTTTTTCAAACTCTGCCGCTTTCAATTCAGCCAGATATTCACTTTCACTTGAAGGACCTGACTCAAACACATGGAAATGCGCCATGTAAACCACAGAAAAAATTATTGTTATATAAAAGAGTGATTTCCACCATGGGGGAAGGTTATTGTCCAACTCTTTAATCCCATCGTAATCATGATCAAGCAGAATATCACTTTCCTGTTCAAGCGGTTTAGCATCATTCAGCTTAGCAGCAAAGTTAGCCCAGAATAAAGCCATAAGACTTCTCCCCTCCCCTTCCTCAACTTCATGGAGAAGCACAAAGAGAATGAGAAGAGCAAACATAAACACAAAAAAGATTACTGAGCCATATTCAAAAACTCCGGAAAGCTCATCACCTCCCTGAGCAAAAAGGCATGCAACCGGGCTGAGAAACAGCACGATGAGTAACCGTAAAACTGACAAATTTAATAAGATTTTCATAAACACAAATTCCTTTAATCTTTTTCCAGTGGTAAATTGGACATGTGCTGTATATAAGACTTGTTTTTCCGGTATGCAATACCGACACCCGCAAGAAATATCAGCATACAAATAACCAGGCCAATTACAGGATAGATACTTATCCCTTCGATGGATGATAATACTTTACTCATCATACTGGTTTACCTCTTTTCCGTGTTCTGTTTTTTAATATCTGTTCCAAGCCGCTGCAAATATGCTATCAGGGCAACAATTTCCTTGTTCGGGTCAACAGGTGTGCCTGAGTTTTTGAGGTCATCCGCTATTGCCTTCGCCTGCTGTTCAAGCAGCGCCACGGCATTCTCTTCAAATCCTTCAGGATATGGAACACCAACCGACCGGAGCGCTGAGATTTTACTTTCGATAGTTGAATAATCCAGATCATCTTCAATCAGCCAGGGATATGGCGGCATTAGAGAGCCGGGGGACATCGTCCTTGGGTCAAGCATGTGATTATAATGCCAGACATTAGGATATTTGCCTCCAAGACGATGAAGATCAGGACCGGTTCTCTTTGAACCCCACAAAAACGGATGGTCATATACATATTCACCCGCCTTTGAATACTCACCATAGCGTTCCGTCTCTGATCTGAATGGCCGGATAAGCTGGGAGTGGCAGCCGACACAGCCCTCACGTATATATATGTCTCTTCCCTCGAGCTCAAGCGGTGTATATGGCTGAACTGATGAAATGGTTGGTATATTTGTTTTGACTAAATATGTCGGAATAATCTCAACAATACCGCCGATTAAAATAGCAACTAACGAAAGCACAGTGAAGAGCACCGGTTTGCCCTCAAGCCAGGTATGACCAAGAGCTTTTGAAAATGCTGTTTTCTCTTTAACAAGCGCCGGCGCGGAAACAGGTTCATCTGCCAAAAACTTACCCTGTTTTGCAGTCTTGAGGAGATTATAACCCATCGCAAGAATACCAACGATAAATAATGTTCCTCCGAATGCACGAAGTGAATACATTGGAACTATCTGAAGTGCAGTTTCTAAAAAATTAGGATACTGCAGCACCCCTTCAGGAGTAAACTGCTTCCACATGAGAGATTGTGTCAGTCCAGACCAGTACATGGCCGATGCATAGAACACGATTCCGAGGAGTCCAGTCCAAAAATGGAAGTTGGCAAGTTTTTTTGAATACAACTGCGTGTTATAGAGTTTGGGTACCAGCCAATAGAGAATTCCAAAAGTAAGGAACCCATTCCAACCGAGAGCACCTACATGCACGTGTGCGATAATCCAGTCAGTGAAGTGTGCAAACGCATTAAAACTTTTTAGCGAGAGCAAAGGACCTTCAAAAGTTGACATACCATAAGCAGTAATGGCAACAACCATAAACTTCAGCACGGGTTCTTCACGAACTTTATCCCATGCACCGCGCAGCGTAAGAAGTCCGTTTATCATACCTCCCCAGGAGGGTGCAATAAGCATGATTGAAAAAACTGTTCCCAGTGACTGAGCCCAGTCAGGTAGCGCAGAATATAACAAATGGTGAGGACCTGCCCATATATATAAAAATATCAGCGACCAGAAATGAATAATTGAAAGGCGATAAGAATAAACAGGCCTGTTTGCTGCTTTTGGAAGATAATAATACATCATTCCCAAATAAGGTGTCGTCAGGAAAAAAGCCACGGCGTTATGACCATACCACCATTGCACTAAAGCATCCTGAACGCCTGCATAAACAGGATAACTCTTCCAAAAACTCACCGGAATCTCTATCGAATTAACGATATGAAGCACCGCCACAGTTACGACCGTTGCAATATAAAACCAGATTGCAACATACATGTGACGTTCTCTCCTCTTAATAATTGTCCCCATCATATTAACTCCAAAGACTACCCAGACGAGGGTAATCAGAATATCAATCGGCCACTCAAGCTCTGCATATTCTTTACTCGTTGTAAAACCATAAACAAGAGTTACCGCCGCCAGGACAATGATTAACTGCCAGCCCCAAAAATGCAGTTTGCTCAGCAAATCACTGTACATTCTTGCCTTGCATAGCCGCTGAAGCGAGTAATATACCCCCATAAAGATTCCGTTGCCTACAAACGCAAAAATAACAGCATTGGTATGAAGGGGGCGCAGTCTTCCGAAGGTTGTGTGTGAAAGTCCGAAATTAAGTTCCGGAAAGATCAATTGAAGACCCATGTGTAAACCGACTAACATTCCAACGATACCCCAAACAACTGTTGCTATTGCAAACTGTCGTACCGTTTTATTGTCGTAGCTAAAATGCTCAACGTGCATTCATTTCTCCTTTTGTTTTTTCAACAGGTTTTTCTTTTTTAACATCATCCAAAAGCATTCGAATCGCCGGCGTTGTCTGATCGGAATACTGACCACTGCGCACTGCTAAAATAAAAGCAGTTAGAAAACCTCCGGCAACAAGTATGCTGATAATTATGAGTATTACAATTACGCTCACTAAAAAATACCTCTTTTCTTCGCGAAGATAAGCGAGCCAAGTGATGTAATAACAATAACCGTTAGCGAACTCAACGGCATGAGTATTGCAGCAAAAAGCGGAGTCATGCTGCCGCTTACCGCGTATGTCAGACCGGTAATATTGTATAATACACTAATGGTAAAACTTATTTTTATGATAGTCATAGCATCTTTAGAAAAGCGAAGGAACTTTCCTGTGTCCTTCACACGCTCTCCGGTAAGAATTCCGTCTCCCGCCGGCGTAAAACCGGTAATATCATCCGAAACTGATACTCCTACGTCTGCTGCTCCGACAGCCCCCGAATCATTCAACCCATCGCCCACCATAAGTACCGTCTTCCGCTTCGATTTCAACTCTTTTACAAATTCAAGTTTTTCAAACGGAGTTTTACCAAAATGTGTTTTGCTCTCATCATTGAAAAGTCTTAATAGTGATGCATCTTGCTTTGCGGTATCACCACTCAGAAGGAATACTTCATTTGCTGAACCGACATCCCTGATCATATCCTTAACGCCATCACGGACGACTGAGGTTACCACAAAACATCCGCGTACTTTCTCATCAGTTGATATATATACTTTACTGCCCGGAAGTTTTTTTACCTTTTCCGAAAATTGTATCGGGTTTTCTCTTTCAAGAAATTTAGCGCTTCCTACTTTTATAATTTTACCGGCTACGTAACCTTCAATTCCATATCCGGTTATTTCACTGAACTTATTTACCCCCGCGGTTTTTGTTATCTCATCTTTGAGATACAGATATAATCGTCTGCTGAGCGGGTGTATAGACTCCCGGAAAAGCGAAGCGACTGCTTCCTTTTCAGGGACTGACAGTGATTCACCGATATATCGTACATCCAAAGATTGCAATCCGGTGAGTGTGCCGGTTTTGTCAAATACAACAGCATTAATTTTTGCCATTGTTTCTATAATAATCGGATTCCGCACGTAGAAACCTGCTTTAGCAAAAAGGCGCTGGGCACTGCCGAAAGTAAACGGTGTAGAAAGCGCCAGCGCACAAGGGCACGCAATAATCAGCACTGCTGTAAAAACGTTCATCGCCATTGCCAACGATGTGAAAGCGTGATATGCAGCAGCACCGACAGCAAGAAGTAAAACAGCAATTGTAAAATACTTTGATACAACATTAGAAAAATCAGAATACCGGGAATGCTGCTTCTTCGTGTCAGGAGAGTTATTCCATAAGCGGGTGAGATAACTTTCTGAAGTTTTTTGGATAACTCTCAGCTTGATCATACCTCCTGTTTGTCTTCCGCCCGCGTATATAAGCGCTTCTGACCTGATTTCAACAGGAGAAGACTCCCCCGTTACGAAACTGTAATCAATCAGTGCTTCACCATCGATAAGGATACCGTCAGCCGGTATTACTTCCTGATTGTGAATAATTATGGTATCTCCCGGCTTCAGATGACCTATCGGAATGGTTACTTCCTCTTTTATACCTTCTACACTTACACTAAGCGGAAAATATGACTGATATGTCCGGTCAAAGTTAAGGGATTCAAAAGTTTTATGCTGAAAAAGTTTTCCTATCAAAAGAAAAAAGAGCAGTCCGGCGAAAGAATCCATATATCCAGGGCTTGATGTCCAAAAGAGGTCGTAAGTGCTTCTGCCAAACAATGCGACAATACCAAGTGTGAGGGGCACATCTATATTAATACCCCTTTCGCGTATTGCAGCAATCGCTGAACGAAAATAGTCGGTGGAAGAATAAAACAGCACCGGAAGCGCAAGAATAAAAATGAGTATTCTGAAAGTATTTTGAAGAAGCGGGTCGTTATCACCAAATCCGAGATATTCAGGAAAACTCAGTAACATAATATTACCAAAACTGAAGCCGGCTACTCCAAGTTTTTTGTAAAGTTGATAACTATATTCTTTGTCTCCCGCGAATTTCTCATCCGAGAGTGAAAGATTCGGCTGATATCCGATCTTCCTGAGAAGACGGACAAGGTCGGCAAGTGAAAGCTGTGTATGGTCAAATTTAACAGTAAGATTTTTATCGCCGAAATTAACTGTTGACTCAAAAATTCCGTTATGCAGTTTGAACAAATTTTCCAGAAGCCAAATACAAGAAGAGCAGTGCATTGCCGGAATATAAAACTGAGCAATACTCATCTGCTGATCTGAATATCTGATGAAACGGGTTTTTGTTGAAGGGTCATTAAGGAAAGCAAAATCTTTGTCCTGTAAAACAGTCTGCCTTGTACCCGGAGTCTGGTTAATTCCATAATACTCGCCAAGGTTATTGCTTGACAGAACCTCATACACGGTACGGCATCCCAAACAACAAAAATTTTTCCCGTCAAAAGTTACCGGGTCAGGGGGAAGTTCTTCACCACAGTGAAAGCACACCACTTGTTCTGAGACTGATTTTTCCGGCACCTATGCTCGCTTTAATATTTTTTGCGATGGGGCTGCGATAGTGATGCAGCAAAATAAAAAATTTGCCATTACAGAGGACTATTCGGGCTATATAAATGAAATTTACCATGCAATTTAAGGTAAAGGCGGGAAAAAAACCGGGTATAAATCGGAAGAATAAGGGGGAATTTTTGGATATTTAATTGCCCCGATTTCATGCGAAACCGGGGTAAAAGGATTAGTACAATGCCCGGCCGAATGGTCGTCTGAATTCTACCGTTGCGGGGTGCTCTTCACCTAAAAACTTAAAGATTGCAACACAAGATTTTCTGGCAAGATCATCCTGATAATACCGGTCAGTTCTTATTGCTTCAATAAATTTTTCCAGCGCTGCACCGAAATTTTGCTCCATAAGCGCGTTAACTGCATCAATCATTACTGGTCTTACTTCAGCATCCGGAAATTTTTCAGGATTCTTGCTATAGGTTCTGAGCTCCTCAAGCTGAATAAGTGTCAGGTAAAGTTCATCTCCTTCTTTCCTGGTTCCTATTTTTTCAACTGTTATTATATACTCCCCAAAATCAGTAAAGAATGAAGAACGGGCGTATTGTAATAACAGATCAGGGTTGTCAGACCCGCCGTCAATGGCAGATTTCAGGAGTTTTTTTGCCTGCTCCGTCTGTCCGGTCATAAGTAGATTTTCGGCCTGCTTTAATAGTTTTTTTTCTTCATCGGGGATGTGTTTGTTCAACCATTCCCTAATTTGCCCTTCCGGCAAAACACCTATAAATTCATCGACCTGTTTACCTTCAATGAAAAGTTTTACAGCCGGAATGCTGCGGACAGAAAACCTGGCTGAAACCTCAGGAAATTCTTCGGTATTTACTTTAGCAAGTTTCCACTTGGTACCGGCTTCATATGCCAGTTTTTCAAGTATTGGTGAAAGCATTCTGCAAGGACCACACCATTCTGCCCAAAAATCAGCCACAACCGGCTGAATATAACTGGCTCGAATGACATCCCTGTCAAAATCCTGAATATCGTACATGAAATCTCCGTTTTGTTAATCTTTTAGACAGATTATTTCGTATAAAGATTCAAAATTTTTCTCATTTCTCTTATATGTTCGGGATTAGTGCCGCAGCAGCCGCCAATAATCCGTACTTTCGCCTCTATAATCTTTCTGACATCTCCTGAAATCATCTCGGGCGTTTCTTTATAAATCGACTTCCCTTCTTCCCAGACAGGGATTCCGGCATTGGCCATTGCAATCAGCGGTTTTGCAGAAGCAGTTACAAATTCAGCAACCACGCCCGCCATTTCATCAAAACCTTTACCACAGTTAGAACCGATGATGTCCGCTCCTGCCTCTGCAAGTAAAAAAGCTGCATCAGAAACTGAAGTTCCCCACATAGTTCTGTAACCTGCCTGACCATTCTCAAACGTCATTAACGCAGCGACCGGCAAATCAGTATTCTCTTTTACAGCTTTAACCGCAATCAGAATTTCTTCAGGCGCCATCATCGTCTCAATAAAAATCACATCAACTTTTGCCTCATTAAAAGCTGCCGCCTGTTCAGCGAAAATATCATAAGCTTCATGAGAAGTCATAAGTCCAAGCGGCTCGATTAAATCACCAAGCGGTCCCATTGAGCCGGCTATATATACATGAGATGAGCAACTGCGTATATTTTCTGTTGCTGCTAAAACAATTTCCCTTACTAAATGCTCTGAATCATGCAATCTCAGACGCGCACGGTTAGCGCCGAATGTATTTGTTTCAATTACATCAGCTCCTGCCAAAATATAATCTCTGTGAACAGAGCGGACAATTTCAGGATGTGAAATGTTTAGAAGTTCAGGACATGCACCACTTTCCAAACCACGTTTTTGCAGTTCTGTTCCCATGGCTCCGTCAGCCAGCAAGATATCATTTGTAGTAAACATTCTCTCACTGAAAGTCATGATACTGCCTTAAAATCTTCCATGAGCTTCTTTGCAAGTGAAACTGCTTCGGTTGCATTTTTCGCGTATCCGTCTGCGCCTATTTGTTCCGCGAACTGACGTGATATGGGTGCACCACCGACCATTATTTTATAAGGAAGATTCTCATCTCTGACTTTTGTGATAACAGTCTTCATATATCCCATTGTAGTAGTAAGCAGCGCAGACATACCAAGAATCTGAGCCCCTTCCTGTTCGGCTGTCAGAAGGAATTTCTCAACTTTGGCATCTATACCAATATCAATTACTTTGAATCCGCTGCTTCGCAGCATCATGGCAACAATATTTTTACCAATGTCGTGTATATCACCTTTGACTGTTCCGATTATAATGGTACCGGAACCTGAGATATCAGTTTTTGAAAGCAGCGGCTCTAACAATGCTAATGAGGCCTTCATTGCCCTGGCAGAAATCAGAACCTGCGGAACAAATATAATATTATCACGAAAACGGATGCCCACAACTTCCATTCCGGGCATAAGACCCTCATCCAATATACGTTTGGGTTCAGTACCAAGCGCGAGCAATTCATTTGTAAGAGAGAGAGTAATCTCCTGCCGGCCATCAATCACTGCCTGTGCCATCAGAGTAAATAATTCTTTTTCAGTATTTTCCATGTTGCTCAGCAAGCTCCGCAAGGAGTGTAATATTTTCTGGTGGTGTATGAGGGGCAACAGAACAGGCGGATGAAAGTATATACCCGCCCCCCGGCTTACCTGTTTGTATCCTTGCGGAAACATCCGCGATTATTTCATCCTTACTTCCATAAAGAAGTGTATTCACCGGGTCAATATTTCCTTTAATAAAAGCCTTACCGGAGAGAAACTGCTTCGCCTCCGCAAGATCAACCGTTCCCAACGGAGGAGGGTCAAGAGTGTCAATTCCGTTTGTCCCGCTCTCAATCATAAGATCAAGCCGGTCACCTATACTACCGCAGGTATGAGTATATATTGGAAGTCCGCGGCTTTTTTTTAGTTCATTTATTATTCTCTTCTCATACGGAAGAACAAACTCAGAGTATTGCTCACGTGATATAAGTCCTGCCCCTGCAAATGCGGAGGAAATAAGTATTGCATCAACACCTTCGGCTTCATGCTTTTTGGCAAGGTCAATAGTACCATCGGTAAGCCGTTCAAGAATGTCTTTCACTTTAACCGGGTCGTCCATGATCGCCATTAAAGCGTTTTCATAATTCAACAGTTCAAGAAACTGCGACCAGGGAGAAAACACTTCCGAATGAACAGATAACCGGTGACCGGCCAAGGTCTTTACTTTTCGTATCGTATCAAAATGATAATCGGGGAAAAAATCAGATTTATCACGATGTTCATCAAATCCCCAATAAAATGGATATTTTACTTCAGTAATATCCCACGGCTCAACATAATAAAGCCGGTCAGGGTCGATATCTTCAAACACAGGAAAAACTCTTTCACCCTGCGCGGTATAGTAATGAGGATTATCATCAACAGGGAGCAGTGTATAATGACCGTTTTTCCAGAATACCTTTATTTCATCTGAGGAGCGTTTAACTTCCCTGACATTCTTCTTATATATATCGCTCCTACCGGGGAGATTAATCAGAACTCCGTCAAAAGAATACCGGTCTGCTAAAGCGACCAGAGCTTCAGCAAAGGCCTCTGATTCAAACCAGATTTCAACAGGGTCAATTCCGGAATACAAAAAATAATGACCGATTGATAACTGACACATGACCGGAGTCCGGTCAGATGTGCCGAGTTTCATCTGTGCGGCAATGCGCTCTCTGCCGTTCACTTTTTTTCCGGTCTGATAAATTTTAATGATACTGAATTAACACAATAGCGCAATCCGGTCGGCTGCGGACCATCATCAAACACATGGCCCAGATGACCCCCGCATGCAGCGCAAAGTATTTCCGTCCTAACCATACCAAAACTCCGATCAATCTGCTCAATTATTTTCTCCCCTGCTAATTTGGTAAAAAACGCGGGCCAGCCACATCCGGAATCATATTTCATCTCAGAAGAAAAGAGCTCAGCCCCGCAACCGGCACAGGCATATATACCCTTCTCCTTATGATGTTCATATTCTCCGGTAAACGCTCTTTCTGTACCCTTTTGTCTGAGAACGTAATATTGTTCCTCAGTCAGAATATTTTTCCATTCTTCATCTGTTTTTTGAACCTTAACCATATAATCACCTGACTGTTTTTGTGTTGAATCATTAGTTGTAAAATTTTCTGTTTTAACTTCGGTATCAGCACTGCGGAATCCGCAAGAACCGGACACAAAGCCAAGCAGAATAAGAAAAATGATAGCGAGAAAAGGAAACCAATTGAACCGGTTACGTGATAACATTACGGGTTAACCAGAAATTTATAAACAAGATAACCGAAGTTAATCTGCATCACACCAAAAGCAAGACCACTGTACAGATCATACTCTCTGGTCTTTGAAAGAAACGAATCATCACCTGTTCTTTGGTACTGTTCAAATTTTCCATCCGCCTGAATTTTAAGATATGCCGCGGTTCCGCCAAAGAGAATAATAGCGGCACTTACCAGAGTAAACGTATTTGACTGAAAAAATGACTCTTTACTTTGTGGGGCAAGCCCGGTGAGCTCAAAACTCTGAATCTGTTCCGACATCATTGGTGTGATTTCTCTCTCGGCAAATCCCTTTTTCCTCAGAGTAAGTTTTGACAAATAAAATATTTTTGCCGGTGTTCTTCCAACAATTACTGAATCTGATACAATTTCCGCATCATCAGGTATTGAGCTTATCGTTATTATTAAACTCTCCCCTTTTATGTTCGTAGTCTCCTTGCTGCTGTTCTCCTTCGTAACAGGTGGCAGCCATCGTGAATTAACGAAAACAGAATCTGCGCTATTTTGCGGATACATGTCACTCCCAATCAACGAATAGTTCACTCCGCAAAGTAAAACAGTCAATAAGTAATAAAAATAATTCATTCGCTTCATTGTATAATATTCACCTTATATGCCTGCAGTAAACCACTGTCAACCCCGACAAAAAGGTATCCATTGAAGATAACCGGGATAAGTTTCATGCGCGCATCAAAAACAATTTCCTGGCGGATATGTAAACTTTCTTTATCTATAATAAGTAATTTACCACTATGGGCGGCAAAAATCAGTGTATTAGCAAGTACCAGCGGAGCAGTATTAAAATACCCCTGAAGTTGAAGTGTTTTTACAATGCTCTGACTATCCGGATTAACCTTCAGTATCATTCCATCTTGTGATGTAATCCACAGAGCAAAACCGTCATGCACCGGGGCTGCCAAAGATTTGGTCCCCGTACGAAGATTCCAAAGCATCTTAAAATCCGTCAGTGAAATCGCATACAGAATTCCCTGGTTATCCATAAGATAGTAGATACCATTATAAACTACTCCGTTCTCAAGCGGAAATTCTGATAATTTTAATCTGCCGGATACGCTTTTTGTCTTTATATCATATCGCAAAATTGTACCCCTGTCAGTACCCCAAAATATGTATTCGCTGTTCATTACCGGAATTGAATGAGTATAATGCTCAGTTTCCTCAGTATCAAGCAGAGTACCTGTCTGATCTAAGAAATGAATGATACCATTTTCAGTTATAAAGAAATACTGATCTTTTATGAGTAATGCTTCAGCGAGAACTTTACCGGTAAAATTGTATTTGAACCTTTCACTACCCCGTGAAAAATCATAAGAATAAATTGAACTTCCGCTATTATTATATTCTGATACTGCAAAAATAATATAGTTCTTATGAATCATCGGGCTAACCGCTATAGTCCCACGGTATTTAATCTGCCCCGCTCTTTTTCCGGTGTATATATTATACGCGAAGATTTTTCCCGAAAGGTCATTTACAAAAACAATGCTGTCATAACCGACTACGCTGTTAAAACCAAAACTTCCGTACATTTCATTCTGCCATGAAAAAGCAACCGTGTCTTTTAATACTATATCAGAGAAATGATTTCTCCCCGGATTACCAGAAAAATAGGGAATATGCTTTTGATCTGACTTTACATCAATTTTTATGTATGAACCACTACATCCAACCACTATGAAAGACAATAACAAATAAAGTATTTTTTTCAAAAGTCAAACCCAAAGAAAAACTGGTAAAATAATCCCTTTTGCAGTTTCGTGTAATTCTCTTCAATCTTTTTACCAACATCATAGCGGAGGATAATGATATTAAAAAGATTAAACCGGATTCCACCGCCGATACTACCGATACTGGTTTCATAGGATTTATCCCACGCGCCGCCTGAGTCCCAGAATAATGCACCCCTTATGCCAAAAAACCCCAGATCAGCAATCGGAGTTGTAATTCTAATCTGATCGAACAGAGGGAAACGCAGTTCAGTTGATTGAATCCACATTTTTTCACCTCGTATTGCCCATCTCGGCCATCCGCGCAAATCCCAGCTTCCCCCCATAAAATAACGTCTGGCCTCTTTTCCATCATTAAAATATAAAGAACCCCTGAGCGCCAGAGCTGATCGCAATGACAACCGGTAATAATAGCGCATATCGGCAATTATAGTATAATAGTTTACATTGCTATATTTCACATCAGTCGTATAACCAAGTAACAATCGCAGACGGGTTCCGTCAACAGGACCGGAAGGCATCCAGAGTGAATTATCAAAAACATAAGAAACTGAGTTACTGTGAAGCAGAGCTTTTCTTTCAACCACTCCGGTTATAACCTGCTTATCACTGTTGGCGATAGTTACATTCGCTTCAATACGGTCAAACTTAGAAAGAGGATAGTAGAAAGCAAGTGAACCTCCGAAACTTCTTTCGTAGAAAAACTCATCTGTATCTCTTAAATCATATCTTCTTCCGCTGAAATGAAAAATCCCGTAGCTATAGTTAGTTCTTTCAGAAAGATTAAGACGAGTAAGTGCAATGTTAAAGGACTTTAAAAAATCATCCTGCACCTGTGCAGTATTATATATCAGGAAAAAATAATTGTCATTGCTGAAAAGATCACTGAGTGAAAGCACTGCTCCGCCACTGGTGCCATACACAGGGTCAGTTGATATCTGACTTTGGGCATAATCCAGCGTGTACTCATTTTCGTAATATATTTCCTCTCGTGCTATTTCAGATTCATATTTGCCGGCAGTCCAGGCAGGCAAGGATGTACGAAGCATTTCCCTCACAAGCGGAGTATCAGGAATCGAGAAACTCCTTTCGTATAATCTGAAACTTGAGTTTTCAAATCCGCTAAAAACCATAGTTGAGTCATTAACCAGCCAGTGATCAAAGACCGGAGAGATGAATGATGAGATACGGTAAACTGACTGGTACTGTTTATCACTTACATCAATGTAAAAGAAATTATCAACTGAGTCATAATCCGCTCTGGCAATCAGACCATACTTACCTTTTGTTAATCGTGGAGCTTCAATGTTTACCGGTTGATCTGTTACATAATAGATATTCAGACTATGCAATTCAATTCTGAATAGGTTTATATATCCTTTGTTAGCGCCTGACGTCCGGTCAGATGCAAATATAATTTCCCGATCATCCTTGCCAAAAACCGGAGTTCTGTCTTCGTAGTAATCATTGGTTACTCTGAACATTTCTTCTGTAGTCAGATTATAAACATATAAATCCGAGTATCCCTTTTTATCAATGGCACTAAAAACTACTCTATCGCCTTTACTGTTAAACGAAGGAGATGAAATACTCACTAAAGACTCATCTGAAAAAGAAGCTGCAATTGAACCAGATTCCGTTGAGTAAAAATGAATAGCATCAGCAGAACCTGATTTAGTTGAGAAAGCAATTATTCCCTCTGGTGATATACCCGGTGCATTATCAAACAGGTGAAATGATTCAAGCTGAGAACTCCGCTCCCCCTGTATGATAAGTTTTGGGCTGGAATAAACCTTCTCTCCGTTTTTCTTCTCAATCTGATATAAGGAAGAATATCCATCAAGATTAGCGGTAAAAAATATCTGTATCCCCCCCTCTGTCTGCTTCACCACAGGCGAAAAACTATATCCGGTTTTGTTAATTACAGTTGCCTTATCGCTTATATTTACGTAATCCTCGTAAAGCGGATAATATATCTTTTTCAGATATGATTTCCACTCCCGGTCAATTTCTGCAAGCGGTTTACCAAGTGTATATTCAAGCATTTCCTTAAAACTGTCGAACATCCAGATGTTATTGAGCAACATAAGGATTTTCTCCCTGCCATAAAATTTATCTATGAATCCAAGAAAGGCCTGACCTTCCTTATACATAAGAAAAGTACCGCTTATAGAATAAATATCTTCAATTCCCGGCAGATAATCATTCAGAACCGCATCCCTGATTACCATCTCCCCGCGTGAGTCCCAGGTGGTAGAATAAAATTCAGCCAGTCCTTCAACAAACCATAGCGGGGGGAAACGTTCTGTGTTAAGTTTATAATCATTCGCGATCCGCATCAGCCGGGTGGTCATAAAAACATGTACCATTTCATGATAAATCACATGACGGAACCGTTCAAGCGAACCACTATAAGGAATAACAACTCTTCCTTTTATGAATTCAAAGAAACCGCCAACACCTTCAGGAATAAACCCCGGAGTTGTATTGGTCTGCTGAAAGTGAATATGGGTATTATAAAATATAAGCGGAGTACGTCTGAAAATTACATGATTAAATTCTGTTCTGAGATATTTGTAGGCATCTTCAGCATAAGCGGCACCTATCTGTGCAATCTCATCCATATCACTGTAGTAATAAATATCAAAATGCTCAGTTTTAAGCACCTTCCAGTCAAAATTTTCATACTGCACCTTATTCCGCCCGAAGAAATAGAACTGAGCCGAAACTTCAACCCCGGCAAAGATGATCAGCAGAAAAAGCAGTGAAACGGTTTTCAATATATCAGTGATTTACATTTATACACACAAACAAAGTCCGGTTAACTTCCGCAACGGAACCTCTTCAATTAAAATGATTGATTACTCAGCGAGTTTTTTCTTAAGCAGATGGATATAATCAATTTCACCGGGGTCTTTACCCCGTAGTAACGCAAAGTAATAGGTGACCCAATCAAGGAAATACACCATCTCCATCATCCGCAACGCAAAATATGGCTGCTTTGCTTCAACCATGAAAAGCTCAGCTCCTGCTCCGCGTATCAGTTCAGAAGTAATAGCAATTCTTTTATGAACCTGCGGATGGTATTCAGGGTCATGTAGTATAAGAACAGAAGCATTAATTCCGCCGGACTGATGAGTTTCCCAGCCGATTATTTCATTATGATTTAATTCCGGAAAAGCATTACTGAAACTATGGATTTTGGAATTTTCATTAAACTGAGATTTAATTCTTACAGCAATTGCATCCGTAAAATCTGCAACACCATATACAACCGGCACACTGCCAAGAAGTCTTACAGCCAAATCAAGCGCCCTGTTGTTATCAGCAGATAATTCTTCCCCCATCTTCTTCCATAATGAAACGGAATCAGAAATAAATTGTGTTTTATCTGAAATCATTTTCATTTGAGAAAATATTGAAACCAGTGCATAGAAACTCAGACCCAGTGAGTATCGTGGCTGAAACCCTTTTTTAAGTTCAAAAAAAGGAATTGCATTCGCCTCAGCGCGGCTTACAAGTTCTCCTCCCGTAGAAATACAGAGTATCTTGCATCCCCGTCTGAGACCATCATCAAACGCTGACAGAGTTTCTTCAGTCGCACCGGAATAAGAAGATGCAATGAGTAAAGTGTTTTCACCGGCATATTCAGGAAGATGATAATTTCTATTAACTGATACCGGAACTTTCAGTTCTCTTGAAAATATATTTCTGAATAAATCTCCGGCAATCGCGCTGCCACCGAGACCGGTTATAATTACGTTAGAAATTGCACCGGAATCCGGCAGATTTCTTTTTATCGTAACTCCATTGCTGTATTCTAGTTGAGAATAGGTGTTTACTAATACATTAAATAAATTTTCAGGATCGTGCTTTATTAGTTCAGTTACTTTCATAAATCAGAGAATATTTCGTGTACGGTTAATTGAATTAGTTGTAAAGAATTCTTCTATTTCTGAAACAATTTCAGTGTCGGTCGGGTATTTAAGAATTTTTTCTGCAAGAGCTTCACACTTGGCAAAGTTACTTGCCCTTATCGTTCTTTTGATATATGGGATTGCCATAGCCGAAACGCTGAGATTCCTCAGTCCCAAACCAATAAGCACCGGCACCGCAAGAGTATCAGCAGCCATTTCACCACAAATGCTTATTTCAACTTTATATTCATTGGCTTCTTTAATAATTCTGCCAAGAACTCTGAGAACAGAAGGATGAAATTCCTTATACAGATTTGCGACAAGATCGTTACCCCTGTCCACCGCCATCATATATTGAATAAGGTCATTAGTCCCGATGCTAAAGAAATCAACTTCCTTGGCAAGGTCGCGAATCATGAATGCCGCGGAAGGAACTTCTATCATTATCCCCAGCTTCATATTTTCATCATACTGCACACCTTCTGCCCGCAGTTCGGTTCTGCATTCTTCGAGAAGAACTTTTGTGTCACGCACTTCTTCTAAAGCAGAGACCATCGGGAGGAGAAAACGTATATTTCTGTTGGTGCTTGCTCTTAGAATGGCACGAAGCTGTGATTTAAACAAAGGTTGATTCTGCAAAAGAAACCGGATTCCCCTGAGACCTAAAAACGGATTTGCTTCATGTCCGTCAAAAATACTTACTTTATCCCCGCCTATATCAAAGGCCCGTATCGTAACCTCACCGGGATATATTCTGTGCGAAAGATTTTCATATATACGCTGCTGTTCTTCCTCATCCGGAAATTCACCCATTTCCTCAATAATCTGCTCTGTGCGATAGAGCCCGATACCTTTAGCCCCATTTGAAATTACCGATTCAATTTCGCCGGAAACATCCACGTTTGCATAAAGATTTATCGCTTTACCGTCTTCAGTGGCTGAAGGAAGACTCCGGATGCTTTCAAGGTCTTTGTCAATCTGTGCAAGATGCTCAATCTTTGCATTAAAATATGCTAACTGCTCATCATTCGGGTTGATGAAAATCAGTCCATGAAAACCGTCAATAATTAAAAGGTCATCATGTTTAATAAGATCCCGGGCGTGATGCGTGCCAACAATAGCAGGGATATTAAGTGAACGTGCAATAATCGCCGTATGTGAGGCAAGTCCGCCCCGGTCAGTTACAAATCCTTTCACGCCTGCCTTAGCAAAAAGCAGAGTATCAGCCGGGGTAAGAATCTCAGCAATAATGACTGACCCTTGTGCGATACGAGACTGTAATCGCTTATTCTGCAGATTGCGAATAACTCTTGACTTAATATCTTCAATATCTTCAGCGCGTTCACGTATATTCGGATCGCGGGCGTTAAGGAACATTTCCTTATATTTATTAAACTCATCAAAGATGATATACTCCGGAACCCGCATTTCAGCAATAATCCGGTCTTTAATTGTTCCGAGAAAATGGTCATCTTCAAGAATCATCATCTGTGCTTCGAAGATTACTGCCCTTTTCTCATCAATACTTTCTTTCGCGAGAGAAAAAATCTTTCCTATTTCTTTTTTTGCGCGTGCTAATGCCTCCTCAAAGTTAAACAATGCCTCTTTGACATCCGTTATAGGATCATCAGCCACTCTGAGAGTTTCCCGGTGATATACATGTGCCTTTGCAATGATTAATCCCGGTGCTGCCGCAAGACCTGTGAGAAGATTATCAGCCCGGCTGACTAATTCTTTTAACCCTTTCATAATTCGTCAAAGCCCCTTTCAAAATAGTTGCACATCTCCTCGGCAAGTTTCTCCTCATCTTCTCCCGTGAATTCAAGTTCAACCTCAGTCCCCATTGGAGATGAAAGTGTCATAACACCAATGATGCTTTTACCGTTAACCCTCACACCATCAATGCTCATATAAAAATCAGCTTTGTGTTTTGAAGCAATCTTCACGATAGTTGCAGAGGGGCGTGTATGAAGTCCGGCAGTATTAATTATCTGAACCTTTTTTTCTATCATCCTACTTTTCCCTCCTGATCAGCGAAAAAGTCAGTTCATGAAAGAATTCTCTCTTCCCTTTGTTTTTAATAATACTCAGGTTTTCAAGCGCTTTGGTGGAATAACGGACTATTTCCTTTTTCGATTTGGCAATCGCCCCGGTTCGCTCGAATATATCCCTGAAATGATTGATTTCGGATTCAGATATCCCTTTATTCCGGATAAACAGTTCAAGATCTTTTTTGTCTGCACCTGATGAATTTTTCAGGGCAGTTAAAAAGAGGAAAGTCTTTTTCCCTTCAATCAGATCACCGCCACATTTTTTACCGGTATTACCTGAGTCACCAAGCAGATCCAGCAGGTCATCCTGAATCTGGAATGCAATACCAAGACTTCTGCCATAATCAGCCATTTTTTGTATATATACTTCTTTTGCGCCGGAAAGGATAGCGCCAAGCTCACAACACATCTGCATCATAGCGGCAGTTTTTTTTGTAATCATGGTTATATATTCACTTACTTTTACCGCCTGCCGCAGTTCAAACTCCTTATCAAGACTCTGTCCTTCACAAACCTCAATCAAACCTGTGGTAAATGAAGAAACAGCGCGACCTCCTTTTGCGCCGGCATCTTTAAGCAAATACTCATAAGCAATAGCAAGCAAGCTATCCCCCGCAAGTATCGCGGTACTGATATCATACTTAACATGTAGCGTTGGAAGTCCGCGCCTGGTATCAGCATTATCCATGATGTCATCGTGAACAAGGGTAAAGTTGTGCAGCATTTCGACCGCGACTGCGGCATTAAGACATGATGAGGGACTTGCCCCTGCCGCATCAGCGGAGGCAAGTACCAAAACCGGACGCAGTCGCTTGCCAGGACTGGATAAAATATAATCTGCCGGCAAGTATAATGAGCCGGGCTTTCTTTTTGCAAAAGCTTTTTTGATTTCCTTTTCTACAGGTCTGCGGTATATATCGTAATAAGTGTCGAAATCCATGAACATGACTCAGTAATATTTTTCGTAACGGATAATCTTTTTCTTCCGGAAATCGGACAATGTCCGGGCTCCGGTCAGATACATAGTTTTTTTCAGTATATCTCCCCAACGCTCAAACATTGCGGTAACACCTTCCGCGCCTTCTCTCTCAAGCACTTTCAGGACAGTTCTTGCAGTTGCAGCAAAATCAGCACCCAGCGCGAGCGCTTTGGCGGCTGTAAGTGCATCATTAATTCCGCCAGACCCGATAAGTAAAAAGTTTTTCTTCCTTTTTAGTTTTTGTATCGTCCTGATACAATATGAAGAAGGAATACCCCAATCCCAGAAAATCTCTGTTTCTTCATCTTCTTTCTTACTCCTTAGAAACTCCACCCCCGACCAACTGGTTCCCCCGGCACCTGCTGTGTCAATAGCCGAAGCGCCGTATTTCAAAAATGTTGCGGCGGCTGCAGCGCTTATGCCTGAGCCAACTTCTTTAGCGATGACCGGTATTTTTATATATTTTACAAATTCAGCAAAGGCATCATCAAGCCGCGAGGATTCCGGTTCACCATTTTTCTGAAAAAGCTCCTGTAGCGGGTTAAAGTGCACTGCTATAGCGTCCATCCTGATATCTTCTGAAATCCTGAGCAATTTTTCAAATCCCTCCCGCTTAGTTATCTGGGCAATACCAATATTGCCGATTAAAGGGACGTCAGGCGCCAGAGACCTTATCTCATGGAAAATATGGTCATGCTCATCAGAGTAGAGGGCGTAGCGCAAACTCCCCAAACCCAATGGAATTGAAAGTCCGGATGCAGCAACCGCCAGTTTTTTGTTAATATTGTTCGTATCATCAGTTCCGCCGGTCATGCAGGAAATAATGAATGGAAGCGATGAGGTGAATCCGAAAAATCTGGTCTTCAGAGAGATTTTCTCAAGCGAAACGGAGGTTGAAGCGTCATGAATGAAATCATACTCTTCAAAACCGGATGTTTTTTTTCTGAAAGCCACCTTATCAGTCAGACATAACTTCAGGTGTTCACGCTTTCTTTTTGCCAGATCCTTTGCCATACCTTCTAAATTAATTTATCCTGAAAGATAAAAAAAATAGCGTAAAAATTCAGTTTTTATTATAAAAAACGCGCTTTTTTCGGTGAATGATCTCCGCTACCGGCATCAGACCCCTTACTGAATTCCCAAGATAAATACTCCCGCAGCTACTTAGTTCGGCCGGTGTGATATTTCTCTCTTTCAGCTTCTTCTCCGAAAGCATTTTCTGCCGCAGCACGCCATTCAGGAGTCCCTCCGATTGCTCCGGGGTATAAAGCTGTCCACCCATTTCATAGAAGAAATTCGTCCAGCTTCCCTCAGTTATCCTGCCCAGTTCGTTCATAAAGATTACCTCATCATAACCCCTCTGAAGTGCCTGTTTATACTCAAGGGTATAAAAACCCCTCAGTGTGGACTTAAAATAAAGTTCAGTATCTCCTGAGTTCACAGGATAAGAAGAGAGGAAAATCCGCAGTTTTCTGGTTATCTTCTCATATTTTCGTTTAAGCGTCTCAACTTCTCCCCATTTGCTTATCAAAACCTTAATGATGGTTTCTTCCCCTTTTAACAAATTATCCTGCAATGCCCTCATGATTTCCATTTCGTCAAACCTATAAAGGAAAAAACTGGCGGCATTTTTTAACCGGCTTAGATGAAGATGAAGCAATGGTATAGATTCCCCGTCAAAATACATCGTCTCAAATATCAGGAAATCCCGGTGACGGTGCATCAGGAATTCCCCCTTTTTCTCAATCTCTGCGTATTCGGCTTCCGGAGTGCTATCCCAAACAACCCCGCTTCCTAAAGGGAGAATTCCGCTGTAATGTTTCCTGGTTGCAGGATCAGCCGTGAGCTCGGCTGTACGAATTGCCACATTAGCCGTTATTTCGTCGGGTGTAAAGAGGAAGATGCTACCGGTGTATAATCCCCTCTTCCTTTCTTCAATTTCATTTATGATTTCCATCGAGCGGAATTTTGGCGCACCGGTCACCGAACCGCAAGGGAAAAGCGCTGAGATAATATCGGTCAAACCTGTACCCTGCCTTAATTTTCCAGTGATATAAGAAACCATCTGGTGAACAGTTTCCAAAGTTTCAACCTCAAAAAGCCGGTCTGCCCTTATACTGCCAAACTCGCAAATTTTTCCGAGATCATTTCTGAGCAGGTCAACAATCATAAGGTTTTCTGCTTTTTCCTTCTCGCTGTTTTTGAGGTGCTCTTTTTGTCTCTCATCTTCATCAAGGTTTCTTCCCCTTTTGATTGTTCCCTTCATCGGAGCGGTTATTATTTCATTTCCCTTTACTCTAAAAAAAAGCTCCGGAGAGACAGAAATAATAATTTTAGACCCTGTGTTAAGGAGAGTAATATATTGGGCTGATTGTTTCTTCATTAAATCTGCGATGAAGGTGAGCAGGTCCCCCTCAAGCTGAAACCTGGATTCAGTGGTGAGGTTAATCTGATAGGTCTCACCTTTTGCGATATACTCCTTCAGCCGCGCTATTTTTCCCCTGTATTCATCCGGCGAATCGCTCAAATGCTGATTACTGATTTTGTAATGTCTTTTTTTCTTTAAGGTTGGAGAGAGGGATGCTGCCTCATAGATTTCAGCATTCTCCGCGGGATACTCATAATAGAGACCGGTTGCCAGGGAATCGGTATAATCACGATGGGACATTTTCGCTTCAATCCGGAAACCAAATTCATAATCCAGGAGTAGAGTGCCGTATGAGGATGGGTTAAGCTTTCTCCGGTTTTCAATTTCCCGGATGTCGTCAATCCCCCGGATCTCTTTTACAAAGGCGGGCTTCCGGAAGAGTATGGTTTTCGCTTCCGGATAAAATGGAGGAGTAAAGAAAAGAGCATTACCCCTGCCATTTAGCACCGGGCGAATCAATACGCTTATTTCAGTACGGTTTTCCATATTCCTTTAAAGTAATTACATTATTTCTTTTTATTTTCAGCCCGTCAAGTTTATTATTTCATAGTGCAATATACTGGAAAGCAATAATGCATAAACCACGACTTCAATTCTGGCAAATCTGGAATATGAGTTTCGGATTCCTTGGAATCCAGTTTGGCTTTGCCCTGCAAAATGCCAATGTTAGCAGAATTTTTGAAACACTTGGGGCCTCAATTGATGAACTCCCGATTCTCTGGATTGCAGCCCCTACAACCGGTCTTCTGGTGCAGCCAATAGTCGGATATCTCTCCGATAGAACCTGGGGCAAATTAGGGAGGCGCAGACCATTTTTCTTAGCCGGAGCGGTTCTCTCCTCCATCGCTCTGATTTTTATGCCCCACTCCCCGGCTCTTTGGGTCGCAGCCGGAATGTTGTGGATGATGGATGCCTCAATCAATATCTCGATGGAGCCCTTCAGAGCACTGGTTGCTGACCTGCTCCCCTCAGACCAGAGAACTGCCGGATTTGCGGTACAGTCATTTTTCATCGGGACAGGAGCCGTTGTTGCCTCAGCGCTCCCCTACATCTTCACTAATTTCTTCGGGATAGCAAATACTGCCGAGCCGGGAATCATCCCCCCTTCTGTTAAATATTCATTTTATGTCGGTGCCTTTGCTTTTATCACTGCAATCGCCTGGACAGTAATTAAGACAAAGGAGTATCCGCCGCAGGATATGGAAAAATTCCTGCAGGAACGCGAGGAGACTAAAGGATTCATGAAAGGAGCGGCCGATATATTCAGTTCCTTTATCTCCATGCCGCGTACCATGATTCAGCTTGCTTTTGTTCAGTTCTTTGCCTGGTTTGCCTTGTTCGCCATGTGGATATATACAACAAACGCGGTTGCCAACCATATTTACGGTGCAACTGATGCTTCATCAAAAGAATATAATGATGCAGGTGACTGGGTAGGTATCCTTTTTGCTGCATATAATTTGTTTGCTGCTCTGTTTGCATTTTTACTCCCGGTCATTGCTGCAAAAACCAGCAGAAAAACCGTACACGCAATCAGTTTAATTACCGGCGGACTGGCTCTCATTTCATTTTATTTTATAAAAGACCCGAATATGCTCATTGTGTCGGAGATGGGAATCGGGCTTGCATGGGCCTCGATACTGGCCATGCCTTACGCGATTCTCGCAGGTTCACTTCCGCCTGAAAAAACCGGTGTATATATGGGCATTTTTAACTTTTTTATTGTAATACCCCAGATTGTAGCTGCCGGTATCCTTGGTTTTTTTGTTAAAAGTTTTTTTGGCGGTGAGTCAATTTATGCTCTCATCCTGGGCGGCTGCTCAATGATAGTCGCCGCGTTACTCACTCTCAGAGTTGAAGATAAAGAATAAACATGAAAGGACGATATGACAGATAAGATTAAAGAAGTTATTGATGGATTTAAAAAATCCTTCTGGGTTGCCAATATTATGGAGCTCTTCGAAAGAATTGCATATTATGGGCAGGCAACCATACTTAGTATATATCTGAGAGATTATTTAAAATTTACCGAGAGGGAGGCCGGACAGCTCAGCTCAATTTTCGGAGGACTTATATATTTCCTCCCCATTTTTGCCGGTGCCATTGCCGATAAAATCGGATTCAGAAAAGCATTCATGTTTGCATTTTCAGTGCTTGCATTCGGATACTTTCTTATTGGCTCAATTGCAATGGAGCAGTTTGCCGGTTTATATGGCAATATGGACAGATACCCGCTTCTGGTAGCAATTCTTGTATTTACTGCAATAGGCGGCTCATTTATTAAACCAAGTGTACTTGGCACTATCGCTTTCACCAGTACTGAAAAAACCAAATCACTTGGCTACGCAATTTATTACTGGCTTGTTAATATAGGCGGAGCAGTAGGACCACTCATTGCTTATTTCGTGAGAGACTCCATCGGCATACAGGCAGTATTTGTAGTATCAGCAGTAAGCTGCCTTCTTATGGTCATCTCTACTTTTATCTTTTTTGAGGAACCTACAACCGCTGACCAAAGGACAACAAAAAGTCTGGGTGAACTTTTTATGAACCTGCTCCGGGTTCTTTCAAATATCAAGTTTATGATCTTCTTAACCATTTTTGCCATGTACTGGTTGATGTTCTGGCAGATATTTATCATCATCCCTTATTATGTTACCGATTTTATTTCAAAGGATGCCCCGTTTGAACTTATTCAATCAGTAGGTGCATGGTCAATAATTCTGCTGCAGCTTGTGATAAATCGTTTAACAAAAGATATCCGTACAATTTATGCAATCATCCTTGGGTTCGCTATCTCTGCCCTTTGCTGGGGAATCATTTTCCTTAATCCGACAATCCCAATGGTAATTGCAGGATTAGTGGTATTCTCAATCGGAGAGCAGACTCAGGCGCCAAGGTATTATGAATATATCGCCGACATCGCACCGAAAGGACAGGTTGGTCTTTTCCAGGGTTACGCATTTCTGCCGGTGGCTATGGGATGGGTTTTCGGGGGAACTATGGGTGGTTACCTTTATGAAACTTTTGCAAAAGCACAAAACAATCCAAATGCTATCTTTTTGATATTATTTGGCATCGGTATTTTGGCAACTCTTTGCATGTTCTTTTATAACATGCTCTTTAACAAAACACCTTCTCATTCTAACTAAAGGAAAATTACTTGTTTAAAAAGTTCTCATTTAATTTCTGGGTCGTCATCTTCATGGAATTTGTGGAGAGAGGTTCCTATTACGGAGTTATGTCCATACTTTCCGTATATATGGTTATGACAACTCAGGAAGGGGGTCTTGGTTACTCAAAGGAGGGAGTGGGCGTCATCAAAAGCGTTATTACTCCCATCCTGTATATCCTGCCAATTCTTTCCGGAACAATTGCTGACCGCTTTGGATACCGCAAAACACTAATGTTTGCTTTTACCGTAATGAGTCTTGGTTATTTCGCAACCGGACTGGTAACCGCTTATGAACAAGTGTTTTTAGCACTTATATTAATGGTATTGGGTGCAGGCACTTTTAAGCCGGTAATTTCAGGTACAATAGCAAGAACCACTGATGAGAGCAACTCAACGCTTGGATTTGGTATCTTCTATTGGTCAATCAATCTGGGGGCTTTCCTCTTTCCGCTCATACTTGTCCCCTACCTGAAAGCAATATCATGGTCATATATATTCTTTATGGCTGCAATTGGAACCGGCTCACTGCTGCTGCTCAATTTATTTGTTTATAAAGAACCCGACCGACCAAAGAATACTAAGCCAATGAGTCAGGTATTCAAAGAAATGCTGATGGTTCTCGGAGATTTCAGGTTTATACTCCTAATCGTCCTTTATTCATCGTTCTGGATTCTCTATTTCCAGATGTTTGACACTGTGTTATGGTTTTTAGGTGACTATATTGATGTAACACCGATGAATAATGCAGTTAACTCATTTCTTGGAATCTTTATTTCTAATCCGAACTGGGTGTTTGATGCTGAACATGTAACTGTGCTGAATGCGTTTACTATAATTGCATTACAGTTATTTATCTCCCGCATCGTGCAGAAGTTCAAAGCACTGCCAACCATGATCGCCGGTCTGGTTATGGGTACTGTTGGTATCGCAATACTCGCAATTTCAAACAGTATCTGGGTATTTATGACCGGCATTATTGTATTCTCAATCGGAGAAATGACTGCACATCCAAAATTCCTCAGCTATGTTGGGTTGATAGCTCCGCCCGATAAAAAAGCATTATACCTGGGATATGCATTCCTTTACGGAGTTATTGGAAGTGGCATTGGCGGTATATTAGGAGCAACTCTTTACACCCATTATGTTGACGGACTGAACTCCCCTGCAACTATGTGGTTGATCTTTACCGGAATAGGATGTTTCTCAATTATCGGGCTATTGCTTTATAATAAGTTTGCAATGAAAGGGACTACGGTTTAAAATTTAGAACTAAAATTTCTTAAGCCAATTTTAAGTGGGTCATCCATAAATCTGTTTGGATGACCCCAATTTTTGGGGCTCATACTTTGCAATTGAATCAAGTATTACGGTTGCATTCCTCATAACTTCCAACTAAAATTCGCATTATAATATACAGTATTATAACTCACAGGATTATTTTTAAACTTTTTTTAATAAAATATCAAATTTTATAAAATTAACCCTTTTGTTAACCCTTTTAGTAACCCATTAGTTAACCCCTAAAAGTTATATTTGTTTTTTGGTTTCGTTAAGGACTATGATTGCAGATAATACATTCATTCTTAATAAAGAACCATCCGTCTTCCCGGTCACCGAGCGGAGCCGTCCCTTCTTCCCGGTCACCGAGC
>BTUV01000025.1:0-31428 GCA_045863035.1 Ignavibacteriales bacterium | reverse complement strand
TCTTAATTTTTAATTTTTAATTCTTAATTGATTCCCGGGGGCTTCGGAATTGTTCATTGCAGATTCTTAATTTTTAATTCTTAATTCTTCATTGATTCCCGGGGGCTTCGGAATTGTTCATCGCAGATTCTTAATTTTTAATTCTTCATTGTTCATCTCAGATGTATAACAATTACAAGTAAGAAGATTTAGAAGATCATTATTGAGGATACAGCAGCAGGGCAAACTTTCTGCAAACATTCTGGAACAAGCCAAGATTCTAAGCCGAAATTGTCATTTCTGAAATAAAATGCGTCATACTAATTGGCAGAAGTCAGGAAATAAATAACTTAACTAAAACTTCCCCGGTAATGAGAAATCACTGCCGGGGAATTTTATTTTAATTAAAAATTAAGAATTAAGAATTAAAAATAGAGAGCAGAGAATTATTGTTAATAAATAATGTCATTCATTACTAATTACTAACTACTAATTACTAATTATCTTCGCTCCATTGTTTCCACACGTCCGGTTGATAACCCACAGTTACTTTTCTGCCATTGCGTACTATCGGAGTTTTAAAGAGGAGCGGATCGTTAAGAAGCTCGTACTCCCGGTCATGGCGTATATAAGCCAGATTTCTTTTTTTATATTGACTGCCTTCTGTGTCCAATAGTTCTTCTAATGAGTAAGCAGTGCAGATGCTGTCTAACTCTCCTTTGCTGATTCCTTTTTCAGAAAGATTGCGGTAGTGAAAGGGAATACGGCGTTCCTTGAAATATCTTTCCGCTTTTGCCGACTCTTTGCATTTCTTCGTGCCGAAAATCTGAATATTCAGTGCCATACCCTGCTCAGTTATCCCTGCCGATATTATATATAGCAAATGATTTACCCCAGAGAACAAACCGGAGCTTTTTATCGCGGGGAGTGAGTTTTTCTCCTGAGAACACATCCCTGATTGATTTTTCGGTAACGGGTATTTCAATTACATCCTGATCATTTGAAAGATTAAAAAAGACATAATATTTTTCGTCTCCGTGTTCACGCCTAAAACCAAAACTTTTATTTTTATCATTTGTATAAATAAAATCAAGAGAGCCAAACCGTAAAGCGTTGCTGCTGTTTCTGATCCTCATCAGGTGCATGTAGCGGTAGTATATATCTTTGTTGGGGGAGACTTTATATACACCCCAGCCCTTACTGAAACCGGTAACCGCGGTAATTTCTTCAGCTTCATACTGAAGCCCGTCCCAGAGCATCGGTTTGCGGCAATGCGGGTCATCAGCGCCCCAGATACCCGCTTCATCACCATAGTATATCATGGGCGCGCCGCGATACGTCATCTGGAAAGCAGCAATCAGTTTTTGCATTTCGTAAGACTCGCGTGAGGGCTGACCGGGGTTATAACTGCTATTTCGATAGTCAGCATCACGGTCATACGGACGGTCCGGGTTTTCAATGAGTGAGCTTAACCGTTCTGTATCGTGGGAGGTTATTAAGTTCTGCAGGACATGCTGATTTTCTGCCGGATAAACTGAGTCAATCGTCTTTAGTGCATGAACAAATGCTGTCGCGGTAATTTTTTTTCTGTCCGCAATAAAGAAATCATTAACCGCAAAAGCAAAATTGTAATTCATCAAACCGTCAAAAACACCCTCTTTTGAAACAAAATCAGGCGAGAGTTCCCAAAGTTCACCAATGATAAGCGACTGTTTGTTCGTTTTTCTCACCATAGTGCTCCATTCTCTCCAGAAACCGATTGGTACGTCACGAGCGACATCCAGCCGCCAGCCGTTAATGCCGTCCGCGGGATTGCCGTCACCATCAGGGTCCATCCACCGTTTTGTTGCGTGGAATATATACTCCTTAACGGGGGCAGCGAGGTTTGTTTCTGTTCTTGCGAATTCAGGCAGGGACTTATGACCCCACCATCCTTTGTAATCAAATTCATTATTTGAAGTTACCGGGTCATCAAACGCTGAAATTCTGAACCAGCTTTTGTAAGGTGAATTATCCTGATTTTTTATAACATCCCGGAAAGCCCAGAACTGCTCGCCGCAGTGATTAAACACTCCATCAATGATGATATACATTCCGCGGGCGTGAACCTGTTTAATTAGCTCGAGAAAAAGTTTATCAGCAGAAGTCCAGACCCAGGTTTTGGGATCAGATGGGTTTTCAGATTCGATCAGCTTTTTGTCGCCGGCGGGATCGGGACCGAAGTTAACATCAATATGATGAAATGTTGAACCGTCATATTTGTGCATTGAAACTGCATCGAAAACCGGATTAAGATAGATGCCTTTAACACCGGTACGCTGAAGGTAATCAAGCTTCCGGATGATGCCTTCTATGTCCCCGCCGTATCTGCGGTCGGTCAGGTGATCGCGCAGATTACCGCTCTGAAGTTTTTCCCACTCCGACTCGGCGAACCAGGAGGAGGTCCATGGTGTTATTTTCCAACCTTCTTTTGATTTTGTACTATTGATAAGAACTTTATCGGCTGCAGGGTCATTCAGTGTATCTCCGTTAAAGAACCGCTCGGGAAAAATCTGATACCAGATGATGCCTTTGCTCCACTCCGGGGGTGTGTGCTGCGAAAATAATACAGCGGAAAAAAGCAGAAAGAAAACAAATTGTAGCAAGTTACAACTCCAGTATTTTTTTCATCAGATAAAGAGAGTCATCGAGCGTGTGAGGGCGATAGCCAATCTCAGACTGCGCCCTGATTGTGTAAAGACCAGATTTCAGCGGTCGCTTAGCCGGTTGTTTCAGGTCTTCGGTTTTAATAGCTTGTATATATGAAGTGTCAAGATTAAAAATCCGCGCGATACGCAGCGTAAAATCATAACGGCTCAGAAATTCCATCCCGCCGGTATGATAGATGCCTTGCTTTTTGTGGTGATAAACTTTCTCGATTGCCGAAACCAGATCATCCACAAATGTAGGGTTGTTTATCTGGTCTGTTACGATACGGATTGTCTCACCTTTTCGGATTGAGTGTACAACCCATCGGACAAAATCGAGCTTTCCGCCGGGGAAAATTCCATAGAGTACATTCGTCCGCAGTATGGTAAACGGGACACCACTTATCCTCAGCGCATTCTCACTGGCAAGTTTTGTGCGCCCGTAGTATGAAACCGGATTTGTTTTATCTGTTTCGTAATAAGGACCGCGCGACCCGTCAAAGACGTAATCAGTGGAAATGTGAATTACATAACTGTCAAAAACGCGGGCAGCATCCGCGAGATTTTCCACCAGCCGGACGTTTGTCAGCCAGGCATTCTGTCTCTCCGTCTCACACAAGTCAACATTGGTAAAAGCAGACGCGTTAATAATCAGATCCGGCCGGAATGAGGAGACCAGCTTTTTAACCTCATCGGCTCTGGTTGCATCCACTTTTACAAATTGCTCAGCCGGAAAAAGCCCCCGGTCTGTGGCTGAACTTAACATCAGCTCAATATCCGGTCTGCTCTGAAATACCTCAGCACACCTCCGCCCCAGCGATCCATTTGCCCCGATAATTAATATCCGGGTCTTAAAAACAATTTGATCCATTCACAAAGATACTGATTCTCGGATTTAGATAAAGACGACAAAATAAGACACGCAAATAAGCCATATTTTTGGAAAATCAAAAAAATATATGCGAAATTTGTGAAAAAACCGGAAAGTATTTAAGAATAATCTGAGCCAGGAAAGGGTTAGGTTCGCGCCTTTCGACCTGCCTTATACACTTCTGAAGGTGTTCGCGGTCATAAAATTCAGTGCGGTCTGGTTTCATTATCGAGGGTTATTGCCAAAAGAATTTCTTCTTCTGCCTCTTCAAAACCATGAAAATTCCTCCTTAAATTAAATTCATTTTGGATGTGTTTGTCCATGATATATTTCAGAACCAATTCCGGAGGAAATGCAGATTGGTAGGTGATTTTCTGGGATTCGCATTTGCTACCAATTTATGAATCCGCCGGATTCAAAGACAATTCAGGAGGAATTACAAGTTGGCAGGAATGTACCTGACGGGGCTTCGGAATCGGACAGAAGAAGTGTTACACTAATTGGCAGAAGTCACGAAAATTAACCATGTTATTGCAGAGAAGATATTTTTGTCATTGCTTCACTTCACACCTCTCTCCAGATTCCCCAGCAGACGCCAGCTAAAGTAGATGGCAATGCCGGCTATCGGCGGCATGATGAAAATGACCGGAATGACACTTGCTCCCTCCGCTGCCATAAAGAGGATTTTTGATACGAGCGCAAGCATCAGGATGGAAAGAAATATCATATATACGGTTGTGAACAGGTATCCATACATCTGCTTTTTCACGGCCATCCATCCGGAGACAAATGCCATCGGAAGGAAAATAGCCAGATCAAATCCCTGCACGATGAGTGTGGTGTAGTGCTGTACCTGTTTCGGGATGTTTGTCCCGTCAAGAATCGGCGGAATTATGATACTCAGCCAGAGAAGTGCAATCAGCCCCGCGTTAATCATCAGAAAGATTCCGCTCTGTTTATAGACCACATCAGATTTTATACTCTCTCTGAATCGTTCTATGTCAAATGGAATAAGAAGCAGCAGCAGGCAGAACAATGATGCGGCAAGCAGCAGTATATATACAGGAAACATCTTATTATACATTGCCATGGCAAGGTAAAAGAGATACGTCAAAAGGAAATAGAATACGGTGCCCGTGAGAAGTATAGTGCCTCTGAGAGAATTGTTTCTTGCTCTGATCAGACCGAAAAGCAGCAGAGGCACACCGAGAAAAAGTGTGATATAATCCTGTGCTATTCCCTGTACTGCAACATCGGCAGACATGTGAGCGTAAAGTCCTTTGCCATATATAAGAACCGTGTCGCCTCGTACGGTTTCATACTGAAAAGAAGGGGTAACCTGAGAACTGAATATCCCGGATGATGTGGCAATGCCGGAAAAAAGAGCAATTATGATACAGAGTGATGTAATGATTTTCTTATACTTCATACCGGTGATAAACCTTTCCGAAAAATAAGTTGGCGCATGTCATTGAGAATCTCTGTTGCAAAAATACTATTATTGCAGGAATGCTCATAAACCAAACCCGGTTTCCACAAACTTAGCCGAGTGAGAGACTGCTTTTTTCAAGCTTCTGGTTACGTCTTTTGTTTTGCAGTAATAATAGAAAAACGCTGAACCGAACACATCTCCGCACCCGACTTCAGTAGTAACGGATACCGGAATTCCGCTGATGAAAACCGAAGCTGTTTCACCGCGCTGACGGTAATAAGCCCTTGCGCCTCTGCTTCCTTTGGTAATGATAAATACCTCCGGACCGCACGCAAGTACACGGCCGGCTAAGCTCTGTTCATCTGTCTCATCAAAGATCATGCGGCTTTCCGCCTCATTGCATTGCACTACATCGAGGTTTTTAAGCCATTGTTCCGGATTTTTAATTTTGGTAAGTGGGCGGCTGTATCCTTCTGCTACTCCTCGCGCGAGTGAGTGGATATCCAGATAGAGAACTGCGCCTGTACGGTTGCGTATCCCGCCCAGGTCTTCCGCGCTTATATCAAATCCGGTTATCATATTGATGAAAATACCATCTGCCCCCTCAAAAGGAACCGAACCGATGGGAAGTTTTTCCTGAAGATTGGTGTACTCCTCCAGCCGTTCCCGGTTATTAAGGAGTGTGAGTGTGACCTGAGGAACCTGGCTCTGCCGGAAGAAGTATTCCTGGCTTACTGTTTCATAATTGCGGCCATAGACTTTCATGCTTTCATCTGAAACCATGGTTACGGTAAAAAGCGAATCTTCCTGACTGAGCAGGGGGAGAATTCCGTTGACCGAATGCCAAAGACCGCCGGGCTTCAGCTCATCCTGGCGCGAGCCATCTTTATGGATGATCATATCCACAACGGAGTGACCAACAAGAAAAATCTTCATTAATGGTTCTCACTTCTGGAACTGATTGCAATTTTTGTCATCAAATTACTGACCTGCCGGATATTTTTACGAATTCTAAGAATCGAATATCTATATTTGTTGTCAAAATTACACACAGTAAACAATAACAAAAGGATGATTAGCGGTCAGGGAACGTGCTTTCTGCAATGATTTCCGGTTTTATGCCCTTTCACCCGTAAAAATTGAACTGCACTTAAAAAAATCAGGTTTCACCCAATAGTTACAAATCAATTGGCAATCAATGAAAATACATTTTCAGCTTATACTTTTCCTGTTCGTACCTCTACTTTTTCTGAACGCGCAGGAAAAAGACCTCATCAGCATCACCAATCTCAGGGCCAATCTTGAGGTGCTTGCTTCAGATGAGTTTGAGGGGCGGGAAGCAGCCACACGCGGCGACCGGCTTTCGCAACTTTTTATAATTTCAGAGTTAAAAAAATCAGGTATTAAACCGCTGCCCGAATATCCGGATTTCCGGATGCCTGTAGAGCTTGTATTAACGAAGATAAGTAATAAGTCAACATTTTCGCTTGATCCTGGCGCCGGTCAGGAAAAAAAGGTGATAAAATTCGGAGAGGATATTGTTAGCTGGAGCAAATACCGCTCGGATACAGTTCTGAACTATCAGGTTGTATTTGTCGGATATGGTCTTGATGTTCCGGAACTCGGCTGGAATGATTATGAGGGGCTGGATGTGAAGGGTAAATTGGTGATTATCGCCTCCGGCGTTCCCAAAGTTTTGAATCCGACCGGTGACCCGACAGTTGAGGAGGAGTTATCATCTGCAAAGTTATATTCTGCCTACGGCAAAGGGGCAGCCGGATTGGTATTTGCAGGAGACAGGAGCATTGAGGAGGAGTGGTCATCACTTTCCAAACCGGCAATCTCACTGCCTTCTAAATCTTCAAGACGAAACCCCCGGAGCGGAGTTTTTCTTATGCGGGAGGCGGGCTTAACAAAGCTGCTTTCCGGTTCACAGCTTAGTCCGGAGGAATATATACAGAAAGCCGGCGCGGGGGAGAAGCTTCCTCGTTTTCAGCTTGGACACAGCGGAACATTTGACATAAAAGCAACACAGGAACAGGGATATACAACAAATATCATAGGATATATAGAAGGAAGCGATCCGGTTCTTAAAGATGAGTTTGTGGCGATTGGCGCTCATTACGACCATGTGGGCATTGACCGGGGCAAGGTATATAACGGAGCGGATGATGATGGTTCCGGTATTGTTGCCGTGCTTGAATCAGCGAGGGCACTGGCGAGTGCAAAAAAAATTAAACGCTCTGTGCTGATTGTCCTGCACGGCGCTGAGGAAAAAGGACTGTTGGGTGCAAGTTATCTGAGTGACAATTTCGGCCGTATGGATAAAATTATAGCGCAGATAAATATTGATATGGTCGGGCGTGAACATCCTGATTCAATCTATTCAGTTGGATCAGCAAAGATTTCACCTGAGCTGAAAACAATTGTGGAAGAAGTTAATAAAAAAACAGTTAACTTTGCGTTTAACTATAAATTTGATGAGCCGGATGATCCGAACCGTATATATGAACGCAGCGATCATTATCATTATGCAAGGAAGGGAATTCCGGTTGTTTTCTTCTATGATTATATGCTTGAGGACTATCATCAGCCGGGTGATGATGTTGAGAAGATAAATTTTGAAAAGATAAAAAAGATTTCCGAGCTGATATATCATCTGAGTATCCGCCTGACAAATCTTGATACGCGCCTGAGAACTGATCAGCAGGCAGAATAAAGAAAGACATACAAAACATGAAGATAGGAATAACCTGTTACCCGACTTACGGAGGAAGCGGTGTTGTGGCAACAGAGCTGGGAAAAAGTCTGGCAGAAAAGGGACATGAAGTTCACTTTATAAGTTACGCGATGCCTTTCCGGCTTTCACATAATTTTGTAAGCAATATCTATTTCCATGAAGTAGAGATGGGCAATTACCCCTTGTTTGAATTTCCTCTTTACAGTCTTGCGCTTACCAGCAAGATGGTTGAGGTTGCAAAGTTTGAAAATCTTGACCTGTTGCATGTGCATTATGCAATACCGCACGCTACCAGCGCGCATCTTGCAAAGGAAATACTTGCGCCGCATAAAGATTTAAAGATTATAACCACTTTGCACGGAACAGATATAACGCTGGTTGGTCTTGAGCCCTCCTTTATTCATCTGGTCAAATTCAGTATTGAAAAGAGTGACGGGGTTACCGCGGTTTCACGGTTTCTTAAAGAAAAAACCATAACCAATTATGAAATCAATAAAGAAATTGAAGTAATACCAAACTTCATTGACAGCAGTGTTTTCAAGCCGCAGGGGGATTCCTGCCTGAAGCAAAAGCTTGCGCCGAATGGTGAAAAGCTGCTTCTGCATACTTCCAATTTCCGGCCGGTTAAAAGGGTGACGGATACTATCAGGTTGTTAAAGGAAATTGAAGATAAAATTCCGGTTAAACTGGTTTTGGTTGGTGACGGACCTGACCGCTCTGAATGTGAACGTCTTGCCCGTGAACTTAATGTTACGAATAAAGTGGTCTTTCTCGGAAAGCAGGAAGGACTGGTTGAAATTCTCAACTGTGCGGATCTTTTTCTGATTCCTTCACAGTCTGAAAGCTTCGGGCTTGCGGCACTTGAGGCAATGTCATGCGGGCTTCCGGTTATCAGCTCAAGCGTTGGCGGTCTGCCTGAGCTTGTTCGTCATAATGAAACCGGATTTATAGCTGAGATTGGTGATATTGACAGGATGGCAAGATATACACTTGACCTTCTGACGAATGACAAAAAATATAAAATGTTCTCTGACAAGGCCCGTAAGCGCGCGCATGATAAATTCAGAAAAGATATTATCATTCCGCAGTATGAATCCTATTACGAAAAGATTTTAGGGAAGACCTGATTGATTTTTCGATTGAAATTTTCTCTGAAATGATACCAAACCGTAATTACACCCCTTTCAGCGATCATGTACGTTCTTACTTTGAGAGCACGTTTGGCGCCGAGTGGACTGAAGAGTATAACCGCTTTCTGATGCGGGAGCCCGCGGAGTATATACGCGTAAACCCTGCCCGCACTTCACCGGCTGCGCTTCAGCAGCGTTTGCTAAAGCAGTACGGAATCTCATCAGAGCAGCATCCGCTCATTCCCGATTGCCTGAGTATATCTGACCCGGACGGACTCGCAGGGAAGACGATAGAGCATATACTTGGATTTTATTATATACAGTCGCTTTCCTCAATGATCCCGCCTCTGGTTTTGAATCCTTCAGAGGAGGATAAAGTACTTGACCTTTGCGCTGCCCCCGGCTCAAAGACCACTCATCTTGCCGCGCTGATGAACAACCGCGGAACCCTTATAGCTAATGACATTGCAGCAGAGCGGGTTAAATCACTTTCTTTCAATACCGAGCGAATGAATGTGATGAATGCAGCAGTTATGCACGGTAAAGGGGAGATGCTTTCAAAGGTGTTTAATTCCTGGTTTGATAAAATTCTGGTTGATGTGCCCTGCAGTGGTCTTGGTGTTTTACAGAAGAAGGGGGAGATTAATAAATGGTGGACGCCGGACTCAGTAAGAAATCTTGCCGAAATTCAATACCGTTTGCTGGTCTCTGCTGCAAAGATGTTGCGTAAGGGGGGAGAAATTGTTTATTCTACCTGCACACTGACCGTAGAAGAGAATGAAGAAGTGCTCGCGCAATTTCTTAAAAAGTATCCATTCAAAATTATTCCGCTTCAAATTCCGCTCCCCTCCGGTGATGGGGTTGCACTCAATGGCATCAGTGATTTGAAGATGACGCGCCGTTTAATTCCGTGGGAAGTCGGCTCAGAAGGATTCTTTATTGCTAAGCTCATTAAAGAAGATGAGATTCAAACTGAACGGGAGGTAAGCAGGCATCATCATGAGCAATTCAAAACCGCAGGATTTAAAAAATTTCAAAAAGACCTGGAATATCTGTACACATACTTTGGCATCTCCCATGAGGCGCTGGAAGAATATACCTATTTTGTGAAATCAGGGGAATACCAGTTTGTTCACCGCACTTTTGAATTTCATCCGGATGCATGGTTCAACCGGACCGGATTAAAACTTGGGTCGGCTGACAAATACGGAAATTTTATCCTCTCATCAATAGCAGCGCAGGTCTTTAATACTGCTATTACTGAACATATATTCGAGATCAAAAATCTTTCTGACCTGAAGGAATATATGGCAGGGGGCACAGTGAAAATAGATTCAGCTCAGAAGGGGCAGGTCGCTGTGAAATATGATGGCACTATAATCGGGACGGCAACCATCACTCTGCAGGGTCTGAAAAGCCGGTTTCCACGAACTTTGCGCACACAGAAAATCATATTTGAGGCGGACTAATAATCCGGGCGGTATTTTCCGCTTTTTATGTGTTCTTTCACACATGGGCAGCGCAATAGTGTTTATTTTTGTCAGGGAATTGCCTAATTTTGTAAGGTAAATTCTTACTCTGCCATCCCGGCGGTTGCTGTATTACACGATATTCATAAATTAAACAGGAAAAAATGTTCGGCTATTTTAAATCTGATGAAGATGAGTTAGAGATGGGCGGGGAAATACATCAGGACAGAAAGAGGAGAGAGCGTACCGCGATGACGGTATTCGGCATTCTTGCCCTGGTATTAATCAACGTTATTTTATACTTTCTCTCCAACCAGGACTTATAGGGATCCCCTTCCCGTTCTCCTGTTTCGCGTTTTAATCCTTTTACACATATACTGAAATTGTTCCGGAACTGAATGGAAAAAAAGAACAGCGTTTTTATTGAAACTTACGGCTGCCAGATGAATCTTGCTGATACCGAGGTAGTGCTTGGTATTCTCAGGGAGAATGGCTACACGGTTGCCCCGACATTACAGGATGCTGATGTCGTGCTGATGAATACCTGCTCAGTCAGGGAAAATGCCGAGGAGCGTATATATGGCCGTCTTGGAAATATGAAAACACTAAAGCAGGGTAAACCGGGGCTGGTTGTGGGTGTGCTTGGCTGTATGGCAGAGCGGCTGCGTAAAGACCTGCTTGAAGAAAAAAAGGTTGTTGACCTTGTGGTGGGACCGGATGAATATCGTAGAATTCCGGAATTTATCGGTCTTGCCTTAGCGGGCGAAAAAGGGATTGGAGTGAAACTTTCCAAAACTGAAACCTATGATGATATTATTCCTTATCGCGAAGACGGATTGAGCGCTTTTATCTCAGTCATGCGCGGTTGCGATAAGTTCTGCACATTTTGTGTTGTGCCGTTTACCCGGGGACGTGAACGAAGCAGAAGTCTTTCTTCTATTGTCGCAGAAGTGCGTATGCTTTCAGAGCGGGGTTTCAGGGAAGTTACCCTGCTTGGTCAGAATGTGAATTCATATCTGGATGGTGAGTATGATTTTGCCGACCTTCTTGCATCGGTTGCAGAAGTTGACCGCAAGATCAGGGTACGTTTCACCACATCGCATCCGCAGGATATGTCAGACAAGCTGTTATATACAATTGCCGGGCATGAAAATCTTTGTAAATATATACACTTACCCGTGCAGTCAGGTTCAAATAAAATTCTGGAGCTGATGAACCGTACCTATACAGTTGAACATTATCTTGAGCTTATGGAAAAAGCCCGCCGTATCATACCCGCGGTGAGTTTTTCGACTGATATTATCTCAGGTTTCCCCGGCGAAACATGGGAAGATCATCTTGCGACACTTGATGTGATGAGTAAAGTGCGCTATGATGGTGCGTATATGTTTAAATACTCGCCGCGTGAGGGAACAAAAGCGTTCAGGATGGAGGATGATGTTGCAGAAGAAGTGAAATCAAAACGGCTTCAGGAAATCATTGCATTGCAGCAGAGGATATCTGCTGAGATTAATGATTCATTAGTAGGGAAACATGAGGTGCTGCTGATTGAAGGAGCCAGCCGTAAATCAGACGAATTTTTAGCAGGCCGGACCGATTCAAATAAAGTAATTATCATACCCCGTGAGGAAGAAATAAGTGAGGGTGACTACGTGGAAGTAAGAATTAAAAAAGGCACTTCCGCTACGTTGTTCGGCGATTATATAAAGATGATTGATAAGCGGATTGCACCGGTGCGTTCGGAGGCAGTGTAGCTCATTAACGGAAGAGGTCACTGCTTATGAAAGTTCTTCTCGCTTTTGTCCTCCTTACGGTTCTGGTCTCAGCGCAGTCGCCGGATATTGTTCAATGTCTGCGCCTGATTGAATCTGGTCAGAGTGATTCGGTTGCTGTCATACTGCAAAAATCCACAGCCAAAGATACACCCGCGTATATATTCCTGGATGCATTGCTCACTGAAGATGATAAAGCTGCCGTGAAGTTTGAGCAGCTTCTTTCGCGCTTTCCTTCCTTTGCGTATAATGATGCCGCGCTTTTCCGTCTTCACTCATATTATTACGCGCTTGGCTCATATAGCAGAGCAAAAGAACTTGCTGAAAATCTTAAAAGCAGATACCCGAATTCACCTTATTTAAAACAGATTGCTAAAGTTGAATATTCGGAAGATATAACGGAAAACAGCGAATCGGAGACTCCTGTTGCTCAGCCGGAAATAAAGTCAGTTTACTATTCGCTTCAGGCAGGAGCTTTTCTTAATCGTCAGAATGCGGAACGTCTGCTTAAAACGCTAGCTGCCAAAGGTCTTGATTCGTTTCTTGAAGAAAAAGAAATTGGCGGGTCTCTTTTTTATATTGTTCTGGTCGGGCAGTTTGATACCGAGCAGGAAGCGCTCACAATAAAAAAGCAGGTTGAATCTGAAACAAAAACCGATTCAAAAGTAGTGAAGGGGAACAGATGACTGCTGAAATTATTTTTATCGGCACTTCATCCGCGCTCATAGAACCCAAAAGATATCATTCTTCCTTTATTATCATGCATGATCAATTCCGCTTTCTTGTTGATGCAGGTGACGGAGTATCAAAGGCGCTCTTCGCCTCAGGAATCCATTTTAATTTTATTGACGCTATTCTCATTACGCATCGCCATGCGGATCATTGGTCAGGGCTGCCATTGCTTCTCACGCAATGGAAACTGAAGAGAAGGGCTGCGCCTCTCTCAGTTTACGCTCACCGGAGCGATATTAATCATATAAAAAGATTCCTGCACGATTCATATTTGTATAAAGAACGCTTGCCTTTTAAGATTGAATATATACCGATCACTACCGGGTTTAGCTATACCCCTGCTGATGGACTTGCTTTTACAGCTTTCAGGAATAGTCACCTTGATAAATTCAGGAAATCTGCTGCTGCCGGAGATACCGGATTCTTCTCAGGAAGCTTTCTGTTCACAACCGGCGGCAAAAAAGTATATTACACCGGCGACATTGGCTCAGAGGATGATCTGTATCTCTGCAATGAGCAGCCGGATATATATATTACTGAGTGTTCGCATGTATCTGAAAAAGAACTCAGCCGCCTCGTAAAAACAATTAAACCGGGCATGATTATTATGACGCATTACTCTAATGAACAATTATCAGAACTGATCGCGGTTATTGATGCTAATCCGGATTGCAAAATGCTTCTTGCCACAGAAGGCATGAATGTTGCAATAGCTGACAAAAGTATCTCCCTGAAAGAGAATTATTACTATGTCTGATTTTGGTCTGGTTGGTATATCAAAGGAAATTCAGGCGGTTCGCTCCATAGTTGCGCAGGTTGCTCCGTCTGATATATCCGTTCTTATTCATGGCGAAAGCGGTTCGGGTAAAGAAGTGGTTGCCAGAGCTATCCATCACCTAAGCCCCCGGAACGAAAATCAGCTTGTCAGTATCAATTGTGCTGCAATTCCGGAAGGTATATTTGAAAGTGAATTGTTCGGTCACAAGAAAGGTTCTTTCACAAATGCTTCTGAAAACCGTAAGGGCTATTTTGAGATGGCAAATGGCGGAACCTTATTTCTCGATGAGATAGCCGATATGCCTTTACTGATGCAGGTAAAGCTGCTCAGAGCAATTGAAACAAAAGAATTTATGCCGGTCGGAGCCGATACGGTATCAAAGACAGATATTCGTATTGTAGCCGCGACTAATAAAAATCTTGAGGTTGAAGTTGCTAATAATCGGTTCCGCGAAGATTTTTACTACCGCCTCAAATCAGTCATAATCGATCTTCCGCCGCTTAGAAAGCGAAAAGAGGATATTCCCCTTCTCATCAGGCATTTTCTTGATGAATACGAGGAAAGCAATAAAGTTAACGGTTACCGGTTTACTGATAAGGTTATGGAAATATTTATGGAATACAATTGGCCGGGTAATGTAAGGGAGCTGCGAAGTGTTGTCCGGACGGCGGTAGCCATGAGCCGGAGTTCACTCATATCTGAGGATGTTTTAAGCGGTCTGATAAAACTGGAAAAAAAGGAAGACCCCCGGTTTTTACCTGTTTCGACCGGTAAAACTTCTGAAGAGATGGAGAGGGATTTCATCTTGAGGGCGCTTTTTGAGATTAAAAGAGACATTTTAGAAATACAGCGTCTGCTTGAGGATATGCAAAGCCAGAAACAGGAGCCGGTTAAGCACCGCGGGAACGGCAGCGGGGCGATAACCCTGCAGCAGGCAGAGCGGGATGCAATGATAAATGCATTGAGAACCAGCGGCGGAAATAAGCGAAAAGCGGCAAAACTGCTGAATATCAGCCCGCGAACCCTCTACAGAAAAATTGAAGAATATAACATTGATGAGGAGTCATGGACAGCATAAAAACCCGGGGTTTCCGGCGCAGTTGGTACCGGTATGTGATATTGGTAATGGCGCCGTTTTTAGTTATTTTTGCAGGTTGTGTTGGATGTCCTTATTCCTTCACAGGAGCTTCAGTTCCCCCGCATCTGGAGTCTTTAGCCGTTCCTTTTGCGGAGGATAAAAGCGGTTCAGCCGAGCCCGGTCTTCGCGAAAATTTTTCTACCGGTCTGCTGAATAAATTCATTGAAGATAATAGTTTTTCCATAACCGACAGAACACAGGCCGATGCAATTATTGAATGTGTCATCGTTCAGTTTTCTGATGCGCCAATGGTTGTAAACCCCGGTGAGAGTGTTGCAGCACGCCGTATTACCATAGGTGTTCAGGTGCGCTACAGAGATTTAGTGAAGAAAATTACGATATACGAAAAACAATTTTCAAATTACGGTGATTATGCTTCTTCAGATGGCGTTGCCGGTAAGAGCTCGGCAATTGAAACAGCTCTTGACAAAATTACTGACGACATTTTGCTGGAAACAGTTTCCGGCTGGTAATGATAATACATTAATAAAATCATAAAAGAGAAAATTTTTAAATGGATGATATAGTTCTTATATCGTATTTCATATCACTTACGATTCTGTTTGTATTCGGAAGTCATGGGTTTATTATGATATACTATTATAATAAATTCAAGAATGTGAAGCATACCCCTTCAGACGAAACAATGCCTGAGTCTATTGTGACCATACAGCTTCCGATGTATAACGAGCTTTATGTGGTTGAGCGTCTGATTGACAGTGTTTGCAAAATTGACTACCCGAAAGACAAACTTGAAATTCAGGTACTTGATGATTCAACTGACGAAACAGTTGAAATTGTTCGCAGAGCCGTTGAAGCAAAAAAAGCTGAAGGTTTTACTATTCAGCACATCAGACGCGGCTCAAGAGAAGGATTTAAAGCAGGCGCGCTCAAGGCAGGCATGGCTATTGCTAAGGGTGAATATGTTGCAATTTTTGACGCTGATTTTATTCCTCAGCCGGACTTCCTGAAAAAGACGCTTCCGTTTTTTAACGATAATAAGGTAGGCATGGTTCAGACAAGATGGGAGCACTTGAACGGTGACTATTCAATTTTAACTAAAACTCAGGCACTCGCGCTTGATGGTCATTTTGTTATTGAGCAGAATGTGCGTAATAAAGCCGGTTTCTTTATTAACTTTAACGGTACGGCAGGTATCTGGCGGAAGTCGTGTATTGAAGATGCAGGCAACTGGCATGCAGATACACTTACTGAAGACCTTGATTTAAGTTACCGTGCACAGCTTAACGGATGGAGATTTGTATTTCTTAAAGATATTACTTCTCCTGCCGAGCTTCCGGCAGAAATTAATGCTCTTAAAGCGCAGCAGTTCAGATGGACAAAAGGCGCGGTTGAAACAGCAAAGAAAATTCTTCCTTTGGTCTGGAAGTCAGATCAGCCCCTGCGTGTTAAACTGCAGTCAACTTTTCATCTGACTAATAATCTGGCATTCCCGTTTATTTTGCTTTCAGCGATATTGAATGTGCCTCTTATTTATGTTAAGAACAGCGGCTCGCATGAAGCATATTTTGCAATCATGTCCCTCTTTATTCTTGCGTTTGTAAGTTCGTTTATGTTTTATCTCTATTCTCAGAAGGATATCCATACCAACTGGAGAAAGAGAATTGTGCTTTTTCCGTTATTTATGGCTGGCAGCATGGGTCTTGCAGTTAATAATTCCCGCGCGGTTATTGAGGGATTACTTAGCCGCAAGAGTGAATTTGTCAGAACACCTAAGTTTAAGGTTGAAAACAGCAAGGACACCTGGAAGACTAATAAATATGCAGCCACAAAAATTGATACTTCAACTATCGTTGAAACTATCATGGCAGTTTACTGTCTGGTTGGTATAGGTTCATCACTGTATTTCCTCGAACTTGCCGCAATACCATTCCAGCTATTATTCTTCATCGGATTTTCCTTTATTTCTTATACCTCAATCCGGCACGCATACGCAAAGAAGGTATAAGCTGTGGCAAAGACTCCTTTAGAGAGGTTCACCGAAAAGGTGGACCTCATCTTTGACTTCAGTCCTGACACACCGCTCTTTGTAAGAAAAGCTGATACGGAGTTAGACCGTAACAATATAGATGGCGCGGTGGATATACTGAAGAAGGGGCTTGACTCTTATCCTGATTACGCAACCGCTCATATCATCCTTGGTAAAGCATACACACTCATGGGTGATTATGATAACGCGCATAGGGCATTTCAAAAGGGAAGCATGCTTATCGGGTCTGCAAAGACACTCGAATTTTATGGCGAGCAGTTAGAAAATATCCGCCGTCATCATAGTCCTTTTACCCTGACCAGAAGAGCAACTTTTATAGAAGAACCTGAGCCGGAAACTGCATCAGAGGATGAGATTACATTTGATCTTCTTGAGGATGATGATCTCTCTGAACTTGCAAACCGGATATCCAAAGCAAAGATACCACCGCCAAAACCGGGAGCGACCTCAGAAATTCAACCGCCTCCGGCTGATGAGCCCGGCGGAGTAAAAATCTACTCTGAAACTATGGGTAAGATATTTATGGCTCAGGGTAATATCGCAGAAGCGATTGATGTATTTGAGCATCTTGCACAGAGAGACCCTTCAAGGCGAACCTACTATCAGGCAATCATAATAGACCTGAAAAAAAAGTCAGGGTAAACCGGATATCCGCTTGGCCCGTAAAATTCCATTCGAGAAAATTTCCTCATTAATATATACGCTGCCGGCTTCTGAAGCTGCATGGCATCTGATTGGCAAACTCTTTTTTAAGAGAACAGAAGATGGCATTTCAGGGGGAGTGATTACCGAAACAGAAGCGTATGAGCAAAATGATCCGGCCTCTCACTCCTACCGCGGAGAGACGGAAAGAAATAAGGTAATGTTTGGTCCCGGCGGTTTTCTGTATGTGTATTTTGTTTATGGAAAGCACCATTGCGCAAATGTGGTTACCGGAAAACCGGGGAGCGGTGAGGCGGTTCTGATCAGAAGCATTGCTCCACTTTACGGTATTGAGTATATGCAAAAAAACAGAAACCGGAGTGACGTAAAAGCTGACGATCTTTTAACTGGTCCTGGCAATGTCTGCAAAGGGCTTGCAATTTCTCGTGAAGATAACGGCACCGATCTGCGGGGTGATAAGATTATGCTTCTGGAGCCAAACTTCAAGCTGAAGTATGAAATCAGAACCTCAACCCGGATTGGTATTAAAAAAGCTACTGAACGCCCGTGGCGGTTTACATTCCACTTAATCCGGGATACAAATTGAGTGGACTAAAAAATATCCTGATCATCAGGACAGACCGGATTGGTGACCTGATTCTCACCCTTCCCATGGCTTCGGCGGTGAAAAAAAAATACCCGAATGTCAGAGTCAGTTTTTTGGTGAGAGCATATACTGCCGGGCTCCTCAAAGGGCATCCGTTCGTTGATGAGGTTATAACACTTGCTGAGAAGAATGGAAAACCGGATACAGCGACCAATATAAATAATCTTAAAAATCGTAAATTTGATACTGCAATAGCAGTTTCCCCTGATTTCACTGTTGCGATGATTTTGTTCAGAGCCGGAATTCCGGTCAGAATCGGGACAGGTTACCGCTGGTATTCATTCCTTTTTAATGAAAAGATTTTTGAACACAGGAAAACAGCGGAAAAACATGAAGCGGAATATAATTTTGGGCTTCTCAGACCTCTGGGGATTACCGAACCCCTTACCGAAGATTCTGCTGACTATTCGCTTCAGGTTGATACCCGGGCCTTAGAGAATGTGAGAAAAATCCTTTCAGAAGAGGGGGTCCCGGAATCTTTTATCATAGTGCATCCGGGCAGCGGAGGGTCAGCGGTTGATCTCCCTGTTAAAAAAATGAGGTTATTAGTCCGTCTGTTTGCTGAAAAAACAACATTCGGGATAGTTTTAACAGGTTCAGAAAAAGAAGTAAATTTATGTTCTGAATTGGAAGTTCATGGCAGGACGAGTAATCTGGCCGGGCGACTAAATCTGCCCTCATTGACGGCACTCAGTTCAATTAGCCGACTGTTCATTGCCAATTCGACCGGACCGATTCACATTGCCGCTTCATTGGGCATACCCACAGCAGGGTTTTATCCTAAGATTACGGTTTGTTCTCCCCGGCGATGGAAGCCGTATTCGGCTAAAAACCTGGTCTTTACCCCGCCCCTGGAATGTAGCAACTGCACCAGGGAACAATGTGAAAAACTTGATTGTATGAATACTATAGACATTGATTATGTCTTTAATGAAATAATGTTAAAACTTTTGAAAAACCGGAGCTGATATGAAATTGAAATTCTTGATGATACATCTGCTTACTCTCATTCTGCTTGCAGATGCCTCAGGGCAGGAATTCCGTAGTCTTGAGAATAAAGCATTTAAGGATGGTGAAAAACTGACCTTTGATGTTAAATTCGGTTTTGTAACTGCGGGTATTGCTGTGATGCAGATTCCCAAAATTAAACGCATCTCCGGCAGAAATGCATTTCATGTGATGTTTGAAGTGAACTCGATACCCAGCTTTGACTGGATATATAAAGTTCGCGACCGGTACGAAACCTATCTGGATACCGCCGGACTTTTCCCCTGGAGGTTTGAACAGCACATCCGTGAGGGTAGCTTTTCAAAAGATTTCTCTGCATATTTTGATCACCGGAAGAACAAGGCCAGAACAAGCAAAGGGGAATATGAGATACCGAAGTATGTAAATGATATAGTTTCGGCTTTTTACCTCGCCCGCACTTTTGATTATGATAAAAGAAAGCCGGGTTACAGATATAATTTGCAGAATTTTTATAATGACAAAGTGTATGATCTGGATGTAGTGTATCTAGGCAAAGAACGTATTACTGTTGCAGCAGGTACTTTTGACTGCATAATGGTTGAACCTCTTGTGCAGGAAGGCGGTTTGTTTAAAAGTGAGGGCAACATCATCATCTGGCTGACTGATGATGACCTCCGCGTTCCGGTGAAAGTAAAAACCAAGGTGGTAATCGGTTCAATAGATGCTGAATTAACCGCTTATGAAGGATTAGCCGGTCCCCTTAAAGCAAAAAAATAGCAGAGAACAATTATTATTTTATCAAGGTCATGGAGATACACCGGCTTCATGACCATTTTTTATATATCGGACTTCATTTTACGATGTGGCTCCGTTGCGAAGATAAGGCATGAAAGAAGAACAGGAACAAAACGAAGAGCAGAGAAATACTCCGCCTGCTGATGAGCAAACAAATAAGAGCGGGCAGGAGCCGGAGAAGTTTGATGACCTGGCTGATGAAAATCAGGAACCAGAACCACTTCTGAAACCGACCATTTCACCGGTCAAGGCAGGATTTATCGGGCTGATGTCGGGGTTTTTTATTTATCAGATTTTTTCTTCTGTGCTCACTATTGCTATCTTCGGAGCTAATATTGAGCAGGCAGACCCGAACGCGCTCCGGCTGATGCAGACCGCCGGGCAAATACTTTTTATGCTCCTGCCGGCACTTATTTTAAGCAAGATGATTTACGATAATGTGGGGGAACTCCTGAGAATCAGAATGCCGGATTTTAAGGGATTGGGGCTGTTTGTTCTTGCGATGCTTATGCTCATTATTGCCATGCAAAATTTTTTACTGATACAAGGACATTACGCCGAAGTATTTTTTCAGAATAATCCGGGATTCGCTTTCGTTAAGGATGCACTTGACTCACTCAACAAGATGATAGAGGGTTCTTATAAAGTATTTTTCAGAACTGAAGGATTTATTGATTATATCATCATTGTTGTAGTTGTTGCATTGGTGCCGGCAATTGCAGAAGAGCTGATGTTCAGAGGGTATATACAGCGCAGCTTCGAACTCCGCTTTAAACCTTTTCTGGCCGCGGTAATTACAGCGTTTTTTTTCAGTATCTTTCATGTAAACCCGGCAGGGCTGATAGGGCTTTTTGCAATAGGACTGTTTCTGGGGTTCGCGGCTTATAAAAGTGATTCAATGCTGACCCCGGTTGTGCTGCATTTTATCAATAATTTTGTTTCAGTACTCTTCGTCTTTATCTACGGCGAAGGAGAGCTGACCCAGCCGGCCGGGCTGCTTTCGGCGGATATGCTTGTCAGCTCCCAGAAGAATTTTTTCTATACAGGAACATTGTTCCTTGCCTCGATTTTTGCGATTCATTATTATTATAAAAAACATATTAAGCCGGCTGTGCGATCATGAGTGAGGATGTAAAGATAGAAAACACGGAGAAAGAAGAGAATGATGGTTTGATTCCGGATATTCCAACTGCCCCGGGCGATGGGGATGGTGATGATTACGCGCTGCTCACCAAGTGCTCTACAGAAATTGAAGCGGACATGATTGCCGCTAATCTTGAAGGAGCCGGTATTGAATCATATATACTCAGGCAAAATGACAGCAGCTTTCCCGTAATGGGTAATCTTTCTGTCGTAAAAATTTATGTGCCCCGTGCACGGCTTTCTGATGCGCGGGAATATCTGAGTAATTCTTACGATGAGAGCGGTGATGAAGATGAGCACGTTTAATAAAAACACGGCTGTCAGAATTGCGGTTTCGCTGATTGCCATTCCGGTTATCCTCTGGGCGGTAATATCCGGTCAGATTCCGTTTTTAATTTTTACTCTGGTTGTCGGTACTATAGCATTTTACGAGTTTGTCAGAATTTCTGAAAAAAAATCTGCCTTTCCGCAGTTATTGATGGGGCTTGCTGCCATTATCTTTCTGCAGATTAATCAGTATTGGCATCTGATGGAATTTAATCTGGCGGTTTTGATTATTTCACTTGCCCTTCTGGTGCGAGAGCTTTTCAGAAACAATGGTTCTGCAATACTTAATCTCGGAACAACTGTTCTTGGCATTTTCTATATAGGATTGTTCACGCTCACTCTGCTGCAGATCAGAGAGTATTTTCCTGTGAATGAGCAGGGGGGGTATCTTATTCTCTCGATGTTTGCGTCTATTTGGATATGTGACTCTTCAGCTTATTTCGGAGGACTTACATTCGGCAAACACCGGCTTATGGAGCGGGTCAGTCCTAAAAAAAGCTGGGAGGGTGCGGTATTTGGTTTCGGGGGCGCAATTCTCTCTTATTATTTAGCGCATATCTGGATTCTTGATTTTCTTACGTTACGAGACGTGGTTATTCTTGGTGTTATTACCGGTATTGTCGGGCAAATGGGTGATCTTATTGAGTCGCTTGTTAAAAGAGATGCAAATGTTAAAGATTCCTCAGCTCTTATACCGGGGCACGGCGGAATGTTTGACCGTTTTGATTCAATGCTTTTTGTTTCCCCGGTGGTATATATCTATCTGAAATTATTTGTGAATATCTGACGAATGTATGTAAAGGAAAAAATTAACGTAATTACACTTGGCTGTTCAAAAAACACAGTTGACTCCGAACGGCTGATTAACCAGATCCGGCTTAATGATTTTACCCTGACTGACCTTCCCGAACGTGCTGATACGGTAATTATCAATACCTGCGGATTCATTGAGGCCGCAAAAGAGGAGTCGATAAATACCATACTTCAGGCGGTACAGTTAAAAGAAAAGGGAAAAATTAAAAGGGTGCTGGTTGCCGGGTGTTTGTCTGAGCGCTACAAAGATGATCTGCGAAAAGACATACCGGAAGTTGATCAGTATTTTGGTACTGAAGCGTATGCTGAAATAATGAAAGAGCTTGGCGGTGAACTTAAATATGAACTGCTTGGTGAAAGAGCGGTTTCACTGCCGAGTCATACTGCATATCTCAAGATTTCAGAAGGGTGCGATAACCCCTGTTCATTCTGTGCCATACCGATCATGCGCGGAGGGCACCGCTCTAAACCGATTGAGGATTTGGTAAAAGAGACTGAGTTTCTGGCAAAAAACGGTGCTCGTGAAATTGTGATTATCGGACAGGATACTTCCGATTATGGGCAGGATTTGTACGGTCAGCGCGTGCTCGCCAGACTACTCACAGAATTAAGCAAAGTTGACACGGTTCATTGGATTCGTTTGATGTATGTTTATCCTTCACACTTCCCCGCGGATGTGCTTGAGGTGATTGCCACAAATCCTAAAATTCTAAAGTATATTGACATCCCCCTGCAACACATATCGGATAATGTGCTAAAGTCGATGCGCAGAGGAATAAGCAAAAGGCGGACTCTTGAGGTTCTGAATGAAATCCGCGAAAAGATACCGGAAATTACCCTGCGCACCACAATGATTACCGGCTATCCGGCAGAAACTAAAGAAGATTTTAATGAATTGCTTTCTTTTGTGGAAGAGTTTAAATTTGACAGGTTAGGCGTTTTTACTTATTCGCCTGAGGAAAATACCACAGGATTTCCTCTTGGTGATCCTGTTTCAAAAAAGGAAAAGAATGAGCGGAAACGAAAGATCATGAAACTCCAGGAAGCAATTTCGCATGAGAAAAACAATTCCTTTATCGGAAAAACTCTTGAGGTGCTGATTGAAGGAAAAGAAGGCGGCTATTTTATTGGCAGAAGTTTTCGTGATGCACCTGAGGTTGACGGAGAAATTTTGGTAACAAGCAGGAATCAGGAACTGATTCCGGGATCATTTTATTATGTTCATATTGATGACTGTAATGAACATGATTTATTTGCATCCCTCTGAAAGGAAAACTATTATGAAAATTGTACTGTATCTAATGCTGCTTCTGATGCTACCGTTGACGGCTCAACAGAAAAAGCCGGTTGACGATACCTTTCAGAGGAACCCTGATTTCTATTTTGAACTGTTAAATTATTCTGCTTCTGATTCATCAAAAACGCGGGTTGACCTTTTTATCAATATGCCGTTTGATAAAGTTAAGTTTATAAAGTATGGAGAAACTTTTAAGGCAGAGTATGGCATTACTGCATCTTTTTATACCGAAGATAAAAAGACATTGCTCTCTGAACGCGTCTGGACAGAAAAAATTGAAACAGTGAATTTTGATCAGACCATTTCATCTAAAAATTCTAATGTGAGTTTAAAGTCATTTGTTGTTCCGGCGCAAAACGTGTTCGTGAAAATTGTTGTTGAAGACAAAGATACACGAAAAGAGTATGCAGCGGAGCAGTATTTTGTAGTGAGAAAGTTTGATGCCCCGATTTCAATAAGTGATATACTTATTGTGAATTCATCCAAGTCAGAAAATGTGGGACGAACTATCGTTCCGAATATCTCAAGAACAATTACTACAGATATTGAAGTGCTGCCGGTGTTTTATGAAATATATCTGAAAAAACCGGAAAAACTGTTTATCGGCTACAATATTACAGGGCCTGACGAAAAGACGGTGTACTCCCGCATATTTGAAGTTGAACTGCCGGCAGGACGCAGTCAGATGTATTATGAGTTTGATTCTCTTGCATTCACAGCCGGAAACTACAACACTGTGGTAACTGTTAATGATGATGAATACAGTCTGGCCGCATCGGTAAATAAAACATTTGCTTCACTTCTGGTGGGGCTGCCTTTTGTGATTAAAAATCTTGATAAGGCAATTGACCAGATGATCTACATTGCAACCGCCGGTGAGATTGATGAAATTAAGGAGGGACAGAATTATCAGGAGCGGCTGGAGCGTTTCCTTGACTGGTGGAAAAAGAAAGACCCGACTGATAACACACAGGAAAATGAAGTTTTCAACGAATATTTCCGCCGTGTTGAGTATGCCAACCGGAATTTCACCCATTACACGGAAGGGTGGAGAACTGATATGGGAATGGTATATATCATATTGGGTGCTCCGAGTAATATTGACCGCCACCCTTTTGATTATGACCGTAAACCATACGAAATCTGGGAGTATTATGAACTTAACCGCAGATTTGTTTTCGTGGATAATACCGGTTTCGGCGACTACAGACTAACAACTCCGTTGTATGGTGATACCTATCGTTACCGTCAGTAAAACCATTTCAGCTTCGTTATGATTCTTACCGTAACAGCAAACCCGCTGCTTGAGCTTGTATATACGAAAGATGAATTTGAGAAAGGGGGGAACAATCGTGCTGAAGAATTCAGGTGGCAGGCAGGGGGCAAAGGGATAAACATTTCGCGTCAGCTTGCTGCTCTCAAAACTCCTTCTGTGGCATTTCTTCCTTTGGGAGGAGAAACCGGTAAAATACTTCGTTCGGTGCTTGAGTGGGAAAAGATAACGATAGCGCCCGTTTCAGTAAAAGCACCTGTTCGCACTGCATCACTTCTGCAGGAATCCGGAAACAGAACTTCAGTTTTTGGCACTAATATACCGCTTTCCTCCACCGATATTTCCGCCTGCATAGATAAACTGGCAAAGATGATCGTTAATGTTGAGATGGTCTCATTTTCAGGAAGTGTTCCTTGTCCGGAGGCCGCGGAAATATATATTGAGGGAATTCGGCTTGCAAAAAAACATGACAAAATCTGTTTTCTTGATACTTACGGTCCGCATCTTGAGGATTGTCTTAAAGAAGCGCCTACTGTGGTGCATGTTAACTCCGGCGAACTTCTTCCGCTGTATCCTGAGCATTTTGCCAATGAGAAGGAAACAAGGGAAATCCTGAATGATTTGTACCGTTATGGCATTAAGCAGGCATATATTACCAATGGCGGGTTCCTTTTTTATGCATCAAACTTTAATTTTCATTTTGTGGTATCACCTCCTCTGTTACAGGCGAAAGATGAAACGGGAAGCGGTGATGCATTCCTGGCCGGAATAATGTATGGCTGGTATAATGATGCTGTATATAAAGATGCACTCCGCCTTGCAGTTGCGCTCGGAGCAGCAAATGCCCGCAGCTTTGATGTCTGCCGTGTTCCTCTGCATGAAGCTGAAGCTTTGACCGGTCAGGTGAGTATTGAACCTGCCGGAGAAAAAATGAAGCTGATTGACGATGAAGCAACTTTTCATTAGCCCTGTCTTTTTCTTCCTCCTCTTTTTTGCACCGCTTTATTCCCAGACAGTAAGAGAAATTACAATTTCAGGTGATCAGAATCTTCCTGAATCGCTCAGGAAACAGATGGCTCTGACTCCGGCGCAATTGGCTTCTGATTCTCTGCCTGAAGAAAAGGCAAAAAAACTTCTGCTTGAAATGCTTAAAGATTTCGGGTATTTCTCGGTTGAGGGTCTGAGTGTTCAAAAAGAGTTCTCCGATGATTCTTCTTCTTCCTCACTTCATTGTTATATATCGGCCGGTAAGCGCAGCATTGTAAAAGAAATTATTGCCGCTGACTCGATAATGCCTGACCTCGCGGATGTGAATGAAGAACTGGCGGGCACTTTCTTTGACCGGCTTGTTATTGAAAATGCAATTAAATCACTGCTCTTACAGGAGGAGAAAAAAGGTTATCCTTTTTCATCGGTTATTATCAGAAAAGTTGACCTTGTTCAGGATTCTGTTTCAGTTTATTTGGGGCTGAACAGTGGTCCGAAGGGGATAATAAAACAGGTTGAAATTACGGGGAATGATTTGACCGGACGAATGGTAATAATCAGGGAGCTTCGTCTGAAGGAGGTGGAGTACTATAGTGATGAATTCGCGGCAAGAATACCACCGCGCCTGAACCGCCTGCGGTTATTTGAGCCGGTGCAGCCCCCGACATTTTATTTTAACTCTAAGAATGAAGGAGTTCTTTCGATTGCAGTAAGGGAGCGTCAGTTTAACAATTTTGACGGCATTGTCGGGTATATGCCTCCTGGCAAGAATGAAAAAAGCGGTTATATAACCGGACTGCTCACCGTCTCTTTCAGGAATATTTTTGGTTCTGCCCGAATGGCTGGGCTGCGCTGGCAGAAAATTGACCGTAACTCACAGGAGCTTGAGATGAAATACACCGAGCCCTGGCTTTTTGGTTATCCTGTTAACCTGAGCGGGGGAGTCTTTCAGCGAAAACAAGACACTACTTACGTTCAGCTTAAATATGATTTCGCGGCAGATTATATGCTAAATGAAAATGTAACTTTGAGCTGGAGAGGCGGTTACGAAAGCATTGTGCCTCAGGCGAATGATACGGTTGCCCGCTTTACGGTATATAACTCATCGTATTTTACAAACAGCGCGGAGGCAGAATTTGATTCGCGGAATGATCCTCTTACACCGGAAAATGGTATATATATAAAAGCTGCTTTCGGTCTGTCCAATAAAAAAATTAACGGACCCTTAGAATTTCTGGCGCCGGGGCAGCAGCTTTCGTTTCTGTTGCGCAAGTCTTCCGTGCATTTCCATCTTTATTCAACTATTGTCCGGCGACAGGTTGCGGCAATCCGGCTGAAGTATCAGGAAGTTAGCGGTGATAACCTTGAAACAAATGATTTCTTCCTTCTGGGGGGTAATACTGATCTGCGCGGCTACAGGGAGAATCAGTTTCTGGCACAGCGTATTCTGATGGCAAATTTAGAATATCGATTCCTTACGGGAGGGAGAACTTTTATTTATCCGTTTTTTGATATTGCCTACTATATGCGGGAAGCAAATCCGGTATCGCGCGTTACCGCAGATGAGCAAGTTAAATCTGGCTATGGCGCGGGAGTATATCTGGAAACAGGCGCGGGAATGTTGCGAGTAGAATATGGTCTGGCTAAGGGAGACTCATTTTCAGAGGGGAAAATTCATTTCGGGATAGTGTCGGAGTTTTAGCTGTTTGTGCTGTAGCGCCTCTGCGAGATTTTGCCACGAATAGCATGAATTTGACTGATGGTTAGCAGTGTGGTGCCGTATTAGTTTGTTGACTAACCACAAACGAAAGAAATATCATTCTCTAAAGCAACAGCACACTATCAGGATTAATATTTGCATAAAAATCATTAACTTTGTAGATTAGATAAATTAATAAAAAATTGTTAAATTCGAATTCTTAATTTTACAGTGAGGAGTTATGGCGAGTCTTATTGAAAACACACTTATAAGCATTCTTGATGGCAAATTTAATCATTACAGAATGAATTGCCCAGAAAACCTGACTGATTTGGTTTTTTTAGAAATAGAAGAAAACTATATGTCTGTATATGAAGGATTTGTCAATTTAAAAGGAAAAGATACTGCTAATAAATTCATAGGGAAATTTATTCGTAAATATTGGGATTTAAAAAATGATGGAAGATGCAATAGTCCTCATAGTAGATTGATTGATTCATACGAAAAACATTCAAATTAATATATTATTTTAATTAGTAGTGGAAGTTCCCTTAGCGTCGTGGAGTGAACTTTTAAAGAATTAATTAACACGATTTTTCAACACGAATTACACAAAACGAAAAAACTCTGAGTTACATTGCGTGAACTTTGCTTGCCACTGCGCAAGTAATTTTTTACCACAAATTTTCAAAAATAGTTTACGGCTTTATTATTCGTATCCACTCCAACTGTTTTTTTAACCGTTCTGATTTATCCGGTATATACGTTTGTGAGGTGAGTCCGGTTATTTCCGCAAACTTTTCAATTGCTTCATCAACCGGTATATCCGGCAGATATCCGTCTCTTATGGTATGTACCATCCTCAGTGTTTTGAGTGCGTCAAACCAGCTTCGCTTTCTTCTGATGAGATCTTTGCCTGGGTTTGAGTGTGCAAGAAAATTCCCCAGTTCACGGGTAATTACCGGAGTACTCAGATAGCCATACACACCGGGATGAATTCCTTTTGCTGCTTCCAGATATTCTTCCTTTAACAAAAGCGCCGGTGCCGAAAACATCGAAAGCCAGTCCCGCAGGTAATTGAAGATTTCCGGATTATATATCAGATCGGGATTCCGTTCCCCCTTTAATATATCATCAACCGCAGGACCCGTCCCGAACGGCACGCGGCGGGAGGTTCGTGCAGAGGGATATACCATCGCGCCATGAATTGTTTTAATGGGGGTGAATTTTGCAACCTTTTCCAGGAAATAAAAATCCTCCGCGGCTTTCCGTTTATTCATCCCCTCTGCCGCCATATAAACCGCGCCGGTTGTTATTATGGTTGACCCGACAGGTAAATATGAGTAATGCGAGCCGGCGTAGGTGACCCCCGCCGCGTAAAGCCGTATATATAACTCGTATGAAAGAATGGCGCTCAGGTGCTCCTGGCTAAGTCCATCAGTTGAGTGTTCAAAACGTGCCACACCTGCTTTGAATTCGCCAAAGAGGTATTCTTCCTCAATCGCAATCAGATAGTCCATGTTTACTGTGCAGTCAGCATCCAGACAAACAAGCAGTCCTTTCAGCGGATCAGCCAGTCTGACAAGTGCTTCATCCATTCCGGACTTTCTGGCAAGCCCGACCCCGGCATCTTTCGGATCAAGGGGTTTTTGCTGTGAGGCATCAATCCAGGCAACTTGCAGTCGGGTTTGGGAGCTCCTCTCAGCAAAAGATTTAAGCCAGAGGAGTGACTGCCGGTTATTTTCTTTTATATCATCTGAGTCGTTGGCGGAGTTGTTTACTACTGCAATAACCGCTATTTTTGTCCGCTTCGGCGGGGTACATTTCAGCAGGGAGTGAATGGTCTCCTGGAAACCGGGGTTCTCATTTTTTATTGGTATAATAATTGCAATATCAAAGAAATCGCTATTTCCCATGCTCGATGGGTATTCAAATTTCCTGAACTTGCGAAGATATCGCAGGAGAATGTCATTTTGCATGCCGGAACAGGGATAAATTTCTCTGAATGTAGAAAACTAAAATCAAATATAAGCATACAGTTAGGAAAGACAGGTTCGTTATGGATATTAAAAATAAAACCGTCCTTGTACTCGGCGGATGGGGTCTGGTTGGCAACTCCGTCATAAGAAAAATGCTCCCCGAACAGCCGGGTCGTATTATAGTCACCTCTCTCAAAAAGGAAGAAGCCCAGGAAGCAGTAGTACACCTGAAAAAGGAATTCCCCGGCTATCCGGCAAACTTTTTTATACCCTGGTGGGGCAATGTTTTCCTCCGGGATGAGTATAAAGAGTTGGACCGGGCGGAAATACTGAGTGATCCGGTCATGCGGAAAAAAACGATGCAAGATACCATGGAAGAGCTGACCCAGGAAATTCTTGAGGCCTCATCGCTCTATAAGCTGATAACCAAATTTAAACCAGATGTAATAATCGACTGCATTAACACCGCGACCGGTATCGCGTATCAGGATGTATATACTACATACAAGACGCTCCAAAACCGACTTCTTGCAAAACCCGGGAATGATGAACTGACTGCCGAGATTGAAAAACTTTTCTGCACCATGTATCTTCCGCAGCTTATCCGTCATATACAGATTTTTTATAATGCGATGGCAAAAGCAAAAACCCAGATTTATTTTAAGGTGGGCACAAGCGGAACCGGCGGTATGGGTCTGAATATACCCTATACACATAGTGAAGAAAAACCATCTCGCGTGCTCTTGAGCAAATCAGCCGTAGCCGGTGCACACACACTCCTGCTCTTCCTGATGGCAAGAACTCCTGATACAGCAATCACCAAAGAAATAAAACCGGCTGCAGCAATTGCATGGAAACGTATAACATTTGGTCCGATAAAGAAAAGAGGGAAGGAAATTGAGCTGCTTGATATAGAACCTGAAATGGCTCAGGTGCTGGGGAGTGAATACCGCTTCGCGCTGAAAGATAAAATTCCTTCAAGCGGAAAACCGCTGCAATCTGTATTTATAGATACCGGTGAAAACGGCATCTTTTCACGAGGTGAGTTTGAAGCAATCAGCGCGCAGAAGCAGATGGAGTTTGTTACGCCGGAGGAGATAGCAGACAATATCATTTTTGAAATAAAAGGAGGCAATACCGGTCATGATGTCATCAACGCGCTTGACAACGCAATATTGAACCCCAGTTACCGCGCAGGATATATGCAGCACTTTGCTGTAAACAGAATGAGGCAGCTTGAAAAAGAGTCTGGAATAGACTCAGTCGCCTTTGAGATGCTTGGTCCACCGCGGCTGTCAAAACTGCTTTATGAGGTATATCTGATTTCTAAAGTAGCAGGCACCATGAAGGGGGCTGCCGAATATGATGCAAAAAAACTTTCTGATGACTGCTTTAAGCTCATATCGGAAGATAAAGAATTAACGAGCAGAATTGTTTCAATCGGAATACCGGTACTTTTCCCTGACGGCAAAACTTTGCTCCGAGGTAATAATGTAAAGATACCCGTGCAGACCGGAAATGCATTTCTGCCGATGGATCAGAAGACCATTGATATGTGGGCTAACGATGGCTGGGTTGATCTGCGCAAAGAGAATATGTCCCAGTGGAAAAAACGCCTGAAAGCCCTGATGGTGGAGGCAGATTCTATAAGCGATGACGACAGCAGCTCGCTTCACGTCCGCACCAAATCATACTGGAATAATTACGAAACAGTTGACCCCGGCCGCGTGGTAAGCTGGATATTTATCCATGAAGAAAAAGGAAAGAGAATAAAAGGATAATAACTGAAGTATGAAGTATGAAGGATGAATTATGAATTGGTTTTAATTTATAATTCTTAATTTTTAATTAAAAGAAAGCCCTGGTTAGCAGCCGGGGCTTTTTTGTTTTAAAATACATCAATACCTCCTTTTTTAACGCAAAGTCATTCGCAAAGAAACACGAAGTTTAAGTTCATTTATCACAATGAGACGACGAAATCGGTAAAACACCGATACACGATGAGAAGACGCAAGGTATGTTCACGCCGATACAAGATGAGAAGACGCAATCGCAAAAACCTTGTGTGGATAAAAATTTGTCTCTGCGATTGCATCGT